>NZ_CP023445.1:3981666-4582500 GCF_002354875.1 Actinosynnema pretiosum
GGTGACCGGCCAGGTCGGCGATCGTGGAGTGCCGGTAGAGGTAGGTGGCGGGCAGCGGCACGCCCAGGCCCGCCACGAGCAGCTCGCGCATCCGCAGCCCGGTGAGCGAGTCCACGCCGAGCTCGGCGAACCCCGCCTCGTCGGCGATCTCACCGGGTTCCACGCCGGTGACGGTGGCGACGACCCCGCGCAGGTAGCCCGCCAGCTCGACGGCGGTGCGCGGCGGCGCGGGCAGGGCCCGCCCGCGACGCGCCGGAGCCGGGGGCCGGTCCAGCGGGCCGCCGCCCGCGCGGGGGTCGTGGGCGGGTAGCACGCACACGTGCTCCGCGCCGCTCGCGACCAGGGCGTCGAGCGCGGCGATGCCCGCGCGCGGCTCGATCCCGCCGCCCTGCCCGGAGTTCGCGGCCATGCCTGCCCCGGACCACGGTCCCCAGTGGACGGTGGTGCCGGGCAGCCCGGCGGCCCGGCGGCGGCGCATCAGCTCGTCCAGGTCGGCGTTGGCGACGGCGTAGGCGGCTTGCCCGGCCGCGCCCAGCAGGCTGGCGGTGGAGGAGAACGCGACCGCGAACGCCAGCGGCTGGTCCCCGGTCAGCTCGTGCACCAGCCGCGCCGCCGGGAGCTTGGGGGCGGCGGCGCGGGCGAGGTCGGCGTCGGTGACGCCGGTGAGCGTGGTGTCGGCCAGCGCGCCCGCCGCGTGCACGACCCCGCCCAGCGGGGGCAGCACGCGCCGGGCGTGGGCGAGCAGCGCGGTCAGGCGGCGCCGGTCGGCGAGGTCGAGGCGGGCGTGCAGCACGTCCAGCCCGCGCAGCGCGGCGAGGCCCCTGGCGTCGCCGGTCCGGCCGCCGATGGCCAGCACGTGCCGCGCTCCCGCCTCGGCGAGCCAGGTCAGCACGTGGCCGCCGAGCGCGCCGCCCGCGCCGGTGACCAGGTAGGTGGCGGACGGGTCCAGTGCGGTGCGCCCGGTGCCCGCGCGGGGGCGCAGCGCGGGGATCTCGCGCCCGCCGCCGCGCAGGCGCAGCACGGGCGGGCCGTCCTCGGCCAGGAGCTCGGCGAACGCCGCGGCGGCGTCCTCGCGGTCGTCCAGGGCCAGGTGCGAGCAGGACAGGTCGGGCAGTTCGGCGAGCGCGGTGCGGGCGAGCGCGGCCAGCGCCTCGGGGCCCGGCGCGTCCGGTCCGGTCACCAGCGCGACCCGGTGCGCGGCGGTGGGCGGGTGCTCGGCGAGGTGGGCGAGCGCGGCCAGCGCGCCGCGCGTGGCCGGTTCGGCGTCGGCGACCACCAGCAGCCGCCACGGGCCGGGGCCGCCTGCCAGGAGGGCGTTCAGGTGCTCGGGGTCGTGGGCGGGGGTGGCGCGGACCCGGTCGCCCCTGGCGCGGGCGCGGCGGGCGAGGTCCGCGGCGGTGGGGCCCGCGCCCACGACCAGCCAGCGGAGCGCGCCCCGCGCGGGTGCGGCGGGGGCGGGGGCCTGCTGCCAGTGGACGTCCAGGACGGCGGGGCCCTCGTCGGGGGTGTCGCGGGTTTGCGGCGTCGGGAGCGTGGGCCGGGTGCGGGTGGGCTGGGCGCGGGGGAGCGGGGCGCCCGAGGCGGGGCTGTCGGGAACGGCGCTGTCGGGGGTGGCGCTGTCGGGGGTGGTGTTCTCGGGGGTGGCGCTGTCAGGGGTGGCGTTCTCGTAGGTGGCAGTGCCCTGGCTTGCGGCGCTCGTGGTCGCGCTGTCGGCGACCTGGGCGCGCGGACCGGGTGGTGGGCCGACCCAGTGCGAGCGGCGGGGCCGGGTGGACGGCGGGAGCGTCGCGCGCCGGACCGGCCCCGCAGGCGGGCAGGGGTGGCGCTCGGGGTCCGCGGCGCCCAGGACGAGCAGGGTCGCGTAGGCGGTCAGCAACCGGGGCCGCACCCGGCCCCTGGTGACCGAGGCCAGGAACCTGGTCGGCGCGTCGTGACCCGCCCTGGTGCTCGCCGAGGTCAGCGCCGCGCCCGGACCGATCTCCAGCACCGCGCCCGGCGGGGTGCGCAGCAGGCGGGTCACCGCGTCGTGGAAGCGCACCGGCAGGCGGACCTGGTCGCGCCAGTACCCCGGACCGTCCAGCAGGCCGTCGTGCCGGGCGTCCACCGCGGACAGGATCGGCAGGGTGGCCGCCCGGAACGACCGCCTCGCCAGCGCCGCGCCGAACGGGGCCAGCACCGGTTCCACGGCCGCGCAGTGGAACGGGTTCGTGGTGGGCACGGGCACCGCGCCCGCGTCCTCGCCCAGCAGCCGCACGACCTCGGCGACGGCGTCGGCGTCACCGGCGACGACCACGTCCCGCGGGCCGTTGACGGCGGCGATCTCCACCTGCCCCCGCGCGCGGGCCACGGCCTCGGCGACCCGGTCGGCCTCGGCGCGCACCGCGCTCATCACGCCGGGCAGCCCGCGCTCGTCCATCAGCGCGCCGCGCTCGGCGACCAGCTCCAGCGCGTCGCCCAGGTCCAGCACGCCCGCGGTGACGGCGGCGCCGTACTCGCCGAGGCTGTGGCCGAGCACGGCGGTCGGCTCGACGCCGCAGGCCCGCCACAGGGCGGTGAGCGCGTGCTGGAACGACAGCAGCAGCGGTTGCGCGAGGCGGGCGCTGGTGCGCAGCTCGGCGGCGTCGGCCTCGACCGCGGCGCGCAGCCGCGCCCCCGGCAGCAACCGGTCGCAGTCCGCGAACGCGGCGGCGAACACCGGGTCGTGGCGCAGCAGCTCGGCGGTCGCGCCGACGACGTCCCCGCCTTGGCCGCTGAACGCGAACGCGACCCCGCCCTCGGCGCCCGCGACCCCGGTGACCACGTCGCGGTGCGCGCGGCCCTCCAGGAAGCGCTCCAGGCCTGCGGCGGCGGACGCGACGTCCTCCGCGACGACCGCGACCCGGTGCGGGCCGAGGGGGCGGCCGAGCAGCGTCGTCGCCGACACCCCGGACAGCTCCTCCTCGGGGTTGTCGCGCAGGTGGCGGGCGCAGGAGGCGGCGGTGGCGCGCAGCGACGCCCCGTCGCGGCCGGACACCAGCACCACGCCGGGGCCGGGGGCCGCGGCGGGCCCGCGCGGCGGCGGCTCCTGGAGCACGGCGTGCGCGTTCGTGCCGCCCGCGCCGAAGGAGCTGACCCCGGCCACGCGCGGCCTCCCCGGTCCGCCCGGCCACGCGGTGGGGGTGGTCGGCACGAAGAACGGCGACTGCGCCAAGCCCCCGGCCGGGGTGCGGTGGTGGGCGAGCGGCGGCAGCTCGCCGTGGCGCAGCGCCAGCACGGCCTTGATCAGCCCGGCCATGCCCGCCGCGGTGTCCAGGTGCCCGGTCACCGGCTTGGCGGAGCCCAGCCCGCACCGGCCGCGCCCCACGCCGTCGAACGCCTCGGCCAGGCCGGTCAGCTCGACCAGGTCGCCCAGCTCGGTGCCGGTGCCGTGCGCCTCGACGTAGCCGACGTCGGCGGCCGACAGGCCCGCGTCGGCCAGCGCCGCGCGGATCACCGCCGCCTGCCCCGAGGAGCTGGGGGCCGCGTAGCCCATGCGGTCCGCGCCGTCGTTGTTGATCGCGGTGCCCCGCACGACCGCGAGCACCGGGTCGCCGTCGGCGAGCGCGTCGGCGAGCCTGCGCAGCACGACCGCGCCCGCCCCGTTGCCGCCGACGGTGCCGCGCGAGTCGGCGTCGAACACCCGGCAGACGCCGTCCGGCGACAGGATGCCGCCCTCGTGGTGCAGGTGCCCGGACAGGAACGGGGTGTGCACGGCCGCGGCGGCGACCACGGCGGTGCCGCAGTCGCCCGCGCGCAGGGCGCGGCAGGCCAGGTGCAGCGCGACGAGGCTGGTGGAGCAGGCGGTCTGCACCGCGACGGCTGGGCCGCGCAGGCCCAGCGCGTAGGCGAGCCTGGCGCCGGTGTGGTCGGGGTCGTTGGCGAAGGAGACGCGCAGCGGGGGCAGGGCCGCCAGCAGCTCCGGGTCGGTGGCCAGGTTCGTGCTCAGGTAGGTGTCGCGCAGCGGGCCCGCGTTCAGCGCCATGCCGACGCCGCCGAAGCAGCCCACGTCCGCGCCGCGCAGGCGCCGCGGGTCCATCCCCGCGGACTCCAGCGCCTCCCAGGCGCACTCCCAGAACAGCCGGTGCTGCGGGTCGGTGGCCCTGGCCTCCAGCGGGGACAGGCCGAACGCCTCGGCGTCGAACAGGTCGGCGCCCTCCAGGTGCCCGCCGGACGGCACGTGGCGGGGGTCGTCGACCACGGCGGCGGGCACGCCCGCGCCCAGCAGCTCGGCGCGGTCGAAGGAGCGCACGGCCGTGCCGCCCGAGCGCAGCAGCTCCCAGAACCGCTCGGGGGTGTCGGCTCCGGGGAACCGGCAGGCCATGCCGGTGATGGCGAGCGCGTCGCCGGGGTGGGCGCCGGTGGCCGGGGCGCGGTTCGGCGCGGCGGCCCCGTCGCCCGTCCCTCCGGACGCCGGGGCGCGGCCCGGCGCGCCCGCCCCGCCGGAGCGCAGGTGCCCGGCCAGCGCGGCGACCGTGGGGTGGCGCAGCAGGGCGCTCACCGGCACCTCGACGCCCAGCGCGGCGCGCAGGCCCTCGCGCACCGGGCCGAGCATGACGGACCTGCCGCCCAGCTCGAAGAAGGTGCGGTCGTGGTCGGGGACGTCGGGGCGGCCCAGGACCTCCGCCCACACCGCCGCGACGGCGTCCTCCAGCCGATCGCTCACCGGTGGCCGCCCGAGGCGGTCGCGAGCTCGGGATCGCCGCTGAGGAACGCCGTGACGAGCGCGGCCGTCGGCAGGCCGGAGCCCTCCAGCTCGCCGTGCCCGACCACGGCGGTGATCCCGCCCCCGGTGTCGGCCACGAGCACGGCCGGGTCGTGCCCGGCGACGGCCGCGGCGTCGGCGCGCGGCTCGCAGTCCACGTCCCAGGCGTCCTGGTCGACCACGACCCGGTCGGGGTCGTCCGGTCGCAGACCGCCGGAGACGACGACGTGCCCGACCCGGCGCGGCAGCGGACCGCCCGGCTGCTCCAGCACCGCCCCGCCCGCGAGCAGCACGGCCAGCACCGCCACGAGGCGGTCGGTGTCGTTGGCCGCCAGCACCGCCACCGGCGTCCCCGGTCCCACGCCCCGCGCGGTGATCGTGCCCGCGAGCGCGCGCACCCGGTGCGCGAGCATCCGCGCCGACAGGCCGGAGACCGCGTCGTCCTCGCGGGTGAGCACGTCGGTGAGCGCGGCGGCCACCCGCTCGGGGATGGTGCGCCCGGCGGGAGCGGGTGGCGGGACGTCCACGCCCCCGTGAGGCGCGGGGGAGAGCGGACCCGGCGTCCGGACGCCGGACGCGACGACCACCCGGTCGCGCCCCGGTTCCGGCAGCCCGTGCCCGGCCTGCCCCGGTCCCGCCTGCCCCGTTCCGGCCTGTCCCGTTCCAGCTTGCCCCGGTCCCGCCGCCGCGGGCCCGGCCGCGAGCGCGGCGATGCCCGCGAAGCCCTCGCGCACCAGGTTCGGCGGCGCGCCGAAGTCCACGAAGCACGCCACCTCGTCCACGCCCGCCGCCGCGAGCTCGACCAGCAGCGGACGGGCGTCCTCGGGGGTCCCGATCAGCGAGCGGCCGTCCGCGTAGCGGCGGAACGCGGCGTCGATCAGGTAGTCGCGGTCCTGCGCGCTCAGCTCGTCCAGGTCGACGCGGCGGGTCTGGTCGGCCAGCCGCGCGGACAGGTCCGCCGCGGCGCGCAGGTAGCCGCGCAGCGGTTCGCGGGCGGCGTCGCGCACCGCGTCCCGGTCCGCGCCGAGCAGGGTGTGCAGCAGCACGGCCACGTGCCCGGACGCCGGGTCGTGGCCAGCCCCGCGCAGCGCCTCCCGGTAGACGGCGATCCTGGCGCGCAGCGCCGCCACGTCCTGGTTGAGCAGGTTGGTGAGCACGCCCGCGCCGTGCGCGCCCGCCGCCGCGAACGTCTCCTCGCTGCTCAGCGCGGTCAACCACACCGGCAGCTCCGGGCGCACCGGCCTGGGGAAGACGCGGACCTCGGTCGTGCCCCCGCCCTCGCCGGGGAACGCGACCGCGTCCCCGCGCCACAGGGCGCGGACCTGCCCCATCGCGCGCAGGGTGTCCTGCTTGCGGGTGGCGAAGCCGCCGGGGGCCAGCACGAAGTCGCGGTCGTTCCAGCCGGAGGCGAACGCCAGCCCGACCCGACCGCCGGACAGCGCGTCGACCACGGCCCACTCCTCGGCCACGCGCGCCGGGTGGTGCAGCGGCAGCACGACGCTGCCCGCGCGCAGCGACAGGCGGGAGGTCTGCCTGGCCAGCGCGGCGGCGAGCACGGCCGGGTTGGGGGAGAAGCCGCCCAGGTCGTGGAAGTGCCGCTCCGGCAGCCAGATCGCGGACAGCCCGGCCTCGTCGGCGAACGCCGCCCCGTCGAACAGCAGGTCGTAGTGCTGGGCGGTGTCCACGCCCCGGCCGTCCCCGAAGTAGGACAGGCTCAGCTCGGGCAGGCGAGGGGGCGCGGCGGGCAGCGGGGCCCGCGCGCTCCTCGGCGCGGTCGTGGCGGCGGGCCGCCGGTCCCACACGCCCGCGTCGCGCATCTCGGTGACCGCGCCGACGAACGCGTCGCGGACCTGCTGGACATCGGAGTCGGTGTGCGCGGTGGACAGGAAGCACGTGCCGGTCTCGACCAGGAACGCGCCGTGGTGGCCGAGCGCGGTGCGCAGCGCCTCCACCTCGACCGGCTGGTGCACGAAGCTGTAGTTGTTCGTGCCCACCAGGCGGAAGAACGAGCCGTAGCGGGCGATCGACACGGGCGCGGACAGCGCCGCCAGCGCGTCGTTGACGTCGTCCACGAGGTCGGCGGCGCGCTCGTTCAGCCGCTCCTGCAGCGCGGGGCCCTCGTCCAGGAGCCTGCCCAGCACGGCGTTCGCGGCGGCCAGCGCGAGCGGGTGCTTGACGTAGGTGCCCGCCGTGTAGGTGGGGTCGACGCCGTCGGGCAGCCGGGACGGGCCGACCCACGTGCCGCCGTCCACCAGGTCGAGCAGGTCGCGCCGCCCGCCCACGGCGGCCATCGGCAGGCCCGCCGCGAGCGTCTTGCCGTAGGTGACCAGGTCGGCCCGGACGCCGAACCAGCCCTGCCCGCCCGCCGGGTGCACCCGGAAACCGGTCAGCACCTCGTCCATGACCAGCAGCGCTCCGTGCTCGGCGGTGATCCGGCGCAGCTCCCGCAGGAACGGCCCGGCGTGCTCGCCGGGGTTGCGGTTCTGCACCGGCTCGGTGACCACCGCCGCGATCCGGCCGCCGTGCTCGGTCAGGTGGTCGAGCGACTCCTGGCGGTTGAACGGGAGCACCACCACGTCGGACACCATCGAGGCGACCACGCCCGGCGACATGGGCGCGGCGGCGTGGTCGGGGTCGCCGGGCGTGCGGTTGACCAGGGTCCCGTCGAAGTGGCCGTGGTAGGCGTTGGAGAACAGCACGACGGTGGAGCGGCCGGTGGCGGCGCGGGCGACGCGCAGCGCGGTCATCACCGCCTCGGTGCCGGAGGTGCAGAAGTTGACCCGCTCCACGCCGGTCAGCGCCCGGATCTTGGCCGCCACGGCTCCGCTCAGCTCCGCCTCGGGGCCCAGGTGGATGCCCCGGTCGAGCTGGGCGCGCAGCGCGTCGACGACGAAGTCCGGGTTGTGGCCGAACAGGTGCGCGCCGAAGCCCATGGCCAGGTCGACGTACTCGTTGCCGTCCAGGTCCCACAGCCTCGCCCCCGCCGAGCGGGCGCCGACGATCGGGTAGCGCAGCTGCGCGGTGCCCTCGTTGAGGCCGACGGCGCTGCGGCGGTTGTTGGTCAGGCTCTCCTGGGTCTCCAGCGCCCTGGCCAGCGACGCGGCGGTGCGGCGGTGGTGGCGCGCGACGAGGTCGCGCAGGTAGCCCTCGCGGGAGGCGCGCGGGTCGGCGGCGGGGGCGGCCCGCAGCGGTTCCGGGGCGGGCAGCGGGGGAGGCAGGTCCGCGGCGGGCGCTCGCGGGGGCGTCGCCGCGACGGGCTCGGCCACCGGCTCACGCGCCGGGGCTCCTGCCGGGGCCACCGGCTCCTCCCGTTCCCCGGCGGGCTCGGGCGAGGCCGTCCGGCCGTTCACCGCCGGGGCGACCACCGCGCGGGCCTCCGCTGCCGGGGGCTCCGCTGCCGGGGGCTCCGCCGACGCGCCTGCCGACGCGCCTGCTGCCGGGGCCCGCGTCGGGGTGGCGCTCACGACGGCCGGGTCCGCTCCGGACTTCGCGGCGGCCACGTGCCCGGCGATGCGCCTGGCCGTGGTGAGGTCCTCGAACAGCTCGCGCACCGACAGCCGCACGCCGTGGGTCGCGGTGATCCGCCGCACCAGGTCGATGAACGTCGGTGAGTCCGCGCCCAGCTCCAGCAGCGGCAGGTCCGGGTCGACCTCCTCCGGCGGGAGGGCGAGCAGGTCGGCGAGCGCCGCGCGGACGGAATCGAGGACTTCGCTCATCGTGGCCTCTCGGCGTTCTGCTGCGGGTGGGGGTGGCGCGTCGGGGAGCCACAGGGCTCGGCGCTGGAACGGGTAGTGCGGCAGGCGGGCGGTGCGCCTGCCCCGGCACACCGCGCGCCAGGCCACCGGGACGCCCGCGCCCCACAGCCGGGCGACGGCGGTCAGGCCGTCGCGCAGGGCGGTGTCGGGGCCGGTGGAGAGCACGGGCAGCACCTCGTCCGCCGCGCCGAGCACCAGCGCGACCACCGGCTCCCGCCCCACCTCCTGCGCGGGGCGCGGTTCGCGCGGCAGCGCCCTGGTGATCGCGGCCAGACCCTCGCCCGCGAGAGCTCGGGCGACGGCGCGCGCCCTCTCACCGGTGGCGGCGGTCCCGCCGGGGCGGACGCCCCACGACAGCAGCAGGCGGCAGGTGGCGTAGCGGGCGGTGAAGCCCACCAGGGCGGGATCGGCGTCCCCGGCCAGCGGGTCGTGGCCGCAGGCCCCGGCGACCTCGGCCACCGCGTCCCGGAACGCGGGCTCGGCCAGCAGCGACCTCGGGACCGACGCGCCCGGCGCGTCGCCCAGGCGCAGGACCACCTCCGGCGGCGGATCGCCGGGGCGGACCTGCCGGACGGGCGCGTCGCCGCGCGCCAGCGCGTCGAGCGCCTCCCGCAGCCCGGCGTGGTCGGCGGCGACGACGGCGGCCCGGAACCTGGCCTGCGCCCTGCCCAGGGCCGCGCAGGCGGCCAGGTCCGCGAGCGGCGCCGCCTCGCCGACCGCCCCGGCGTGCCGGGCGGCCAGCTCGCGCAGGACCGCCTCGGAGCGGGCCGACAGCGGGTAGAGCTCCAGCGGGCGCGCGGCGGGCCCGGCCACGACCGGGGGCGCGGGCGCCTCCTCCACCAGGACGTGGCAATTCGTCCCGCTCATCCCGAACGCCGACACCCCCGCCACCCTCGGCGTCCCCCCGCGCGGCCAGTCGCGCAGCCGCGCGTCGACCACCACCGGCACCGCGTCCCACGGGATGTGCGGGTTCGGCGCGCGCTGGTGCAGGGTCGGCGGGACCTGCCCCCGGTCCAGGACGAGCAGCGCCTTCAGCAGCGACAGCAGCCCCGCCGCCGCCTCCAGGTGGCCGAAGTTGGTCTTCACCGAGCCCACGCGCAGCGGCTCCCGGCGGTCCCGCCCCAGGACGGCGGCCAGCGCGGCCACCTCGACCGGGTCGCCCAGCGGCGTGCCGGTGCCGTGCGCCTCGACGTAGGCCACGTCGCCGGGCGCGAGGCCCGCGTCGGCCAGCGCCTTGGCCAGCACGGCCTCCTGCGCGTCCTGGCTGGGCGCGGTCAGCCCCGCGCTGGGGCCGTCGTGGTTGACCGCCGAGCCGCGCAGCACCCCGAGCACGGGGTCGCCGTCGCGCTCGGCGTCGGCCAGGCGCTTGAGCACCAGCGCCACCGCGCCCTCGCCGAGCGCGAACCCGTCGGCGCCCGCGTCGAACGCCCGGCAGGCCCCGGTGGGCGACAGGGCGTTGGTGCGGCAGCGGGCCAGCACGGACCACGGGGTCAGCAGCAGGTGCGCGCCACCCACGAGCGCCACGTCGCAGTCGCCGGAGCGCAGGTCGCGCACGGCCAGGTGGGTGGCCACCAGCCCGGAGGAGCAGGTGGTGTCGACCTGGAGCGCGGGGCCGCGCGTGCCGAGCAGGTGGGCGACCCGGCCCGCCGCCATGGCGCGGTTGAGGCCGAGCAGCGCGTGCGCGTCGGGCGGGCGGGCGGTGGCGAGCACCGAGTAGTCCTCGGTGCCCAGGCCGACGTAGACGCCGGTGTCGGTGTTCCGCAGCGAGTCCGGGGCGATGTTGGCGTGCTCCAGCGCGGACCAGAACACCTCCAGCAGCAGGCGCTGCTGCGGGTCGGTCGCGGCGGCGGCGGGCGGCGCGGTGCGGAACAGCCCGGCGTCGAACCCGGACACGTCGTCCAGGAAGGCCCCGGTGCGCACGGGGGACCGGTCGGGCCGGGAGGGGTCGGGGTCGTGCAGCGCGTCGAGGTCCCAGCGGGTCGGCGGCATCGGGCCGGTGGCGTCGACGCCCTCGCGCAGCGCCCGCCACAGCCCATCGGGATCGCTGATGCCTCCCGGCAGGGCGCACCCCGCCCCGACGACCGCGACGCGGGGGTCGGCGGAGCGCGTCACCGGCCGCCGCCGAATAATTTCCGGAAAAGCGCGCGCTGAGGCCGTAGTGGAATTCGCACGGTTTTCTCCCGGAGCGTCGAAGTGCGGCGGTAACCCCTCGTTCCGCCGGACGACGCTAGGGCAAGCGGTATCGGCCAGCAATACGACGTTGGAGTGATCGAAAAGCGTTCGGAGGGGCCTCGCGTCACCCTGAGCGAAGTTCTTGACACCCGCCGCTGATGATCTTTACAGTCCCGCCTCGACCGGAATGGGACATTTCCGGGCGACCCGCCGCACCGGGGAGGACCCATGTCCGATCGCTGGGCCGACGCGCCCTTCTCCGGGGCCCTCGCCACCACCGCGCCGCTCACCTGGGCGCAGCGCACGATGTGGATCGCGCACCACCGGCTGGCCCCGCACGACTGCGCCCTGCTCAACGTCTCGCACACCACCCCTTCCCCCGGCCGCCGCGTCGCGGACGTGCTCGCGGACGTCGCGGCGCTGGTGGCGCGGCACGCCGTCCTGCGCAGCACGCTCAAGGTCGACGAGCACGGCGCGGTGACCCAGGTGGCCGCCGCGTCCGGGCGGGCGCGGGTGCTGCTGGCGGACGCCTCCGGCGCGGGCGGGCAGGTGGCCGCGCGGGTGCGCGCCGAGCTGTCCGCCGAACCGTTCGACCTGGTCACGACGTACCCGGTGCGGGTGGCGCTGGTGGTCGACGGCGAGCGCGTCACGCACGTCGTGCTCGTCGGGCACCACGTGGCGCTGGACGGCTGGAGCGCCGTGCGGCTCGGGCTGCGGCTGGCCGAAGGGCCGGACGGCGCCCCCGAGGACGGGCCCGTGCTGCAACCCGCCGACCAGGCCGCCTTCGAGGCGGGCCCCGAGGGGCAGCGGCTGCTGCGCGACTCGCTGGCGTACTGGGCCGAGCAGCTCCGCGCGCTCCCGCCCACCCCGTTCCCCGGACCACCCGGCCCCGGCGAGCACCCCCGCTTCAAGGTCGCCAGGCTGACCTCGCCCGCGCTCGCGACCGCGCTGCCCGCGCTGTGCCGCCGCTACCGGACGACCGGGTCGACGGCGCTGCTCGCCGGCGTGCTGGCGCTGCTCGCGGTCACGACGGGGAACCGCAGGTGCGGGCTCCAGGTGGCCGTGGCCAACCGCGACACCCCGGAGTCGTTCGACGCGGTCGGCTGCCTGTACCAGGAGGTGCTGGTGTCGGTCGACTTCGCCGGGGCGCGCGCCTTCTCCGAGGTGGTGCGGCGCGCGTGGGAGGCGTCGCGGGCGGGCTACGCGCACGGCCGCTACGACCCGCCCGCGCTCTACGCGCTGGTGGAGCGGATCAACGCCGAGCGCGGCGTGGCGCTGGACCGGACCAGCGTGTTCAACGACGAGCGGATCAGCCCCACCGCGCGCGGCCCCGCCGAGCCCGCGGCGGGCGCGACCACCGTGGAGTGGCTGCCCGAGCAGCACCGGAACCGGGGCGGGCGGTTCCACCTGTGGGTGGACAGCAGCCCGGCGGACCGGGTCGTGGTGCGGCTGATGGGCGACACGGCCCACCTGCCGTCCGAGGCGATCGAGCGGTTCCTGCTGGGCCTGGAGGCGCTGCTGGTGGCCGCCGCCGAGCGGGACGTGCCGCTGGCGGAGGTGGCCGACCTGGCGGGGACCCCGCCGCGCGGCGCCGTCCCCGCGCGGTGAGGCCCGGCGCGGTGGTGTCCGGCGCGGTGAGGTCCCGCTCAGCGCGCGGTCGCCCCCGAGGCGACGCGCTCGAACAAGCGGGCCGGGTTGGCGTCGGCGCGGTCCAGGCCGCCGGGGTGGAACTGGAAGTGCAGGTGCGCCGCCCCGGCCGGGATGGGGCGGCCGGTGGCCACCGAGCCGCCGGTGTGCCCGCAGTAGCCGAGGACCTCGCCCGCCGCGACCTCGCGCACGTCGCCGTCCAGCACCCCCGGCGGGAACGCGTCGGCGGGCGAGCTGTGCGAGGTGCCCAGGTGCAGGTAGAGGTAGGCGTCACCACCGCGCCCGCGCAGCCGCACCCGGTTGCCCGCCGGGTGCCAGCCCTGGTCCGAGGCCGCCGCGGCGTACTCGGCGACCCCGTCCTCCACGGCCACGACGGGCAGGCCGATCGGGGCGCGCAGGTCGATCCCCCGGTGCAGGTGCCCGCCGCCCCTCGGGAAGCGCCAGCCTCCCCTCCCCGGCTGGCCGTCGTCGGCCCCGCGCAGCGCGGGGTCGGCCAGGAAGTCCGCCCACGACAACCCCAGGAGCGGGAAGTGCAGAACAGGCTCGGGACGCGAATGGCCGGTCATCGGGTTCCCCTCTTGAGCGAACCGCTCGTGGACTTCCTGACACCGCCCGGCATGTTATCCGAAAAGGCCGCCGGGAAAAGGAGGGCATTCCTGCGGGCTGGCCGCCCGATCAGTTCTGCCAATAGCTGCGCGCCATCGGTGCAGACAACTGCGGCGATCGCGCCGGACGCCCTGCGCCCATTCGCCGGGGAGCGGTGAGCGGGGTGGACGCGCGGACGCCGCCCAGGAGCGCGCTGCCCACCGGCCACGCCCTCGCGCTGGTCGCGGTCGTGGCGCTGGCGGGCGCCCTGCCCGTCGCGGTCACGCTGGTGAGCGGCTGGCTGGTGGGTCGGCTGGAGTCCGGTGACGCGGGCGTGGCGCGGGTCGCGGTGGTGCTGGCCGCGGTGTTCCTGCTGTCCCAGCTCGGCGCACCGCTGGCGCGGCTGGTGGCCGACCTGCTGGGGCGCAGGCTCGGAACCGGCCTGCAGCGGCGCCTGGTCACGGCGGTGGCCGCCCCGGTCGGGGTGGGGCCGCTGCTGGAGCAGGGGGTGCGGGCGGACCTGGCGCGGGCGCGCGCCGTGGTCGCGGGCCCCGCCACCACGAGGGACGCGCTGCTCGCCTGGACGGGCATCGCGGTGGCGCGCGCCCAGGCCGGGGCGTGCGCGGTGGTGCTGCTGTGGTTCCGGCCGCTGTCGGCGCTGCTGCTGGCCGCCGCGTACTTCGCGTTCGCCGCGCTGCTGACCGGCGAGTACCGGCGCAGGCAGCTCGCCGCCTACGGCGCGGACGCCTCCAGGGGCAGGGCCGACTACCTGCGGGACCTCGCGCTCACCGGGGAGGCGGCCAAGGACGTCCGGCTGTTCGGGTTGGCGGACTGGCTCCTCGACCGGCACGCGCGGGCGTGGCCGCCCGCCGGGGAGCGCGGGCGGGGCGCGCCGGTGGCCGCGCTGGTCGTCGTGGGCGCCGCGGTCGCCGGCGCGCACGCGCTGGTGCTGGCCCAGCTGGGCGGCGAGGTGGTCTCCGGCGGGCTGTCGCCGGGCGCGCTGACCGTGTTCGCCTCCGCCGTCGCCGGGGTGAGCGGCGCGGTGGTGCTCACCATGGAGGTGGTGCACCTGCACCGGGGGCGGGAGGTGGTGCGGGCCGCCCTGTCGGCCGAGGCGCGGGCGCTGTCCGCCGCCCCGGTCCCCGCCGCGTCGACTGCCGCCCGTGCCGCCGCCCGTGCCACCGCCCGTGCCACTGCCCGTGCCACTGCCCGTGCCACTGCCCGTGCCACTGCCCGTGCCACCGCCCGTGCCACCGCCCGTGCCACTGCCCGTGCCACCGCCCCGCTGCCCGAGCCGGTCCCCGCCGGTGGCGCGGACGTCCAGGCGTGGCGGGAGATCCGGTTCGAGGGCGTCGGGTTCCACTACCCCGGATCGGACCGCTGGGTGCTGCGCGGGCTGGACCTGGTGGTGCGCGCGGGGGAGTCGCTGGCCGTGGTCGGGGTCAACGGCGCGGGCAAGAGCTCCCTGGTGAAGCTGCTGCTGCGGGCGCACGACCCGCGGGAGGGCCGGATCACCGCCGACGGGGTCGACCTGCGCGAGCTGGACGCGGCGCGGTGGCGCCGCGGGCTGGCCGCCGTGCTCCAGAACCCGAACCGCTACCCCGCGAGCCTGGCCGACAACATCGCCTACGGCGCGCCCGCCCACGCCCCCGGTGACGCGGAGCTGGCGCGGGCGGCCCGGCTCGCCGGGCTGGACGGGCTGGCGCGGGCGCTGCCCGACGGCTACCGGACCGCGCTGTCCACCGGGTTCGGCGGCGTCGACCTGTCCGGCGGGCAGTGGCAGCGGGTCGCGCTGGCCCGCGCGCTGCGCGCGGTCGACGCGGGCGCTCGGCTGCTGGTGCTCGACGAGCCGACCTCGGCGCTGGACGTGCGCGCCGAGGCCGCGTTCACCGGCAGGGTCGCGGAGCTGGCGGGAGGGGTGGCGACGCTGCTGGTGTCGCACCGGTTCGCCGCGGTGCGCAGGCTCGACCGGATCGTGGTGCTCGACGGCGGCCGGGTCGTCGAGGAGGGCGGCCACGACGCCCTGATGGCGCTCGGCGGCGCGTACGCGGCCATGTTCACCGCGCAGGCGGAGCGCTTCGGTGTCCGCTGACCGGGCGGGGCGGCGGTGGCTGCGAGGGCTGGCGGCGGCGCTGCGCCTGTCGTGGGAGGCGGACGCCAGGCGCTCGGCCGCGGTGCTGGCGCTGTTCGCCGCCCAGCCGCTGGTGCGCACGGCGAGCATCGCCGCGCTGGGCTGGTTCGTCCAGTCCGCCGTGGACGGCGACCTGCCGGGCGTGCGGTTCGCGGCGGCGCTGGCCGGGGTGTCGTCGGTGCTGAGCACGCTGGCCGCGCGTGCGGCGCTGAACCTGTCCGCGACGCTGATCGACCGCACCTCGCTGCTGGCCGACCGGCGGGTCCAGGAGCTGGCGCACGGCGCGCCGGGCGTCGAGCACTACTCCGACCCGGCCTACCTGGACCGCCTCGCGCTGCTGCGGGTCGAGCGCCAGCACCTCGTGGAGGGCGTGGACGCGGTCGGGCTCGCGGTCGGCACGCTGGCGCGCGCGGCGGCCACGGCGGCGCTGCTGGCCGCCGTCACGCCGTGGCTGCTGCTGGTGCCCCTGACGGCCGTGCTGACGCTGGCGGCCAACGCCCGCGCGGAGGCGGTGCGCGGCCGGGCGCTGGTGCGGGCCTCGGCGGACCTGCGGCGCGCCGAGGGCGTGTTCACCACCGCCGTCGACCCGGACGCGGCCGTGGAGCTGCGGGTCTACGGGCTGGCGCGCAGGCTGCTCGGGGTGCACCGGGAGGCGGCGGCGCGGGCGGCGCGGGTGCTCGACCGCGCCGCGCTGGCCGAGTTCGGGTGGCTGGCGGTCGGGTGGTGCGCGTTCGGCGCCGGTTACCTGGCCGGGATGCTGCTGGTGGTGGCCGAGCACGGCGCCGGCGGCGTCGGGCTGGGCGGGGTGGTGCTGGCGCTGGTGCTGCTGACGACGGTGAACCTACTGGTGGCGCTGGTGGTCCGGTACAGCGGGGCGCTGCTGCGCACGGCGGGCGCGGGCGCGCTGCTGGTGTGGTTGCAGGAGCGCGCCCACGCCCTGCCGTGGCCGGGGAGCCTGCCGCCGCCGCCTCGGCTGCGCGACGCGGTCGAGCTGGACGGCGTGTCGTTCCGCTACCCCGGCGCGGAGGCGGACGCGCTCGCGGAGGTGTCGCTGCGGCTGCCCGCCGGGCGGGTCGTGGCGCTGGTGGGGGAGAACGGGTCGGGCAAGTCGACGCTGGTGTCGCTGCTGGCCGGGTTCCACCGGCCGGACCGGGGCGCGGTGCTGGTGGACGGGGTCGACCTGCGCGAGCTGGACCTGGAGGCGTGGCGGCGGCGGTGCTCGGCGGCGTTCCAGGACTTCGCGCGCCTGGAGTTCGCGCTGGGCGAGTCCGTCGGGGTGGGCGAGCTGCCGCGGTCCGCGCCGGACACCCAAGTGGCGGCGCTGCGCGCGGTGGCGGGCGGCGACCTGGTCGACGAGCTGCCGCGCGGGTTGGCGACGCCGCTGGGCCGGTCGTTCCCGGACGGCGTCGGGCTGTCGGGCGGGCAGTGGCAGAAGGTCGCGCTGGCGCGCATGGCGATGCGCCGGGAACCGCTGCTGGTGCTGCTGGACGAGCCGACCGCCGCCGTGGACCCGGTGGCGGAGCAGGAGGTGCTGACCTCGGTGGTGACCGCCGCCCGCCGGGTGGCGCGGGAGGCGGGCGCGGTGTGCGTCGTGGTGACGCACCGGCTGTCGACGGCGCGGGACGCGGACCTGGTCGTGGTGCTGTCGCGGGGGCGGGTCGCCGAGGTGGGCGGGCACGCGGAGCTGGTGGCGCGGGGCGGGGTGTACGCGGGGTTGTTCGCGCTGCAGGCGGACGCCTACCGGTGAGCGCGCGGTGGCCGTCCGGGCTCCTCGCCCTGGGGGCGGCTACCGGTCCCCGCCCGCCGCCCGCCGCTCCCGCGACGCCCGCAGGCGCCCCATCACCAGCGACTCCAGGTCGGACAGCGGCTCGTCCGGCAGCAGCAGGCGCGGCAGCAGCCCGAGCACCTCGTGGACCCGCCCCCTCGACCACCGCTCGTTCATGCCCGCCGCGACGCGCACCAGCTCGCGCACCGTCAGGTCCCGGTAGAGCGGCCGGTTCTGCGCCAGGAATGACACGTCCGGGTGGATTCCCCCGCGCACGGGCGTGTCGAACACGCCCCGTTCGGGCCGACCAGGGCGACCACGCTGCCCTCGGGGACGGTGAAGCCGCACTCGCGGACCGCCCAGCGGGCGCGGTAGCGCTTGCCGACGGCGGTCCCGGTCAACGGGTTCGTGATCGTTCCTCGGAGGGGTAGAGCTCTTCGCGGACCGCGGTGTACAGGGCGTCCACGTCCTCGACCACCAGACCGCTCTCCACGGCGCCGCGCATCCACGCGGTCAGCTCGCGCCGCAGCGGCGCGTCGTCACCGGTGGTGGCCTCGGACGACAGGGACTTGATCACGAACGTCCCCAGGCCCCGGCGGCCCTGCACCAACCCCTCGTGCTCCAGCTCGCGGTAGGCCTTCACCACGGTGTTGGGGTTGACGGTGGTCGCCTCGACCACCTCGCGGGCGGAGGGCAGCCGGTCGCCGGGGCTCAGCAGTCCCAGGCGCATGGCCTGCTTGACCTGGTGGACGATCTGCATGTAGGTGGAGACCCCGGAGCGCCGGTCGATCCGGAACTCGATCACGTCGCTCAGCATAGGCGCTCCCGCCGCTCAGGGCCTCCACCGCGCTCAGCTCTGCCTGCGCAGCGCCGACCCCCACCGGACTTGCACGCCTGCGTGATCTCCCTGGACCGCTCGACGGGGATCTCCCGCCCGGCGCCGTCCAGCGCGCCCTGCGCGAGCACCAGGAACTCGTTGCTGTCCAGGCTCAGCAGCTCGTTGCCGGGGCTCTCCAACCGCCGGGTGGGCACCAGGCCGTCCGACACGACGAACGCGCCGAGCCCCACCGTCATGGCGATCAGGGTCCGCCGGGTCACCACGCCGAGGAACGTGCCGAGCGCGAACGCGAACAGCGCGCAACCGGTGGGGGAGACGTGCTCGATGCCGAAGGTCATGGGGTGGAACGGCCCGTTCATCTTCGGACCGAGCGTGCCCGCCGCCTCCAGCCACCACCACACCGCGGTCTGCAGCGCGGCCAGCACGACCAGCGCGGGGACGAGCGCGATCACCAGCTTGTTGAGCATCCACCGGGTGCGGCTCACCGACCTGGGTGAACGCCAGCACGTGCGTGCCCTGCTCCAGCTCGCGCGCGAACAGCGGTGCGCCGATGAAGACCCCGATCAGGGCGGGCCCACAGGTGATCGCGATCCGCGCGACGTCGAATGCGCTAAGTCCTTGACCACGTCCGGTTCGGCCGTGCAGGCGTCGAGCGCCAGCGCGGCGCACGCGGTGAGGTTCTTGGCGACGAACTCGTCGAGCATGGCCGACCGCATCAGAGCGATGGCGGCCACGCCGACGACCAGCAGCCCCAGCAGGGTGAGCAGTTGCAGGCGCTGCAACCGGAACGAGGCCCAGATCATGCCGCTTCCTCCTGTGCGACCGCCGCGCGCATGTGGCGCAGGGCGAGCTCTCCGAGCGGGGTGCCGTTCGCGCTGAGCCTGCTGACGTCCCCGGCGAGCACGATCCGTCCTCTGTGGAGCAGGATGAGGTGGTCGCACACGCCTTCCATCTCGGCCAGCACGTGCGAGGAGAGCACCACGGTGATGCCCTGCGCGCGCCTCGGTGGTCAGCAGCCGCAGGACGGTCTCGCGCGCGAGCGGGTCGAGGTCGGCCAGGGGTTCGTCGAGCAGCAGCAGGCGGGGGCGCTTGCCCAGGGCGAGGGCGAGCGCGACGCGGGTGCGCTGGCCGCCGGAGAGGGTGCCGACCTTGGCCTGCAGGGGCACATTCGCCCGGCCGACCAGGTGCTCGGCGTAGGCCTGGTCCCAGGTGGGGTTGGTCTTCGCCCCGAAGCGCAGCGTCTCGGCCACGGTCAGCTGCGGGTAGAGCGGCTTCTGCTGGGCGAGGTAGGCGACGGCGGGGTAAAGGCCCTTGCCCGTGGGCTGGTCGCCGAAGACGGCGATCGACCCGGCGGTCGGCCGCAGCAGGCCGGTGATCAGCCCCATGAGCGTGCTCTTGCCCGCCCCGTTCGGGCCGACGAGGGCCACGACCCGGTTCGGGGGGATCACCAGCGAGGTGGGACGCAGGGCCCAGCCTCTGCGGTACTGCTTGCCCACGTTGTCGGCGACGACCGGAAGCGCCTGGGGTGGCTGGCTTCTCGCGGTCATGGGTGTCTCCCCTTTCCTTCGTCGGGTTCAGGGGGAGGTTAAACCTTTTGCTAGTGAAGTAGTGAACTGGATGGGATGGGTCTCCTGGGGGCAACCTGCGGGGTTGTCGTTGTTGTTGCGCGGCAGGAGGTTGGGGCGCCGGGTGAGCGGATCGGACACCCCTGGCTGACGGGATGTCACACTTCCGCCCCGGAAAGCGACTGCGTCGGCATGGGCACACCGTGGACTCCGCCTGCGCTGATCGATCCGACTCCGCTGGAACAGCGCGTGGTCGAGGCCGCCCGCTGCGGCGCCTGGGCCGGTGGAACCGGCGGGCCGGCGTTGGCGGAGCTGGCCGCCTCGGAGGACCCCGACCCGTACGGGGTGCGCGTCCGGGCCGTCCGCGTGGTCGGTCCGCTCGACTTGGACCACCTCACCGCGACTGTCCCGCTGGTCCTGCGCGCTTGCGTGATCCCCGAACCGGTCACCTGCCGCAACGCGCGGCTGCGCGAACTCGATCTGTCGGGGAGCGCGCTGACCATCCTGGCTGCCGAGGGGGCGAGTGTGGACGACGGGTTGCCCCTTCAGGACATCGAGGTGCGGGGTGCGGACGACAACGGCGCGGTGCGCTTGTCCCGTGCCCGAATCGGTGGTCACGTCTCCCTCGAAAGGGCTCAGGTCGTCAACGACTTCGGACCGGGGGTGCACGCCGTCAGCCTGCGAGTAGACGGCGATCTGGTGCTGAGCGGCGCCGTCGTGCGCGGCTGCGGCGAGTTCGGCGCTTTGCGCCTGCTCGGCACCCGTGTCGACGGCACTGCCGGCCTTGAGGGAATCCACTGCGCCAACAACTCAGGTCCCGGCCTCACCGCCGACCACCTGCACGTGGACGGCGGCTTGTTCCTGACCGGCGCTGTGGTGCGCGGCAGTGGCGAGAAGGGGGCGCTGCGCCTGCCCGGCGCGGACCTTCGCGGGCAACTGGTTCTGGAGAACGCGCGGGTGGACAACCCCTCGGGGCCCTTGCTCGTGCTCATCGAGACGCAAGTGGCCGAGGCGCTGGTGTTGCCAGCCTCGCTCGTGTGCCCGCACTCCAAAGCGCTGAGGGCGGGCCGCCCCTGTCCTGGGCGCGACCGGCAGATCATCGTCCAGTGCCTGGTGTTCGCCCGACTCGCCGAGGTGTCGTGGCAGAAGTGGCTGCACCTGCTCGTGGAGCACACCCCTGACTACGTTCCCCAGCCCTTCCAACAACTGGCTGCCGTGAAGCGCACGGCAGGCCACGACGCCAACGCCCGCGAGATCCTGCTCGTCCAGCAGGACCAGCTGCGCCGTTGGGCAGCCCAAGGCGTTGGGAGGCCGGTGGGGGCGACGGGGCTGCGGTCCCGCTGCGACCTGGACACCGGGACCAGGCGGGGCAGTTGTTCACCGTCTTGCTGTGGTTGTTGCAGGACGCGTTGTGGGCCTTGGCGACCCTGACCGTGGCCGCCTACACCGGCATGATCCGCAAACCTGCCTGACGCCGGTGAACCTGCGGGCCTCGGAGGCGACCTACCGCCGCGAGCCTTGGGGGCGACATCCGCACCACGCTGTCGGTCGCGAAGTCGTACCCGATCAGGGGGTGCTCTCGCCCGTTCTCCGGGGTGAGCACCATCGGCTTGCCCAGTCGGCGGCTGACCGCCCGGAGGAAGCCGCACACCACGTCCAGCCGGGCCTGGCCCTGCACCTCCTGGGGGGCGAGGACGAGCTCGATCTCCTCGACCTCGAAGAAGTAGACGCGCACCGTCACCTCCGGCACCGGCCTGATGTACAGCGAGGACCCCAGGTCGAAGCGCCGCTCGTGCACGGTCTCGACGCGATCGGGCATCCGCTTCCAGCCGCCGCTCTCCCCGTACGCGAACCACCACCCCCTGGAGCGCACGAGGTCGACGAACGCCTGCCAGTCGGCCATCGTCGTGTCGAAGACGTACGCGTCCAGCAACATGCCGTCAGGCTCGAACAGCTCCGCCACGTCATCCCACACCAGGTCGGGCACCCGGCCATCATCACCGAGCGCGCTGCGCCGTGCACGTCGTTTTCGCTGCTCTGGACTGTCCGGGGCGTGCTGTCAGACCCCCGGCCTACCATCCGCACCGTGCCCGAGTTCTCCGACTTCGCCGCCAAGCTGCTGGTGCTCGACCAGCTCTGCTACGCGCTCAAGCTGCTCCCGCCCTACCCCGGCGACCAGCCCGACGACTACTCCCCGACCTACCGCAACCCCGAGGCCGTCGCCTACTACCGGGACCTGGTCATCCCGGACGAGGTGCTGGGGCGGGTCACCGAGGTGCTGCTCGACGGGGGCAACAGCATCTACTTCGACGTCGCCCCCCACTGGGACGGGGAGGACGACTCGTTCGACGTGCGGGAGTGGGGGGAGTTGGCCGCGCTGCCCGCGTTGGAGGTGGTGCGGTCGTCCGGGGTGGTGCCCGCGGCGGGCAGGCGGTTGTTGCGGGAGCGCGGGATCGTCGTGGACGACGACGCCGATGTCGCGGTGGTCAGCCGGGTCAGGACGTACCAGGTCGACGGGCGGCCGGTGCGGCTCTCGGTCGAGCACGGGTACGAGGACCTGGCCGAGGAGCTGGTCGCTCGGTTCGCGGGGGTGCCGGACGGGGAGGTGGTGCGGTTCGGGTGCGGGCGGTTCGTGATCGGGGTCGAGCGGGGGCGGGCCGCGGTGTTGTCGCCGCTGGTGTTCTGGGCGCACCCGGCCGAGCGGTGGCCTTGGCACACCAACCTGAGTCGGGTGTTCCGGTTGACGCGCGCGCAGCGGGCGATCACTGCGGCTGCTCCGCCGGACCTCGCCGACGGGGTGGACGTCGAGGTGGGCGCCGAGCGGGCTCGGCGGGTGGTGCTGCGGCGGCGGGAACCGGTGGACGGGCACTCCGGGTGGGAGGTGCGGGCCGATCCGGCCACCGGGGCCGGGGTGGTGACCAGGGCGTTGGGGTGCTTGGTCGGGTACCGGCCCGGGGCGTTGCCCGCGATCGCGCTGCCTCCGGGGGCGGTGGTGGCGCTGGACGTGGACGAGATCACTTCGGTGAGCGGTGGGGGAGCGGGGTAGGGCTCGGACGGCGTCGCCCTCGCGCTCGGCGACGCCGTCCGCCAAGTGCAGGTCCGCTAACGGGGTTCGGTCAGGACTGCCGCCGCACGTTCGCGCGTTCCGCGTCGCTGTCGGGTTCCTGCTCCAAACCCCGCAGCACCGCCTGCGCCTTCTCCTCCGGCAGGTTCGGCGGCAGCAGCGGCACGGCCGGGTCCACCACCGCCTCCACGACCACCGGGCGGTCGGCGGCGAACGCCTCGCGCCAGGCCTTGTCGAGCTGGTCCGGGGAGTCGACGCGGATGCCGCGCAGGCCCAGCAGTTCGGCGTGCGCCGCGTACGGGAACGCCGGGACCCGTTGTGACGCCGGGAAGCGCGGGTCGCCCTCCATCTCGCGCTGCTCCCAGGTGACCTCGTTCAGGTCCTGGTTGTGCAGCACCAGCACCACGAACCGCGGGTTGGACCAGGTGCGCCAGCGGTCGGCCAGGGTGATCAGCTCCAGCAGGCCGTTCATCTGCATCGCCCCGTCGCCGGCCAGCGCCACCACCGGGCGGTCCGGGGCGTCCAGCTTCGCCGCCAGGCCGTAGGGCAGGGCGCAGCCCATCGTGGCCAGGTAGCCGGAGGTGTGCGCGGGCGCGCCCGGTGGCAGGGCCAGGTGGCGGGCGTACCAGTAGGTGGAGGAGCCGACGTCCACCGCGACCCGCACGTCCGGCGGCAGGTGGGTGGACAGCTCGCGCACCACCAGCTCCGGGTTGAGCGGGGTCGCGGGGGTGTTCGCGCGGTCCTCGGCGACCTGGCGCCAGCGGGTGGTGGCGGTGGCGACCCGGCGCTCCCAGCTCCGGTCGGGGTTGCGGCGCAGGAGGGGGAGCAGGGCGCGCAGGGACTCGCGGGCGTCGCCGACCAGCGCGGCCTCCACCGGGTGCTTGCTGCCGACCACGCGGGCGTCGACGTCGATCTGCGCGGCGCGGACCCGGCCGGGCTCCGGGTAGAACTCGGTCCACGGGTCGTTGCTGCCCACGATCAGCAGCGTGTCGCACCCCGCCATCAGCTCGGCCGACGCGGTGGTGCCCAGGTGGCCCATGACGCCGGTGTGCCAGGGCGGCCCTTCCGGCAGGACCGGTTTGCCCAGCAGGGACGTGGTGACGCCCGCGCCGAGGGTCTCCACCAGCCTGGTGATCTCGTGCTCGGCGCCCGCCGCGCCGCGGCCGACGAGCAGGGCCACGCGGTGGCCTGCGTTGAGGACGTCTGCTGCCCGGCGCAGGTCGTCCTGGCGGGGGAGCACGCGCGGGCGGGCGGTGACGGCCGAGGAGGGGACCACGCCGTGGGTGTGCGGCGGGTCCTCGACGGCGTCGGCGCGCTGCACGTCGTGCGGCAGGACCAGGCAGGTCGGCACGCGTTCGGCGATCGCGGTGCGCATCGCGTTGTCCAGCAGCACCGGCAGCTGCTCGGGGGTGGAGACGGTCTGCAGGTAGCGTCCGCAGACGTCCTTGAACAGGGAGTGCAGGTCCACCTCCTGCAGGTAGCCGGTGCCCAGCGCGGTGGACACGACCTGACCGACCAGCGCGACGACCGGGCGGCGGTCGAGCTTGGCGTCGTAGAGGCCGTTGAGGAGGTGGATCGCGCCGGGGCCCTGGGTGGCCAGGCAGACGCCGACGTTCCCGGTGTACTTGGCGTGGCCGCAGGCGGCGAAGGCGGCCAGCTCCTCGTGGCGGGAGGGGATGAACTCCGGGTCGCCACCCGCGCGGTGCAGGGCGGCCAGGATCGGGTCGATGCCGTCGCCCGCGTAGCCGAAGACCCTGGGGACGTTCCAGGTGCGCAGGCGGCGGACGAGCGCGTCCGCGACGGTGCCGCTCATGCCACGTCCAGGACGGTCTTGAGCCAGCCCTCGGCGCGGCGGTCGAAGCTCTCGTACGCCTCGATCGCGGTGGTGGTGTCCGCGTGGCGGGTGATCAGCTCGGTGGGGTCGACGGCGCCGGAGACGACGGTGTCGAGCAGGTCGGGCAGGTAGCGGCGGTGGTTGCAGTTGCCCATGCGGAGGGTGAGGTTCTTGTTCATCGCCTCGCCGAGGGGGAAGCCGTCGAAACCCGGTGGGTAGACGCCGATGACGCCGATGCTCCCCGCCTTGGCGACCGCTTCGACGGCCCAGCGCAGCGCCTGGCTGGGGGCGTCGCCGGGGACCCACAGGTCGCCGTCCGGGTTGCTCTCGGAGGCGGCTCGCCCGCGTTCGCGCTCGAAGGTGTCGGCCAGTTCCTCGGCCCGCTCGGCCGCCGGACCGGTCTTCGGGCGCTGGGCGTCCACGCCGACGGCCTCGATCACGCGGTCGACGCCGATGCCGCCGGTCAGCTCCTTGACCAGGGCGACCGGGTCCTCGCGGGTGTAGTCGACGGTCTCCGCGTTCTGCTCGCGCGCCTTGTCCAGGCGGGAGGCGACGCCGTCGACCACGAGCACCCGGCCCGCGCCCTGGCGCTTGGCGGAGGCGATCGCGAACTGGCCGACCACGCCCGCGCCGAGCACGAGCACGCTGTCGCCGCGCCCGACCTCGGCCAGGCGGGCGCCGAACCAGGCGGTGGGGAAGATGTCGGAGAGCAGGATCGCCTGGTCGTCGGTGACCGCGTCCGGGACGCGCACCAGCGTGGTCATGGCGAACGGGACGCGCGCGTACTCGGCCTGGAGCCCGTCGACGGGGCCGGTGCTCTCGGGGCCGCCGAAGAAGCTGGTGCCCGCGCTCGGCCCGTTCGGGTTCGCGGTGTCGCACTGGGCGTAGTAGCCGGCCCGGCAGTACGAGCAGGTGCCGCACCCGATCGTGGAGGTGACGACCACCCGGTCACCGGGGGTGAACCCGCGCACGGCCGGTCCGACCTCCTCCACGACGCCGACCGCCTCGTGACCGAGGATGGTTCCGGGCACCATGCCGGGCATCGTGCCGCGCACCACGTGCAGGTCGGTGCCGCAGATCGCGCTGCGGGTGATCCGCACGATCGCGTCGGAGGGTTCGAGGATCTTGGGGTCGGGGACCTCGTCGAGCCGGATGTCCCCGACCCCGTGCCACACCACGGCCTTCACGCGCGACCTCCCCGCGCGAGGGCGCGTGCCAGCAGCCACACCAGCGCGGCGGCCACCGCGGTCAGCGCCGCCGAACGGGCGGTGACCAGGCGGAGCAGGGCCTTCTGGGCGTCCTGGTCCACCTCCCGCTCGTGCTCCCGGTCGTGCTCCAGGTCGTGCTGGGTGGGCGTCGTCCCGGTCTTGCTCGTCATCGCCGACCTCCTTCGTCGGCGACGGGCTACCCGCTGGAAATCGGGTGAACCGGACTTCGCCGACCGGGTGATCGGGGAGCGGCCGACCCGCGGTCAGGCGCGCGCGGTCGCGAAGACCAGGCCCTGGCTCAGCAGGGACGTGCTGCCCCGGACGTCGCGGGTGATCACCTTCAGGCGGTGCTGGCGGTCCGGGGTCAGGCCGGTCAGGGTGACCCGGGGGTCGGTGGTGGTCGTGACGAGGGCGCCGTCCAGGTAGACGTCGTAGCCCGCCGTGGCGGCCCACCAGGAGCGGCCCACCCAGGTCACCGTGGCGGTGGTCGGGGTGGTCTCGGCGACGGTCAGGTCGGTGGGGCGCAGGGGGCGGTCCGCGATGAACCCGAGGGACTGGATCGTGCCCAGGAGGTCGTTGCCGCCGGGGACGCGGGTGCACAGGGCGTCCAGCGGGGGCAGCGGAGCGCCGTCGTCGGACTTGGGGCGCAGGGACAGGGTGATGTCGCCGAGGCGGATCTCGTGCAGGCCCGGTGGGTCCAGTCGCAGCGGGGCCAGCGCCCCGGCCGCGTGCAGCCACGACCAGCCCTCGCCCGGCGCGAACGTCAGGTCCGCAGACACCTGCCTGGGGGATGGGCCGGTGATCGAGGCGGCCACCGTCGCCGTGCTGTCGCCGTCGACCCGGCCCTCGACCAGGTTGGTGATGTCCAGGTCCAGGTCCACGAAGGCGGTCTGGGCGTAGGAGACCGCGTTCGGCAGGGCGCCGACGTCGTCGGGCAGGAAACCGCCGAAGTGCACGCCCACCGGCACGGTCTGGCCGGTGGAGGTGGCGCAGGTGTAGGAGGTGACCAGGTCGGCGGGTGCGGCGGTCGCGGTCCCGGCGAGCGCGCCGGTGAGCAGCAGCGCCGCGACGGCGGCGGCAGGAGCACGGGTCATGGGGTTCTCCCTCGAAGTTCCTCGCCCACCACCAGTCTCGTCCCGGACCGGTGGTCCCGGCAGCGGTCAACCGGCGCAAGCGCGTCCGCCCGTACACCGGTCCCGGTCGCCGCGCGACGACCGGGACCGGGGGGTCTCACACCCAGACCTCTGGACCGCAGACCCCAGTGGCGAGGTTGCATATGTGGAAGTGCCGGAACGTGCCCTGCGGCGGGTAGAAGCTCCCACAGCCGCCCGCCGGGGTGGTGTAGTTGCCGCCCTTCTCCTGGCCGGCCACGATGGCGTAGGCGTAGTACACGCGGGTGGTCGAGCCGGAACCGGCGCACGCCGCGCCGCTGCCCGCGTTGACCGTGGCGCTCGAACCGGGGATCGTCGAGCTCGCCGCCTGCGCCGTCCCCGTCGCCGCGGTCAGCGCCAGGCCCAGGCTCAGGGCGGTGGTCAGCGCCGCCTTGCGGAGCAGGGCTCGGGTGTTCTTCTCCATCGTGCTCTCCTCGTCAGAACGGGTTGTGGCGGTGGTCGGTCGTTGCGGCGGAGGTCAGCAGGGATCGATGGTGCCGACCTGGTCCCACCCCATGCCGCTCGACTGCTCGGAGTAGGCGCCCGGCACGTCCCAGTGCGTGCCCCTCAGGTAGTTGATCCGCGCCCGCCTGCCCGGCGTCTGGTTGTTCTTCCACGACCCGTCGGTCGTGAACCACGGCATCGACAGCGCGTAGCGGCAGTCCTCGTACAGCAGGAGGTCGCCCTCGAAGTTCCTGAGGCTGTACGCGCAGAAGTTGTAGTAAGGGCAAGCGATCGCCCGTTCGTCCGGCCCAGCGAGCAGCAGCTCCACGCCCGGCGCCTCGATCCGGTCCGGCGCCACCCGCACGGCGTCGGGGCCGAGTGTCACCAGGTACGCCTCGGCTCTCGCTCGCAGGTCTCGCGCCTCGGCCGCCCCTGCCGTGCCGGGGAGCAGGGAGGCGATCAGGGCCAGAGCGGACAGCAGGCCGAGCGCCACCGCGATCAAGCGCTTGTGCTCCGCCACAGGTTCTCCTCCACCGTCGTGGCCCGCCTCGGTGACGGGTCCGGTGGACACGATGGGGCACCGGGTCGCCGCGATCCCGCCGCGTTTCGGCAATCGGCTGGTCAGCGGTCGTGCGGCGGCGGTGGGGAGGAGTAGGAACCGGGGCGGGGGTGGGGTCGTGTCGGTGGAGCTGCGCGTGCTCGGGCAGGTCGAGGTGCGGGTGAACGGCCGGGTGGTGCCGGTGGGGCACGCGCGGCAGCGGTGCGTGCTCGTGGCGCTGGTGGTGGAGGCGAACCGGGTGGTCCCGGTGGAGCGGCTGCTGGAGCGGGTGTGGGCGGATCGGGCTCCGCACAGAGCCCGGCAGGTGGTGGGCAACTACGTGTCGCGGTTGCGGCGCGCGCTGGCGGGTGAGGTGGTGATCGCGAGCCGGGGCGGCGGGTACGCGCTGGAGGTGGACCCGGACCTGGTCGACCTGCACCGGTTCCGGCGGCTCGTCGCGCGGGCGCGCGGCGGGGAGGTCGACGGGCTGGCCCTGCTGGAGGAGGCGGTCGGGTTGTGGCGCGGGGAGGCGTTCGGCGGGGTGGACACGCCGTGGATCGCCGCCGCCCGCGAAGGCCTGGAGCGGGAGCGGTTGGCCGCCGAGCTCGACCGCGTGGACCTGGCGCTCGCGCACGGCGGGCGGGGGGTGTCGTGCGCCGAGCTGGCCGAGCGGGCGGACGCGCACCCCTTGGACGAACGGGTCGCCGGGCAGCTGATGCTCGCCCTGTACCGCGATGGGCGCCAGGCCGAGGCGCTGCGGCGGTTCGACGGCATCCGCGCGCGGCTCGCCGACGAGGTCGGCGTCGATCCGGGGCGCCGGTTGCGCGAGCTGCACCTGCGGATGCTCGCCACCGATCGCGCGCTGGACGCGCCTGCCGCGCCGGACGTGCCCCGGCAACTGCCCGCGTCCCCGGTGCTCGCCGGACGCGTCGCCGAGCTGGCGCTGCTCGACCGGGCGCTCGCGGGAGCCTCCGGCACGCTGCTCGTCTCGGCGATCGGCGGTGCGGGCGGGATCGGCAAGACCTGGCTGGCGCTGGCGTGGGCGCACCGCCACCTGGACGAGTTCCCCGACGGGCAGCTCTTCGTGGACCTGCGCGGGTTCAGCCCCTCGGCGGAGCCGGTCGCCCCGGACGTGGTGGTGCGCGGTTTCCTCGACGCGCTCGGCGTGGCGCCAGGCCGGGCGCCCGCCGACCCGGACGCGCGGGCCGCGCTGTACCGGAGCCTGGTCGCCGGGCGGCGGGTGCTGGTCGTGCTGGACAACGCGGCCACCGCCGAGCAGGTCGTCCCGCTGCTGCCGGGCAGCCCGAGCTGCGCGGTGCTGGTCACCTGCCGCCCCGCGCTCGCCTCCCTGATCGACCGGCACGGCGCCCGGCACCTCGCGCTGGGCGTGCTGGGCCGCGCCGACGCCAGGGCCCTGCTGGCCGCGCGCGTGGGCGCCGAGCGGGCCGCCGCCGAGGCCGAGGCCGTCGACGGGCTGGTCGAGCTGTGCGGCGGGCACCCGCTGGCCCTGTCGATCACCGCGCGCAATGCCGCCACCCGCCCGCTGGCCGAGGTGGAGGCGGAACTGCGGGAGCTGGGGCTCGGGGCGCTCGCCCACGGCACCGACCCGGCCGCCAGCCTGCCCTCGGTCCTCTCCTGGTCCCTGCGCGGGCTCACCGATCACCAGCGCACCGCGTTCGCCCTGCTCGGCGCGGCCCCCGGCCCGGACACCGCCACGCCCGCCGCCGCCGCGCTCCTCGACCTCCCGCCGGTCCACGCGCGCGAGGTCCTCACCGCGCTGGTGGAGGCGTCCCTGCTCGACCGGCGGCCGGGCGGTCGGTACGCGATGCACGACCTGGTGCGCGGCTACGCGCACGTCCTCGCCCGCGACCTGCCCGAGGACGTGCGCGGCCCTGCGCTGGCGCGGGTGTTGGACTTCCACGTGCACACCGCGTTCGCCGCCGACCGCCTGCTGGACCCGCACCGCCCGCTCGTGCGCCCCGACCCGCCCGCCCCCGGCGCGGACCCGCTGCCGCTGCCCGACGCCGAGACCGCCACGGCCTGGCTGCGCGCCGAGCACCCCACCCTGCTGGCTGCCCAGCGCGCGGCGGCCGACCTCGGCCACCACCACGCGGTCTGGCACCTCGCCCGCGCGCTGGACACCTTCCACCGCAGGCAGGGCCGCCGCGACGACGCGCTCGCCGCGTGGCGGGCCGCGCTCACCGCCGCCGGGCGCCTGCCGGACCCCTCCGCGCGCAGCCGCGCCCACCGCAACCTCGGCCGCGCCTGCGCGCGCGTCGGCCTGCACGGGCAAGCCGCCTGGCACCTGGAGCGGGCGCTCGCCCTGGCCGTGCGCCACCACGACCTGGCCGAGCAGGCGCACACCCACCAGCAGCTCGCGATCGCCGGGGGCCAGCGGGGCGAGGAGCGGTGGGCGGTGGCGCAGGCCGAGCGGGCCGCCGACCTCTACCGCGCACTCGGGCAGCCGGTGTGGGAGGGGGACGCGCTCAACGTGGCGGGCTGGTTCGCCGCCCTGCTGGGGGAGCTCGACGTCGCGCGCGGGCACTGCGCCGCCGCGCTCGCCCTGTTCCGCCGCCACCACCACCCGGACGGCGAGGCCGCCGCCCTGGACAGCCTCGCGCTGGTCACCCACCGCGCGGGCGACCACCGGGCGGCCGTCGAGCACTACCGGCGGGCCCTCGCGCTGTTCCGCGAGCGCGGCGACACCTACGAGGTCGCGAACACCCTCGACCGCGCGGGCCACCCGCACGTCGCGCTGGGGCGGTGCGACCGGGCCCGCGAGGTCTGGCGGGAAGCCGAGCGGCTGTACCGGGAGCAGGGGCGGGCCGAGGACGTCGAGCGGGTCGTGCGGCAGCTCGACGCCCTCGGCGGGTGCTGACCCCGGCGCCTCACGGGTTCGGGAAGCCCTTGGCCACCGCGATGTTGCCCGACAGCCGCTCGCCCGCCTCGTAGATCATGTACTCCACGCCGCCGTCGCTGCCGAACGCCGGGGCCGCGCACCGGCCGTTGTCCGGGAAGCCCGGCAGCGGCGCGTTGAACACGCCCATGTGCCTGCGCTTGGTGAAGTCCTTGCCGACCTCGGTGATGCGCATCGTGCCGCCGGACGCCTTGTCGCAGTGGTAGATCACGTACGTGGTGCCGTTGCGCTCGACCACGGCGGGCGCGCCGAGGTTCTGCACGCCGAGGTCCTGCGGGCGCACCAGCGGGGTCTGCGCGATGGTCCAGGACCGGCCGTCCTTCGAGTGGCCCCAGCCGATCGAGCGGCGGTTCGCGGTGGTGTTGATCATGAAAACCATCACGTACCGGGCGCCGTTCGGCAGGTCGTGGCGGAACACCCTGGCGTACGACGCCTCCGTCGCGCCCGCGGGGAGCATCGCGGTCGTGAGCACCACGCGGTCGTAGGTGAAGTTGATCCCGTCCTTGGACCGCGCGAGCCGCGTCGTCGTGTTCTCGCCGTGGAAGTACAGCCACATCTCCGCCACGTCCTCGTTCCACAGCACGTGCGGCGACGAGACGTGGCTGACGTCGTAGTGATCCCCCCACTTCCGCGAGACGATCGGATTTCCCCGGTACTCGGTGTACGGACCCGCCAGGGAATCCGAGTAGGCCAGGCACACGCCGCCGGGCGCGTCGTGCGGCGCGTAGTAGAGGTAGAACCTGCCCAGCGCGCCGGACACCCGGCCCACCGTGCCGCGCACGCTCGGGAAGATCAGCTCACCGGTGGGGTTGTACGCGAGCTTCCCCTTGTCCAGGGCCAATCCCTGGTACCGGTAGTTCGGGAAACCCGGCGGCTCGGCCGCCGCCGTCCCCGTCGCCAACCCGGCTCCGCCGACCACCCCGACCCCGCCGACCACGGCGGCGCGCAGCACTCCCCTGCGGGACAGCTCGCCCATGCCCGTCGCCCCTTCGTCGCTGACGTGATCCGCACAGTCTTCGCGGCACCACCCCGCCGCCGTCAAGGTGCTAATACGTATTAGTTCCCCTATTCGTCGATTCACCGGCAATCCGGGGTGAATCGTTGACTTCCCGCCGATCACCGTCCAGTCTCCTGCTGATCCGCAATGGCGCGAAGGAGCTGGCAATGCCGCCCAGGCCGAGGCAGGCCGACATCGCGAAGCTCGCCGGGGTGTCCCAGGCGACCGTCTCGGTCGTCCTCGGGGGCAACCGGTCCAACCTGCGCATGGCCGAGAGCACCCGCACGCGGGTGCTCGCCGCCGCCGAGGAGCTGGGCTACGTGCCCGACCCCGTGGCGACCCGGCTCGCCTCGCGCCGCAACAACATCCTCGGCGTCTACACCTTCACCCCGACCTTCCCCACCGACATCGCCGACTCCTACCACCCGATCCTGACCGGCGTGGAGGAGCAGGCCGCCGCGCTCGGGCAGGACCTGCTGCTGTTCACCGGCGCGGCGGGCCGCGCGCACGACAGCCGCGAGCTGCGGCGCACCCGCATCGCCGACGGGTGCCTGTTCTTCGGCAGGCACGTGCCGGTCGACGCGGTCGCCCCCCTGGTGGCAGAGGGGTTCCCGCTGGTCCACATAGGACGGCGGGACGAGCTCGAAGGCGGCATCCCGCACGTCGGCGCGGACTACGTCACCGCCTCCGCCGCCGTGGTCGAGCACCTGAGGTCGTTGGGGCACACCAACATCCGGTACGTGCGCGAGCACGACGACGCCCCCTCGTCCACCGACCGCGAACGCGGCGCGGGCCTTACGCAGGTCACCCGCACCGACGGCGGCGACCTCACCGCCGACACCGTCCGCTCCTGGATCGCGGGCGGCACCACCGCGCTCGTCGTGGAGGAGACCGACACCTGCGCCGCCTACCTCGCCGTGCGCCGGGCCATCCGCGACGCCGGGCTCCGCGTCCCCGACGACCTGTCCCTCGCCGTGCTGGGCCGCCCGCCCGACGACGAGGCCGTCACCGGGTTCGAGGTGCCCCGGCACGAGATGGGCCGCGCCGCCGTGCGCCTGCTCGTCGACCTGGTCACCCGCGCCACCACCCCCGACTCCCCGCAGGCCAGGCGCCTGCTCGCCTGCGCGCCCGTCCAGGGCGCGAGCACCGACCGCAGGAAGGGCCCATGACCGAGATCCGCACCGAAGTCCTCGTCGTCGGCGGCGGGCTGGGCGGCGTCGCCGCCGCGCTGGCCGCCGCGTCCGCCGGGCGCCGCGTCGTGCTCACCGAGGAGACCGACTGGATCGGCGGGCAGCTCACCGCCCAGGGCGTGCCGCCCGACGAGCACCCGTGGATCGAGAGCTTCGGCGCCACCGCCTCCTACCGGCGGCTGCGCCGGGGCATCCGCGACTACTACCGCGCCCACTACCCGCTGCGCGCCGAGGCCCTGGGACTGGACGCGCTCAACCCCGGCGCGGGCCGCGTCTCCAAGCTGTGCCACGAACCGCGCGTCGCGCTCGCCGTCCTGGAGTCGATGCTCGCCCCGCACCGCAGCGCCGGGCGGCTGACCGTGCTGCTGGAGCACCGGCCCACCTCGGCCGAGACCAGTGGCGACCGGGTCGACGCGGTCACCCTCACCGGGCCGGACGGGGACGTGGTGGTGCGCTTCGACCTCGTCCTGGACGCCACCGAGGGCGGTGACCTGCTGCCGATGGCGGGCGTGGAGTTCGCGGTGGGCGCGGAGTCCCGCGACGAGCACGACGAGCCGCACGCCCCCGAGGTCGCGGACCCGGCGAACCTGCAGGGCATCACCTACTGCTTCGCCCTGTCCCACCACGCGGGCGAGGACCACACGATCGACCGGCCGGAGATGTACGACTTCTGGTGCTCCTACCGGCCCGAGTTCTGGCCGGGGCCGCTGCTGGGGCTGCTCGCGCCCGACCCGCGCACCCTGGAACCGGTGCCGCGCACGTTCGTCCCCAACCCGGAGGGCGACCCGCTGGCGGTCAGCGCGGACCAGAGCGCGGACGCCGGGGACAAGGAGCTGTGGGGCTTCCGCCGCATCCTGGCGCGCGGCCTGCACCGCGACGGCGCGTTCGACTCGGACATCACCCTGGTCAACTGGCCGCTCAACGACTACTGGCTGCGGCCCGCGCTGGAGATCGACGGCGTCAGCACCGCCGAGGACGTGGCCCTCGCCCACCACGAGGCCAAGCAGCTGTCCAAGTCGGTGCTCTACTGGTTGCAGACCGAGCTGGGCTTCCCCGGCCTGAAGCTGCGGCACGACGTCATGGGCAGCCGCGACGGGCTCGCGAAATCGGCGTACGTCAGGGAATCGCGGCGGATCAAGGCGGTCACCACGGTCACCGAGCACGACGTGTCGCTGGCGCTCCTCGGGCCGCACGGGCGCAAGTCGCACCCGGACTCGGTGGGCGTGGGCAGCTACCGCATCGACCTGCACCCGTCGACCTCCGGCGACGGGTACGTGGACGTGGCCAGCACGCCGTTCGAGATCCCGCTGGGCGCGCTGCTGCCGCGGCGGGTGGAGAACCTGCTGCCCGCGGCCAAGAACATCGGCACCACGCACATCACCAACGGCTGCTACCGGCTGCACCCGGTGGAGTGGAACGCGGGCGAGGTCGCCGGCCACCTGGCCGCGTTCGCGCTGCGCGAGGGGATCAGCCCGCGCGCGGTGCGGGAGCGGCGCTTCGACGAGTTCGCGCGGGTGCTGGACCGGGCCGGGGTCCAGCGCCACTGGCCCGACGTCAGGGGGTACTGATGAGCGAGGACAACGAGGTCCGAGCGGGCGGGGTGCGGATCGGCGTCGACGTCGGCGGCACGTTCACCGACGCGGTCGCCGTCGACGCGGCCACCTTCGCCCTGCTGGGCAAGGTGAAGGTCCCCACCAGCCACGACCACCCGGACGGCGTCGCGCACGGCATCCTGCGCGCCCTGGAGGAGCTGCGCGCGGCCACCGGGGTCGACCTGGCGCGGGTGTCGTTCCTGGCGCACGGCACCACCCAGGCCACCAACGCCCTCCTGGAGGGCGACGTCGCCGTGGTCGGCATCGCCGGGATCGGCTCCGGCTTCGACGGCTGGGCCACCGCGCGGCTCAAGTCGTTGCGCAGGCTGGAACTGGCGCCCGGCCGCCCGCTGCCGATCCGCTACGCCGCCGTCACCGACCCGGCCGACCCGGTCGTGGTCAAGTCGGCCGTCGAGGCGCTGCACCGCGACGGCGCCCAGGTCGTGGTCGCGGTCGAGCCGTTCAGCGTCGACGACCCGCTGGGGGAGCGCGCCGTGGTCGCCCAGGCCCGCGAGCAGGGGCTCCCGGCGACCGCGACGCACGAGATCACCGGCCTGTACGGGCTGGCCAAGCGCGCCCGCACGGCCGTCCTCAACGCCGGGATCATGCCGCGCATGACCGAGACGGCCGACCTGGTCGACCGCAGCGTCGCCGCCGCCGGGATCACCGCGCCGCTGATGGTGGTGCGCGGCGACGGCGGCGTCATGTCCGTCGCCGAGATGCGCAAGCGCCCGCTGCTCACCGCGCTGTCCGGACCGGCCGCGGGCGTCGCGGGCGCGCTGATGGGGGAGCGGCTCAGCGAGGGGGTCTTCCTGGAGACCGGTGGCACCTCCACCGACGTCTCGGTGGTGCGCCGGGGCAAGGTGCAGGTCCGGCACGCCAGGCTGGGCGGTCGGGAGACGTACCTGCCCGCGCTGGACGTGCGCACCGTCGGCGTCGGCGGCGGCTCCATGGTCCGGGTCTCCGGCGGCGCGGTCACGGACGTCGGGCCGCGCAGCGCGCACATCGCCGGGCTGCCGTATGCCTGCTTCGCCGACCCCGGCGCGCTGGACGGCGCCGAACTGGTGCGCCTGGCGCCCCGCGACGGCGACCCGGCCGACTACGTCGCGCTGGAGGTCCCCGGCGGCGGCAGGTTCGCGCTCACCACCACCTGCGCGGCCAACGCGCTCGGCGTCGTCCCCGAGGACGCCTACGCGCTCGCCGACCCCGGCACCGCCCGCGCCGCGATCGCCGTGCTCGCCGCCGACCTCGGCACGACCGTCGAGGAAACCGCGAAAGCGGTGCTGCGCAAGGCGATCGCACCGGTCAAGGCCGTGGTGGACCAGCTCGTGGACGCCTACCGGCTCGACCGCTCCGCCCTCACCCTGGTCGGCGGCGGCGGGGGAGCGGCGGCGATCACCCCGTTCCTCGGCGCCCAGTCCACCGCGGACTGGCGGATCGCGGCGCACAGCGAGGTGATCAGCCCGCTCGGCGCGGCGCTGGCCCTGGTGCGCGAGTCGGTGGAGCGGATCGTGCCCGATCCCGGCCACGCCGACGTGCTCGCGGTGCGCGCCGAGGCCGAACGGGCCGTCATCGCGCAGGGCGCCGACCCCGCCGGGGTGGACGTGGACGTGGTGGTCGACCCGCGGCGCAACCTGATCCGCGCCGTCGCCACCGGCGCCACCGAGCTGCGCGCCAAGGACCGCGCCCTGGTCGTCGACGAGGACGCGGTCCGGGCGGCCGTCGCCCGCAGCCTGGACGTGTCCGCAGACCGGGTCGCCCGCCTCACCGACACCGGGCACCACGCGGTGTGGGGCGCGGACGTCCGCCGCAAGGGCCTGCTCGGCCTCGGCCGCACCACCCGGCACGTGCGCGTGGTCGACCGGGAGGGCGTGGTGCGCCTGCACGCGGCGGGCGCGCACGTCGTCGGGACCACCGTCGCCCGCGCCACGGGCGAGCTGGCCGCCGCGGTGGACGAGCACACCTCCCACGGCGACGGCGGCTCCCGCGCGCCCGCCGTGTCGCTGCTGGTCGGCGCGAAGATCGCCGACCTGTCCGGGGTGCTGGACCGGGACCAGCTCGTCGCGCTGATCGGCGCCGAGCTGTCCGCGCGCGGCCCGGACGAGCCGGTCGTGGCGATCGTGGAGGACCGGCGGTGAGCGACGAGGACCTCGCGGTCGCGCTGCTGGCCGCCACCCCCACCCACGAGGACCGCGACCCCGCGCTGCTGCGGCGCTGGGCGCGCGCCGCCCTGGAGTTCGGCGACGAGCTGGCCGCCCGCCCGTTCCCGGCGGACGTGCGGGTGGTCGAGCGGGACGGCGGGGTGCGCGACGGCGAGGTGGTGCTGGCCGAGTACCACCGCCGCACCGGAGCGGCCACGGTCTACACCGACGCCCTGCGCCGGGTGCGCGAGGTCGCGCGGCGGCGGGGCTGGGCCGTCGACCCCGGCGCCCTGCGCGCCGCCGCCGTCGCCCACGAGGTCGCCCACCACCGGCTGCACGGCCCGCTCGCCCGCGAGCTCAAGCGCCGCCTGGGGCACCACGCCCTCCGGCTCGGCCGGGTGCGCGTGCTCGGCCACGTCGCGGGCGCCGACGAGGTCGTCGCGCACCGCTACGCCCACCGGGTCAGCGGCCTGGACCGCAGCCCGCTCGCGCTGACCGCGGCACTCGCGGACAGCCTCGCCCTCGTCGCGCAAGGAGGCTGATCGATGGGGATCGCCGTGCTGGCCGTGATGGCCATCGGGGTCGCGCTGATGCTCACCCGCGTCCTGCCCACCGCGTTCGCGCTCGGGCTGCTCGCCGTGGTGATCGCCCTGCTGTCCGGGGCGTCGCTCACGGGCAAGGAGAACAGCGTCACCGCCGTGCTGCAGAACGGGTCCGCGCTGCTGGCCACCACGATGATCGCGGTGCTGCTCGGCTCGTGGCTGGGCACGCTCATGTCCGAGACCGGCATCGCGGCCACGCTCGTGCGCAAGATCGTCGAGTTCGGCGGCGAGCGGCCCGCCGTGGTGGCGCTCGGGGTGTACGCGGTGGCGGTGCTGTGCGGGTCGATCACCGGTTCCGCGCCCGCCGCGATGCTCGCGGGCGTGGTCGGCATCCCGGCGATGATCGCCGTGGGGGTGCCGCCGGTGGTGGCGGGCGGCACGGTCCTGATGGGGCTGGCGACCGGGCTGCCGGTGGAGCTGATCGGCTGGCAGTTCCTGTCCGACGCGGTGGACCTGCCGCTGGAGCAGGTGCGGGCGTTCCAGCTGAAGGTGTTCCCGATCGCGCTGGTGGTCGGCGTCGCCTACGTGCTGGTGGAGGTGCGGCGCAGGGGAGCGCGGCACGCGTGGGCGGTGCGGGCGGCCACGGCCAGGCGGGCGCGGCGCGGGGACGCGCCCTGGTACGCGCTGGTCGCGCCGCTGCTGCCGATCGTGCTGGCGCTCGGGTTCGAGCTGCCGATCGTGCCCTCGCTGCTGGCGGGCGTGGTCTTCGCCCTGCTCACCACGACCCGGCCGGGGAGGCTGGGGGAGACGGCGATGCGCTCGCTGTACCGCGCGTTCGACGTGGCCGCGCCGCCGCTGGTGCTGTTCGTCGCGATCGGGATGCTCCTGTCGGCGGTGCGCCTGCCGGGCGCGGTGGCGGCGCTGGAGCCGGTGGTGTCCGCGGTCAGCCCGTCGGGGCCGGTGCTGTTCGTGCTGGTGTTCGCGCTGCTGGTGCCGCTGTGCCTGTACCGGGGGCCGCTGAACGTGTACGGGCTCGGCGCGGGCATCGCCGGGGTGCTGGCCGGGGGAGGGGTGTACCCGGTTCCGGCGGTGCTGGGGCTGATGTCGTCGTACGGGCAGGTGCTGTGCGTGTCGGACCCGACGAGCACGCAGACGGTGTGGAGCGCGCAGTACGCGGGCGTGCGGCCGGAGAAGGTGATGGCGTCGACGCTGCCTTACACGTGGGTGATGGCGGTGGGGGTGCTGACGTTGACGTCGGTGCTGTTCCTGGGCTGAGCGGGGGCGCCCCCGGTGCGGCGGGCCGGGGCCGGGGGCAGCTTGGAATAAGTTGGAATCACATACCACGATGGCTTCAGTGCTGGATGAAATAAAGTCGGACGACCGGTACCCCGCCACGTCGTGCCCGGAGGCGGTAAGCGCGGTCGGGCCGGACCGCGCCCGCCACGACTCTCAGGCGGGCAGCCCGGTGATGTTGTCCAGCACCGCCCGCGTGACCGTCTCCCACTGCGGCAGCATCGACGGCGACTCGGGTGTGGTGGAGGTCAGGTGCACCAGCACCATGTCCTGGCCGATCGACTTGCCCGAGGACAGGTTCAGCTCCGTGCCCTCCACGTACGTGTGGCCGCCGCTGCCCAGGCCGGTGACGGGGTGGCGCCGAGGTCGGGCTGGCGAACACGGCGCCGTAGGTCTTCGCGCCCATCTCGTTGACGGCGGGCTCCTGCGGGCGGCAGTGCACGCTCGGCGCCTGGTTCATGCCCACCTCGTACGCCGTGACGACCAGTTCCCTCGGCAGCACGTCGCACGCCGTGAACTCCGCGGGCGCCGCCGAGCTGCTCGTCGTGGCGGCCGTGGTGGTGGCCGTGGGCGTCGGGGACGAGGTCCGGGCCGTGGTGGAGCCGTCCGCGCCGCCGCAGCCCGCGGTCAGCAGGGCCGCGGCGGCGGTCGCGGCGAACTTCTTGGCGAACACTTCGGGAGCCCTCTGGGCGGTGGAGAAAAGGGCGCACAGCACGCGGGGGTGTCCGCCCGTTCGGGGGAACGTTCGCCTGGCTTGTCGCCCTCCCGACTCCTTCCCGGAACCGGTAGCGCGGGCCCGCCGGGCCACTCACACGAGCGCCGCCGACGTCAGGTCCGCCACCAGCGCGTCGACGGCGCCCGCGACCGCCGCGGCGTCGGGGTTGTCCGATTCGTGCACGAAGCGGGACGAGGTCACGCGGGTGCCGGAGTACTCGAAGATCCCGTGGTCGATCGCCACGCGCATCGACTCGTCGTAGCCGTGCCGGTCGTACATGCCCGCGTCGGCCCCCGCCAGCGCCACCAGGTGCACCCCGCGGCCGACCAGCGCCGTGCCGCCCTCGCCGTAGGCCCAGCCGTTGGTGAAGACGCGGTCGACCCAGCCCTTGAGCAGCGCGGGGAACGCCCACCAGTAGACCGGGAAGACCAGGACGAGGTGGTCGGCGCGCTCGACGCGCTCCTGCTCGCGCCTGACGTCGGCCGGGGCGTCGGCCGCGGTGCGCATGGTCGCCAGGTCGGCGGCGGTGAAGGTCGGGTGGAAGCCCTCGGCGGTCAGGTCGGCCACCTCGGCGGTGTGGCCGGGGGTCGCCGCGACCAGGTCGGCGACGCGGCGGGCGGTGGAGCCGGTGAGGGAGTCGGGCTCGGGGTGGGCGAAGACGACCAGGGTGTGCACGGGGACCTCCGAGGGGCGCCGGTAACTTACGATTAGTAACTTACTGCGGGTAAGTTAACCTGAGCCCATGGCGAACGCGGAAGGGCCACGGCGGCGGATGTCGCATGACGCTCGTCACTCCCAGCTCCTGGAGGAGGCCCGGCTGCTCATCCGGGAGGAGGGCTGCGACGCCCTGACCCTGGCCCGCGTCGCCGACCGTGCGGGCGTGGCGAAACCGCTGGTCTACCAGCACTTCGGCACGCGCGCCGCCGTGCTCGTCGAGCTGTACCGGCGGTTCGAGGAGCGGCAGCTCGCCGTGCTGCGCGAGCTCCTGGCCACGGCGGAGGGCGACCTGCGCTCGGTCGCCGAGCAGATCGCGGACGCCAGCGTGGGCTGCGCGGTCACCGAGGGGGAGGAGCTGCCGGGGGTCATCAGCGCCCTGGAGGGGTCGCCGGAGCTGCGGCGGGTCAGGCAGGAGGCGGACCGGCGCTTCAGCGACGCGTGCCTGGAGGCCCTGCTCCCGCACGCCCGCGCGGACGGCCTCCCCGCCGCCGCCATGCCCGCGATCCTCGGCGCCATGGGCGGGGTCTCGCGCGGCCTCGTCGCGGGGGAGTGCACGCCGGACGAGGGGCGCGAGGCGCTGCGGGAGGTCATCGCGGCGCTCGTGCCGGGCGGCGGGTGAGGGCGCTCAGCCCGCGGTGTCCGCCGTGATCCGGGAGTAGACGAGCACGTCGGCGCGACGGTCGCCGAGGGTCAGGAAGCTGCGCAACCGCCCCTCCAGGAGGTAGTTGTTCAGCTCCAGCACACGCTGCGAGGCGTGGTTGTCCGGCTCCACCCACGCCTCGACGCGCGCGAACCCGCCCGCGCCCAGGCCCCACGCGGTCAGCAGCGCGATCGCGCGCGGGGCGAGGCCCTGGCGCCGGGCTGCGGGGACGATCCAGTAGCCGATGCCCGCGACGCCCCGCTGCGGGCGCGTCATCAGGTTGATGTGGCCGACGGCCTCGTCGGCGCCCTGGCGGGCGATCGCCAGCGAGATCCCCTGCCCGGAGGTGAGCCGGGCGTGCTGGCGGGCGAGGTAGGCGCGGCCCTCCTCCTCGGTGTAGCGCGCGGGCACGGTGGTGCCCAGCGGGATCGTGGGGTCCTGGGACGCCTGCTCGACGCACCGCAGGTCCCCGTCGTGCCACGGGCGCACGCGGACGACGCCGTCGTCGAGCGGGGGAGGATAGGCCAGGGTGGTCACAGTCGGCCATTCGAGCACAACTCGGCGTGACGGCCCAGCGGAATAAGTGGAATCACGAGACACGATCACTTCAGTGCAAGCTGAAAAGAACTTGCGGCAGGAATCGACCGGCAGCACGCTGCCCGGATGCGCCCGTTCTCCCGCCGGTGGATGTTCGACCTGGTCGACCCCCGTGACCGCGTCCGCGCCCGCGCCCTGGCGCGGCACCGCGAGCTGGTGGCGCGCTGCGAGGCCGCGCTGCTCGACTGCCACGCCGCCTGGAGGTCCTCCCACCGGGCGGACGAGGGGGAGCGGGAGGTCGCGGTCGCGAGGCGTTGCTGGGCCGTCTACCGGGAGGCGCGGGGGAGGACCGTCCACGGGCTGGTCGACGCGTTCCGCGAGGCGCCCGACGACGCCGCGCGCGCCGAGCTGTGGCCGTTCGCCGTGCTGTTCCTGCGGTGGGAGAACCGCTGCCCCGACGAGTGGGGCGCGCCCGCGTCCAGCCAGTGGTCGGCCTGGACGACGAAGGGGCACCTGCTGCTCGACCTCGCGCGGCGCGGCGTGCCAGGGGGAGGGGAGGGGGTCGAGCTGGTGGTCGCCGCGCTGGAGCGGCCCTACCGGTGCAAGGACTGGGTGTTCGCGCGTGTGGCGCGGCGGGTCGACGGGCCCGAGCTGCGCGAGCGCCTCGGCGGGCTGGCCGGGCGCGAGCCGCGCGCCCGGTTCGTGCTCGACCTCCTCGACCGGCCCGAGCTGCCCGCCTCCAGGGGGGCGTGGGCCCGGTGGCGCGCGGCCGACCCCGCGTCCTCCGCCGCGCCCACCCCTGTGGAATAAGTTGGAATCACGGGTCACGATGATTTCAGTGTCGAACGAAACCAAATCACCCACCGGTGGACACCTCCCCGGTAACCACCGGTAAACACCCAGCCGGGACAACCGCCCCGAACAGGGCTTTCACCGGCCCCCGCGCTGCCCGCCCCGCCGCCGTTGATCAGACTGGACCCGGTCGACGGGAGGTCGGGGCATGGCCGGGGACGCGGACACCGCCGTGGCGCAGCAGGGGGACACCGGCGGACCGCCCGGCGCGGCGCGCGCGTGGACGGCGCGCGCCCTCCGGGCGATAGCGGGCACACCCGTCACCGCCTCGCTCGTCGCCGCCCTCTGGACCCTCGCCGCCGTCACCGGCTCCCTGCGCGCCGGACCCTCCCCGCAGCTGCGCGAACTCGTCGCCGCGGGCGTCCGCCCGCTGGCCGAGGGCCGCTGGTGGACCCCGCTCACCTCCGCCCTCTGGGCGCACGGCTGGGTCGCCTGCGCCGTGTCCACCCTGGTCGCCCTCGCCGTGCTGCCCGTCGTCGAGCGCCGCCTCGGCTCGCCGCGCACCGCCGCCCTGCTGGTCGGCGTCCAGGTCGTCGGCGTCCTGGTCGGCGTCGGGCTGCTCGCGGTCGCGCCGGGGGAGTGGGCGCACGACCTGGCGGGCGCCACCTCCATCGGACCCATCGGCGCGATCCTCGGCACCGCGCTCGCGGGCTCCGCGGAGCTCGGCCCCCGCTGGCGCCGCCGCCTGCGGCTGCTGCTGGTCACCGCCCTGGTGATGATGACCCTCTACGCGGGCCTGCTCGTGGACTTCCTGCGCCTGTCGGTCGGCCTCACGGGCCTTGCCGCCGTCCTGCTGGCCCGCCGCCGCCCGCGCCCCGCCCCGCACCCGCCCTCGGCCGCCGAGGCCCGCGCGCTGGTCGCCCTGGTGGTCGCGGTCGCCGCCGTCGGCCCGGTCGTCGCCGTCCTCGCCCGCACCCCGATCGGCCCGCTGTCGGTGCTGCACGACCTGTTCATCCCCACCCCGCTCGACGCCGCCGACGTGCAGGAGCTGTGCTCCGGACCGCTCGACGCCGCCGACGCCGCCCAGTGCAAGCAGATGCAGGCCGCCCTCCGGCTGTCCGGCGCGGGCCCCGCGGTGCTCTCCCTCATCCCCGTCCTGCTGCTCCTGGTCGCCGCCGAGGGCCTGCGCCGGGGCCGCCGCGCCGCCTGGTGGACGGCGCTGGCGCTGCACGGGGTGTTCGCCGCCCTCGGCCTGGAGCTGGTGACGCTGCTGGTGGAGGTCCCGGAGGAGGAGCGGGTCTACTTCGCGGGCCTGCCCGGCGCGCAGTCGCTGGTGGCGATGCTGCTGCCGCTGGCCCTGCCGACGCTGGTGTTCCTGCTGGTGGCCTCGACCCGCTCGCGCTTCCCGGTCCGCCACCCCGGCGCGAACCGCGCCGCCGCCACGATCGGGCTCGCGCTGCTGGGCGCGGTCGCGGTCTGGCTGCTGGGCGGGTGGCTGGCCCGCTCCGGGTTCGACCGGGCCGTCGGGTTCGGCGACCTGCTCACCGAGCTGCCGCACCGGTTCATCCCGCCCGGCTACCTGGTGGAGACCCCACCCGCGTTCCTGCCCTCCGACGTGCCCACGACGGTGCTGTTCGAGTGGACCGGCCCGGCGTTCTGGCTGGTCGCGGCGGCGGTGCTGCTGCGGCTGTTCACCAGGGCGCCCTCCGCCGCGCTCGCCGACGAGCGCGAGCGCGTGGAGGAGCTGCTGCGCGCCGACCCGCGCTCGGACCTGGCGCGCATGGTGCTGTGGGAGGGCCACCGCTACTGGTTCACCCCGGACGGCGGCACGGCGCTGGCCTACCGGGTGATCGGGTCGGTGGCGCTGACCACCGGCGGCCCGTTCGGCGCGCCCGGCACGGACGCGGCGGCGGTGGCCGGGTTCACCGCGTTCTGCCGCGACAACGGCTGGATCCCGTGCCTGTACACGGTGACCGAGCCGGTGCGGGCCGCGTGCGCCGAGCAGGGCTACTCCACAGTGCAGGTGGCGGAGGAGACGGTGCTGGACCTGCCGGGGCTGGCGTTCACCGGCAAGGCGTGGCAGGACGTGCGCACCGCGCTCAACCAGGCGGCCAAGAAGGGCATCACCGCCGAGTGGCACGTGCTGTCGGAGCTGCCGCTGGGCATGGCCGACCAGGTGAAGGCGATCGCGGAGGAGTGGATCGCGGACAAGGGCCTGCCGGAGATGGGCTTCACCCTGGGCGGGTTGGCCGAGCTGGCGGAGCCGGGGACGCGGCTGCTGCTGGCGGTGGACGCGGACCGGACCGTGCACGGGGTGACGAGCTGGCTGCCGGTGTACCGGGACGGGGTGGTGGTGGGCTGGACGCTGGACTTCATGCGGCGGCGCACCGACGGGTTCCGGGGCGTGGTGGAGTTCCTGATCGCGTCGGCCGCGCAGTCCTGCCGGGACGAGGGGGCGCTGCTGCTGAGCCTGTCCGGGGCGCCGCTGGCCCGCCGGGACCGGGGGGCCGCGCCGACGCGGTTGCAGCGGCTGCTGGACCACCTGGCGTCGACGCTGGAGCCGGTGTACGGGTTCCGGTCGCTGCTGGCGTTCAAGGCGAAGTTCCAGCCCGACTACCGGCCGCTGCACATGGCCTACCCGGAGGGGGCGGCGCTGCCCGCGATCGGGCGGGCGCTGATGCGGGCCTACCTGCCGCAGGTATCGGCGCGGCAGATCGCGGCGCTGACCCGCAAGCTGCTGGACTGAGCGGGGGAGGGGCGCGGTGCTGGACTGGTCGCTGCTGCCGGGCGCGCGCCTGGCGGTCGCCGTGGTGGTGGCGGGCGCGCTGGCGCTGGTGGCGCTGCTGCTCGGGCGGGGGCGCCGCTGGTGGGCGCGGCGGGTGCCGCTGGCGGCGGGGGTGGCGCTGGCGCTGACCGGGGTGGCGTGGGCGGCGGTGACCCTGTCGCGGGTGACGGCGTACCCGCTGCCGCCGGTGGTGTGGTGGTCGGTGCTGGCGGGGGTGCTGGCGCTGGCGCTGACCGGGGTGCGGTTGGCGGCGCGGCCGTGGCGGTGGCGGCGGCTGGTGGCGCTGCCGCTGGCGCTGGTGGTGCTGCTGGGGGCGGGTCAGGCGGTGAACGCGCACTTCGGGCAGTACCCGACGCCGCGCTCGGCGCTGGGGCTGCCCAGGGCGGACGAGGTGGACCTGGCGGAGGTGCCGTCGGTGGACGGCGGGGTCGTGCCGGTGCCGGAGGGGGCGAGCGTGGCCTCGGCGTGGACGCCGCCCGCCGACCTGCCGGAGCGGGGGGTGGTGGCGCAGGTGAGCATCCCCGGCACGGTGTCGGGGTTGGCGGCGCGGCCGGGGTGGGTGTGGCTGCCGCCCGCGTACCTGGTGGCGCCCCGGCCGCTGCTGCCGGTGCTGGTGCTGGTGAACGGGCAGCCGGGGGCGCCGGGGGACTGGCTCGCGGGCGGGCGGTTGGCGGAGCGGATGAACGCCTACGCCGCCGAGCACGCGGGGCTGGCGCCGGTGGTGGTGGTGCCGGACGACCTGGGCGGCTCGTCGGTGGGCAACCCGATGTGCCTCGATTCGAGGCTGGGGAACGCGCGGACGTACCTGGTGCGGGACGTCCCGGACTGGATCACCTCGACGCTGCGGGTGGACCCGGACCCGGCGGCGTGGGCGTTCGGCGGGTTCTCGCACGGGGGCACGTGCGCGGTGCAGATGGCGGTGACGGCGACCGAGCGGTACCCGACGTTCCTGTCGATCTCGGGGGAGGACGAGCCGCGGCGCGGGACGCGGGAGCAGACGGTGGCGGACGCGTTCGGCGGGGACGAGGCGGCGTTCCGGGCGGTCAACCCGCGCGACGTGCTGGCGGGGACGAGGTTCCCGCAGGTGGCGGGGCGGTTCGTGGTGGGGGAGGGGGACGAGGACTTCCGGGCGCAGGGGGAGCGGATGTTCGCGGCGGCGCGGGACGCGGGGATGGACGTGGAGCTGGTGGTGCTGCCCGGCAGGCACGGGTGGGAGGTGTGGGGGCCGGGGCTCACCCGCTGGCTGCCGTGGCTGGGGGACCGGGTGGGGTTGACGCGGTGAGCGGTGGTCCGGTGGGGGCCGGGGGAGTGCTCAGCGGCTGAGCGACTGGAGCTGCCAGTGCTGGGAGTCCTGGTCGGCGTCGGCGGTCAGCGACAGCGGGCGGGTGGCGCCCGCGGTGTCGGCGACGGTGAGCACCAGGCGCGGGCTGGTGTCCGGCACGACGATCACCGAGTAGCCGCCGTTCGCGGTGGTCACCTCCTCGATGAACCACTGGTAGGGCTGGGTGCCGAGGGTGACGCCGCTGCCGCCGTCGAAGCCGAGGTAGTCCTCGCCGAGCACGTCGTAGATGGTCCAGCTCTGGTCGGTGACGCGGGAGACGAGCCAGAACTGCTCGCCCTCGCTGGTGGAGGTGCTGGCGACGGGGACGGTGCTGCCTGGCAGGCCCGCGGTGAGCAGCAGGGTGCTGTCGCCGATCCTGCTCTCGACCAGGTAGACGCCGTTGGGCTGGGCGATCGCGGCGGGGGCTGCCGGGCCTGCGGCCAGCGCGAGGCTTGCGCAGCAGGTCACGAGGGCGCGAACGAGTTTCCTCATGCGGCAAGGCTGACCGGAGCGGGGGCGGGGGGCGCGCTGGGTCGCCCGATCGTGGCAGGGGTTTATTCCAATTTATTCCTTCAGTGTGGAACAAAACCAAACCACCCCTCCACAGACAAGAACCAAACCGACCCGGAAGCACCAGGCAAGATCCACAACGGCTGCCGCGGCCGGCACGCCGCGCCCTCGTCCCCGGTGGTCCCCGCCGGTGCGCGGCGCCCCGTCCCGACGGCTGGTGCGGCGCAGGTCACGCCACCCGCGGTGGAGCGCCGCCCAGGCCGCACCTGCCGTGCGACCGCCGTCCGCGCAGGGGCAGACTCACCAGGCGTGACTACCACCCTTCTCACCGGCGGCCGGTTCTACTCGCCGACCGCCCCGGACGCCACCGCCATGGCCGTCACCGACGGCGTCGTGGTGTGGCTCGGCCAGGACGCGGCAGGCCGCGCGCTGCACCCCGACGCCGAGGTGGTCGAGCTGGACGGCGCGTTCGTCGCCCCCGCGTTCGTGGACGCCCACGTGCACGCCACCTCCGCGGGCCTCCAGCTCACCGGCCTCGACCTGACCGGCTGCGGTTCGGCCGCCGAGCTGCTGGACCGGGTCCGCCGCGCCGACGGCGCCCTGCTGTGGGGCCACGGCTGGGACGAGACCCGCTGGAGCGGGCAGCGCCCGCCCACCCGCGCCGAGCTGGACGAGGCCGCGGGCGGGCGACCGGTGTACCTGTCCCGCGTGGACGTGCACTCCGCGCTGGCCACCTCCGCCCTGATCGCGCTCGCGCCGGGCACCGAGGGCGCCGAGGGCTTCTCCCCGGACGGCCCGCTCACCCGCGCCGCCCACCACCACGTGCGCGGCGCGGCCCGCGACGCCATCCCGGCCGGGCAGCGCCGGGACGCGCAGGCGGCGTTCCTGCGGCACGCGGCGTCGCTGGGCATCGCGGCCGTGCACGAGTGCGCGGGTCCGGACATCTCCAGCCGGGACGACCTGGCCGACCTGCTCGCCGCGGAGGACGGGCCGCAGGTGTTCGCGTACTGGGGGGCGCTCAAGCCGGTGGGGCTGCCGGTGAGCGGCCTGGCGGGCGACCTGTTCGCGGACGGCGCGCTCGGTTCGCGCACCGCCGCGCTGCACGCCCCGTACGCGGACGCGCCGGACACCACCGGGGCGCTGTACCTGGACGCCGACGCGGTGGCCGCGCACCTGGTGGCGTGCACCCGCGAGGGGCTGCAGGGCGGGTTCCACGTGATCGGCGACGCGGCGGTGGCGGCGGTCGTGGAGGGCTTCGAGCGGGCGGCGGCCGAGGTCGGGGTCCCGGCGCTGGCGGCGCGCAGGCACCGGCTGGAGCACCTGGAGATGGTGACGGCCGAGCAGGCCGCGAAGCTCGCCTCGTGGGGCGTGGTGGCGTCGGTGCAGCCGGTGTTCGACGCCGAGTGGGGCGGCGCGGAGGGCATGTACGCGACGCGGCTGGGCGTGGAGCGGGCGGCGGGGCTGAACCCGTTCTCGGTGCTGGCGTCGGCCGGGGTGATCCTGGCGTTCGGGTCGGACGCGCCGGTGACGCCGGTGGGGCCGTGGGCGGCGGTGCGCGCGGCGGTGCACCACCGCACGGCCGGGTCGGGGATCTCGCCGAGGGCGGCGTTCAACGCGCACACCAGGGGCGGCTGGCGGGCGGCCGGGGTGGACGACGGCATCACCGGCACCCTGCAGCCGGGCGCGCCCGCGACGTACGCGGTGTGGGAGGCGGGGGAGCTGTCGGTGACGGCGCCGGACAACCGGGTGCAGCGCTGGTCACTGGACCCGCGCTCGCGGGTGCCCGCGCTGCCGGACCTGGACGGGCCCGCGCCGACGTGCCTGCGCACGGTGCTGCGCGGGCGGACGATCCACGAGCGGGGCTGATCCCGCGGGGCCGCCCCGGCGGTGAGGGGCGGCCCCGCGCCCCTCACCGCCGCGCGGAGCGGGCGATCGCCTCCGGGGTGACGGGGGTGAAGAGGTTGACCAGGTTGCCGTCGGGGTCGCGCAGCAGCAGGGAGCGGTTGCCCCACGGCAGGGTGGTCGGCTCGGTCACGAACCCGGCCACCGCGCCGGTCAGGTCGGCGTGGAGCGCGTCCACGTCGTCGACCCGGAACTCGACGATGACGCTGCGGTTGTCGGCCGGGTGGGCCGAGCCGGGGGCGAACAGGCCCACGGTGCGGGTGCTGCCGATCGCGAGCGTGGCGCCGCCGACGGCCAGTTCGGCGAAGTCCTCGTTGGCCCAGGTCGCGGTGACGCCGGTGACGCGCTCGTAGAAGCCGACGAGGCGGGCGACGTCGGCGGTGATGACGCGGATCGAGGCGAAGTCCACGGTGGTTCCTCCCTTGTGCGGCGCCGGGTCCGGCGCCGGTGGCAGGGACGCTAGGAGTGATACCGGGCGGAACCCGCCCGGTATCCGGGGCATGATTGCCCGTTGTGCCCCGTCCCACAGCCCGCGTGCTCGCCCTGCTGGACCTGCTCCAGTCGGGAGGTGTGCGCACGGCCGCGGAGCTCGCGGACCGGTTGGGCGTGGACGAGCGCACGGTGCGCCGGTACGCGGAGCACCTGCTGGACCTGGACGTGCCGGTGGAGTCGGTGCGCGGCCGGTACGGCGGGTACCGGCTGGCGCGCGGCTACCGGTTGCCGCCGCTGATGCTCGGGGGCGACGAGGCGCTGGCCGTGCTGCTGGGTCTGGTGGCCGGGCGGCGCACGGGCCTGACCACGGCGGCGGGCGCGGCGGGGGAGACGGCGGCGGCGAAGATCAGGCGGGTGCTGCCGGAGCGGTTGGGGCGCAGGCTGGCGGCCGTGCTGGAGTCGGTCGCGTTCACCGGCGCGGCGGACGGCGGCGCCGGGCCCGACGGGGCGGTGCTGCTCACGATCGCCGACGCGGTGCGGGGGCGCAGGCCGGTGTCGATCCGGTACGGGGCCGCCGACGGGCGGCGCAGCGAGCGCGTGCTGCACCCGCACGGGCTGGTGGCCCACGCGGGCCGCTGGTACGTCACCGGCGAGGACCCGGCGGTCGGGCAGGAGCGCACGTTCCGGCTGGACCGGATCGCGGACGCGCGGACCCTGCCCGGCTCGTTCACCCCGCCGCCGGACCGGGACCCGGTGGAGCGGGTGCTGACCGGGCTGGCGACCGCCCCGCACCGGCACGAGGTGGTCCTGCGGATCGGGGGGAGCGCCGAGCAGGTCCGCGCCCGCCTGCCCGCGTCGGTGGCGGTGATCGGGGAGGCGGGCGCGGGGTGGGTCCGGGTGGAGCTGCGGGTGCAGAGCCTGGACTGGTTGCCGGGTGTGCTGGCGGCGCTGGACCTGCCGTTCGCCGTGGAGCGCCCGGACGAGCTGCGCGACCTGGTGGCGGCGCTGGCGGACCGGTTGGCGCGCTCGGCCCGGCGGACCTAGCCCCCTGGCTCAGTCCGCCGGGGTGGGCACGACGAGCGTGCCGCGCGCCCTGGCCACCACCAGCGGCGGCTCCAGCACGTCGGCGGCGGTGGGGCCGCGCAGCGGGGCGGCCCGGCACACCACGCGCGCCTCGAACTCGACCTCCCGCGCCCGGTTGCCGATCCGCACCAGGGTCGCGTCGGCCTCCACCACGTCGCCCGCCTGGACCGGGGCGGGCAGCTCCACCGAGGTGTAGCCGTCGAACAGGCCCTCGTCGCCGTCGGAGCGGATCAGCAGCTCGGCGGCGACCTCGCCGAACAGCGACAGCGGGAAAGCCGGGTCCACCAGGCCGCCGCCGCGCCGGGCGTGCGAGTGCGGCACGTAGCGGCGGTGGGTGACGGAGAACCCCTCGTACAGGCTCACGCGGCGACTTCCTCCTCCTGGCGCGCCCCCGGCCACCCCGTCGTGGCGAGGGTGGACGCGCTGTCGTCCCCGAACTCCCCCGAGCGGGGCAGGGCGAAACCCCATCCGTGCGGGCCGGGGTGATCCGGTCGGGGCACGCCCCGTCCCGGCGTCCCGGTCGCAGCCGGGACGCGTCCGCGCCGCCGTCCCGGACGCGGGCTTCGGCGTGCGGGGTGACGGGGAACCCGGACGTTCTGCCACTATCGACCGGTGATCAGTCTCGACCCGGTCTCCCCCGTGCCGCCCTACGAGCAGGTGCGCTCCCAGTTCGCCCGCCGGATCGCCGAGCGCGAGCTGGCGGTGGGAACCCGGCTGCCGACGGTGCGCGCGCTGGCCGCCGAGCTGGGCATAGCGGTCAACACCGTGGCCCGCGCCTACCGGGAGCTGGAGGAGGCCGGGCTGATCGAGACCAGGGGCCGGGCGGGCACGGTGGTCAGCGCGGCGGGGGAGCGCAGCCGGGAGCTGGTGCTGGGGGCGGCGCGCGCGTTCGCGGCCACCGCGCGCGAACAGGGGCTGACCGCGCAGGAGGCGCTGGAGATCGTCCGGGCGGCGCTGGCCGACTGATCCGGCGGGCCGGTTTGGCAGACTGGCCCGGTGAGCAACGAGCACGACCCGGCGCGGGTGCTGGCGCTGCTGTGGCGCACCGACACGCGGCCCACCCGGCGCGGCGGGCCCGGTGTGGACCGGATCGTGGCGGCGGCGGTGGCGCTGGCCGACGCCGACGGGCTGGCGGCGCTGTCGATGCGGCGGGTGGCGCAGGCGCTGGGCGTGGGCACGATGTCGCTGTACACGCACGTGCCGGGCAAGGCGGAGCTGGTGGAGGCGATGGTGGACGCGGTGAGCGCGTCCACGCCGCGCGAGCCGGTGGGCGGCGGGTGGCGCGAGCGGTTGGAGGCGGTGGCGCGGGACAACCGGGCGCTGCTGCTGCGGCACCCGTGGCTGCTGGACGCGCCGCTGCACCGGGCGGTGCTGGGGCCGGGGACGATCGGCAAGTACGAGCACGAGCTGGGCGCCGTGGACGGCATCGGCCTGGACGAGGTCGAGATGGACGCCGTGCTGACCCTGGTGCTGGGGCACGTGCGGGCCACCGCGCGCGCCGCGGTGGACGCGGAGCGCGCGCGGGCCGGCTCCGGTGTGGGGGACGAGCGGTGGTGGGCCGAGGTGGGCCCTGCGCTGGCCGCGGTGCTGGACGAGGAGCGCTACCCGCTGGCGGTGCGGGTGGGCGCCGCGGCGGGCGCCGCCCACCGGGCCCCGCACGACGCCGAGCACGCGTTCGCCTTCGGACTGCGGCGGGTGCTCGACGGCGTGGCCGCGCTGGTCAGTAGCCGCGCGAGGGCATGATGATCCAGAGCGCGAGGTAGATGATGAACTGGGGGCCGGGCAGCAGGCAGGAGAGCACGAACAGCAACCTGACGGTGTTCGGCTTCCAGCCGTAGCGCTGGGCCAGGCCCGCGCACACCCCGGCGATCACTTTCTGCTCACGCGGCCTGCTCAACGTCGTCGTCATGCCTCCACCTTCTCCTCGGGCGGGGGGTCACCGCATCGGTGACAACCCCGATTTCCTGGCTCAGGGTTCCCGATCTTTCCCCGGCTTACGCCTACCACTGCGCCGAACGGGTGGTGACGTGCGCGTACAGTGCTGCCGGGCGGCGTCGCGGGCGGGGTGCGGCGCGCCGATCCCGCTGGTGGCGGGGGCCGTCACCGGGGGAGGGACTAGGCTTGCCCCTCGGCCTGGACGGTGGCCCGAGCGGGGGATGCCCGCACCGGGCCCGGTGGGCACGGGCGCGAGCCCGGCACTGAACGTGATCGGACGACGGAAAGCGTCCGGCGCCCTGGACCGGGCGGCGGCGAGGAGGAGACGGATGTCGGACCAGCAGGCGCAGCCTGACCGCGAGCTCGGGCCGGTGCTGGTGGTGATCCCGACCTACAACGAGCGGGACAACATCGGGAAGATCGTGAAGCGGCTGCACGCCGCCCTGCCGGACGTGCACGCCCTCGTGGTCGACGACGGCAGCCCGGACGGCACGGGCGAGATCGCCGACGCGATGGCCGCCGCCGACGAGCGGGTGCACGTGCTGCACCGCACCGAGAAGGCCGGTCTGGGCGCCGCCTACGTCGCCGGGTTCGGGTGGGGCCTTGACCGGGGCTACGCCGTGCTGGTGGAGATGGACGCCGACGGGTCGCACGCGCCGGAGGACCTGCCCCGGATGCTGGCCGCGCTGCCGGACGCCGACCTGGTGATCGGGTCGCGGTACACGCCCGGCGGGGCGGTGGTGAACTGGCCGAAGAAGCGCGAGTTCTTCTCGCGGGGCGCCAACCTGTACGCGCAGCTGGCGCTGGGGGCGCGGATCAAGGACATCACGGCCGGGTTCCGGGCGTACCGGGCCGAGGTGCTGCGGAACCTGAAGCTGCACAACGTGGCGTCGGCGGGGTACTGCTTCCAGATCGACCTGGCGTGGCGGACCGTGGAGCGCGGGTACCGGGTGGTGGAGGTGCCGATCACCTTCACGGACCGGGAGATCGGGCAGTCGAAGATGAGCGGCGACGTGGTGCGCGAGGCGCTGGTGCGGGTCACCAAGTGGGGGCTGCGGCGGCGGTTCACGCAGCTGCGGGACCTGTTCGCGCCGAAGCCGAAGGCCGGGGCGAACCGCTAGCGGCACGACGACCGCGGGCGCCGTCCGGGCCGGGGGAGCGCCCGGTGCGGACGGCGCCCGCAGTGTGGGCCCGGCCCCGTGCGCGACGAGGGCCCCACCGCTCGGCGGTGGGGCCCTCACGTGCGACCGGGCGAGGAGTGAGGCGGAGCGGTGGGCGCGCGGGAGGCGCTTTCCCTCCTGGGCGCCCAGGCGTCCGCTTCCAGGAGTTATGCGGTGCGGGTGCGCCGGCCCTTCAGCTCCTCCAGCTCGGGGATCGAGCGGCGCTCCAGCAGCATGTCCCAGTGGGTGCGCGGGGGCTTGACCTTCTTGGCCTCGGGCTCGTTCCCGTCGATGATCTTGGACTCCTGGCCGTGCAGGCGGCACTCCCAGGTGTGGGGGATCTCGGCGTCGTCGGAGAAGGGGACCTCGAAGTCGTGATCCTTGGGGCAGGCGTACCGCACCGACCGGCGGGGGGCGAGGTCGTGATTGCGGTCGGTCTCGTAGCTGACTGCTCCGAGCCGGCTACCCCGTAGAACGCGGTCGGCCATTGCGGTGTCCTTTCGCTCGGCTCAGGGCCGGGGCCCAGGCTGGTGCTCACCGAGTGCAACGACCGGACTGCTCCGTTCGTTCCCGGTATGGATTTCTGGTCGCCCACAGTGACGTCTTTCACCAGTCAACGAAGGCTCCCACCTAGGGGAGGTCCGCGCGACGGGATCGTGACGCGCCATCAGGCTCTTGGGCTACAGCGTCACACTGACGGAGTAGCCGTAGCGTCTGATCGTGCTCCGGTCACCGTGTTACGACCACGTTGTGCGACATTACACCGGATTTAACCCACCAGTAGCCAACTCCGACAGCAAGTTGATTACAGATGGTTATCTGCTTGTCGCCCGGAGGCGACGTCGCCCGTCGCGAGTGGACGGTTACTGCGGGGTAGCTCGCCCGTGTTGGGCTCACCCGTTCGGACGGCCACTAAACGTAGTCCTAGTCACATGATCGACACGAAGTCCTCAGTGCCGATTGAGACCCCCGTGCTCACCCGCCGTCCCCCTCACCAGCGGCGACACCACCCGGATCGGGCTCGTCGGGCGGCTGGGCGCCGGGCAGGCGGGCCAGGAGGCCGCGCTGCGCGGTCACCACCAGTCGAGCGGCCTCGGCCAGGTCAAACCAGCCGACCCGGTCGACTTCCGGGAACGCCCTGAGCTGCCCGGAACCCCTGGGCCACTCCAGCTCGAAGGTTCCCGGAGTCACCGTGTCGGGGTCCAGATCCCCACGAAGGGCCCACGCCACGACGGTCTTCCCGCCCGACTGGCGCACCGTCCCGAGCGGCTCCAGCGGCCCGTCCGGCACGGGCACCCCCAGCTCCTCGGCGAACTCCCTGCGCGCGGCGTCCCGCGGCTCCTCGCCGTCCTCCACCTCGCCCTTGGGGATCGACCAGGCCCCCGCGTCCTTGCGCGCCCAGAACGGGCCGCCCATGTGCCCGAGCAGCACCTCGGTCCGCCCGTCCGCACCGGTCCGGTGCAGCAGGATGCCCGCGCTGAGCCGCGCCGTCGTGGTCACGGCCCGACAGTGTGCCGCACTCGGGGCCCGCCGCGCACCGAATGTTGCCAAGTCGCGAGGAATTCGGGTGAGCACGGCTGCGGCGTGCCGCAGTCACCACCCGTCCGTGTGGTCGGGTCGGCGGAGCGGGGCGCACGCGAAGGCCCCCGTCCGGAGGGGCGGACGGGGGCCTTCGGCGCCGCGCTCGGGGCGGCTCAGCCGTTGTCGTGGCTGTGCTCGCCGCCCGCGGCCTTGGCCTCGGTGGGCTGGGCGTGCGCGCCCGCGCGACCGGCCAGCGAGGGGTCCGCGGACTCGGGCTCGCCGAAGGCGCCGCTGGTGACCCCGCTGCTCGTGCCGTCCTGCCTGACCTGGCCGCCCTTGCGCGCCTGCTCCTCGGTGTCCTCGCGGTTGCCGAACTGGCCGGGGTTGTCCTGGTCCGCCACTGCTCCTGCGCCTCCCTGCGTTCCGCGTGCCGAGCCGGGCGGGTCGAGCACCCGGCGCCCCCGTGCGGGGTCAGGGGTGGCAATACCCGCCAGAGGGACGACCAACCACGAACGGGGGAAACGGGAGGAGGTTCCCTCGTGACGCTGCGAGAGCCGCCCACCGCGGGCGGGGCTCAGACCGGGCGACCCAGCAGGCGCACCGCCAGCGCCAGGCGCAGCCGCAGCATCCCCGCCGCGTCGCGCAGGCTCCACCCCAGCAGCACCTCGGCCCGCTGCAGCCGCACCCGCAACGTCGAGTGGTGCACGAACAGCTCCTGCGCGGCGGCCCGCTGGTTCGGGGCGCGCGCCACCGCCACCAGCGTCGGCAGCAGCCACGGCGCCTCCTCGGCCGCCGCCGTGAGCACCGCCGCGTCCGGCGTCGTGGTGCCCGGCGCGACCGCCGCCGCCAGCATCTCCAACCCGCCCAGGTCCTCGGCGCGCACCACGCGCGGGCCGGGGTCGGCGGTGGTGCCCTCGGCGGTCAGCCGCAGCGCCGTCAGCGCGCGCGCCGCCGACTCGGGCAGCCGGTGCGCGGGCACCGCCGGTCCCACGCCCGCCCGGCCGCGCACCGGCACCGGGTCGCCCTCGGGCTGCACCAGGACCTTGCCGTGCGGCTGGGCCAGCACGCGCAGCCTGCCCTCCGGGTTGAGGCCCAGCGCGCGCAGCGCGGCGAGCCGGGCCTCCAGGGGGGTGCCCGCGGCGATCGCGGTCTCCAGCAGCGGCGCGGCCGGGGTGTGCGCGGGGGTGGTGACGGGGCGGTGCCGGATCAGCAGGGCAGCCGCCGCGCCCGCGCGCTCCAGGACCAGGGTGTCCAGGTCGCGTCCGCGCGCCGGGCTCTCCAGCCACAGGGTGGCCGCGCCGTCGAGCACGCGCACCGCCAGCCAGTCCGGTTCGGGGCGGGCGGGGCTGTCGCGGCGCTCGCCGTCGGGCTCGACCCGGATGACCACGCGGCGGGTGCGGTCGACCAGGCGCGCGGGCAGGCCGGTCAGCTCGGCGGCGGCGCGCGCCACCGCCTCCAGGTCGGCGCGCCTGCGCAGCAGGTCGTCGAAGCGGGCCGCGACCCGCTCCGCCCCGCCGGGTCCGGGTTCCATCGATGCGGGTGGTTCCGCAAGGCTCCGCACGGTCTCCCCCCTCGCGATCGGCTGCGCCGCCTACTCTCCCAGTCCCTGCCCCGGTCGGACCAATCGCCTCCCGCACGGGGGTGGCTACCCGTGCCGGCCCAGGCGGAGCAGGGCGGGGGCGCGCAGATCGTCGTGGTCGACGACGGCGCACGCGCGGCCCTCAGGATGGCACCTGGACAGGTACCGGCGCTGCCCCTCGACGTACCGGCGGTTCGAGGGGTGCCCCGGATCGGGGTGCGAGCCGTCGCGCCCGGCCATCCGCGGCGCGGTGACCGCGAAGGAGGCGCGCAGGAAGATCCCGCAGTCCCAGAGCGGGGCGAGCTCGTCGCGGTGCAGGAAGATCCCGTCGAGCAGCAGCACCGCGTCCGCCGGGACGAGCCGAGGGGCCCGCTCGACGGGGCGGTCGGCGGTGTGGTCGAAGACGGCGGTGCGCACCAGGCGGTCGCCGCCGGGCGCGAGCGGGTCGAGCAGGGCGCGGCGCAGCGCGGGGTAGTCGTAGGAGTCGGCGAAGAACCCCTCGGGGTCGTGCCCGCCGCGCCGGTGGCGGAGGGCGCGCGGGTGGTGGAAGTCGTCGACGCCCGCCCGCACCACCGGCCGTCCCAGCGGGGCGAGCGCGGCGGCGAGGTGGTCGGCGAAGGTGGTCTTCCCGGCCCCGTCGACCCCGTCCACGGCCACCCGCGCGATCCCGCCGGGCCGCAGCGCCGCCACGTGCCCGGCCAGCCGCCCCAGCAGCCGCGCGCGCTCGGGCGGGACGGCCACCGCGCTCAGCCGTCCTTGCGCGCGGAGCCGGTGCGCATGTGGATCTGCTCGCCCTGCTTGCCGAACAGGCTCAGCACCTCCACCGGCCGGTCCGGTTCGGCGGCGCCGAACCAGTGCGGCACGCGCGTGTCGAACTCGGCGGCCTCGCCGGAGACCAGGACCACGTCGTGCTGCCCGAGCACCAGCCGCAGCCTGCCCGCGAGCACGTACAGCCACTCGTAGCCGCCGTGGGTGCGCGGGTCGGGCTCGTCGCCCCGGTAGGGGATGAGCATCTTGTACGCCTGGATGCCGCCGGGCTGCTGGGTGAGCGGCACCACGGTCATGCCGTTGCGCCGCACCGGCGCGAGCCGCACCCTCGGGTCGCCCACGGGCGGCGCGCCGACCAGCTCGTCCAGGGGCACCCGGTGGGCGCGGGCGATCGGCAGCAGCAGCTCCAGGCTGGGCCGCCGCTGCCCGGACTCCAGCCGCGACAGGGTGCTCTTGGAGATCCCGGTGACCTCGGCCAGGTCGGCCAGCGTGGCCCCGCGCGAGGTGCGCAGCGCGCGCAGCCGCTCGCCGACCTGCCCGAGCACGTCCTCGTCCACGTCCCACCCACCTCCGGCCCGTCCCGCGTCCGGCAACGCGTGTTGCCATTATGCGCCGGGGTGAGGGGTGCTCAGGTCAGGCTGAGCTGCCCGTCGCGCACGGCGGACGGGCCGAGGTCGCCGGTGCGGTAGTGCTTGCGGCACAGCACCTGGTAGCGCACGTCGTCCGCGGCGACCTGCACCACGTCGGCCACCAGGACCGTGCTGCCGTCGCGCACCAGCACGTCGTCGTGCACGCGCCCGTTGAACCGGCCGGGCAGGCCGCACCAGCACAGCACCTCGACCTGGATGGCGTTGAGCTCGTCGGCCAGCTCGAACAGCCTGCGCGAGCCGGGGAACATGGTGCTGCGGAAGTCGGTGGCCAGGCCGAAGCAGTAGACGTCGATCTGGGCGTCGTCGGCGAGCTCGGCGAGCTGGTCGACCTGCTCGGGGTCGAGGAACTGGGCCTCGTCGACGATCAGGTAGTCCACCCGCTGCCCGCGCCCCCAGTGCTCGCGCACCAGCGCGCCCAGGTCCATCTCGTCGTGGACCTCCAGCGCCCGGCGGGCCAGGCCCATGCGGCTGGAGATGGTGGGGGTGCCGGAGCGGTCGTGGCGCACCAGCAGCAGGCCGCAGCGGCCCTGGCGGGCCTGGTTGTGGTCGATCTGCAGGGCCAGGGTGGACTTGCCGCAGTCCATCGGGCCGAAGAAGAACCGCAGGCTGCCCGCAGCCCTCACCCCGCGCCGCGCCCCGGCGGCGGGCACGGACGCCAGGGCGTCGGTCGGGTCGAGTGCGGGGTTGGTGGGTTCCACGGCGCGCAACCTTAATGCGCCCGGCACCGGGCGCGGTCACTCAGGTGGGCGAGCGGGACTGGACCTCATATCATGCCCCGCGATATAACGTGTCTCGTGAAGTCCATGACGGAGCAGGCGCTCCTCGTCCTGACCGCCCTCACCGAGGGCCCCCGGCACGGCTACGCGATCGTCCAGAGCGTCGACGCGCTGTCCGAGGGGCGCACCCGGCTGCGGGTGGGCACCCTCTACGGGGTGCTCGACCGCCTGGTCGCCGAGGGCCTGGCCGAACCGGACCGCGACGAGGTGCACCAGGGCCGGCTGCGCCGCTACTACCGCATCACCGAACCGGGCGTGCGCGCGCTGACCGCCGAGGTCGCCCGCCTGGACGCCACCGTGCGCGCGGCGAGCGCCGCCCTCAGGGCCAGGGAGACCGGATGAGCTCCGGGACGGACGACGGCGGCAACCTGGAGCGCCGCTACCGGGCGCTGCTGCGACTGCTGCCCGCCGGGTACCGCGCCGAGCGCGGCGAGGAGATGACCGAGGTGTTCCTGGCAGGCCGCGAGGACGACCTGGACCGGGAGCACGGCTGGCCGGGCTGGTCCGAGGCCGCCGCCACGGTCGCCCTGGCCGCGCGGCTGCGCCTGGGGGACACGCGGGCGGGCGCGGCGGTGCGGCTGGTCGCGTTCACCGGCCTGCTCGCGCACACCCTGCTGGCCGTGCAGGAGGCCACCACCACCCTGCGCGCGAACGTCCCGGTCCCCGCCGCCGACCTGCTGGTGCTGGCGCTGGCCCCGCTCGCCCTGGTCGCGCTGCTCACCGGCCGCCCCACCACCGCCGCGCTCACCGCCACGGCCGCCGCCGCCCTCGGCCTGCCGCTGCTGGCCGCCGAGGGCCCGGCCCTGGCGTGGGCGCTGCTCACCCAGGCCGCCGCCTGGACCACCGCCGCCGCCCTGTGGGCGGGTCACCGCCGCGAAGCCCCCGGCGCCCGCTGGAGCGTGGCCGCCGCCACCGCGACCACCGCGTGGACCGCCTGGTGCCTGCTCGCCCCACCCGTCCTGGCCTACCACCACCCGTGGCTGCTCGCCGCCGCCACCACCGCGCTCGCCGCCGTCGCGGGGACGACAAAAACGGGGCCGGGGGAGACCCCCGACCCCGCCACCACCACCTGAGGCTGAGGGACCTCAGACCGTCTCCGGCACCGGGTTCCCCGACTCCTTGATCGCCCGGCGCACCGGCACGAACACCATCAGCACCAGCCCGACGGCGAAGAACACCACCAGCGACACGATCGCCAGCCGGAACGAGCCGGTGGCCTGCCCGACCCCGGCGAACACCAGCGGCCCCAGCCACGAGGTCGACCGCTCGCCCACCTCGTACAGGGAGAAGTACTGCGCCTCCCGCCCCGGCGGGATCATCTGGCTGAACAGCGACCGCGACAGCGCGTTCGTGCCGCCCAGCACGATGCCGATCCCGGCCGCCAGCGCGAAGAACTGCCCCTGCTGCCCGGCCTGCACGAAGTACGCCGCGCCCACCACCACGATCCACACGCCCAGGCTGATCATGATCGTGCGCTTGGTGCCCCAGCGCTTCGCGCCCCACCCGTGCAGCAGCCCGCCGAAGAACGCCACGAACTGCACGATCAGGATCGTCGTGATCAGCACCGACTGCTCCAGCTTCAGCTCGGCGCTGCCGTACTGGGCCGACACGTTCGCCACCGTGGCGATGCCGTCGGTGTAGATCAGGTACGTGCCCAGGAACGCCAGCGTCAGCGGGAAGCCCTTGGCGAACCTCAGCGTCTGCCCCAGCTCCTTGAACCCGGCCGTCACCACGCCGAACCCGCGCTCGCCGCCGTGCGGCGCCTGGTGGGCGCGCAGCCCCCGCAGCGGCACCAGCGTGAACGCGGCCCACCAGATGCCGGAGAGCACGAACGCCAGCCGCACCGACTCCGACTGGGTCAGCCCGATCGCGTCGTGGCCCAGGTACAGCGCCAGGTGCAGCGCCAGCGCCAGGCCGCCGCCGAGGTAGCCGAACGCCCAGCCGCGCGAGGACACCGCGTCCCGCTCCTCGGGGGTGGCGATCTCCGGCAGGAACGCGTAGTACACCACCACCGAGGCGCCGTAGCAGATGTTGGCGACGATGAAGAGCCCCACGCCCAGCTGCCAGTTCGTGCCGGTCACGGTGGCCAGCGCCATGGTCGCGGCCGAGCCGGTGAACGCCAGCGCGCCCATCATGGCCCGCTTGTTCTGGGTGCGGTCGGCGATGGCGCCCATGACCGGCAGCACCAGCACCTGGATGACGGTGGCCACCGACAGCAGGTAGCCCCACAGCGACCCGGCCGGGAACTCCAGCCCGAACAGCGAGATGTCGCAGTCGACCAGCGAGTTCTCCTGGCCGCCGTCCCGGCACGGGCTCGCCCCGTTGCGGGCGGCGTCGCCCTCCGCCGCCACCTGCGCGATCGAGCCCAGGTACAGCGAGAAGAACACCGTGATCACCGATGTGGGGAACACCGAGTTCGCCCAGTCGTACCAGATCCAGGCCCGCTGCTCTCTACGGCGATCGGCGGGGGGCGCACTGCTGTCGGCCACGCTCATGGGGGCGGACTGTATCCGTCCAGAGCCCCTCGGCAGACCCTCCTCGGCCAACCTGTTGTGAACATCAGGTGGCCGTCCACGCCCCGCGCTCGCGCAGCACCTCCCGCAGCACGTCCGGCCGGTCGCTGACCAGCCCGTCCACCCCGAGGTCCAGCAGCCGCCGCATCTCGTCGGCCTCGTCGACGGTCCACACGTGCACCTCGCCGCCGCGCCGGTGCGCCGCCCGCACGAACCGCGCGTCCACCACCGTGAGCCTGCCCTGGTTCACCGGCACCTGCGCGATCACCCCGCGCGCCGCCGCCGCCAGCCCCGGCAGGCGGCAGCCCGCCCACAGCGCCGCCACCGAGCGCGGCCCCATGGAGGTCAGCAGCTCCGGGCCGAGCAGCCTGCGCAGCCTGGCCAGGCGCGCGTCGGAGAACGAGGCCAGGCACACCCGGCCCAGCGCGCCGGTGCGGCGCAGCAGCTCCACCACCGGGGCGACGGCGGCGTCGGACTTGACGTCGATGTTGAGGAACGCCCCCGGCAGCTCCTCCATCAGCTCCTCCAGGCGCACCACCGGCTCCCGCCCGCCCACGCGCGCCTCGCGCACCCGCGCCCACGGCAGCTGCGAGACCACGCCCGTGCCGTCGGTGGTGCGGTCGAGCGTGGAGTCGTGGTGCACCACGACCACCCCGTCCGAGGTGGTGTGCACGTCGGTCTCCAGGTAGGAGAACCCCTCCGCGACGGCGCGCCGCATCGCCGACAGCGAGTTCTCCATGCCCTCCAGCTCGCCCAGGTGCCACCCCCGGTGCGCGAAGGCGCGCGGGTTCGGGCCGGACAGGTACCGATGGCTCAGCTTCACGCGCCGAGTGTGCACCGGCGGCGTGGCGCTGGAACAACCAGCCGGTGTCCGGCTACCGTCGCCGCCCATGGAGCTGGCAGGCCCCTCCCACCACCCCGGCGCGACCCCGGACGCGGCGCGCGCCGGTGACGCCGTCGACCCCTCCGGCGCGCCCGGCACCGAAGCCGACCCCGCAGCCGCGGACCCGGCCGCGTCCCGCAGGCCCCGCCGGGAGGAGGCCCGCCACTGCGCCTGGTGCGGCAGACCCCTGCCCGACCAGGGCCGGGTGGGCAGACCGCGCCGCTACTGCGCCCAGCCGTGCCGCCAGCGCGCCTACGAGCGCAGGGCCGCCGTGCAGCGCGGCGGCCTGCCCGAGGACGCCGTCGTGCTCTCCGCCGCGGAGCTGGCCGACCTGCAGGACCGGCTGTTCCAGCTGCGCTGCGCCGCCGAGGACGTCGCCTCCGCCGCCGCGGAGGGCGCGGACCCGGTCGAGCTGGGCGAACTGGCCACCGGACTCGCCGACACCGCGCGGGGACTGGAGCGGCTGCGCTGAGTGGTGTTGGCTGGGACCCCACCCGCGCGCCCACGAGGCGCGCGTGGACACCAGGAGCCACGAGCACGGCAGCGACACCGGGAGGACGCGTGGGCGGCGCGTGGCACCGAGAGGTGCTCCAGCGGACCGACATCGGCTACGGCGTGACGGACCCCGCCACCACCCTGAGGTGGGCCAACCCCGCGCTGGCAGGCATCCTCGGCATCGATCCCGAGCACCTGCCCGGCCGCTCCCTGTCGGCGCTGCTCCCCGGAGCCCCCGACCGGCCCAGGCCCGGCCTGGCGCTGCTGACCCCGGCGGGTGAGGGCCACCGGTGGCTGGAGGTGACCTGCCAGCGGCTCGACGCCTCCGACGGCGACCTGCTGTACCGGGTCGCCGACGTCACCGCCTGGCGCGACCGGGAGCTGGAGGCCACCCACGAGGCCGACGCGCTGCGCCGCGCCCAGGTGCTGGGCCGCATGGGCACCTGGGAGTGGCACATCGCCGAGGACCGCGTCGAGTGGTCCGACACCCTGCTGGGCATGTTCGGCTACCCGGCCGGGACCGCCCTGGACTACGCCGCCTACACCGGGCACGTCCACCCCGACGACCTGCCGACCATCCAGTCCACCCTCACCGAGGCGCTGCGCACCGGGGCCGGGTTCTCCTACACGCACCGCATGACGCTGGGCGACGGCGTCACCGAGCGCTGGTTCGAGTGCTTCGGCGAGGTCGTCACCGACCCCGACGGGACCCCGCGGCGGGTGCTGGGCACCGCGCACGACATCACCCAGTCCCGGCGCGTGCACGACGAGCTGCTCGCGCTGGCCGAGCAGGACCCGCTCACGGGCCTGGCGAACCGGCGGGCGGTCACCCGCGAGCTGGAGCGCCGCCTGGCCACCGGCGGCACCGGGTCGCTGCTGCTGCTGGACCTGGACAACTTCAAGGACGTCAACGACCTGCGCGGGCACGCCGTGGGCGACCGGCTCATGCGGGCGCTGGCCGCCGCGCTGCGCACCCGGCTGGAGCCCGAGCACCTGATCGGGCGGCTGGGCGGCGACGAGTTCGCGGTGGTGCTGCCCGACACCGGCCCCGCCGACGCCGCCCGCGTCGCCGAGCACCTGCGCGACACCATCGCCCGCCTGCCGCTGGCCACCCCGGCCACCCGCACCACCATCAGCACCGGCGTGGCCGGGTACGGCACGGGCGGCGACACGTGGGAGCTGGTGCTGGCCAACGCCGACCTGGCGCTGTACGCGAGCAAGGCGGCGGGCCGCAACCGGGTCACCGTGTACGAGCCGGGCCACTACGCCGACACCGTCAAGCGCGTGTCCGTGCTGGACCGGCTGCGCGGCGCCCTGGACGGCGGGGGACTGGCGCTGCACGCGATGCCGATGGTGCGCCTGGCCACCGGCCGGGTGCTGGGGCACGAGCTGCTGCTGCGCCTGGAGGACGGGCAGGAGCCGCGCCTGGGCCCGGCGGACTTCCTGCCCGAGGCCGAGCGCACCAACCTGGTGCACGAGATCGACCGGTGGGTGCTGGCCACCGCCATCGACACCCTGGTGCGCCACCCCGACCCCGAGCTGCGGTTCAACGTCAACGTCTCCGGCCGCACCCTGGAGGACCCGGAGTTCGGCGGGTTCGTCCTCGACCGGCTCGCCGGGGCGGGGGTGGCCCCCGGCAGGCTCGGCATCGAGATCACCGAGACCGCCGCCGTGACGAACCTGGACGCCGCCCGCACCCTCGCCCACCAGCTGCGCGGCCACGGCTGCCGGATCGTGCTGGACGACTTCGGCTCCGGGTTCGGCTCGTTCGTGCACCTCAAGCACCTGCCCATCACCGGCATCAAGATCGATGGCGAGTTCGTGCGCGGCATCGACGAGCGCGGCCCCGACGCGGTCCTGGTGTCCGGGATCATGCGCATCGCCCAGGGGCTCGGGCTGTCGGCCGTCGCCGAGTGGGTGGAGCGCCCCGAGCAGGTCCGCACCCTCACCAGCCTCGGCGTCCGCGTCGGCCAGGGCTTCCACCTGGGCGGCCCGGTGCCGCTCGGGCAAGTCCTTTCAGCCCAACCGCAGGCACCGGACGGCGCATTGTCCCCGGAGCGAAACCCTGCGATAGATAGGCGTTCCTAGATCAAGAATCCGATCGGAAGCCGATGCCCACCCCCACCACACGAGGGCTGCGCCGCCTTGAGCTGAGCGCGTCCCGACCCGAGTCCGCGATGAACTTCTACGCCGAGCTGTTCGGCTGGGTCGTCATCGCCGAACCCGGAGACGCCTACAGCGGATGGGCGGGCGACCGCCTGGCCACCCGCATCACGCCGGGGCAGGACCCCACCTGGCGCGTCACCTTCGCCGCCAAGCAGCCGCGCGTGATCGACGCGCACACCGACACCGACACGGGCCGCCCGCTGCACGGGCCCTGGGCGCCACCGCCCAGACCGGGCGAGCCCTGCTGGGTCGAGCTGGTCAACCCCGAGCGGGACGACGCGCACTGGACGGCCGAACTGGGCTGGACCAGCCGCACCCCGGACGAGGACTTCACCCTCTACGACAGCACCACCGCGCAGCCCAGGGCCGTCACCGGCAGGCTGCGCACCGACCAGGCGCTGCCCTCGGGGTGGCTGACCTACTTCGCCGTCCCCGACCTGGCCGCCGCGCTCGCCACCGCGAACGGCCTCGGGGCGAGCACCGTCGCCGGGCCGCGCCGGGTGCCCACCGGGCACGTGGCGGCCATCGCCGGGCCGGACGAGCGGATCTGCGCGCTCCTGGAGGCCCCGGCCGGGTGGGGCGGCGAGCACCACCGCGCCGACTAGCCCACCCCGACCGGGCGCCCCCTCCGCGGGCCCGGCCCCGCGCGCGTCCTGACCCGCGCGCTACCGCCCAGGCGGGAAACCACCGGTGGCGATCGGCCCCCAGCCGTCGATCGCCACCCGCACCAGCACCTTGCCCTGCTTGAGCATCGCCGCCCGGTACTCGTCCCAGTCCGAGTGCTCGCCCGCGATGCAGCGGAAGTACTCCACCAGCGGTTCGAGGGCCTTGGGCAGGTCCAGCACCTCGGCGACGCCGTCCACGTGCACGTAGGGGCCGTCCCAGTCGTCGGAGAGCACGCACAGGCTCACCCGCGGCTCGCGCCGGATGTTGCGCACCTTCGCCCGCTCCGGGTAGGTCGACACCACGATCCGGCCCCGCGCGTCCACCCCGCAGGTGACGGGGGAGGACTGGGTGCCGCCGGAGGCGCGGGAGGTCATGAGCACCGCGCGGTGGCGGGGGCGCAGGAACTCGACGAGCGCGGCGCGGTCGACGGCGTCGGCGGTAGCGATCTTCACCATGCGGCGAGCCTAACCAGGCGCGCGGGTCATCGCGCCGTAGCTGGACTCACCGCATGGTGAAGGGTTCTACAACCCCAGGCGTCGCCACCACCGTGTGCGGGTACGCGGTCCGGCAGTGCTTGAAATTTCATGCTTTCGCAGTTCACGGGCAAGATGCGGCAGAAGGAGCAGTACGTCAGGGCCGCAATGTTGGACCAGACGCTCCGAACTGCGCCACCGGGTGCGTTCGATGAGGTAACGCATCAGCAGACGGAGGAACATCGCCAGCACCGGCATGAACAACGAGATGACGGTCGTGGTCGTGTCGATCACCGCTTCACCTCTGCGGGAGGATCTGCAGGACGTTAACGACACCGCCCGGCGAGTCGATCTTGTAAATCACTCGGTACTGCCCCCGCTGGGCCAGCAGGCACCCCTTGAGTGGACTGCCGCGAAGCTCGACACCTTCACGACTCGGGTTCTGCCGCAGGTTGATGCGCAGAAAGTTCACGACGGCTGCTGCGACCCTGCCTGGAAGGGCGTCGAGACCCGTCTGCGCTGCAGGGGACACCACAACTTTGTAACGCGCTGTCATGACCCCACCCTCTTTTTGCGTCGTGCGCGTGGACCCTGGGCTGCGAAGATCATCGGGACTCGATCCGCAGGACGTGGACCGTTCGGCGGCCGTAGTCCACGCTGTAGGTGATCTGGAAGTCGCTTTTGCGGATCAGGTGGTACCCCTTCATCTTCTCGCCGTGGAGCCGGACGCCCTGCTCCTCCGGGTTCTGACGCATTGCCGTGCGCAGCAACGTGTTTGCCGAGCGCGCCGCGCGCGGGGAAAGCATGTCAAACTGCCGCAGGGCCTCGTGGGCGATGGCGATGCGGAAGGGCGGGGGACTGGAGAGCTTGGACATGCTGGAACATTAACCAACCAACGGCAGCTTTGGCGATGGTTGTGTACCGGAATGCCGCAAGTTGGGTCATATTCCTAGCGAGAATAGCGCCATTTTCATCCCTAGTGATCAAGAACGCTACTCGGGGTTCGTGGTGATCCCCCTCCGCTTCAACGACTCGGCGAGGTCGTCCAAGGTGCCGATCTTGCCCGAAGCGAGATCGGCCTCAGCCTGGCGTAACGCCCTGAGGACCACACTGCGTTCGTCATCGGCGCCGAGCAGGTCGATCGTTGCCTCCATCTCCTCCAGGTCCGTCCTGGAGATCATGACCACCGCGTCCTTGCCGTGCTTGGTGATCGTGATTCGTTCGTTGGTGCCCTCCACCTCGGCGACCAGGTCTGAGAGCTTGTTACGCGCCTCGGCGATCGCGTACCTGTTCTGCTTCACGTAGGCCATGAGAAAACTATAGGCAAAAATTTAGCCAGATCGAGGAATCGGAGGACTTGTGTACATAAGTATTGGCATATCTTCGTTCAGCGCCGTCCGCCGCGCAGCCGCTCCAGGCTGCGGCGCAGCGCGGCCAGCAGCTCGCCCCCGGTCTCGTCCGGCGCGCGCGAGGCAGGGATGTCCACCTCGGGCACCTCGGCCGGTTCCGCCGGTTCGCGCTCCTGCTGCTCCCGTCGCCGTTCGGCGAGCTTGTCCGCCACCACCCGCGACAGCCCGGCCGAGTGGGCGTCGGGGAACGCGGTGGGGTCGAAGTCCTCGGTCATCGCCCCGACCAGCGAGGCCGCCAGCCCCAGCTCCCGCTCCCCGGAGACGGCGACCGGCACCACGAAGTCCGGCTCCCGCACCTCCTCGGCCCACACCAGCACCTGGAGCACCAGCACCCCGCCGCGCGGTCGCAGCACCGCCACCACCTCGCGCCCGCGCAGCGGGACGCGGGCGATCCCGACCAGCCCGCCGCGCTCCAGCACCTCCCGCAGCACCGAGTACGACCCGGTCCCCGGCTCCTCGGGCTCCACGTAGTAGGCGCGCCCCAGCAGCACCGGGTCCACCTGCCCGGCGGGGCAGAACTGCACCACCTCCACCGCCCGCGAGGGCAGCGCCCGCACCCCGGCCAGCTCCTCGTCCTCCACCAGCACCACGCCGTCCCCGGAGTCGTAGCCGCGCGCCACCTCGGCGACGGCCAACTCCTCCCCGCACAGCTCGCACACCCGCCGGTGCCGCACCCGCCCGCCGTCGGCCCGGTGCACCTGGTGCAGCCGCACCCCGCGCTCCTGCCGCACCGGCGTCAACCGCACCGGGAACGACACCAGCCCCACCGCAACCGACCCCCGCCACGTCGCGCGCATACCCCCTGGGTACCTCCCGCGCACGCCCACTCGCCGTGCGCTCACCCGAAAGCGCGGGCCCGTTCACCACGCGAACGGGTGACAATCCCTGCGGCAACGCGGTCCGTGACGGGCGGGGGGTCAGCCGGGCACCGGGGGCGGGACGCGCACGCCCAGCCACTGCTCGGTCCCGTACGCCGGGAACCGCTCCACCCCGGTGAACCCCAGCCGCGCGGCCAGGCGCACCGAGCGCTCGTTCGCGACGGCGGTGCACAGCACCACCGGTTCGCCGGGCAGCGCGCCGGCGCACCAGTCCAGCGCCGCCGCGCACGCCTCGGCGGCGTACCCGCGCCCCCACACCGACGGCAGGAACAGGTAGCCGATCATGACCTCGTCGTCGGGGCGGGTGGGGCTGTCGGCGGGGCGCCGGTCGAACGTGACCACGCCGATCGCCGCGCCGTCGTGCTCGACCACGAAGAAACCGGGACGCCTGCCGGGCACCTCGGGCATCTCGCGCTCCAGCACCGCGCGGTCGAACCGCTCGGGCGACTGCGGGCCGCCGATGTGCGCGGCCACCTCCGGTGAGGAGAACAGCCCGACCAGCGCCGGGCGGTCGCGCGCCTCGGAGGCCCGGAGCACGAGCCGCTCGGTGCGGACGGGGTCGGGTGGCCAGCGGACGGGACCCAGCTCGGTCATGCCCGGCAACCTAGCCGCGACCGCGATCGCGCGGGGGCCGTCACCGCGGCAGGCCCGAACCCGCCGCCCCGCGCACCACCACGCCGCCCCGCCCGCGCGCTGTCACGCCCGGTAGCCCGACCGGGGGTAACGTCCCCGGACGTGCGATCCCACGACTACGGCCGCGACGTCCTCTCCGCCCCCAAGCGCCGCAAGGTGCCCGAGGTCCCCGCCGAGCTCGGCCTGGTCGTGGAGGACGCCTCGTCCGGTTTCTGCGGCGCGGTGGTGCGGTTCGAGCAGGGCCGGGTCGTGCTGGAGGACCGCAGGGGCGGCACCCGGCAGTTCCCGCTGCTGCCCGCCGCGTTCCTGATCGACGGCGCCCCCGTCACCCTCACCCGACCCGCGCCGACCGCCGCCCCCGCCGCGGCGCGCGCGTTCTCCGCGTCCGGCTCGATCCGCGTGGAGGGCCTCAAGGCCCGCACCGCCCGCGACAGCCGCATCTGGGTGGAGGGCCTGCACGACGCCGAGCTGGTCGAGCGCGTGTGGGGCCACGACCTGCGCGTGGAGGGCGTGGTGGTCGAGCCCCTCGACGGGGTGGACGTGCTGGCCGAGCGGATCGCCGGGTTCGGCACCGGGCCCGGCAGGCGGCTCGGGGTGCTGGTGGACCACCTGGTGCCCGGCAGCAAGGAGTCCCGCCTGGTCTCCGCGATCAGCGACCCGGACGTGCTGGTCACCGGTCACCCGTACGTGGACGTGTGGCAGGCGGTCAAGCCCGAGGCGGTGGGGATCGCGGCGTGGCCGGTGGTGCCCAGGGGCGTGCCGTGGAAGGAGGGGGTGTGCGCGGAGCTGGGCTGGGGCGAGACGTGGCAGGGCTGGCAGCGGGTGCTCGCCGGGGTCGGCGGGTTCCGCGACCTGGAGCCGGCGATCCTGGGCGCGGTCGAGCGGCTGATCGATTTCGTCACGGAACCGCTGCCGGATTAGTCCGATTCCGGCAAGATCCCCCGCCCGCCCCGCATCGGTGGAAGGATGGGTTCCGTGCCCGCGCTGATCTGGATGATCCTCGGTGTCCTGCTGATCGCGGCCGAGGTTCTGTCGGGTGACTTCGTGCTCGTCATGCTGGGCGCCGCCGCGCTCGGGGCGGCGGGCGCGGCGGGGCTGGGCGCCGATCCGGTGGTCAGCGCCCTCGTGTTCTCCGCCCTGTCGCTCGGCCTGGTCGCCGGGGTCCGCCCGGTGCTCAGGCGCCGCCTGGACAAGGGCCTCGGGCACCGCTCGGGCGTGGAGGCGCTGCTGGGCGGCACGGCCGTCGTCGTGTCCACAGTGGACGGGCACGGGGGTAGGGTCCGCATCGGGGGCGAGGTCTGGTCGGCGCGGTCCGTGGACCACGCCGTGCTCGAACCCGGCGCGGAAGTGACCGTTGTCGAGATCTCCGGCGCGACCGCCGTGGTGCTGGGGACCTGAGGAGGTGGGTTTTGACCGTCACAATCGTGTTGATCGCAGTCCTGGTGCTGCTGGTGCTGATCACGGTGGCGAAGTCCGTTCTGGTGATCCCCCAGGCCACGGCCGCGGTGGTCGAGCGCCTGGGCCGCTACCGCACCACCGCGGCGCCGGGCCTGAACATCCTGGTGCCGTTCCTGGACCGGGTGCGCGCCCGCATCGACCTGCGCGAGCAGGTCGTGTCGTTCCCGCCGCAGCCGGTGATCACCCAGGACAACCTGACCGTGTCCATCGACACGGTCGTGTACTTCCAGGTGACCGATCCGCGTTCGGCGGTCTACGAGATCTCCAACTACATCGTGGGCGTCGAGCAGCTGACCACCACCACGCTGCGCAACCTGGTGGGCGGCATGAGCCTGGAGGAGACGCTCACCTCCCGCGACCAGATCAACAACCAGCTGCGCGGCGTGCTCGACGAGGCCACCGGCCGCTGGGGCATCCGGGTGGCGCGCGTGGAGCTCAAGGCGATCGACCCGCCGCCCTCCATCCAGGACTCGATGGAGAAGCAGATGCGCGCCGACCGCGAGAAGCGCGCCATGATCCTGACCGCCGAGGGCCAGCGCGAGTCGGCGATCAAGACCGCCGAGGGCCAGAAGCAGTCGCAGATCCTCGCGGCCGAGGGCGCCAAGCAGGCGTCGATCCTGTCGGCGGAGGCGGAGCGGCAGTCCCGCATCCTCAAGGCGCAGGGCGAGCGCGCGGCCCGGTACCTGCAGGCGCAGGGCCAGGCGAAGGCGATCGAGAAGGTGTTCGCCGCGATCAAGGCCGGGCGGCCCACGCCCGAGGTGCTGGCCTACCAGTACCTGCAGACGCTGCCGCAGATGGCGCAGGGCGACGCGAACAAGGTGTGGCTGGTGCCCAGCGACTACGGCAAGGCCCTGGAGGGCTTCGCCAGGATGCTGGGCAAGCCGGGTGACGACGGCGTGTTCCGCTACGAGCCCCCGGCCCCGGAGCCGCCCGCCGCGCCCGCGCAGGAGCAGGACGACCCGTCGGTCGCCGACTGGTTCGACACCGCGCCGGACCCGGCGGTGGCCGAGGCCGTGCGCGCGGCGGAGGCGGTGGCCCGCAAGGAGGTCCCCGGCCCGCTGGAGACCACCCGCCAGCTCGGCTCGCCCGAACCCCATGTGGGGCAGGTGGGCGCGGGCGAGGAGCGCCGGGCCGTCGGGCAGGGCGAGGGCGCGGTCTGAGGGAGCGTGGTCGGCGAGGGGCGGTCCGCTTGGTGCGGGCCGCCCCTTTTCGTCACCGATCGCCCGCGCGGGCGGGCAGGGTGGCGCGGATGATCGCGGAGTGCGTCCCGTCGGCGACGGCGTGGGTCGGGGTGGTCCCGACGTCGGTGAGCCCGGCCGCAGCCAGGTGCTCGCGGTGCTCGGCGGAGGACAGGGCGCCCGCGACGCAGCCGACGTGGGAGCCGCGCTCGGCCGCGGCGGTGGGGTTGCCGCACCCGAGCGAGGCGGCGACGGCCTCGGCGGGCAGGGCGGCGCGGTCGGCGCCGGGGCACAGGCCGGAGCCGAAGCTCTCGTCCACCTCCACCGGGGACGGGCCGCGGCACTCCGAGGACGCGCCGCCGCTGGCGGCGAGCGCGGTCGCGGCGTAGCGGAGGCGGGTGGTCCCGCGCAGGGCGGCGGCCTGGTTGGCCGTGGTGCGCGCCCCTCGCGTGAAGCTCGCTCCGATGTCCTCCTGCCCGACCTTGCGCACTAGCATCGAAGGTTGTCAATATAGAAACATGTCGAAACAGGAGTCGGTCGTGCCGCCCGCCGAGTGCTGCCCCGGCCTGCTCTCCACGCCGCTGGACGCCGAGCGGGCCGCCGAACTGGCCCCGGTGTTCAAGGCGCTGGGCGACCCGGTCCGGCTGCGCCTGCTGTCGATGATCGCCTCCCGCGCGGGCGGCGAGGTCTGCGTGTGCGAGCTGACCCCGGCCTTCGACCTGTCCCAGCCGACCATCTCCCACCACCTCAAGCTGCTGCGCGAGGCGGGCCTGGTCGACAGCGAGCGGCGCGGGACCTGGGTGTACTACCGCCTGCTGCCCGAGGCCACCGACCGCCTGGCCGCACTGCTGACACGCCCCGCGGAGCCCGCGCCGTGACCGCGTCCCCGGCCGCGCGGGCGCCCGGTGGCGGCTCGCCGTCGGACGGCCCCGTGGCGGCCCGGCTGTCGGTGCTGGACCGCTGGCTGCCGCTGTGGATCGGCGTGGCGATGGCCGTCGGCCTGCTGGCCGGACGCTGGTTCCCCGGCCTGGACGGGGCGCTGAACACCGTCCCCGTGGACGGGATCTCGCTGCCGATCGCGCTGGGCCTGCTGGTGATGATGCACCCGGTGCCGGCCAAGGTCCGCTACGACCGCCTGGACGCCGTCACCGGCGACCGGCGACTGCTGTGGTCCTCACTGGCCCTAAACTGGCTCGTCGGCCCGGCGCTGCTGCCCGGCTGGCTGGGCCTGCCCACCACCGGCCTGGACGTGTCCGCCTGGCAGGTGGCGAAGAGCGCGCTGGTCTTCCTCGGCGTCCCGCTGGTGGCCGGCTCCACCACCCTCGCCCTCACCGCCGCGGGCAACAACTTCGAGCTGGCCATCGCCGTCGCCGTCGCCACCTTCGGCGCCACCGGTGGCCAAGCCCTCGCCGGGGTTGTCGGCCCGCTGATCGAGGTGCCCGTCCTGGTCGGCCTGGTCCACCTCTCCCTGGCCCTGCGCCGCCACCACCCCGCCGCCCGCTGACCCCGCCGCCGTCCCGCCCGCGAGAACACCGAGAACCCCCAGGAGCCACCGTGTCCGACCTGCCCGAGGTGCTGTTCGTCTGCGTCCACAACGCGGGCCGCTCCCAGATGGCCGCCGCCCTGCTGCACCACCACGCCCAGGGCCGGGTCCTGGTGCGCTCGGCCGGGTCCGCGCCCGCCGAGGTGGTCAACCCGGCCGTGGTCGAGGCGATGGCCGAGCTCGGGCTCGACCTGTCGCGGGAGTTCCCCAAGCCGCTCACCACCGACGCCGTCCAGGCCGCCGACGTGGTCATCACCATGGGCTGCGGCGACGCCTGCCCGGTCTTCCCCGGCAAGCGCTACCTCGACTGGGCCCTGGCCGATCCCGCGGGGCGGGGCGTCGACGCGGTCCGGCCGATCCGCGACGAGATCGACCGCCGCGTCCGCGACCTCCTCGCCGAACTGACGACGGGCGAGCGGTGAGCGCGTCACCCGTCTGGAAGATCAATCACGGCAAGATGGATCACCCTGGGTGATGTGATTGGCTACTCCACGTGGATGCTCTACCGGACCGGGTGATCAGTCTGCTGCGGTCGCCGTGGCCGTGGGAACTGCGCTGGCAAGGCCTGGCCTCCACAGTAGGCGAGCTGTCCGACCTGGTCAGGACCGGTTCAGCGGACACCGCCACCATCGCCTCCGTCGTCGAGGCGCTCCTGCACGGCGCGGGGCCCGCGCACCGGGCCGCGGTGCACGGGCTCGTCGACCGGGTGCTCGACCTGCACGCCGCCACCTGTGCGGGTGAACTGCCTGACCCGATCGTGCTGGCCGAGTGGTTGCTGCACGTGCAGACCGGTTTCCCCGAACTCCCCGAGGTCCGCCTCGCCCCCTACGCCCCGGCGCTGGGGGAGCGCGGCCTCGCGCACTACCGGCGGATCGCGCTGACCCGGTTCGACGCGCTCCCCGTCATCACCTTCGGCTCGCTCGGCTTCTACGACCGCGAGCGCTGGGCCCTGCTGCGCGCCGCGGAGGAGCTGGCCGAGCACACCGGCGACGTCGACCTGCACGTGCTCGTGCTCTCCCGCAACCTCGCGGGTGGCTGGGACTACCTGCGCATCGCCACCGTCCTGCACGAGGCGGGCCGCCCCGACGAGGCCCTGGACTGGACCCGGCGCGGGCTGCGCGCCACCGGCGGGCGCGGCGCGGCCACCCGGCTCGTGGACGCCGCCGTGGACGAGTGCCTGCGCGTCGGGCGGCTGGACGACGCGGTCGACCTGCGCTGGCGGGCGTTCACCACCACCCCCACCGCGAGCGCCTACCTGCGGCTGCGCGGCCTGGCCGCGCCCGCGGGGGACTGGCCGGTGCTGCGCGGGCGCGCCCTGACCCACCTGGCCCGCCACGCCGACACCGCCGCCCTGCGCGAGGTCGTGACGGCGGAACTGGCCGCGTCACCGGCGGCCGGGTGGCTGGAGCACCTGAGCGCCGAGCTGCGCCGGGCCGGGCGCGTGGCGGAGCTGGACGCGCTGGCCGACCTCACCGCCGACACCGGACAGGCCGGACAGGCCGGACAGGCGGGGCCGGCACGGCCGACCGAGTCCGTGGCCGACGCCGGCTGAACCGAGTCCCAGCCACCGGCGCGCGGGTGACCGGAGGACCGGCGACCCCGCAGCGGGGCGCGCCTTGACCGCCCACCCCGGACCTGATTATATTCCGATCCGGAACGGAACATAATCAGGAGGCGCCGTGCGATCCGCAGTGGTCACCGAGACCGGCGACACCACCCTCACCGACCTGCCCGACCCCGTCCCCACCCCCGGCCAGGTCCTCGTCGACGTCGAGGAAGCCGGCCTCGGCCACGTCGACGTGATGGCCGCCCGCGGCGACTACCCCTTCTTCCCCGGCCCCGGCGCCGCCCCCGGCCTGGAGGTCGTCGGCCGCACCCCCGACGGGCGGCGCGTGCTGGCGCTGCCCCGGTTCGGCGGGTGCGCCGAGCGCGTCGCCGTCGACGCCGACCGGCTCCTGCCCGCCCCGGACGGCCTGGACGCCATCGGGCTCGGGCTCAACGCCCTGGTCGCCGAGCTCACCCTGCACCGGGCCAGGGTGAACCCCGGCGACCGCGTGCTCGTGCGCGGCGCCGGGGGCGGCATCGGGGTCCTCGCCGTCCAGATCGCCCGCGCCCGCGGCGCGCAGGTCACCGCCATCACCTCCTCGCCCGCCCGCGCCGCACGCCTGCGGGCCCTCGGCGCGACCACGACCGTGGACCGCACCGACGCCGCCCCCGAGGGCGAGCACGACGTCGTGGTCGACACCGTCGCGGGCCCCGGCATGGCCGAGCACCTGCCGCTCCTGGCCCCCAACGGCCGCTACGCGCTGTGCGGCGGCGTCGCGGGCGACCCCGGACCGGAGCCGTTCGCCGCGCTGCTGCGGCACTTCCACCACTCGCCCACCCTCATCGCCCTCAGCCTCAACTCCATCACCCCGGACGAGCTGGCCCGCTCCTGGGAGCGGGTGCGCGCGCTCGCCGACTCCGGCGCGCTGCGGCCCGTCGTGGAGCGGCGCCTGCCCCTGGACCGGATCGCGGAGGCGTTGCGCCTGGTCGGGAGCGGCCGGGTGTTCGGGAAGGTCGTCGTGCGCGCCCGGTAGGGTGGGCCGCCGCGGAGGGCGGGGGAGTGCGATGGCGCGCCGGCGGGACGAGCGGATCGACGAGGCGGTGCTGGCGGCCGTCGGCGAGCTGCTGCGCGAGGTCGGCTACCGGGGCCTGACCATGGAGGCCGTCGCCCGCCGCGCGGGCACGACCAAGCCCGCCATCCGCAGGCGCTGGCCCGGTCAGCGGCACCTCGTGCTCGCCGCGCTGGCCGCCGAGCGCGTGGGCGTCGCGCCCGAGCTCGACACCGGCTGCTGGCACTGCGACGTCGTCGAGCACCTGGAGGCGCTGCGCGCCGGCCTCGACGACCCGGCGCTCGCCCGCGTGCTGCCCGCCCTCGTCGCGGACCTGGCCGACGACCCGGACCTGCGGCGGGAGTTCCTGGAGGCGGTCTGGGAACCGCGCCGCCAGGCGTGCCTGGTGTCGCTGCGCCGGGCCACCCTGCGCGGCCAGCTGCGGCCGGGACGCGACGCGGACCTCGTGCTCGACCTGTTCGCCGCGCCCGTCGTGCTCCGGGCGCTGTTCGGGCACCGCGAGCTGACCGCCTCGTTCGTGCGCGAGGTCGTGGACGTGGTCGGCGCGGGCCTCGGGGCCACCCGCCACTGCGCCGAACCCCACTGCGCCGACCGCTGAACACCCCGCCCGCGACCAGCGGTTCTTCGTTTTCCGGGAAGTGCGCTTCGCCTGACCCGCTAGCGCGCACCCACCCCGGCGCGGTGCAGTGGTGCACGTTCCCGACGCACGTGCACCAGCGGAGTTCCGGCATGTCCAGCGACCAGCAGCACCCCACCACCGACGAGCAGGCCCTGCGCCAGGAGCTGGCCGAGGCCCAGGCGACCCTCCGGCAGCTCCGCTCGGCCATGCCCACCAACCGGCTGATCGGGGTCGCCACCGGCATCATCGCCGAACGCCTGCGCGTCACCCCCGAACGCGCCCTGGACACCCTCGTGCGCGCCAGCCAGAACGACAACCGCAAGCTCCGCGACGTCGCCATGGACGTGGTCAACGAGCACCGGGGCCTGACCACCCTCGACGGCTGACCCCCACACCGGAGAGCCCCCACACCGGAGAGCCCGCACACCGGAGAGCCCGCACGCCCGGAGGACCGCGCCCGCCCGACCGGCCTCACCCCACCGGCGGCCTGCGGTCCGCCCACGGCCGGGCCCGCTCCAGCTGCCCCGCCACCGACAGCACCGTGCGCTCGTCGTGCGGGCGCCCGACCAGCTGCACCGACAGCGGCAGCCCCGCGCCGGTGAACCCCGCCGGGACCGCCACCGCCGGGTTGCCCGCCACGTTCCACACCGGCAGGAACGCGGTGTGCCGGGCCGCCGCGAGCAGCGCCTCCACCGCCGTCAGCTCCCGCCACTGCCCGACCCGCAGCGCCGGGTGCGTGAGCACCGGGCTCAGCAGCACGTCGTAGCGGGTGAACACCCGGTTCGCCCGCTCGGTCGTGCCCCGCCCGGACGCCACCGCCGCCGCACCCACCGCGGCCGGGATCGCCCGCCCCAGCGCCGCCACCCGCCGGGTGCGCCGGTCGAGGCGGTCCGGCCGGTCCAGCGCCGCCGCCCCGCCCGCGGCCCCGTCGCGCAGGTAGCGCACCGAGTAGTCCACCCACCCCGGCACCTCCGCCAGCGCCGCGTCCAGGCGCACCACCTCGTGCCCCAGGTCGGTCAGCAGCACGGCGGTGTCCAGCACCGCGTCCAGCACCTCCCGCGCCACCGGAACCCCCGCCGACCACGGCCGCAGCGCCACCGCCACCTTCAACCGGCCGGGGTCCTCGGCCGCCGCCCCCACGAAGTCCTCGCCGGGCGCGAGCACGTCCGCCAGCAGCGCCGCGTCCCGCACCCGCCGCGTGATCGGCCCCGCCGCCACCAGCCCGCCCCACGGCTGCCCGCCCAGCGGCACCCGCCCGCGCTGCGCCTTGAGCCCCACCAGCCCGGTCGCGGCGGCCGGGATGCGCACCGAGCCCCCGCCGTCCGTGCCCACCGCGGCCCCCACCAGCCCGGCCGCCACCGCCGCCGCGGACCCGCCGCTGGAACCCCCGGCCGAGTGCCGGGGGTTCCACGGGTTGCGGGTGGGCCCGGCCCAGCTGCTCTCGGTGAACGGCCACAGCCCCAGCTCCGGCATCCGCGTGCGCCCCACCACCACCGCGCCCGCCCCGCGCAGCAGCGACACCACCTCGCTGTCCGCGTCCGCGACCGTCTCCACCGCCGAGGTGCCCAGCGTGGTGGGCAGCCCGGCCAGCGCGAAGTCCTCCTTCACCGCCACCGGGACCCCCAGCAGCGGCGCGTCCCCGCCCCGCGCCCGCCGCGCGTCGGCCGCCTCGGCGTCCGCGAGCGCCCGCTCGGCGAACACCAGCCGGAACGCGTTGAGCCCCCGGTCGACGCGCTCGATCCGCCGCAGGCACTCGGACACCAGCCCGCGGGAGGTCAGCACCCCGGAGCGCAGCAGGTCGGCCTGGGCGGCGGCGCCCGCGAAGCACGCGTCGGTCAAGTCCATGCCAGCGACCCTAGCGCCGGGCCCACGACGCACCGGAGGGCGCGCGCAACCACGACGCGGACGGCTTCGGCGCGCGCGGGGGAGCGGGCCGCGACGCGTCCCGCTGCCGCGCGCCCACCCGGTTGTTCCCGCCGGGGTCACGAATCCCCGTGGTGCTGCGAACACCCCCGCGCGCCCCGCCGAGGTGCATGATTCACCGCATGGTCCTGTCCTGGCTCCCCTGGGTGGTGGCCGCCGCGCTGGCCGCGGTCGCCGTGGCGCGCCAGGTGCGCATGTCCGAGCACGACACCCTCCTCGACGAGCACGCCCGCCGCCGCACCGCCCCGGACCGGGTGTCCACCCCGACCGCGTGGCGCCGCGTCACCCGCGACGTCCTCGACGGGGCCCCGCACGCGCTGGACCGGCTCGACGCGCACGTCGCGCGGCGCCCCGACCGTCGCCAGGACGCGGTCGACCTGCTGCTGATCTGCCTGCGCTCGGGCGTGGCGCGCGGCCTGAACGCGGCCTGGCGCACCGAGGTGCAGGACCGCCTGCGCGCCCACCTGAGCCCCGGCCCCGGCTTCTGGCCCGGCATGGAGCTGCGCGCGGCGGGCGCCACCCTGGTCGACCTGGACCTGTCCGGCTGCCGCCCCGGCCGGGTCGACCTGACCGGCGCGGTGTTCCTGGGCGACGCGCGGCTGCGCGCGATGACCGTCACCGGCCCGGCCACGTTCGCGCAGGCCAGGTTCCTGCGGCACGCCGACCTCGCCGACACCCTGTTCACCGCCGACGCCGACCTGACCGGCGCGGTGTTCACCGGCAACGCGGTGCTGCGCGGGGTGCGGGTGGCGGGCGCGACGAGCCTGGCCGGGGCCAGGGTGTCCGGCAGGGCCGACCTGTGCGGGGCCGAGCTGACCGGTCCGGCGGACTTCACCGGGGCGCGCTTCGGCGGGCGGGCGCTGTTCACCGGCGCCACCTTCGGGCACGACGCGCGCTTCGACCGGGTGTGGTTCCGGGGCCGCACCGACGTCACCTCCGCGCTGGTGGGGGACACCGCATCGTTCACCGACGCCCGCTTCGGCAGGCGCGTGCCCCGCTGACCGGCCGAACCCGCGGGCCGGTCAATCCCCCGCGCCGGGGAGCCGAAGGCGGAAAAGACCCCAGAAAACGCCTGAAACCGTCTCGCCCCAATGTGAACGAGACGGCAGACGGACTATTCCTGGTCGGTTTGCGCACCTGTTAGCTTGCCCGTCGTCAGAAGTTTCACGACCGCTTTCCACATCACTTGGAAGGAATTGTTGTGAGCCGCTTCCCGAGCACGACGGCGATGGCGTCCACGCTGGCAGCAGCGGGTCTCCTCGCCGCGATGCCCGTCACGGCGTCCGCCGCCGAGACCAGTTCCAGCGCCCAGATCGTCGTCATCGACGCGTACACCGAGAAGATCAAGGAGTCCGCCGGGACCGCTTTCACCTGCCCGACCAACCAGGTCCTCATCGGGCGCGCCCACGGCGGTGACGAGAACGGCACCACCACCTACTACTGCGCGCTGATCCTGATCGACTCGCAGATCGCCGCGGTCAGCGCGCCCACCTGGAGCGGTTTCCAGAAGGAGAGCAACTCGCTGTTCTCCGCGGCCACCGACCAGGTCCTGGTGGGCAGGCAGCACTCCGGCGACGAGAACGGCTCCACCCGCTACGCCACCGCCCAGCTGAGCGTGGCCGGGCGCGCCGTGACGCTGACCGGCCGCCGGTGGACCGACCCGCAGAAGGAGAGCAGCAGCAGCTCCAAGGCGGGGGAGCTGGAGGTCATGGTCGGCAGGCAGCACAACGGCGACGAGAACGGCTCCACCCGCTACGAGTACGCCCGCCTGGTCGGCTGACCCCACGGGGGCGCGCACCCGCGGCCGACCGGCGCCCGGTCCCGCGCGGGTGCGCGCCGCCCCGCAGGCGCTCAGCCCTCGTCGGCCCCGCGCCGCGAGCGGTGCAGCGACACGTGCACCCGGTTCGCGCACCGCGTCGAGCAGAACCGCCGCCGCCCGTTGCGGGAGGTGTCCACGTACACCACCGCGCACCCCGGCGCCGCGCACCGCCCGAGCCGGTCCGGCGCGTCGCACACCGCGTGCGCCACCCCCGCCGCCGTGTACGCGCGCACCCGCTCCTGCGTGGGCAGCTCGGCGGGCGCGAAGTGCAGGTGCGGGGGGCGGCCGTCGTGCGTGGAGATGTGCGGGCGGGTCGCGGTCTCGGCCAGCAGCTCGTTGACCAGCCCGACCGTGCCGCGCGGGTCGTCGAACACCCGCTCCAGCCGTCGCGCCCAGTCCAGCAGCGCCCGCGCCCCGCCCGCGTCGAGCGTGCCGACGGGCTTGTAGTCCAGCGTGCGCAGCACGTCCAGCAGGCGCTCGGGCGAGCAGTCCCGGTCCAGGTTCACCAGCGTCGCCGCCATCTGGGCCGCCGCGCCGCCGTAAGGGTTGAAGTGCACTGAACGATGACATCATGCTCGGACGGGTGAACACCAGATGCCCCCACTGCGGCTGGCCCGTCGACGACCCCGCCTACCCGGCCGACGCCCACGGCCCCGTGGCCTACCGCCGCTGCCCGTGCGGCGCGTGGCTGGTGCTGGAGCGCGGCGCGCTGGTGGCGAGCCCCCGCGTCCGCACGACGTCCCCCGGCCGTGTCGGCTAGGGTCTGCTCACCGTGACCTCCCGCCGCGACCCGACCCGCCGTGATCCGAACCGCAGGGACCTGCTGTGCGACACGGCCATCGCGGTCCTGGCCGCCGAGGGCGGTCGCGGCCTGACCCACCGGGCGGTCGACCGGGGCGCGGGCGTGCCGGAGGGCACGACGAAGAACTACTTCCCCACCAGGGACGCCCTGCTCGGCGCGGCGGCGGCCCGCATGACCTCCCTGCACACCGAGGCCGTGGACCGCCTGCGCGCGACCACCCCGCCGGGCGTGTCCGCCGACCAGGTCGCCGGCCTGTACCCGGCGCTGCTGCGGCGCGCGGTGGCGGACGACCCGACGCAGTTCCTGGCGATGGTGGAGCTGTACCTGGAGGCGGTGCGCAGGCCGGGGGTGCGCGAGGCGCTGGGGCGGATGGTGGTGGCGAACGCCGGGGCGGGCGCGGCGCTGCACCGGGTGGCGGGGCTGCCGGGGTCGGCGAAGGACGCGGCGCTGCTGGACGCGTACTTCCTCGGGGTGGCGATCTCGCTGCTGGCGCTGCCGGAGGAGGCGCTGGGCGAGGTGGGGCTGAACGACCCGGTGGACCTGGGGCTCGGGCTGTTCCGGGCCGCGGTGGAGCGGCCGGAGGACGGGCGGGGCGGGGGCGGTTCCGGGCTCGGCTAGGGCGCGCCGGTCGTGGAACTCAAGGCGTGAGCAGGGCCCGTCCGCGCGGCGCCGGTCGCCAACCCCACGGCGCGGGCAGTCGCGGCCGGTCACGGTCGCCCAGGAGCCCGTCCAGCGCCGCCCACACCACGGGTAGCGGTGCGGCGAGCAGGTCGCTGACCCCGCAGGGCTGCCCGGAGTGGTCGGAGGCGTACCGCGTCACCCCGAACCCGGCGGCGCCGCTTCCGCGAGTGGTGTCCACGGGCACGGCCACCCCATCGGGAGAGGTCCAGCGCAGCGCGCCGGACTCCCCGGCCAAGCCGACGTCCAACCACCGCGTCGGGGCGGGCCGCCCCCACTCGGCGCCGTCGTCCTGCTCGATCACCACCCGCCACAGGCACGGCGTCGCAGCCCCGTGGGCGGTGTTCCACGCGGTCAGCTCGGCGACCAGACCGGACACCTCGTCCAAGGCGCGCCCGGCCAGGACGATCGTGCTGTGGTGCGGGCTGATCAGCGTGCTCACGTCGTCGCTCTCCCGTCGTAGTGGGCCAGGTGGGGGCGGTCGCCGAGGGTGCTCGCCACGGTCAGACGGTAGCCGCGCGGCAGCAGCAGCGGCAGCGCCTGGTGGCAACCCAGCCCGTGCTCGATCCCGCAGGCGGGCCGGTTGAGCACGACCATCGCGTGACGCACGCGCGCCTCGCGCATCCAGGAAATGGCCTGGGGCTCGACGTGGTGGGCCACGTCGAGCGCCCACTGCGGCAGTCCCGCCTCGTCGATGCGCTGCCACGCCTCCTCGGACCACCGGCCTGCACCGGGGGTGAAGGTGTGGCTGACGTGCGACTCGGGGGCCAGCGCCCGCACGTGCCCTTCCAAGGGCACCCCGCTGCGCGCCGCCGAGTACGGCCGGGTGACCAGCGGCATCGCCCACTCGCTGCCCGCCGGGTAGCGATCCCCGGTCGCGGCCGCCACCGCGCCGCAGGCTTGGGGCCGCTCCACCGGACGTGCCGCAGGGGCCGGGACAGCGGGGGACAGGTCGGCCAGCAGGCGCGTCCGGTACCCCTCGACCAGCCCGCGCCCGCACTCCAGCACGCCCCGCAGCCGCTCCAGTTCGGCGGCGAACACGGCGTGCTCGGCGCGCAGCAGAGCGACCTCGTCCCCGGCGCTGCCCGCAGCGGCGTGCTCGACCAGGGCGCGCATCGCCTCGGCGCACTCGCCCGCCACCGCCAGTTCAGCGTCGACGCTCCCGGCCAGCCCCACCACCCGCTCCAGCGCGGCGGCCACCTCCCGCAACGACAACCCGGCCCACCTCCTGGCCGGTCATCGTGGCGGCGGCAGACGAGCCGGCTGGGAGAGTCGCACCTGTTTCACCCCGTCGAGCGACCACACCCCCACCCGCACTCCACCCGACCCACCCCGCCCGCAGGTTCCGCGCACGGCGGACACCACCCCCGCCCGCCGCGCCCTACGTTGACCCCATGACGATCACCGCGACCGCGGCGGGCCTGGACTGCGTCGTCCTGCCGCCGCGCACCGGCAACCGCCTGGTCCTGCTGTGGCACCTGCTGGGCACCCCCGGCAGCCCCGCCGCGATGGCCGAGGCGCTCCCGCTGCGGGAGGTCGACGCCTGGCGCGCCCACCTCCCGCTGCCCCCGGTCCCGGAGGGCCCCGACGTGCTCGTCGACCGCTACGCCCCGCTCGTGGAGACCGCCCTCGCCGCGCTCCCCGACGCGCTGGCCGACCTGCGCGCCGAGCTCGGCGTCCCCGACGACCCCGTCGACCTGGTCGGCGGTTCCGCGGGCGGCCACATCGCGCTGCTCGCCGCCGCCAGGGCCCTGGTGCCGGTGCGCCGGGTCGCCGTGGTCAACCCCGCCACCGACGCCCTGTCCGTCGTCACCGTCAACGACCCGCACTACGAGTGGTCCCCCCGCGCCCGCGAGGTCGAGCGCGACCTCCGGGTCGCCCCGGCCATCACCGCCCCCGTGCTGATCGTGCGCGGCGCGCAGGAGCACCCGGCCATGGTCCCCGGCCAGAACGCGCTCGCCCGCGCCCTCCCGCACGCCCGCCTGCTCGACCTGCCGGACCTGGCCCACATGGTCGACACCCCCGAGCGCGCGGGCGCCGTGGACCGGGAGGTGGGCGCGTGGCTGGCCTGACCGTCGTCACCGGCGGCGGCCGGGGCATCGGGGCCGCGATCGTGCGCAGGCTCTCCGCCGACGGCGGCCAGGTCGTGTTCTCCTACCGCGCCGACACCGCCGCCGCCCACGCCCTGGCCGCCGAGACCGGCGCGATCGCCGTGCGCGCCGAGGCGAGCGACCCCGGCGACGTCGACCGGCTCTTCGACACCGCCGCCGAGCTCGGCGCCCTCACCGGCGCGGTCGCCAACGCGGGCACCACCAGCCCCGTCGGCACGCTCGCCGAGCTGGACGTGCGCGACCTGCGGCGCGTGGTCGACGTCAACGTCGTCGGCGCCCTGCTGTGCGCCCGGCGCGCCGCCCGCGACCTGCGCGAGGGCGGCGCGCTCGTGGCCATCTCCTCCGCCGCGGCCACGCTGGGCTCACCGGGGGAGTACGTGCACTACGCGGCCAGCAAGGCCGCCGTCGACGCCATGGTCGTGGGCCTGGCCAAGGAGCTCGGACCGCGCGGGGTGCGGGTCAACGCCGTCGCGGCGGGCACCGTGCGCACCGACATCCACCGCGTCTCCGGGGTCCCCGACCGCCCGGACCGGGTCGCCGCCGCCATCCCGCTGGGCAGGCCCGGCGAGCCCGAGGAGATCGCCGCCGCCGTGGCGTGGCTGCTCTCCCCGCAGGCCTCGTTCACGACCGGGGCGGTGCTGCGCTCGGCCGGGGGGCTGTGAGCACGCGCGGACCGTCCTCGGTGACCGCCACCGAGTGCTCCACGTGCGCGGCGCGGCTGCCGTCGGCGGTGCGCAGGGACCAGCCGTCGTCGTCGGCGACCAGCGCGTCCAGGCCGCCCGCGTGCACCATCGGCTCGATCGCCAGCACCATGCCCGGACGCAGCTCCAGGCCGCGCCGCGACGGGCCCTCGTTGGGCACGCCCGGCGGCTCGTGCATGGCCCGGCCGATGCCGTGCCCGCCGAACTCGCGCGGCATCCCGTACCCGGCGCCGCGCACCACCCTGCCCACCGCGTGCGAGATGTCCCCGAGCCGCCCGCCCGGCACCGCCGCCGCGATCCCGCCCGCCAGCGCCTCCCAGGCGGTGTCGATCAGCGCCAGGTCGGCGGGGGAGGGGAGGCCGACGACGAAGCTGGTGGCCGAGTCGCCGTGCCAGCCGTCCACGTGCGCGCCGCAGTCCACGCTGAGCAGGTCGCCCTCGCGCAGCCGGTAGCCGGTGGGCACGCCGTGCACGACGGTGTCGTTGACCGAGGCGCAGACCACCGCCGGGTACGGGGTGGGCGCGAACGCCGGGTGGTAGCCCAGGAACGACGAGCCCGCGCCCGCGTCCCGCAGCACCTGCGCCGCGACCTCGTCCAGCTCCAGCAGCGACACGCCCACCGCCGCGTGCTCCCGCACCGCCGCCAGCGCGTCCGCGACGACCAGCCCGGCGGCCCGCATGGCGTCCAGCTCGCCAGCGGACTTCAACTCGATCATCCACAACTCCATGCCGTGATAGTTATACCGGTATTACTATCACAGCATGGTGCGCCAGCCCCTCACCCAGTCGGACCGCGAACGCGGTGAACGCCTCGGCGAACTCCTGCGCGCCGCGCGCGGCGACCGCAGCATGTCCCAGATCGCCACCCACGCGGGCATCTCCGTCGAAACCCTGCGCAAGATCGAACGAGGCCGCATCCCCACCCCGGCCTTCTTCACCGTCGCCGCCCTCGCCGAGGCCGTCGGCCTGTCCCTGGACCAGCTGCACCGCGCACTGCACACCGAGCAGCGCCTGACCGCCTGACCCCCGCCCACCCCGGCCTCACCCCTCCTCGGCCAGCGCCCCGTACCGCCGCGCCACCACCCGGCACGCCCGCACCAGCTCCACCGGCCGCACCTGGTCCACCTCCGCGTCGAACGTCGCCAGGATCCCCGCCACCCCCGCCCACGACCACGCGCCCAGCACCAACCGGCACCGCCCCTCGTCCAGGTGCTCCACCACCGAACCACCCGGCGCCCACCGCGCCACCACCCCCGCGGGCAGCGCCACCCGCGCGCTCCCCGAGCACTGCCACCGCGCCGGGCTGTCCCCCCGGTCGGGACTGCCCATCACGAACCGCGCCAGATCCCCACCCGGCACCTCCCGCGCCACGAACCCCGCCGTCGTCGGCCGCGCCAGCACCCGGTCCACCCGCAGCACCCGCCACCCCCCACCACCGGGCTCGCACCCCACCAGGTACCAGCGCCCCGCCCACACCACCAGGTGCTGCGGCTCGAACGCCCGCGCCGCCACGAAGTCCCCGTCACCGGGGCACGCCCGCGACCCGTCCGCCCGCAGCACCTCCACCACCAGCACCCGCCGACGCCGCACCGCCACCCCCACCGCCGTCAGCGCGTCCGGGTCGATCGGCGGCGCCGGGAACTCCCAGTGGTTCCGCAACCGCGTCACCCGCACCGACTCCATCGCCTCCCGCAGCACCCCCGGCACCGCCGACCGCACCGTCTCCAACGCCCGCTCCGCGTCCTCGCGCAACCCGGACACGCTGCCCGGAGCCGTCTGCAGCGCCACCGCCACCGCCAGCGCCTGCTCCCGGTCGAACACCAGCGGCACCCCGCCCCCGGACCCCAACCGGTAACCCCCGTCCGGCCCCCGCACCGACGTCACCGGGTACCCGAGCCCCCGCAGCACCTCCAGGTCCCGCCGCACCGTCCGCCCGCTCACCCCCAACCGCCCGGCCAACTCGCGCAGCGGCCACACCCCGCGCGACCCCAGCAGGGACAACAACCGCAACGCCCGGTGCGCCGTGCTCGCCACCCGACCATCCTCCCGCCGGTAGTGGACACCCGGTGACCACCACCCCTGCCACCGTCACCCCCCGACCAACCGAACCCGAAGGGGGACACCACCATGCGCATCCTCGTGGCAGGCGGCGGAATCGGAGGACTCGCGCTCGCCGCGGGCCTGCGCCGCACCGGGCACCAGGTGGCGGTCCACGACCGCGACACCGACGTCACCGCCACCGGCGGCTACCACATCACCCTCGACGGCCGGGCCCTGGACGCACTGGAACACCTCGTGCCCCAGCACACCCTGCGCAGGCTGCTCGCGTCCGGATCGGCCCTGCGCCTGCGCGAACCCGACGCCTACCGCGACCACCGCGGCAGGCTCCTGGGACGCGGCCCCGACCTCGCCGACAACCCCAGCGTCGACGTCGACCGCGTCACCCTGCGCCTGCTGCTCGCCGACGCCGTCGGCCCCGACCTGCACCTGGGACGGCACGTCACCGGCGTCGACCACGACCCCGACGGCAACCCCCGGCTGCTGTTCGCCGACGGCGCCACCGAGAGCGCCGACCTGGTCGTCGGCGCGGACGGCGCCCACTCCACCATCGCCAGACACCTCGCGGGCGGCCCCACCAACCAGCCCACGGGCATCACCGGCTTCTCCGGCCGCACCCCCCGCGCCGACCTCACCCCCGCGGGGCGAGGCCGCCTCGGCCCCCGCTCGGAGATGTCGATCGGCCCCCGCGGCGCGGCCCTCTACCTGGGGTTCCTCGACCCCGTCGGCAACGCGGCCCTGGACGCCCCCGACCTGCGCGCCGCCACCACCACCGGCCCCACCTACATCTGGGGCGCCATGTTCCCCGACACCCCCGCCACCACCGCCCTGCGCACGCTGCACGGCCCCGACCTGCGCGACGCCCTCCTCGACCGCTACCGCCACCACGGCTGGGCCGAGCACACCCTGGAGGTCATCGCCCGCTCCGACCCCGACAGCGTGGCCGCGTTCCGCTTCAACGCCGCCCCCACCCGCGCCGCCGACCTCGCCCCCTGGCGACCGGGCCGCGTCACCGCCCTCGGCGACGCCGTCCACGCCACCCCGCCCACCGCGGGCATGGGCGCGGGCGCCGCCATCCGCGACGCCGCCGACCTCGTCACCCACCTGGGCCGCGACACCCCGCTCGTGGAGGCGATCGCCGCCTTCGAGGAGGGGATGCGCCTGCGAGGCGCGGAGGCCCTCACCGCGGCCATGCGCGTCATCCGCCTGATCCAGGCCACCACCACCCCGCTCGGCGCCACCGCCACCCGCCTGGCGACCCCGCTCCTGGCCGCCGCCACCCGCCTACGGCGCTGACCCGGCCGACGGGGTGGACCGCGGGGGAGCGCCCCCGCGGTCCACCCCACGCCGAGCACCCCCCGTCAGGCACCCCGCACCACCACCCCGGCACAAAACCGCAAAAACCCGCTCACGCCACCACGACCTCCACCCCCGCCTCACCCCACCGCGCCCCCGCCCCACCGTCCTCCGTCACCAGCACGTCCACCCCACCCGGCGGCAGCACGAAGTGCGGCGCCACCTGCCCGTGCTTGGTCGAGTCCGCCAGCACCGCCACCCGCCGCGCCGCCCCCGCCATCGCCGCCTTCACGTCCGCGTCCGCCTCGCTCACCGACGTCAGCCCCACCTCGACGTCCAGCGCGCACGCCCCCAGCACCGCCCAGTCCGCCCGGTACCGCCCCAGCGCCCCCACCGCCGCCGACCCCACCAGGTACCGCGCCACCGGATCCCACCGACCGCCCGTCACCGACAGCGCCACCGACCCGTCCCCGTCGAACACCCCCGCCACGTCCAGCGAGTTCGTCACCACCGTCACCGGCCGCACCCGCAGCGCCTCCGCGAACGCCAGCACCGTCGACCCCGCGTCCAGCAGCAGCACCTGCCCCGGCCGCACCAACCCCGCCGCGGCCTCGGCGATCGCCCGCTTCGCGCCCCCCGCCACCTCCGCCCGCGCCGACCACCCCATCCGCCCGGTGTCCAGCGCCACCGCCCCGCCGTGCGTCTTCTGCAGGTGCCCGGCCTCCGACAGCGCCCGCAGGTCCCGCCGCACGGTGTCCTCCGACACCCCCAGCAGCACCGCCAGCGCCGACACCTCCACCCGCCCGTCCCGCCGCAGCTCCGCCACGATCCGCTCCTGCCGCTCCCGAGCGAACACCCGCACCACCCTCACGTCCACGCGCCACTTGACTCTGCCGAAGTATGCACGGTTTGCTGTCGAACCGTGCCGAAATCTGCCGACAACCCCGCACGAGACCGCCGCGCCCTCCTCACCACCGCAGCACTCGGCTTCCTCGCACTCGGAGCCCTCGCCAGCGCCACCGGCCCCACCCTGCCCACCCTCAGCGCCCGACTCCACCTCACCCCCACCACCGCAGCCTGGCTCCTGGCCACCTTCGCCGCAGGCTCCGCCCTCGGAGCCGCCACCACCGGCGCACTCCGCCACACCCCACCCGGCCCCCAACTCGCCACCGCCGCGGCACTCGCCACCACCGGCAGCGCCGCACTACCCCTCGCCCCGAACCTCCCGACCGCCCTCACCTGCCTGCTCCTCATCGGAACCGGCTTCGGCGCGGCCGACCTCGTCCTCAACCTCACCCTCGCCACCCGACGCGGGGGAGCCGCCACCCTCACCGCCGTCAGCGCCACCTTCGGCCTCGGCGCCACCGCCACACCCCTCATCGCGGCCACCGACCCCACCGACCCCCGCACGTCCCACTGGACCTGCGCCGCCCTCACCCTCGCCCTGCTCGCCGCCGCGACCACCCTGCGCAGCACCGGGGAAACCCACCACACCCGGGAACCCCGAGCACCAAGACGGGGAACCACCACGCTCCTCGCCACCACCCTGCTCGGCTACGTCGCACTCGAAGGCGCCGCCACCGGATGGGCCACCACCCACCTCGCGGCCACCACGACCCTCACCACCACCTGGACCACCGCCGCACCCGCGCTCATCTGGCTCGGCCTCACCGCAGGCCGCCTCGCCACCGCGCCCCTGCTCCGCCGCACCCACCCCGCGACCATCACCCTCGCCGCGCTCACCACCGCGGCGGCCACCAGCCTGCTCACCACCAACCCCACCACCGCCGCAGCCGGCTACGCCCTCACCGGACTCGCCATCGCCCCGGTCTTCCCCGCCGTCATCGCCTGGCACACCACCGGCTCACCCCACGGCCGAGGCGCCACCCACATCCTCACCGCGGCACTCGCGGGCCCGCTCATCACCGCACCCGCCACCGGCCACCTGATCACCACCACCGGCCCCCACGCCATCCCGTGGACCCTCACCGCACTCGCCCTGCTCACCGCCACCACCGCAGCCGCGACCCGCACCCGACGCCAACCCCCCGAAGGCGTCCAGATCATCCTCGTCAACAGCCAGGGCGCCGTCCTGCTCCAACTCCGCGACGACAAACCCGGCATCCCGCACCCCAACACCTGGTGCATCCCCGGCGGCCACCTCGACCCCGGCGAAACCCCACGCCAAGCCGCCACCCGCGAGCTGAACGAGGAGATGGGCCTCACCATCCCCGCCCACCACCTGCACCACATCACCTCGACCCGCCGCACCTACGGGTACGAGCACACCTACTGGACCCACCTCGACGTCGACCCCACCACCATCGACCTCACCGAAGGCCAGCGCGTCCAGCACTTCACCGCCGCCCAGACCACCACCATGGCACTGGGCTACGAGGACAACGCCGTCCTCGCCGCCTTCCACACCACCCGCCTCAGTACGGAGCCCGAGACCGCTCCTTGACCAGCTCCAACCCGCGCCCCAGCACCATCAGCACCGTCGCCGCCGCAGCCACCAGCGGCACGTCCGCCCGCTCCCGCGCCCCACCACCCACGACCTGCCCCACCAACTCCGCCACCGGCAGCTCCACCGGCTCACCACCGCACACCAACCACACGTCCTGCGCCACGTCCGCACCCACCGCTGGCGACGACTCACCCCCGCGCCGCACCACCACGACCGGGTCCGGCGCCTCCAGCGCCAGGTTCGCCAACCGCTCGGGCCGAGGCGGCTCCACCAACCACACCGCCCGACAAGCCCACTCCAACGCCCGCCGCAGCAACGCCCCCTGCGCCACCCACTCCAACCCCACGTCCGAGTCCGACGACGCCCGCACCTCCCGCACCGCCGACCGCCGAGCCGCCCGCAGGCACCGCACCGACTCCCGCAACGCCCCCCACACCGCACCGCTCATCCCCGCCGACCCCACCCGCTGGTCGTCGGCCCACAGCGGACTGCGCTCCCGCACCACCGCCAACCCCGACGACTCGGCGACCAGCGGCACCACCCGCTCCACCTTGTCCAGCACGAACACCAACCGCCGCAGATCCCGCACGTCCCCGTCCACGACGCGCAGGCTACTTACCCCTCCGACTCCGGCAGCACCGGCCACGACTCCGAGTTCCGCCGAACAGCCGCAGCCCGCCGCCGCAACCACGACGAGTCCCGCCCCTCCGCCTCCGCCTGGTCGATCCGCCGATCCACCCCGGCCGCGTACACCAGCTCCTGCTCCCGGAACCACCCCACCTGCCGCTCGTGCAGCTCCGACAGCGCGATCCCACCCACCTCCACCGGGTGCACCCGAGCCAACTTCCACGCCAACCGCGCCGCCGCCAACGCGTCACCCGCACTCGTGTGCGCGCCCTCCAACCGCACCCCGTGGTGCTCGCACACCGCACCCAACGTCCGCTTGCCCACCCGACGCGGGTCCAACGCCCGATCCACGCACAACGGGTCCACCACCGGCCCCGACACCCGCAACGACCGCCCGTGGTGCCGAAGCAGCTCCGCGTCCAGCATCGTCAGGTCGAACGGCGCGTTGAACGCGCACAGGGGAGTGGACGCCGTCCACAACTCGGCCAGCAGCGCCTCGACCTCGGCCACCACCTCACCCACCGGCCGCCCCTCGGCCCGCGCCTGCTCGGTGCTGATCCCGTGGATCGCCGTCGCCGACGCCGGGATCGGCACACCCGGATCGGCCAACCACGTCCGCACCCGCACGTCCGGCTTCGCCCCCTCGGCGCCGGGCGTGATCACGACCACGGACGCGGTGACGATCCGGTCCCGACGCGGCTCGACGTCGGTGGTCTCCAGGTCCAGGGCCAGCAGCGGGCCGTCGGCCCACGACCCGGTGGCAGCAGGGCTGTGCATCGGCGCAGCGTACCCGGGCACACCGACACCCACGGGACGACGGTGATCAACGGCGGGTCGCGGTCGCGGGGGAGCGGCGGGACACCCCGGACGCCCCGCCGCACGCCGCGACCCGATCAGCCCAGGTGCTCCCGCAACGCCCGCCGCGCCGCCCGCCGATCACGCCGCCGGTCCTCCCGGCGCCGGAACGCCCACTCCCGGTGCCCGCGGCTCTCGCAACGCCGGAACCAGTACGACGCGGACCCCGCCCAGTGGCACCCCGAACGCGGCTGCCCGAGGGAAGCGGTGGCCTCGCTGATGACGGCGGGGAGCGCGCACCCGCCGAACCGGTGATCGTGCACCGGAACGCACGTGGACATCGGAGCGTCCGCCATCTGCACCCACCAGGGGCGGGTCTTGTCGGTCTTGCCCATGCCCGGTCGCCTTTCGGCTCCGTGACAGCCCCGGACGGGCCATCGCTAGACCGGGCTCACGGGCGCGCCTCCACCGACTCGACCGAACGACCCGCCGACCGTACCGCGCTGCCGCGGCCGCGGGGAGGGGCCCGGATTGCTTACTTAACATAATGTAGATTATCGGCATTACGGAGGTGCTGGTCAGAGGGGCGAGAGGGGGCGCTGGAACGTCCGGGCGACGGTGGTGCGTCGCGTGTGCGCGAACGGCGGCGCCGTGGGCCGCGACGGGGCGTGCGCGACGCGTCGCCGTCGAGCGGCGCGCACGCGACGGGCGGCGGCGTCGGCTCAGCGCGGCAGCGCGGGCGACGCGGGCTCGGGGCGCTGAGCGTTCGAGACGTCAGCGGTCGACTGGCGGCCGTCGGTGTCGGCTTGCTTGAGTCGGCCGGTAATACGTCACGTGACGCATCCACGGGTGTGTCCTGGAGTGCGTCGACGTCGTGCCGCAAGGCGCCCGGCGGCCGGTTCGGGCTTGATCAAGGCGTCCCCCCGAGGCCCGCCCCCCGGACTCCGCCCTGCCTCAAGTGGCGTCGACCGGCGTCCCGGTGCGGCGTCGAGGCGCTGCGGGGCGCGCGCAACGTGTTGTTGGAGGCGTTCTGAGGGCCTTCGGCGGGACTCGTTTGAAGATCAACTACCGGGGTCCCCCGAGAGGGGCTGACCCACCCCGACCGCTGTTTGATGGATAATCGCCATTATCCATCAAACAATACGGATCGCGTTGGGTCGGTGACCCGCTGCGCTCGGCGCGCTCGACAGGTCCGACGGGTCCGACGGGTCCGACGGGTCCGACGGGTCCGACGGGTCCGACGGGTCCGACGGGTCCGACGGGTCCGACGCCCGCGCGTTCGGCACGCCGTGCCCCCTGGCCTCTCACGTCACCGCCGCCAACCAGCGTCCAACGCTGGGACTCCCCTGCCGGTGACCGCTCACCTCCACCGCCCCCTCTCCCGGCAGGAAGCATCGCGCCTCGTCCTGCTCACACCCGCCGCTCCCCCGCCACCAGTCGCCACCTGCCGCCCGCCACCTGCCCGAACCACCCCCACCTCCCCCGTTCGGGTAACCAACTGGGCCGAATTGTCGGTCCCGTGCGGTAGTAAAGGTGGCGTGGACGTACTCGCTGCTCAGGAAGCCTTCTTCCAGGCCCGCAGGCCCAGGAAGGATTCGCCGCACACCACCGCCGCGTACCGGCGCGACCTCGCCGGGGTCAACGCGCTGCTGGGCGAGGTGGTCGGGCGCGAGGTGGGTGAGCTTCGGGTGGAGGACCTGACCGGGGCGCACCTGCGGTCGGCGTTCGGGGTGTTCGCTGACTCGCACGCCAAGAGCTCGGTGCTGCGGGCCTGGTCCACCTGGAACCAGTTCCTGACGTTCCTGGTCGCCGAGGACCTGGTGCCCGGCAACCCGATGGGCGCCGTGGCGCGCCCCAAGACGCCGCCGCTGGTGCCGAAGCCGCTGCGCGGGGAGGACACGCCGGAGCGGTTGCTGGCGGCTGCCGCGGAGGGGGCGCGGAAGGCGCGGGACCCGTGGCCGGAGCGGGACGTGCTGGTGCTGGCGCTGGGGCTGGTGGCGGGGTTGCGGTCGGTGGAGATGCGGACGTTGACGCTGGCGTCGGTGGTGGGGCGGTCCGGGGAGCGGCGGCTGCACGTGCTGGGCAAGGGCAACCGGGACCGGTCGGTGCCGATCGAGCCCGCGATGGAGCGGGTGGTGGACGAGTACCTGGCGTCGTGCCGCAAGCGGTTCCCGCAGGGGCGGTTCGACCGGGGTTCGGCGTTGCTGCGGGACCGGCACGGGGAGCCGATCGGGCGGGGTGGGTTGGAGTACCTGGTGCGGTCGTGCTTCCGGTGGGCGGGGTTGCACGACCGGGTGCCGTCGGGGGCGAACCTGCACGCGTTGCGGCACACGTTCGCGACGCGGTTGGCGGAGGACGGGGCGACGGCGTCGGAGATCATGGCGTTGCTGGGGCACGCGTCGTTGGCGACGAGCCAGAACTACATCGAGGCGACGGCGCGGGAGCAGCGGTCGGCGGTGGCGGGGAACCGGACGTACGCGTCGTTGTCGCGGTTGCCGGGTGGTGGGGCTTAGCGCTCCCCGGCGGGTTCTGCGCGAGCAGTGCGGCGGGTGCGCTTCGCCGAGCAGCGGCGGGGTGTCGGCCGGGTTGGTGGCTCCGGTTCTTCGACTACTTGTGAGCGGGTGTGCGCGTGGAGTACGTGTCCAGGGTGCCACGTCCGCCGTTGGACGGGCTGGTCGACGATCTCTACTACCTGGAGGGGGCGGCGCCGTACGCCCGGTTGCTGTTGCCGCCGGGGCCGTCGGCGCTGCTGGTGGTCAACCTGGGGGCGCCGTTCCGCGTCCGGTCCGGGGTCGACGTGGCGGCGGGTGGGTTCGTCGACGGGTGCGTGGTGGCGATGCGCACCCGTGCGCTGGAGTTCGGCTACCCGCCCCTGACCCGGTCGGTCGGCGCGCACCTCAAACCGTGGGGGTTGGCGCCGTTCGCGCCGATGCCGGTGGCGGAGCTGTGCGACCGGCCGGTGGAGGTGGAGCAGCTGTGGGGGCGGCGTGCGGTCGACGAGCTGCGGGGGCGGTTGGCCGCGGCGGCGAACCCGCGGGCGGTGCTGGCGCTGTTCGAGGAGGAGCTGGTGCGGCGGTTGCGCGAGCCCTCCGGTCTGGGGTTGGTGCGCGGTGCGGGTGGGGTCATCGCGGCGGCCGGCGGGGTGGTGGGGATCGGTGGTCTGAGCGAGGCGGCGGGGGTGAGCGGGGCGCACCTGGCGCGGCGGTTCAAGGCGGTCGTGGGGGTCGCACCGAAGCGGTTGGCCCGCACCTACCGGTTCACCTCCGCGGTGTTCGGGATCGATCCGGCGGGGCCGGTGGACTGGGGTGCTCTGGCCTGCGCGGCCGGGTACTTCGACCAGGCCCACTTCGTGCGCGAGTTCCGCGAGTTCACGGGGTTGACGCCGACGGGGTACCTGGAGGTGCGGCGGCGGTTCCTGCGGGAGAACCCCGGTCACGTGCTGGAGGGCTGGTCGTTGCCCGTGGGTTGATTTCGTACAAGAGCGGTGGTGCGCGGCTCGCTAGCTTCGGGGTCTTCCGGAGTGGAGGAGGGCCGTGTGGGCAAGGTGGTCGTGTACAGCTCGGTGTCGGTGGACGGTTTCATCGCGGACGGGGAGGACCGGCCGGGGCCGTTGTTCGACTGGTTGACCGGTGGTGACGTGCCGTTGGACGACAGCGGTGCGCTGGCGGTGTCGCGGGCGTCGTACGAGCACACGCGGCCGTACTGGGACTCGATCGGGGTGACGGTCGTGGGGCGGCGCGTGTTCGACCTGGCGGACGGGTGGGGCGGGGTTCCGCCGAGCGGGGTGGGGCACGTGGTCGTGGTGACGCACCGGCCCGCGCCAGAGGGGTGGGACGCGGGGGCGCCGTTCCACTTCGTGGCGGGTGTGGGGGCGGCGGTGGCCAGGGCTCGGGAGTTGGCGGGTGAGCGGGTCGTGGAGGTGGCCGCCGGGGACGTGGGTGGGCAGGTGTTCGCGGCGGGGTTGGTGGACGAGGTGCGGATGGACGTGGTGCCCGTGGTGCTGGGGTCGGGCAGGCGCTACTTCGGGTCGGTCGACGCGCAGCACCTGTTGGAGGGGCCTGACGTGGTGGTGCGGGGTGATCGGGTGCTGCACCTGTGCTACCGGGTGCGTCGGTGAGGTGACCGGTCGTGCGGGCGGTGCTCCTCCCCCTGGCTCGGGGCGGGGCCCACCGCACCCCTGCGGCGGGCCCCGCGTCCGGTCAGGCGAGCAGGTAGGAGGTGGCGAAGCCGCTCGTGCTGCACACGTTCAGCTGGCTGAGGGTGCGGGTGTAGGTGAAGCCGGGGGGCACGCTGCAGGCCCAGATGCCGCTGCGGGGCTGTTCGAGCAGGTAGGAGGTGGCGAAGCCGCTCGTGCTGCACACGTTGAGCTGGCTGAGCACCCTGGAGTAGGTGAAGCCGGAGGGGACGGTGCAGGCCCAGAGGCCGGTGGTGGGGGTTTCGACGTAGTACGAGGTGGCGAAGCCGCTCGGGGAGCACACGTTGAGCTGGCTGAGCACCCGCGTGTAGGTGCTGCCCGCGGGGACGCTGCAGGCCCAGACGCCCATGACGCCGACCTCGGGGGTGGCGGTGGGGGCGGGTGCGGCCTGGGCGGTGGCGGTTCCGGTCGCCAGTGCGAGCGCGAAGGCGGCGCCCGCCAGCAAACTCATGATCTTGCGCATGGTCTCCCTGTCCGTTCTCCCTGGTGCGGCGGCCGGGCACACGCTAGGGGCGGCGGGGACGGGATGGGTCTGTTTCGGGAGGTGTTTCATCCCCGGTGGGGTGGGATGGCACCTGATGTGATCAACAGTTGGTTACCGGTGGTGCGGGGGTGAGCCCGGTCGGGGGAATTGTGGGGTGTGGGTCGCTCGTTCGGGTCAGAAGGGCGGCCAGGGGATGGCGGGCCAGTCGCGCTCGTGGTCGACGGCGGGGAGGGTGCCGGTGGCGATGAGGCGCTTGGCGCGGGAGCCCAGTGCCCAGACCTCGGCGCGGGTGAGGTGCTCGTGCAGGGTCTCCCCCAGGTCGCCGTCGAGTCCGGCGAGGAGGCGTTCGGTTCCGGCGATGGCCTGGTCCGGGAGCGGTTGGGACTCCCAGCCCCACAGGACGGTGCGGAGCTTGTCCTCGGCGTGCAGGCAGATGCCGTGGTCGACGCCGTAGACGTGGCCGTCGGGGGCGTGCAGGACGTGGCCGCCCTTGCGGTCGGCGTTGTTGACGAGGGCGTCGAAGGCGGCCATGAGGCGCAGTGCGGGGTGGTCGCGGTGGGCGACGACGAGGGGTTCGCCGTCCTCGGAGGTGGCGTGGAGGACGGGGATGCGGCCGGGGCGGAGCTGGTCGGCGGGGACGAGTTCGACGAGGTCGTCGTCCTCGCGGGTGTCGATCCAGAGCTGGGCCATGCCCGGCCCGAGTGGGCCGGGGCGCAGGACGGTGGGGGGTACGAGGTCGAAGTGGCAGGCCTGGGAGATGAGGTAGGTGGCGTGCTCGCGTCCGGCGAGGGTGCCGTCGGGGAAGTCCCAGAGGGGGCGTTCGCCGCGGACGGGTTTGTAGACGCAGGTGGCGGTGGCGCCGTCGAGTTCGACGTCGCAGAGCAGGGTGGCGTTGGAGGCGTCGACGAGTCGGCCCCGGATGTCGAGCGTGCCGTGGGTGAGCAGCTCGACGACGTCGTTGTCGTCGGGCCGCCGCACCGCTGTCAGCTCTCCTCCGAGCGGCGGTAGCCGTTCTGCCTGGGGCAGATGTGGCCCTCGGGGTCGAGGGGTTCGCCGCACAGGGGGCAGGGTTTGCGGCCTGCCTTGACGACTCGTTCGGCGCGTTCGGCGAACGCCCTGGCCTCGGCCGGGGTGAGGAAGACGCGGACGGCGTCCGGGCCTTCCTCGGTGTCGTCGAGCACGACGGCCTCGTCGACGTCCTCCTCGGTGACGGCGAGCAGTTCGATGACGACGGCCTCGGACTCGGAGTCCCAGCCGAGGCCCATCGTGCCGACCTTGAACTCCTCCTCGACCGGCACCGCGAGGGGTTCGGTGTCCCGGAGGTCGTCGGGGGCCGCTTCGGGGACTTCGGCGCCGAACCTGCGGTGCACCTCCTCCAGCAGCGAGCCGATGCGCTCGGCGAGTACGGCGACCTGTTGCTTCTCCAGCGCGACGCTGACCGTCCGGGCCTCCTCGGAGGCCTGGAGGTAGAAAACGCGCTCGCCGGGTTGCCCGACTGTGCCGGCGATGAACCGGTCGGGCTGGCGGAATACGTGGATGACGCGTGCCATGACGACACCGACCCTAGGCCACGGCGTGATGATCGGCAGCCCTGGCCCGTGTTTTCCGGGTGTCGGGGCCGTGCGCGCGGGTGTGCGCGCGCGGGGCGTTAGGGTCGGTTCGTGGTGGAGATCGCGTCGTACGGGACGTGGGAATCGCCGGTGACGGCGTTGGAGGCGGCGCGGGCGGGTGGTGGGCCCCAGTGGGTCTGGCTGCACGGTGGCGCGGTGTGGTGGGCGTGCTCGCTGCCCTCGGAGGGGGGTCGGCTGGAGCTGCTGCGGGACGGGGCGCCGGTGTTGGGGGCGCCGTGGAACGTGCGGAACCGGTTGCACGAGTACGGGGGGCGGCCCTACGCGGTGGTGGACGTGCCGGGTGGGGTGCGGGTGGCGTTCACGAACTGGGAGGACCAGCGGATCTACCTGCTGGACCCGGACGGTGGTGGGGCGCCTGTGCCGATCACGGTGGAGCCGTCGGTGCGGCACGGGTTGCGGTACGGGGACCTGGTGGCGGGGCCGGACGGCGGGTCGGTGTGGTGCGTGCGGGAGTCGGTGACCGGTCCGGCGCCGACGGACGTGGTGCGGGAGATCGTGTCGGTGCCGCTGGACGGTGGTGAGCCGGTGGTGCTGGCGGCCAGTCACCGGTTCATGGCGGGGGTGCGGCCGAGTCCGGACGGGGCTCATCTGGCGTGGATCGGGTGGGATCACCCGGACATGCCGTGGGACAGCTCGGAGCTGTGCGTGGCCGGGGTCGGTGGTGGGCACCGGGTGGTCGCGGGTGGTGCGGGCGAGTCGGTGTGCCAGGTGGAGTGGGACGGCAGCGCGGCGCTGCTGGCGCTGACGGACCCGGACGGCTGGTGGAACCTGCACCGGATCGGGTTCGACGGGTCGCGGGAGAACCTGGCGGCGTGCGAGCGCGAGCTGGGTGGGGCGTTGTGGAAGCCGGGGCAGACGTGGTTCGCGCCGGTGGGTGACGGTTACCGGTACGCGGTGCTGGCGTCGGGGTCGTTGGCGGTGCTGGACGAGCGCGGGAGGTCCGTGACGCCGGTGGAGGTGGACCTGCCGGTGTGGCAGGCGGGGATCGTGGTGTCCGGTGGGGTGGTGGCCGGGGTCGCGGGTGGTCCGCTGGTGGAGTCGTCGGTGGTGACGCTGGACCTGTCGACGGGGGTGGTGGAGCACCGCTCGGAGGCCGCGGCGCCGCACGCGCGGTACCTGCCGGAGCCGGAGCTGCGGGTGTTCTCGCGGCCGGACGGGCAGCGGGTTCCGGCGTGGGTGTACCTGCCGTTCAACCCGGACTTCGCGGCGCCGGAGGGTGAGCTGCCGCCGTTCGTGGTGCACGTGCACGGTGGGCCGACGGGTCGGTTCGCGCCTGCGCTGGATCTGGACTTCGCGTTCTTGACCAGTCGGGGCATCGGTGTGGTGGCGGTGGACTACGGGGGGTCGACGGGGTACGGGCGGGCGTACCGGGAGCGGTTGCGCGGGCAGTGGGGCGTGGTGGACGTCGAGGACTGCGCGGCGGTCGCGGAGGCGTTGGCGGCGGAGGGGACGGCGGATGGCGCGCGGTTGGCGATCCGGGGTGGTAGCGCGGGTGGGTGGACGTCGGCGGCGTCGTTGACGTCGGTGTCGACGTACCGGTGCGGGATGGTGGCGTTCCCGATCCTGGACCTGGCGGGGTGGACGGCCGAGGGCGGGGAGACGCACGACTTCGAGTCGCGGTACGTGGAGGGGTTGGTGGGTCGGCTGCCGGAGGCCGCGCAGCTGTACCGGGACCGGTCGCCGAGCGGGCGGGCGGACCGGTTGGCGGGTCCGGTGCTGATGTTGCAGGGGTTGGAGGACGAGATCTGCCCTCCGGCGCAGGCGGAGCGGTTCATGGCGGGGTTGGCGGGCAGTGGGGTGCCGCACGCGTACCTGGCGTTCGAGGGTGAGCAGCACGGGTTCCGGCGGGAGGCCACGATGGTGGCGGCGTTGGAGGCGGAGCTGTCGTTCTACGGGCAGGTGCTGGGGTTCGTTCCGGCGGGTGTGCCGGTGTTGGGGTTGAGCTCGTGAGCGGGTTGTTGGCGCCGGGTGACCGGGTGGTGGTGGTGTCGCCGTCGTCGGCTTCGCCCGCGGAGGACGTGGACGCGGGGGTGGCGCTGCTGCGGGGGTGGGGGTTGGACGCGGTGGCTGCGCCGCACGCGAAGGACTACCACCCTGGGTTGCGGTACCTGGCGGGGACTGATCCGGATCGGGCGGCGGACCTGACGGCGGCGCTGGTGGACCCGGCGGTGCGGGGGGTGCTGTGCGCGCGGGGCGGGTACGGCGCTCAGCGCATGGTGGACCTGGTGGACTGGCCGTCGGTGGCGGCGGCGGAGCCGTCGGTGTTCGTGGGGTCCAGTGACGCGACGGCGTTGCACGAGCGGTTCTCGGCGTTCGGGTTGGCGTCGTGGTTCGGGCCGATGGTGGCGACGCCGGCGTTCCTGTCGGACGCGGTGGCGCGGGAGAACCTGCGGCGGGCGCTGTTCGAGGGGGTGCGGTCGTACTCGGGTGTGCCTGTGGTGGGTGGTCGGGCCTCCGGGGTGGCGTTCGGGGGGAACCTGAGCCTGCTGGGTCCTCCCCCGCCGGAGGGCGCGGTGGTGCTGGTCGAGGAGGTCGGCGAGGAGCCGTACCGGGTGGACCGGATGCTGACGGCGCTGCGGCGGTCGGGGTGGTTCGGCGGGGTGGCGGCGGTGGTGCTGGGCTCGTGGGACGGGTGCGGTGACCGGTCGGTGGTGGACGAGGTGCTGGCGGACCGGTTGGGCACGTTGGGTGTGCCGGTGCTGGGGGACGCGGGGTTCGGGCACTGCCCGGAGCAGGTGACGGTGCCGCTGGGGGTGCGGGTGGAGGTGGACGCGGACGCCGGGGTGGTGACGGTCCTGGACCCCGCCGGCAGTGGTGGGCCGCGGCCGTTGTTGGATGTGGCGAGCTGACCTGAGGGGTCGGCGCGGTGACCCCCGTGGGGGCCGGGATCTTCCTCCCCGGCCCCCACGGCTTTGTCGGGTGCGGGGTCAGGCGTGGGTGGTGAGCCGGTCGGCGAGGTCGGCGTACCGGTCGAGGGCGGTGGCTCGGGCGGTGTCGCGGTGGGCCTCGTGCTCGGCCAGGCGGGCGAGCAGGGCGTTGCGGACCTCGTGGTAGCAGTCCGGGCCCAGGGGCAGGCGCAGCGGGGTGTGGCCGCTGTCGACGAGGTCGACGAGGGCGGCGGCGATCTTGTCGGGGTCGTTGACCAGGGGGATCTCGCCGCTGGTGATGGCGCGGCGGACCTGTCCGGCGGGGCCCGCGTCGTACTCGGGCATGACGGGGGCGGTGGCCAGGGCCTGGCCGAAGCCGGTGGGGGCGGCGCCGGGTTCGACGATGGTGAGGTCGATGCCGAAGGGGGCGATCTCGGCGGCGGTGGTCTGGCAGAAGCCCTCGATGCCCCACTTGGCGGCGTGGTAGTAGCCGAAGTTGGGGAAGGCGGCTTGGCCGCCCGCGGTGGAGATCTGCAGGACGCGGCCTCGGCCCTGGGCGCGCAGGTGGGGCAGGGCGGCGCGGATGACCGCGATGGAGCCGAGGAGGTTGGTGTCGATGACCTGGCGGATCTGGTCGTCGGTGGCTTCCTCGACGGAGGCGAACACGGCGTAGCCGGCGTTGTTGACGACGACGTCGATGTGGCCGAGTTCGGTGAAGGCGGCGGTGACGACCTCGTTCACCTGTTCGGTGTCGGTGACGTCGAGGGCGCGCACCCACAGCCGGTCGCCGTGCTCGGCCTTCAGGTCGGCCAGGACCTCGGGGCGGCGCAGGGTGGCGGCGACGCGGTCGCCGCGGTCGAGGAGCCGCCGGGTCAGCAGCAGGCCGAAGCCGGATGAGGTGCCGGTGATGAACCACGTGCTGGTCATTGCTGGGGTGTTCCTCTCGCTCAGGTGCTGGTGGTGACGCTATGAGCTGGAGTCGAGGCGAGGTCAACTCCGTAGGGTGGGTGAATGACCTCGGTGACGGACGCACCCCTGCTGACCATCGGCGACGTGGCCGGGTTGACGGGGTTGAGCGTGCACGCGGTGCGCTTCTACGAGCGGGAGGGGTTGTTCGTGTCGCCCGTTCGGCGCAACGCGGCGGGGCGGAGGGTGTTCGGGTGGGAGGACGTGGGGTGGTTGCGGGCGTGCGCGCGGTTGCGCGGGGCGGGGATGCCGGTGCCGGAGATCCGGCGGTACGCGGAGCTGGTGCGCGCGGGTGAGGGGACGGTGCGGGAGCGGTTGGCGCTGCTGCGGGCGCACGAGGAGCGGATGGCGGCGCAGGTGGCGGAGCTGACGTCGTTGCTGGGGGTGGTGCGGGGGAAGGTGGCGCTGTACGAGGCGCACCTGGAGGCGGGGTCGGCGCAGGCGTTGTGGGTGGACAGCCCGGACTGCTCGCCGCCCGCGCCGCCGTCCTCGCCCTCGTCATCGTCCGGTGGTGTCGGGGGTCGGCGTTAGCCTGCGCGGTGTGGCGGAGGTGTCGGGCCCGTGGGGCGTGTGGCGGGTGGTGCGGCGTGACGGCGGGCGGGTGGTGTGCCGCATCGACGTGGACGAGGCGGACTTCCCGTGGTTGGCGGGGTCGGTGACGGCGGGGCCCGCGTTCGACGGGTGCGCGCCGCTGTTCGCGCGGGTGCGGGAGCTGGCCGGGCGGGGGCAGGACTGGGGTGGGGCGTACGCGCGGGTCGAGTCGGCGGTGGGGCTGGTGTCGCCGGAGGGGCCGGTGGCGGAGTTCCTGCTGCACCTGGACGGCGGGCGGGCGTGGTTCCGGTTCAGCGAGGAGCCGTTCGAGGGCTGAGGCCGGGCTCTGCGGGGGTCTGGTGGTACCTGTCCCGGCGGGGTCTCCCGGACGTGCGGGACCGCTGCCAGCCTGGGCGCATGGCTGAGGACCTGCTCATCGCGCACGCGGATTTGTTCGACCTGGGCGGCAAGCGCGCGCTCGTCACCGGCGGCACCAGGGGCATCGGGATGATGATGGCGCGTGGCCTGCTGCGGGCGGGTGCGAGCGTGGTCGTCAGCTCGCGGGACGCGGACGCGTGCGCGGCGGCGCAGCGGGCGCTGTCCGCGTTCGGGGAGGTGCGGGCGATCCCCGCCGACCTGTCCCGGCACGAGGGGTGCCTGCGCCTGGCCGAGCTGGTCACGGCGGGCTCGGAGCGCCTGGACGTGCTGGTCAACAACGCGGGGGCGATGTGGCGCGAGCCGCTGGAGACGTTCCCGGACGAGGCGTGGGACAGCGTGGTCGACCTGAACCTGAAGGCGCCGTTCTGGCTGGTGCGGGCGTTGCTGCCCGCGTTGCGCCGGGCCGGGACGGCCGACGATCCCGCGCGGGTGGTCAACGTCGGCAGCATCGCCGCCATCCACGTCGCCGCCTCGCCGAACTACTCGTACGCCGCCAGCAAGGCGGGGTTGCACCAGCTCACCAGGGTGCTGGCCAGGGAGCTGGGGCCGCAGCACGTGGCGGTGAACGCGGTGGCGCCCGGACCGTTCCCGTCGCGGATGATGGCGGCCACGCTCGACGTCGCGGGCGAGGCGATCGCCGCGAAGGCCCCGCTGGGACGGCTGGGTCGTGACGACGACATGGCGGGGGTCGCGGTGTTCCTGGCCAGTCGGGCCGCGGCGTACCTGACGGGCGCGGTGATCCCGGTCGACGGCGGCATCGCCACGACCGCGTCGGGCGCCTAGAGGCGGGAACCCTGGGACGGGGACCTGGGGACGGGAACCTGGAGACGACGGGCACCCGGAAGTGGGCGCCGGGGCCGAGGAGGGGTGGCGATGATCGACCTGCGCACCGAGATCAGGGAGTTCCTGGGGTCGCGCCGCGCGCGGATCACCCCCGAGCGGGCCGGGTTGCCCGTCTACGGCGCCAACCGCCGGGTTGCGGGGCTGCGCCGCGAGGAGGTGGCGCTGCTGGCCGGGGTGTCGGTGGACTACTACGTGCGCATGGAGCGCGGCAGCCTCGCGGGCGCCTCCGACGGGGTGCTCGACGCGGTGGCGTCCGCGCTGCAGCTGGACGAGGCCGAGCGCGAGCACCTGTTCCACCTCGCCCGGCAGTCCCGGCCCTCCGGCGTCCCGCGTCGGGCACGGCCCGCGGGGGCGGTGCGCCCGGCGCTGCGGCGGGTGCTCGACGCGGTCGCCGACGCGCCGGCCTGGATCTGCAACGGCCGCTACGACGTGCTGGCCGCGAACCGGCTGGCCGCCGCGCTGTTCTCGCCGGTGCTGGCCGGCGCGCGCCGTCCGGCGAACACCGCGCGGTTCGTGTACCTGGAGCCCGAGGCGGCGGAGGCGTTCTTCGTCGACCACGAGCGCGTCGCGCGCGACGTGGCGGCGAAGCTGCGCATGGAGGCCGGTCGCGACCCGCACGACGAGGACCTGATCGCCCTGGTCGGGGAGCTGTCCACGCGCAGCGCGCTGTTCCGGCGGCGGTGGGCCTCGCGGGACGTGCGGTTGCACCGGTCGGGGCGCAAGCGGCTGCGCCACCCGGTGGTGGGCGCGCTCGAGCTGGACGTGGAGTCGATGGAGCTGCCCGCCGATCCCGGTCTGCTGCTGAGCGTCTACACCGCTCCGGCGGGCACGGCGAGCGCGGACGGTCTGGCGCTGCTGGCGTCGTGGGCGGCCGGTCGGGAGAGCGGGGTGCGGGCGTTCGGCTGACCTGACGGCCCGCCGTGCCGGTCGGTCGCAGTGTCGGGAACGCGCAGTTCACCGGTGTCGCCCTCCCCCTCGGTGGGCGCCGTTGACCGACATACCGACCGGTCGGTACCCTCGCGGCGTGGGCAACGCGAGGACGCGTGAGGTCGACGCCGTGGTGCTGGACTGGGGCGGGGTGATGACCGTGCCGGTCCCCGCGTTCGTGGACTCCTGGCTGACCGCCGAGCGCATCGACCGCGAGCGCTACACCACCACCCTGCGCGCCTGGATGGGCCGCTCCGCTCCCCCGGACACCCCGGTCGCCCGCCTGGAGACCGGGGAGCTGCCGGTGGCCGAGTTCGAGGCGCTGCTCGCCGCCGAGCTGACCACCCTGGACGGGACCCCCGTGCCCGCGCCCGGCCTGCTGCGCCGCATGTTCGGCCAGGCCCACCCCGACCCGGCGATGGTCGACCTGGTGCGGTCGGCGCGCGCGGCCGGGCTGACCACGGCGCTGCTGTCCAACAGCTGGGGCGAGGGCTACCCGGAGGAGCTGCTGCTGGAGCTGTTCGACGTGGTGGTGGTCAGCGGCCGGATCGGGTTGCGCAAGCCGGACCCGGCGATCTTCGCGCACGCCGTCGAGCGGGTGGGCGCGCCCGCGTCCCGGTGCGCGTTCTTCGACGACATGCCCGGCAACGTCGAGGGCGCCCGCGCCGCCGGTCTGCTCGCCCACCGCCACACGAGCGCGGACGAGACCCGCCGCGTGCTGGAGAGCCTGCTCGGAGGAGCGCTGTGAGCACCGAGTTGCCCGGCCTGGACCTGGAGCGCCTGTCGATCCACCTGGGCAGCGGCCCGCTGACCGGCGAGCTGATCCCCGGTGGCCGCTCGAACCTGACCTACCGGGTGGGCGACGGCCGCGAGCGGTGGGTGCTGCGGCGCCCGCCGCTGGGGCACGTGCTGGCCACCGCGCACGACATGGCGCGCGAGCACCGGGTGATCAGCGCGCTGGCGGGCACCGCCGTGCCGGTGCCCGAGGCGCTGCTGCTGTGCGAGGACCCCGAGGTGATCGGCGCGCCGTTCTACCTGATGCGCGAGGCTCCGGGGCAGGCGCTGCGCCACCGCGAGCAGTGCCCGTGGCTGACCCCCGAGCACGCCACCGCCCTGTCGCACCGGTTGGTGGACGTCCTGGTCGAGCTGCACGCCGTGGACCCCGGCGAGGTGGGGCTGGGCGACTTCGGGCGGCCGGAGGGGTTCCTGGCGCGGCAGGTGGACCGGTGGGGCAGGCAGCTGGAGGCCTCGCGCAGCCGGGACGTCCCCGGTGTGGACCGGTTGCGGCGGGTGCTGGCGGACACGGTGCCGGTGTCGCGGCGGGCGTCGGTGGTGCACGGGGACTACCGGCTGGACAACGTGCTGGTCACCGAGGACCCGCCGGGCGGGGTGAGCGCGGTGCTGGACTGGGAGATGGCCACCCTCGGCGACCCGCTGGCCGACCTGGGGCTGATGTGCGTGTACTGGGGCGGGCTGGGGCTGGCCGACGACCCGATCACCGGGACGGTGCTCGGGCTGCCGGGGTTCGCCTCCACCGGGGAGATGGTCGCCCGGTACGCCGAGCGCAGCGGCGCGGACGTGTCCGGGCTGGGCTGGTACACGGCGTTCGGGTGCTTCAAGCTCGCGGTGATCGTGGAGGGCATCCACTACCGGTACCGGGGCGGGCAGACGGTGGGGGCCGGGTTCGACCGGATCGGGGAGCTGACGGCACCGCTGGTGCGGCGGGGACTGGCCGAGGCGGGCGCCGGGCGCCCTGGGAGAGCGGGAGAGCAGAGCTGATGGACTTCGCCCACGACGCCACCACCGAGCAGTTGCGGCGGGAGCTGCTGGAGTTCATGGAGGACTTCGTGCTGCCCGCGGAGCCGGTGCTGGCGCGGCAGCTGGCCGAGGCGGACCCGTGGGTCAAGCCGAAGGTGATCGAGGAGCTCAAGGCCGAGGCGCGGCGGCGGGGCCTGTGGAACCTGTTCCTGCCGGACCGGGAGCACGGGGCGGGGCTGACGAACCTGCAGTACGCGCCGCTGGCGGAGATCACCGGCCGCAGCCCGCACCTGGCGCCGGAGGCGCTCAACTGCGCGGCGCCGGACACCGGGAACATGGAGGTGCTGGCGATGTTCGGCAGCGCCGCGCAGCAGCGGGAGTGGCTGCGGCCACTGCTGGACGGGCGCATCCGGTCGGCGTTCTGCATGACCGAGCCGGAGGTGGCGTCCTCGGACGCGACGAACATCGCCACGCGCATCCGGCGCGAGGGCGACGAGTACGTGGTCGACGGGCGCAAGTGGTGGTCGTCGGGGGCGATGAACCCCGAGTGCGCGGTCTTCATCGTGATGGGCAAGACCGATCCGGGCGCGGAGCGGCACCGGCAGCAGTCGATGATCCTGGTGCCGCGTGGGACGCCGGGGGTGCGGGTGGAGCGCGGGATGCGGGTGTTCGGCTACGACGACGCCTCGCACGGCGGGCACGCCGAGGTGGTGTTCGAGGGCGTGCGGGTGCCCGCGTCGAACCTGATCGGCGGGGAGGGCGAGGGGTTCGCGATCGCCCAGGCCAGGCTGGGGCCGGGGCGGGTGCACCACTGCATGCGGTTGATCGGGATGGCCGAGCGGGCGCTGGAGCTGATGTGCAGGCGCGCGCTGGAGCGGGTGGCGTTCGGTCGGCCGCTGGCGGAGCAGGGCGTGGTGCGGGAGTGGATCGCGGAGTCGCGGGTGCGCATCGAGCAGGCGCGGCTGCTGGTGCTCAAGACGGCGTGGCTGATGGACACGGTGGGCAACAAGGGCGCGCACACGGAGATCCAGGCGATCAAGATCGCGGTGCCGCTGATGGCGGAGTGGGTGCTGGACAAGGCGATCCAGGCGCACGGGGCGGCCGGGGTGAGCCAGGACCACCCGCTGGCCGAGCTGTGGGCGTCGGCGCGCACGCTGCGGTTGGCGGACGGGCCGGACGAGGTGCACCGGGTGTCGTTGGCGAAGCGGGAGTTGAAGCGGTACGAGTGAGGGGTGGGAGGGTGCGGTCAGCGCGCCCCCTTGCCGAGGGTGGGGCAGGCCACCGGAGACGGTGCGGACGCTGCTGCTCTTGCCCGCGCGCTTCGCACGCCTGCGCGGACGCTCGCCGACCGCGCCGTTCGCGAGCCGCCACTCGGTGCCGCACTGGTGGGCGCCGTGGTTGCCGCACATCGGGCACCGGCCGCTGTCCCAGTGGCCGTCAGAGGAGCGGGGTGACTGCCCTGGGGCGCGACGCCGGGACCGGGTGCGGGCCGCCCTGTCCAGCACCTGCCGCGCGCAGGCGGGGCAACGCCCGTCGGCCAGGCTGTACCAGGAGGTGGAGCGGTGGCGATCCCGGCAGGAGGCCTGCTGGCAGGACTGGTGCTCACCGCGCCCCTTCGCCACCTCCCAGGGGCCGAGGGACTGGTGGCACACCCGGCAGGCCCGCACGCGGGGCTTCTTCTTCACGGGCCTGCTCGCCGCGCCCGGTCCGCGCCCTCGAGTGAGGAGCGGGGGCGCGCTCCACTGCCGCCTCCCCGCCTACGTCCTCACTGTGCTCCTGGAAGGCGGGAGGAAAACCGCAGAACGGCCGTTTCGGCGGTGTCCGCTTCGGTCAGCGGGAGCGCTCGCGCCAGGCGCGCTCCCAGCGGCGGGTCAGGGCCGGGTAGACCACCGCGTGGCGGAGGGGGCCGATCAGGGACAGGTAGGCGCGGCCCAGGCGGCCGTTGGGCTTGACCAGGACGGTCATGCGCAGTTCGTGGTCGGCGCCTGCCGTCGAGGGCGCCCAGCCCAGGTGCATGACCGCGTGCACGGACCGGTTCACGATCTCCGAGGCGGCCTCGGTCGGGAGTTCGCAGAGCGGGGTGAACGGGGGTTGGGCGTGGGCCGGGGTGGTGGTCGCGGTCAGGGCTGCGGGCAGGCGGGTGGCCAGGGAGGTGCCCGCTGGTCCGTTGTCGAGGCGGAGCAGGGCGCCGAGCTTCCAGCGGATGGCGAAGAGCAGCTTGACCAGGCCTTTTTGCTGGTTGACGCCGCCGGTTCCGCGCATCGCGGCGTGCATGGCGGGGAAGTCGTCGGGGCCCGCGCCGGGGGTGCTGATGCGCCAGACGTCGTGCACGTGGAAGTCGTCGGTGACCTCGCGGATGCGCCACGGCATCGTGGTGTAGGCGCTGTCGGGCAGCTTCGCGCCGGTGCTCTTGTCCCCCATGTGGGGGATCGTAGGCACCCGGTCCCCTGGTATCACCCGATCGTGCGGGGAAGAACACCGCCGGAGGTGGGCGCCTAGCGGACGCGCTCGCGCAGCACGCGCTCCCAGCGGCGCACCAGCGACGGGTACACCAGGTGGTCGCGGAACGGGCCGATCAGGCGCAGGTACAGCGAGCCCAGGCGGCCGTTGGTCTTGACCAGGACGGTCATCCGCAGCTCGTGGCCGTCGTCGCCGGGGGTCCAGCCCAGGTGGACCAGGCCGTGGACGGTCTTGTTCGCCAGTTCGGCCACGGCCTCGTCGGGCAGCGCGTAGACCCCGGTGAACGGGCCGAACATCCGACCGGCGGCGGTCGCGGCCAGGTCCGGGGGCAGGCGGTCGGACAGGGGGCGCACGCGCGCGCCCGGGCCGTGCTCGGGGCGGTCCCAGCCGAGGACGGCGCCCAGGCGCTCGCGGACGGTGAGCAGCAGGCCGCTGTCGTCGGAGCGCTCGGTCGCCTCCAGCAGCGCGGCCAGCACCGCCGGGAAGTCGTCGGGGCCCGCGCCGCCGGAGCGGACGCGCCACACGTCCTCGACGTGGAAGTCGGCGGCGTACCGGTGCAGCCGCCACGGGAGTTCGGTGAACGCGCGGTCGGGGAGCTTCATCGGCGTGGGCCGGTGGTGTGCATGGCGTGGTTCTCCCCGCGGGCGCGGGAGACAGGTAAGGGTAACGGGACGGGTGGGTGCGGGGTGGGCGGGGCTCGGGCACTCGGGTACGACGCCGCCCCGCACCGGGTCGACCTGACCGCGCTGGCCCGGCGGTACCGCCGCGCGCCGGGGTGAGCAGCGCCCCGACCCCACCGCGCGGCGCGCTCCCGGTTCACTCCAGCCAGCGGGGCGCGCACCACCCGTCCACGTCTGGCAGCACCGCCGTGCGCAGCGCGGCGCGGACGTCCACGGCGCCGGGGCACAGCCTGCCCGCCGGCAGTGCGGGCAGGGGCGGGTAGTCGGTCTCGTCGAGCAGCCGCGAACGCAGCCCGCCCCCGGCGTCCTCCCAGACCGCCTCCACCAAGTCCCCCGTGCCCGCCCACCCCGGCCAGCACGCCGGGAACGTCGGGGGCCAGGCCCGGCCACACCCGGCCACACCCGCAGCGGCGCCCTGGGCACCGGCGCCGCCCGCAGTTCGGCCACCTCGGCGGGGACGTGGTGCCTGCGGGCCGCGTTGTTCAGGTGGTGCTCCTCCAGCAACCCGCCCGCGCCCGACAGCTCGGGCGCGCCGCAGCGCCGGGAGTGCCGGTTCGGAGGGGTCACCCGCGCCAGACTAGGCGTCCGTTCGGCCCACCGTGCCCGGTCCTCCCCGCCCCGCCCGCCGCCGCGAGTCCAGCGGCCACACCGCCTCCAGCAGCGCCTTCGTGTACTCGTGCCGCGGGCGCAGCAGCACCTCCTCCACCGGTCCCTGCTCCACGAACCGTCCGTCCAGCATCACCACCACCCGGTCGGCGATGGTCCACGCCAGCCCCAGGTCGTGGGTGATCACCAGCGCGCCCAGGCCCAGGTCCGCGCGCAGGCGCAGCAGCAGCGCGAGGATCTCCCCGCGCACCGACGCGTCCAGCGACGCCACCGGCTCGTCCGCCACCAGCACCCTCGGCCCCAGCGCCAGCGCGCCGGCGATCACCACCCGCTGCCGCTGCCCGCCGGACAGCTCGTGCGGCAGGGCCTGGGTGAACGCCACCGGGGGCCGCAGTTCGGCCTGTTCCAGCGCCGCCGCGACCAGCGCCGCCTCGTCGCCGTCGACGCGGTGGATGCGCAGGCCCTCCGCGACCGCCTCGTACACCGAGTGCCTCGGGTTCAGGGCGCTGGTCGGGTCCTGGAGCACCAGCTGCGCCTGCCGCCGGAACGCGCGCAGCCCGGCCGTCGAGCGCGGCAGCGGGGCGCCGTCGAACTCGACGTGGCCCGAGGTGGGGCGTTGCAGGCCCAGGAGGGTTCTGGCCAGGGTGGTCTTGCCGGAGCCGGACTGGCCGACCAGGGCGACGATCTCCCCCGGCCGCACGTCCAGGTCCACCCCGTCCACGGCCGCCACCCCGTCGAAGACCACCCGCAGGTCGCGGGCGCTCAGCAGCGGCTCCCCCGGCTCCCCGTGCTCGCGCACGCGCCGGAACGCCGGGTCGCCGACGGTGGGGAACGCGGCGGCCAGCGCGCGCGAGTGCTCGTGGACGGGTGCGGCGATGACCTGGCGGGTGGGGCCCTGCTCGACGACCTTGCCGCGGCGCATCACGGCGAGCCGGTCGCAGGTGGCGGCGAGCACGGACAGGTCGTGGCTGATCACGACCAGGCCGATGCCGCGCTCGGCGACCAGCCGGGTGAGCAGCCCGAGGACCTGGGCCTGGACGACGACGTCGAGCGCGGTGGTCGGCTCGTCGGCGATGACCAGGCTCGGCGAGCACGCCAGGGCCATGGCGATCATCGCGCGCTGCTTCTGGCCGCCGGACAGCTCGTGCGGGTAGGCGCGGGCGGCGCGCGCGGGGAGCTCGACCTGGTCGAGCAGCTCGGCCACGGCGGCGTCCACGCCCGCCGAGCCCTCGACGCCGTGCAGGCGCATGGGCTCGGCGATCTGGCCGCCGACGCGCCGCACCGGGTTGAAGGCGTGCATGGCGCCCTGGAACACCACGGACGCCTCGGCCCAGCGCACCGCGCGCAGCCTGCCCCAGGACATGGTGGTCACGTCCTCGCCGCCGAGCTCGATCCGCCCGGTGACCTCGGCGGTGCGGGGCAGCAGGCGCAGCACGGACATGGCCACGGTGGACTTGCCGCAGCCCGACTCCCCCGCCAGGCCCAGGGTCTGCCCGGCGTCGAGGTCGAGGTCGACGCCGTCGACGGCGGGGTGCTCGTCGCGGGAGCGGGCGTAGCGCACCCGCAGGTCCCGCACCCGCAGCAGCGGCCCGGCAGAGGCAGGAGCGGCGGCGGCGGTCATCGGTGGCCTCCCAGCCGGGGGATGAGCACGGACTCCATGGCGCGCCCGCACAGGGTGAACGCCAGCACCACGGCCACCACCCCCAGCCCCGGCGGGAGGATGAACCACCACGCCCGCTGGGAGACCGCGCCGTAGCTGCTGGCCGCGTGCAGCATCGACCCCCACGACACGCGGGTGGGGTCACCCAGGCCCAGGAACGACAGGGTCGACTCGGAGATGATCGCGCCGGCCACCGCCAGGGTGGTGTTGACCAGCACCAGCGGCAGCACGGCGGGCAGCACGTGCCGCCCGACCACGTGCGCGTGCCCGCCCCCGAGTGCCCTGGCGCGCTCGACGAACGGGCGGGCCTCGACGGCGAGGGTCTGGGCGCGCACCACGCGGGCGGTGGAGGGCCAGGAGGTGACGCCGATGGCGAGCACGATCGTGGCCAGCCCGCGCGGCAGCACGGTGGACAGGGCGATGGCCAGCACCAGGGAGGGCAGGGCGAGGAAGAAGTCGGTGGCACCCATGAGCAGGCCCTCGGTGCGGCGGAAGTGCGCGGCGGTGACGCCGACGACGGTGCCGATGAGCACGGACAGCACGGCGGCGGCCAGGCCCACGACCAGGGACACGCGGGTGCCCCACCAGGTCAGCAGCAGCACCGAGCGCCCGCTGTTGTCGGTGCCCAGCCAGTGCTCGGCGCTGGGTGGTTGGTAGGGGGCGCCGGTGGCCTTGGTGACGTCCAGGCCGCCCGCGTCGGTGAGCAGGGGGGCGAGCAGGGCGAGCGCGGCGATGACGCCCAGCAGCGCCAGGCCTGCCAGTCCGGTGCGGTGGGCGGCGAAGGCGCGCCAGGTGGCCGCGGCGGCGGCGAGGCGGCGGCGCCTGACCAGGGCGCTCACGAGGCGCGCACCCTGGGGTCCAGGACCCGGTGCAGCAGGTCGGCCAGCACGTTCATCAGCACCACCGCGCCCGCGAGCAGCACGAACACCCCTTGGAGCAGTTGCAGGTCCGGTCCGGTGAGCGCCTCGTAGGTCAGCAGGCCCAGGCCCGGCCAGGAGAACACCGTCTCGACGGTGATCGCGCCGGACACGACCAGCCCGAGGTGCAGGAAGACGAGGGTGACGGTGGGCAGCAGCGCGTTGGGCACGGCGTGGCGGCGGCGCACCAGGTCGTCGCGCAGGCCCTTGGCGCGGGCGGTGGTGATGTAGTCGGCGTGCTTCTCCTCCAGCAGGGAGGAGCGCATGACCAGCAGGTACTGGGCGTAGACGACGGAGACCATGGTGATCACCGGCAGCACCATGTGGTGGGCGACGTCGAGCGCCTGCGGGAGGAACCCAGGCGGGGTGTCGGGGTAGCGCATCCCGCCGCTGGGGAACAGGTCGCCGGTGACCATGGACAGCAGCAGCCCGAGCCAGAAGGTGGGCATGGCCCACTGGGCCAGGGCGGCGCCGGTGGAGATCCGGTCGAAGGCGCTGTCGTGCCGCCAGGCGCCGCGCGCCCCCAGCCACAGGCCCAGCGCCACGGCCAGGAGCGTGGCGGTGCCCGCGAGGAGCACGGTCGGCCACAGGCGCTCGCCGATCAGCTCGAGCACGGGGCGGCGGAAGATGTAGGAGGTGCCCAGGTCGCCGCGCAGCGCGTCGGCGACCCAGGCGGTGAACTGCTCGTGCACGGGCCGGTCGACGCCGAGCTCGGCGCGCAGGACGGCGAGCTGGTCGCGGGTGACTGGGCGGCCCCTGGTCATGGCGACGACCGGGTCGCCGGGGATGACGCGGAACAGCAGGAAGCCGAGCACGACGACGAGGACCAGGCTCGCCGCCGCGCCCGCCAGCTTCCCGAGCAGGTAGCGGGTGCTCACTCGCGGTCCTCGGCGCCCGCGCCGCGCCTGCGGGCCAGCAGCACCCCGCCCGCCACGACGACCACCGCGACGCCGGCGATCAGGACGACGACGAGGGCGCCGTTGCCGTTGTCCGGTTGCGCGCCGGTGGCGGTGGCGGGGGTGGCGCCGTAGTAGCCCCACACGCCGTTCTGGGCCATGATCACGCCGCCGGGGTCGGGCTGGACGGGGAAGCCGGTGAACTTGTCGCTGCGGTAGGCCTCCAGCACGTTGTCGTAGCCCAGGACGACGGCCGGGACCTGCTCGTAGAAGCGGCGCTGCATCTGCTTGACCAGGTCGGCGCGCTTGGCCTGGTCGAACTCGGCGCGCTGGCGGGCGTGCAGGGCGTCGTACTCGGGGTCGCAGAAGAACGTGTCGGTGGTGCCGCCCTTGCCGTCGGCTCCGGGGCGCTGGGCGCAGGTGTGCAGCGACAGGATGAAGTCGGGGTCGGGGTTGGTGCCCCAGCCGGAGAAGACCAGGTCGAAGGTCCCGGCGGTGGCGGACTCGTTGAGCTGGTTGTCGGAGACGATCTGCACGTCGACGGCGATGCCGATCTCGGCGAGGCCGCCCTTGACGAACTCGGCGGCCTGCTCGTCGTAGGCGCGGCTGGAGTGGCCGAGCAGCCGGATCTTGAGCGGGCGGCCGTCCTTGGCGCGGGTGCCGTCGGCGCCGCGCGCGTACCCTGCGGCGTCGAGGGCGGCGTTCGCGGCGGCGGGGTCGTGCGTCAGCGGGTCGGGGTCGGGCTGCGGCAGGTGGTAGGCGGGGAAGACCGGCGGGATGGGGCCGGTGCCGCGCTGGGCGTAGCCGTTGTTGACGCGGGCGATGATGGCGTCGCGGTCGATGGCCTGGGCGATGGCGCGGCGCACGACGAGGTCGCGCAGCGCGGGGTGGCCGTCGCCGATGGGCTCGCCGGTGTTGGTGGCGGCGCCGGAGTTGATCACCAGCTCGGTGAAGCGGCGGCCGTTGGCCTTGTTGCGGGTGACGCCCTCGGCGCCCTCCAGCGAGTCGAACTGGGCGGGTCCGAGGCGGTTGACCAGGTCGACCTCGCCCTTGGCCAGGGCTTGGGCGGCGGCGTCGGTGGTCTTGTAGTAGACGAAGACGAGGCTGTCGTACTCGGGGGCGCCGCGCCAGTAGGTCTTGTTGGCGGTGAAGCGGATGAACTCGTTGGGCTTGTGCTCGGCGAGCACGAACGGGCCGCTGCCCACGACCGGGCCCTGGTCGTTGGGGTAGTCGCCGACGCTGGTGACCTTCGACCAGACGTGCTCGGGGACGATGGGCACGTCCAGGGCGAGCATGGTGGCCTGGGGCTGCTTGGTCCTGATGACGACCTCGCGGCCGTCCGGGGAGGCGGTGACGGACTCGAAGTCGGCGGTGAAGCTGCCGTTGGCGGTGGCGGCGGTGGTGTCGCGCATCATCAGGTCGTAGGTGAAGGCGACGTCGTGGGCGGTGATGTCCTGGCCGTCGGACCACTTGCGGCCCTCGGGGATGTGGAAGGTCCAGGTGAGCCGGTCCTCGCTGGAGGACCACCGGTCGGCGAGGGCGGGGACCGGGGTCTGGTCGCGCTGGTCGTAGGCGGTGAGGAAGTCGTACATGAGCCTGCCGACCTCGGTGCTGGCCTGGAAGGTGGCCAGGAACGGGTTGAGCGAGTCGACCTGCTGGGTGATCGCCACCCGTAAGACGACCTCGTTCTGGGCCTGGGCCGGTACCCCGAAGGGCAACACGGACAGACCTGCCGCCGCCGACGCGGCGGCGATACGCTGCCAGACACCCACAGTGACCCCCTCCTACACTGAGTGGATGTCAGAAATTAACCACTATGGCGGTAGTAGCGTCAAGAGTTGTCGCAAGCCGGTGGGGGTGAACCCGTGCGCGTGCTGATCTCCGCCGACATGGAGGGCGCCACCGGCGTCACCTGCACCGCCGACGTGGTGCCGCAGACCGAGCAGTGGCAGCGCTTCCGCCGGATGTTCACCGACGACGTCAACGCCTGCGCCGCGGGGCTGCTCGACGGCGGCGCGGACGACGTGCTGGTCAACGAGGCCCACTCCAGCCAGCGCAACCTCCTGCTGGAGGCCCTGGACCCGCGCGCCCGGATGCTCACCGGCCGCCACAAGCCGCTGTCGATGATGCAGGGCATCGACGGCGACGTGGACGGCGTGGTGTTCCTCGGCTACCACGCGGGCGCCGGTCAGGAGGGCGTGCTCGCCCACACCTACCTGGAGAACTCGATCACCGGCGTGTGGCTCGACGGCGTGCCCGCCTCCGAGGGCAGGCTCAACGCCGCCCTGGCCGCCGAGCACGGCGTTCCGGTGCTGCTGGTCACCGGCGACGACCGGGCCTGCGCCGACGCCGCCGACTACGCCCCCGGCGCGGAGCTGGCCGTGGTCAAGGAGTGCGTCAGCCGCTACGCCGCCATCTGCGCGCCCCCGACCACCACCTCCGCGCTGATCACCGAGGCCGCGCGCCGCTCGACCGCGCGCCTTGGCCGGACCGGGGGCGCGGTGGCCGCGCACCGGATCGAGGTCGAGTTCGACGCCACCCACCTGGCCGCCGCGGCGGCCGTCGTGCCCACCGTGGAGCTGCTGGCCCCGCTGCGCGTGGGGTTCGACGCGGCGTCCATGACGCTCGCGATGCAGGCGTTCAAGGTCGTGACGGCCATCGCGGCGGGGGCCGTTGAGGGCATCTACGGTTAGGCCCCATGGCTGAAGACGTCGTGGACCTCTGCGCCGCGCTGCTGCGCATCGACACCACCAACCGGGGGCGCGGGGACGCCGAGGGCGAACGCGAGGCGGCCGAGTTCGTCGCCGCCCACCTGGAGGGCTGCGGCGTCGGCGCCACCCTCGTCGAACCCGCGCCCCGGCGCACCAGCGTCCTGGCGCGCGTGCCCGGCAGCGACCCGTCCCTGCCCGCCGTGCTCGTGCAGGCCCACCTGGACGTGGTGCCCGCCGACGCCTCGGAGTGGAGCGTGCCGCCGTTCGCCGGGGTTCAGGAGGGCGGGTTCCTGTGGGGGCGCGGCGCGGTCGACATGAAGGACATGGTCGCCATGACCCTGGCCGTGGTCGGCGAGTGGTCGCGCACCGGGCGGCAGCCCCGGCGCGACGTGGTGCTGGCGTTCGTCGCCGACGAGGAGGACCGGGGCGACCTGGGCGCGCACTGGCTGGTCCAGCACCACCGCGACCACTTCGCCGGGGTGGCCGCCGCGATCAGCGAGTCCGGCGGCTACTCCTACCGCTCCGGCGGCAGGCGCGTGTACCCGATCGGCACCGCCGAGCGCGGCACCATGCACCTGAGGCTGACCGCGCGCGGCAGGGCCGGGCACGGGTCGCGGCGCAACGACGACAACGCCGTGGTCAAGCTCGCACGGGCGCTCGCCCGGATCGCCGCCCACCGCCACCCGGTCCGGCTGACCCCGGCGGTGCGGATGTTCCTGGAGCGCACCGGCGCGGCGCTGGGCGTGCCGGTGGACCTGGACGACGTCGACGGCACGTTGGCGCGGCTCGGACCGGTGGGGGCGCTGGCCGAGTCGACGGTGCGGTGCAGCACCACGCCGACCGTGCTGCGCGCCGGGTACAAGGTCAACGTCATCCCCGGCACGGCGGTCGCGGAGCTGGACGTGCGGACGCTGCCGGGGACGGAGCAGGAGCTGCTGGCGGACCTGGACGCGCTGCTCGGGGCGGGGGTGGAGCGGGAGTTCCTGGAGAACCAGCCCGCCGTGCAGGCCCCGGCCGACGGGCCGTGGTTCGAGGCGATGGAGCGCGCGCTGCGGGCGGAGGACCCGGAGGCGGTGGTCGTGCCGTACTGCATGGGCGGCGGCACGGACGCCAAGGCGTTCAGCACCCTGGGCATCGACTGCTACGGCTTCGCGCCGCTGGCCCTGCCGGAGGGGTTCGACTACCGGGCGATGGCGCACGGGGTGGACGAGCGGGTGCCGGTGGACGGGCTGCGGTTCGGGGCGCGGGTGCTGGACCGGTTCCTGTCGGAGTGAGCGGGCCTTCGACCGGAGCTCGACGTCATCTGCGCAGGTGAGAGAGCTTCTGCTGCCCGTTCGAGAAAATCTGTGCCAGCGGGGGTAGATATTCGCGCGTGCCTGTGGGTAGTATTCTCCTCGTTGAGAGGGAAGAGCGATGACGCGGGAGATGACGAACTGCCCGTGCGCACGACAGCAGGACGGCCAGGTCTGTCGGAGCCGATCAGTGGAAGGGGCTCTTGGCAGGTGGCCGAGGACGGTCGGTGAAGTGATGCCGGCATGTGCGCCAGGACCGGCGCCGACCGCCACGTGAGGTTGCTGGTGAAGGTCGATCAGAGGAGAAGGGAAGGGTTGCACGCCATCGGATCGCCCGTTCTCGGCTGAACTCCCGGCCGGACGGGTACCGCGGTTCCATCGGATTGGAAGGTGGTCTTCGGTTAAGCACAAGCGATCCCCGCAGAGCCCGCGTCCAGTGCGGGTGGTGCGGACAGAGGAAGCCGATCTCACGGTCGGCTAGGTGGAAGTGGAACCCAACACCCAGGGGCCCCGGCGCTGACAGCGCCGGGGCCCCTCGTGACGCGGAGGTGCGATGACCCCAGGAACAACAGGCGAACCACCGGCCAGGGAGGAGCAGACCGCGGCCGAGCGGTTCGACGACGAGCACTACCCCGCCTACACCATGGGGCGGGCCGCCGAGATGATCGGCGCCACGGCCGGGTTCCTGCGCAGCCTGGACGAGGCGAAGCTGATCGCACCGCAGCGGTCGACGGGCGGCCACCGCCGCTACTCCCGCTCCCAACTGCGCCTGGCCGCCCGCGTCCGGGAACTGGTCGACCAGGGCACCGGCCTGGACGCGGCGTGCCGCATCGTCACCCTGGAGGACCAGCTCCAGGAGGCCAGGGACGCCAACCGGTTGCAGTACCCGCTGCCGCGCGACGCCTGACCCCGGTTCACAGCCCGGTGAGCCGCCACTCCCCCTTCGTGGTGTCGCACACCGCGAGCAGGTCGGTGCGCGGTGACGGCTGCCCGACTTCGCGGGAACGAGAGGTGGCCATCAGCTCGATGGTCACCTCCTCGGGTGACATCCGCGCGAGCCCTGACGGGCAGTGCCCACTGCGGGACGTGAGCGCCCGAGCGAACTCCACGTCCGAGGCGGCGCGCCAGCGCGCCCGGCACCTCCGGCACGTGCTCGCCCATGCCACCCGTGAGCACGTCCAGCAGGTCGAGCGCCCCCGCGCCGACCAGCGAGACCCGCCACGCCGTCACCCGCACAGCCCTGGACACCGCCAGCCTTATCGTTAAACTTTAACGCTAACGCGAGAGGGGGTCCCGTTGCCCAGGGTCACGATCGCCCAGGTCGCCGCCGAGGCGGGGACCTCCGCCATGACCGTCTCCAACGTGCTCAACAACCGCCCCGGCGCGTCCGGGGCCACCAGGGAGCGCGTCCTCGCCGCCGCCCGCAGGCTCGGCTACCGGCCCAACCTGGCCGCGCGCCACCTGCGCGGCGGGCGCACCGGGCTGGTCGGCGTCGTCACGCACGACCTGACCAGCCAGTACGCCCTGGAGATCGTCCGGGGGATCGCCGACGAGCTGGCCGTGGCCCAGCGGGAGGTCCTCATCAGCGCCACCTACCAGGACGCCCACCGGGAGACCGAGCGCATCGGCCTGCTCACCGGCGGCCTGGTGGACGCGCTGCTGCTGGTCGCGCCCGTGCTCGACGACGACGCGCTCGCGCTGCTCGCGGACACCGCGCCGCGCTGCCCGACCGTCGTCGTCGACCCGCGCGCGTTCGACATCGCCCCGCCCACCGTCGCCGTCGACAACTACGGCGGGTCGCGGCAGGCCACCGAGCACCTCATCGGGCTCGGGCACACCCGGATCGCGCACGTGTGCGGCCACCCCGGCTTCGAGTCCTCGGCCGACCGGCTGCGCGGCTACCGCGACGCCGTCCGGCTCGCCGGGCTGCCCACCGACGAGGTGCCCGACGGGGCGTTCAGCCACGAGTGGGGCTTCCACGCGGGCACCGCCCTGGTCGAGCGCGCCGAGCCGCCCACCGCGGTGGTCGCCGCCTCGGACCTGATCGCGCTCGGCGTCATCGACGCCGCCAGGGCGCGCGGCCTGTCCGTGCCCGCCGACCTGAGCGTCGTCGGCTTCGACGACCTGCCGCTGGCCGCCCAGCTCTTCCCCGGACTGACCACCGTCCGCCAACCGCTGCACGACATGGGAGTCACCGCCGTGCGAATGCTCACCGACCGACCCGACAGCCCCCGCGACGTCCGGATGGACACCACGCTGATCACCCGAGGCACCACCAGGGGGGTGCTCTAGAACCGTGCACGTGCTGTCCTACTTCACCACCGACGACGAAGCCCTGCACGTGGCCACCAGCCCCGACGGCCACCACTTCACCCCGCTCGACGACGGCGCCCCGGTGCTGCGCGGGCAGGTCGGCGCCGGAACGCTGCGCGACCCGTTCCTGCTGCTGGGCCCGGACGGGCTCTACCACCTGCTGGCCACCGACGGCTGGTCCAGCCCGCGCATCGTGCACGCCACCTCCCCCGACCTGCGCCGCTGGTCGCCGCAGCGCCTCCTGGAACCGATGGCCGGGGTGACCGGGGCGCGCAACGCGTGGGCCCCGGAGGCGTTCACCGACGACGACGGCGTCGTGCACCTGCTGTGGTCCTCGGTGGTCGACCCGGACAACGACGACCACGACTGGCACCACACCAACCAGGAGCACCGCATCTGGCACACCGCCACCCGCGACTTCACCGAGTTCACCGAGCCCAGGGTGTTCTTCGACCCCGGCTACCCGGTGATCGACGCGACCGTGGCCCGCGCGGACGGCCGCTACGTCATGGCGTTCAAGGACGAGCGCGGCGAGAACACCCCCGACACCGACCACAAGAACATCCTGCTCACCACCTTCACCGACCCCCACGGCCCGCTCACCGAACCCACCGGCCCGGTCACGCCCAGCCCGGTGGAGGGGCCGTCGCTGTTCCGCCGCGGCGACGAGTGGGTGCTGATCTTCGACCACTTCCTCGACGACGGCTACGGCGCGCTGGCCAGCGCCGACGACATGTCCACCTGGGAACCCACCGACATCGGGATGCCGCCGGGGATGCGGCACGCCTCGGTGCTCGTGGTGCCCTAGAGCCCGCGTGCACGACACCGGCCGCCCTGGCGGTCCTGATCGCCCTGCTGCCCGCGTTGCCCGCCTGCTCCACCTCCCCCGACGAGGGCGGCGAGGTGCTCACCGTCGTCGGCGGGAAGGGCGGCGGCGGTGAGGAGGCCCGATTACCCGAGCTGAACGCGGCCTTCGAGCGGGCCCACCCCGGCGTGCGGGTCGAGCATCACTAAGTCGGGCCCGGCACTACGAGACGTGCAACAACCCCGAGCTCGGGTCCGGCACCGCCGCCGACGTGATCGTGGTCCACAAGGCGAAGACGAGTTCAAGACGGGCCGCTGGGCGCTCCTCATCCAGGGCGCGTGGAAGCTCGCCGACTTCCGCGCCGACATCGGCTTCCGCTTCTCCCTGAGCCCCATCCCCGCGGGTGCGGCCGGGAGCGAGCCGGTGGCGGTGGCGTTCGTGGGCACCGGCTGGGCCGTCAACGCCGGTGCGCGGCGCCCCGACCTGGCCCGCGAGTACGTGCGGTTCATGGCCGAACCCGGCAACGCCCGCCTGTACTGCGAGGCCGAGGGCGCGTTCTCCCCTTGTCGGCGGGACCACGACCCTGCCCGCCGAGGCGTCCGCGCTGGTGACGGCCTTCGACGCGAGCCGTTGGGCCGGACCGCCCGCGCAGGGCCTGGACTTCCCCGGAGCCGAGGAGGTCATGGGCGCCGCCCTGCAGGAGGTGTTCCTCGACCCGGCCACCCCGACCGGGGACGTGCTCGCCGCCCGCGACCGGATGCCCGCGCGGGGGTGAGGGGATGCTGCGCACCCGCACCGCGCTGGCACTCGTCACTCCCGCCGTGGTCGTGATCGGGTACGTGTGGGCGCAGGTCTGCTCGCCGGTGGGCGGGCCGCTGGGCGCGGTGCTCGGCGCGCTCGGCCTGGACGAGTTGCGCCGGGTGTGGCTGGGTGACCCGGCGACGGCGCTGTTCGCGATCGCAGTGGCGACCGTGTGGATGTACCTGGGGCACGCGACGGTGATCTTCCTGGCCGGGTATCTGGCCGTGCCGACCGCGGTGTTCGAGGCGGCCGAGCTGGACGGGGCGCGCGGGTGGTGGCGCTTCCAGCATGTGGGGACGCAACGCCGACGCTGAGCCTGCTGGTGTGGGAGAGCAGCTTCCGCGACTACCGGTTCGGGTGCGGCACGGCGGTCCGGTGCGCGGCGGTCGAGCCACCTGGTGGCGGCGCTGGTGGCGGTGTTCCTGGCGCTGCAGCGGCACATCGTCGCGGGCATCACGGCGGGCGCGGGCCGGTAGGAGGGGCCGGCCGCCGAAGACCGCCGGGGGATGTGCCGCGCGGACGGCACATCCCCCGGTTTCGGGGTCACGGGGGCTGTTCAGGCGCACCTCTCGCCCATCCAGCCACACCAGTCACTTACGTCACGGTGACGCTAGTTGGCCCCGTTGGCCCTCGGCGACCGGGGTCACCACACGTCCCGCACCGGGGCGTCCAGGGCCTGTCCGACCAGGTCGGCGGCGCTGCGGGACGGGTCGCGGGCGGCGTGGTTGTAGACCTGGCTGGTGGTGTCGATGCTGCTGTGCCCGACATCCGCCTGGACGTTGCCCAGTTCGGCGCCCGCCTCGACGGCGGTGGTGACGTAGAAGTGCCGCAGCGCGTGGGGGTGCATGGCGTCGGCGACGTCCAGCAGCGCGTCTCCCCCGCTCTCGGCGAGCCTGCGCAGCAGCTGCCAGAGGGCTTGGCGCTGGTAGCGGTTGCCGGTGCGGGTGGTCAGCAGCGGGGTGGTGTGCGCGGTGGCCCGGCGGTCGGCGCGGGTGAGCTCCTTGCTGCGGCTCTCCTGGGTGCGCAGGTAGCCCATGAGCGCGGTCTCGGCGAGCGAGTGCAGGTACACGATCCGCGTCTTGCCGCCCTTGCCCTCCACCCGCAGCGCCCGCCGACCCCGGTTGACGTGCAGGTCGGCTCGGTCGAGGCCGCAGATCTCGCTGACCCGCAGCCCGAGCGTGAACAGCGCGACCACGGCCCCGGCCCGCGCGGTGTCGACCTCGGAGGCCCCGCGCCTGGGGGCCCGCGCCACGTCGTAGAGCGCGCGGACCTGGCCGATGGTGAGCGTGACGGTGCTGGTGGCGTTCCCGCGCGGGGCGACCAGCCCGAGCCTGCGCCGGTCGAGCGCGGCCGGGTTGCCCTCGGCGAGCCCGACGTCGGCCAGGTGCGTGTACAGCGCCTTGACGGTGGCGAGCATCCGGTCACGGGTGGCCACGGCCGCCCCGGCGGCGTCGAGCTGCGCGAGCCAGGCCTTGACCTGCGTGGACCCGGCCGTGAGCGGGTCGATCCCGAGCCCGGCGCACCACCGGAACCAGTGCAGGTGCCGCAGCCGCCCTCGGGGCGCGGGCGGCGGTCGGTGCTCGCCGGTCGCGGGGGCGGGGTTGATCTGGAGCACGGCGCTGTAGCGGATCACGGCGCGGGTCCAGGCGGGTTCGGCGATGTCCAACCACTCCCGCACGTCGTTCGGGCTGACCGGCAGCCCAACCCCCTCGGCGTAGGTCCGCCGGGTCGCGGTGTTCCCGTACGCCGCCAGCCACTCCGCGATCTCCCCGACCAGCGCGGCCGGGTCACTCACCCCTGGCCACGGCCCACCCCCCGCGTCCCCCTCTCCCCGCAGCTCAGGCGCCCCGCCCACCAGCACAACGTCACTCACCGCACGCACCTCTACCTCTAGGTGATCTTCCCAGGTCAACCCTACCCACTTTTCAACTTGGCTACAAAAGCACACTTCTGTAGCTGAGTACAGTTGGGGTTAATTAACTACAACCGACGGTTGCTAGTTGCGTAACCCATTACTAGGATCTGGGGTGTGCCGGTCACTCCTGCGGACAAAACCCCGCTCTGCGCCTTCGCGCGCTGCAAAGCCCCGCTCCCCCCGCCCGGACCGAGGGGAGGACGCCCGTTCGAGTACTGCCCGGACCGCGCCTGGCCCGGCGGGCACACCTGCAAGCAGTTGGCGGCGGCCGAGGCCGCGCTCACGGAAGCCCTGGAAGCACCCCCGTCGCCGAACCTGTCCGGGTCCACAAGCGTGTTCGTCACCGCCGCGACCCAGGTCCTGCAACCCCTGGAGGAGCTGGGCGCGGCCCTGCGCGAGCTGAAGGGCGCCACCACGACCGAGCTGCGCGAGGCCGCCGAGCAGGTCGACCAGGCCAAGGCCGAGGCGGCGCGCGAGCGCGAGGCGCGCGAGCAGGCCGAAGCCGCCGCGGCCAGGTCGGTGGAAGCGGTCACCGAGGCGACCGGGGCGAAGGCGGCGGCGGAAGCGGCCAGGGACGAGGCACTCGCCGACGCCCGCACCGCGCGCGAGGAACGCGCGGAGGCGATGAAGCGCCGCGAGGAGGCCGAGACCGTCCAGCGCTCCGCGCTCCTGGACCTGGCCCGCGTCACCGCCGAGCGGGACGCGGCCCGCCACCAGGCCGAGCAGTCGACCGCCACCGCCGCGGCCACGGTCGCCGCGATCACCGCGTCCGCCGACCAGCGCGTGCAGGCCGCCACCGATGCCCAGGCCACCGCCCGCGAGCAGGCCGCCGAGCTCAGGGCCGAGCTGACCTCGCTGCGCAACCAGCTCGCCGAGCGCACCACCAGGCTCGTCGCCGCCGAGGCCACGGCCGAGCGCCTGCGCGCCGAGACCGAGCAGCGCGTCGAGCGCCTCACCGCCGAGGCCGAGGCCAAGCTCGACCGGGCCCGAGCCGAGCAGGACAGGCGCGCCGCCGAACTGGGCGCCCAGACCGAGCGCGCCGACTCCCTGCAACGCGCCCACGACCACTACCGGACCGTGCTGACCAGGATCGCGACCCTGACCGATCCCCGAGGCGTCCCGGACGACGCGGAGCAGGTGCGGCAGACCGTGGCCGCCGTGGCCGCGCTGGCGCAGGAACGCCCGCCGGTCTGACCTCCCCCGCCCCCTGGGGGCGGTTCAGGGGTCGTGATCACCAGGTCCGGGAACCCCGCCCGCTTATGTCACGGTGACGAAAGTGGGCGGGGTTATTCCCGCCGTCCGCTCTCCCACTTGCGCGCGCGCACCTTCGCCAGCACCGTCCCGCCCACCGACGCCACCACCCGTGCCAGCCCCGCGACGATCGGCCGCCCCCACCTCGGCAGCGGGCGCGGGAAGCGCTCGACCAGGCGCAAGGCCGTCTCGGCGTGCCGGGGGTTGAGCCTGCGCACGGTCTCCAGGTCCCCCACGCGGTGCCGGTAGTCGGCGAGCACGGCGCCCCGGAACCGGGTGACCTCGCCGAGCAGCTGGGGCAGACCGGGGGTCTTCCCCGCCTCGGCGAACTCCGCCCTGCCGATCGTCATGCGCTCCAACGCCCCGCGCACCGCGGCGCGCTTGCGCAGCTCGGTCCACTGCTCCTCGGCCTGCCCGGCCACCCCGGTGCGCCGCTCGCCCGTGGTCAGCGGCTGCTCGCCCGCGATCTCGATCATCGTGGGGTCCTCGGGCAGCTCGCCCTGCCCGAGTTCGGCGTAGTCGTCGGTGATGCGCAGGTTCCGCCCGACGTAGTCGCGCCACGGCAGGACGAGCTGCTGCACGAACGCGTGCACGGCGAGGTGGTGCTCGTCGGGCCGCCGGGCGTCCAGCTCGGTGAACCGCTTGGGGGCGTGGGCGGCGTAGAAGCGCTCGACCAGCTCGTTCCGCCCGCCCTCGGGGGTGTCCGCGTGGGCGCGCGCGACCTCGTCCAGCCGGTCCCGGCGGCTCACCTGGACCTCGTAGCCGACGAACCCGCTCGGGTCGGCGTCGACGGGGAAGTCGCGCAGCCGCTCGGTGGGCACACCCTCGCGCAGGCGCAGCTCGTTCGCCGGCCTCGTGTCGCCCCACGTCCGGGGGGCCGGACCGATCAGGTCGGTGTAGGTGCGCAGCGATCCGGGCAGCACGTTCTGCCGCAGCGCCTCCAGCGAGCGCGGGTCGCGGATGCCGACCTGGTTGGCGGCGAAGCGCTTGTCGACGTTGAGGTCCCGGCTGCTGTCCTTGGCCCCGTGCTCGGTGATCAGCCCCGCGGCGATGCGGTTGACGATCGACTCGGGCACCAGGAAGGACCGGATCAGCGGCCGGGCGGCCGGGCTCTGCTCCCCGTACTTGTCCATCCACTTGAGCTGCCGCAGCGCCTGACCGAGGCTGAGCCACATGACCCGCTCGGGTCCGGAGGCGGCCCCGGTGTGGATCTGCACGTGGCCGCCCTGGTCCTGGCCGACGTCCTTGTTCCTCGGCGCGCCGGAGCCGAGGGCGTCCTCGAACACGGCGACGTAGACGGGGACGTGGAACTCGCCGCCGACCAGCACGCTCTCCTGCGGCCCCCGGTTGATCACGCCCGCCCCGACCTCGCCGGTGACCCTGCTGGGCGACAGGCGCCGCGAACCGGGCACGGCCCGCGTGGAGCGCTGGGGGTCGTGCCGGTCGACGGCGTCGAGCGCGGCGTTGACGGCCGCGTCGCCGTAGCCGGTGGAGCGGTCGACGAGCCTCCTGGCGTCGTTGAGCAGGGTGGCGCGCCGGTCCGGTGGCGCGTCCGCGAGCAGGGTGGTGATCAGCCGGTCGAGCCGCTCGGGGGCGGGTGCGCCCTCGGCGAGCAGCGGGCGCAGGGCGGACTCGAAGTCGGCGAGGCGCTCCTCGGTGACCATCCTGGCCACGACGGTGTTGCCCGCCGCGCGCTGGAGGGCGACCAGTCTGGCGTGCGGTGACGGGGGACGCGCGGGGGCGCCGGGACGGGGTTGCGGGCGGGCGTGGTCGTGGGAGTCACCGGTCCGCGCGTGCACCACGCCGTCCACCTCCAGCCGCAGCCCAGGTCGTCAGCGTGTCGTCCCGGCGCGGTGCCGGCAACGGCCGATCGGGCACCGCGCGGGCAGGCGCGGTGCCCTCGCGGGCTGTCGGGTCGGGGTCAGCGGGTTCACGGGGGCCTTGGCGGGCGGTTCGCGGGCACTTCCGAGCGCGGCGGGCAAGCGGATAGCTCATCCGCACGTGTGCTACGGTGAAACGGATTCCTTATCCACATAATCCGCTCCGGAGCCACCCATGACCGTCACCCGCGCCCAGGTCGACGCCGCAGGCCGCACCCGCACCTACACCCTGGTCACCCCGGCGGGCCCGATCACCGACCTGGTCCTGGTCTTCCACGGCTCCAAGCAGACCGCCGAGAAGCACCGCGCGTTCACCGGCCGGGCCTTCGACGCCCTGGCCGCCGGTGGCGCCGCCGTCGCCTACCTGGACGGCCACAAGGGCAACTGGAACGACGCCCGCCGCGGCAGCCGCTTCCCCGCCCGCGTCGAGGACGTCGACGACGTGGCGTTCACCGAGGCCGTCATCGCCCGCCACGCCCCCGACCGGGTCCACGCGATCGGCTACTCCAACGGCGGCCAGTTCGTGTTCCGCCTGCTGCACGAGCGCCCCGGCCTGCTGACCGCAGCGGTCGCCATCGGCGCGACCATGCCGACCAGCGACAACTTCACCGTCCCCACCCCACCCGCGCCCACCCCGTTGCTGCTGGTCAACGGCACCCGCGACCGCATCGTCCCCTACAACGGCGGTGAGCTGAAGCCGTGGGCGCGGGCGCTGTTCAAGGTCGACGGCGACAACCTCTCCGCCCCCGCCACCGCCGCCTACTTCGCGCGGCACAACGGCATCACCACCGCCCCGACCAGCACGAGGACCGGCAACGCCGAGCGCACCGTCCACACCCAGCCCGGCAAGCCCCCGGTCACCCTGCTCACCGCCCACGGCGCCGGCCACACCATCCCCGGCCCGAAGAAGGCCCCGTTCGTGCTGGGCTCGACCAACCGGGACGTCACCACCGCCGACCTGGCCCGCGCGCTGTTCGCCCGCTAACCGGCGGCGTCCGCGCTGCGCCGCGCGAGCAGCGCGAACGCAGCCGCCAACTCCGGCGGCCCCACCACCTCCACGTCAGCGTCGAACCGCAGCACCGACGCCGCCAACCCCACCCACGACCACGACCCCGCCACCACCCGGCACCGCCCCGGCCCCACCTCCTCCACCACCGCGTCCCCGACGTGCGCCGCCACCTCCGAGGCGGGCAGGTCCAGCAGCACCTCGCCCCGGCACGGCCACTCCCCGTCCGCCGACCCCCGGAACCGGCCCCGCACGAACGCCGCCACGTCCCCGCCCGGCGCCTCGCGCGCGGCGAAGCGGGGGCCGGTGGGCACGCGCGGGGTGATCCGGTCGGCGCGGAAGGTGCGCCAGTCCTCGCGGTCCAGGTCCCACGCCACCAGGTACCAGCGCCCGCCCGCCGCGACCAGGTGGTGCGGCTCCGCCCGCCGGGGCGGGCCGTCGGAGCCCGCGTAGTCGAACCGCAGCACCTCCCGCGCCCGCACCGCCGCGCTCAGCGCCACCAGCACCTCCCCGCCCACCCGCACCGCCCCCGGCCGTTCCAGCGCCGTGACCTGCAGCGCGTCCACCCGGTGCCGCAGCCGCGCGGGCAGCACCTGCCGCACCGTCGCCAGCGCCCGCACCGCCGCCTCCTCCACCCCGGCCCCGCTGGTCGCCGCCACCCGCAGCGCGACCGCCAGCGCCACGGCCTGCTCGTCGTCGAACAGCAGCGGCGGCATCTGCGTCCCGGCGTCGAGGCGGTACCCGCCGTCGGGGCCCTTGACCGCCGCGATCGGGTAGCCCAGCTCCCGCAACCGGTCGACGTCGCGCCGCACCGTGCGCGAGCTGACGTCCAGCCGCTCGGCCAGCAGCGCGCCCGGCCAGTCGCGCCGCGCCTGGAGCAGGGACAGCAACGACAGCAACCGCGCGGAGGTCTTCTGCACGTCCGGCAGTATCCACCCCGGTAGCGGACACAAGCTGTCCTCTTCCCGCGACACGCTGTGCCGCATGAGGACGCGAGAGCTGGGCAGGACCGGGATCCGGGTGAGCCCCTACTGCCTGGGCACCATGATGTTCGGCGCGGGCAACACCGACCTGGACGAGTGCGAGGGCATGGTCCGCCACGCCCTGGACGCGGGCATCAACTTCATCGACACCGCCGACGTGTACGGCGGCGGGGAGTCCGAGCGGGTCGTCGGCCGGGCCATCCGGGGCAGGCGGGACGACGTCGTGCTCGCCACCAAGGGCAACGGCCCGATGGGGGACGACCCCAACCGGCGGGGAAGCTCGCGGCGCTGGATCATCACCGCCGTGGAGGACTCGCTGCGCAGGCTCGCCGTCGACCACGTCGACCTCTACCAGGTGCACCACCCCGACCCGTCGACCGACGACGAGGAGACCCTGTCCGCGCTCACCGACCTGGTGCGCGCGGGCAAGGTCCGCGCCATCGGCACGTCGAGCCTGCCCGCGTCGCGGATCGTGGAGGCCCAGTGGACCGCCGAGCGGCGCGGCCTGCACCGGTACCGCACCGAGCAGCCCCCGTACTCGATCCTCGACCGGGGCGTCGAGCGCGAGGTGCTGCCCACCTGCCGGCGGTACGGGCTGGGCGTGCTGGTGTGGAGCCCGCTCGCGTCCGGCCTGCTCACCGGCCGCTACCGCCGGGGCACGCCGATGAACCCCGGCCGGATGCGCTGGGTCCCCCGGCACCTGACCGACGAGCGCAAGCTCGACGCCGTCGAGCGCCTGATCCCCCTGGCCCGCGAGGCCGGACTGCCGCTGGCGCACCTGGCGATGGCGTTCGCCACCGCCCACCCGGCGGTGACCTCGGCGATCATCGGCCCGCGCACCCCCGAGCAACTGGCGGACCTGATCGCGGGCGCGGGCGCCGTCCTGGACGACGACCTGCTCGACAAGATCGACGGGATCGTCCCGCCGGGCGTGGACCTCGGGCCGATCGACGTGGCGTTCTCCCCGCCCGAGGTGACCGTCCCGGCGCTGCGCAGGCGTCCGCTCGACGAGCGCGCGGCGGCCTGACGTGACCGTGCTGACCACCCGCGAGCTCAACCGCGCCACCCTCGCCAGGCAGTTGCTGCTGGAGCGCGCCGACCTGGACGCGTGGGGCGCGGTGTCGCACCTGTGCGGGATGCAGGCGCAGGAGCCGCAGGAGCCGTTCACCGGCCTGTGGTCGCGGCTGCGGGACTTCGCGCCCGCCTCGCTGGACGACCTGGTCACCGGCAGGCGCGCGGTGCGGGTGCACCTGATGCGGCGGACCGTGCACCTGGTGACCTCGGAGGACGTGCTGGCGTGGCGGTCGCGGCACGCCGACATGCTGCGCCAGAAGGTGCTCGGGGTGTACCGGGCGGACCTGGCGGGCGTCGACCTGGACGAGCTGGCCGCCGCCGGGCGGGAGGCGCTGGCGGGGGAGCCGAGGAGCGCGGCGGAGGTGGTGCGCGCGCTGGCCGGGCGGTGGCCGTCGGTGGCGGCCAGGGCGCTGGGCGAGATGGTGATCGCCGCGCTCGTGCCGGTGGCCCAGACGCCGCCGCGCGGGCTGTGGCGGGCGAGGGGCGGGGTGCGCAACGCGCTGCTCGCTGACTGGCTCGGCCGCGAACCCGACCCCCTGGACGCCGACGACCCGGTCGGCCGCGAGCTGGTGCGCCGCTACCTGGCCGCGCACGGCCCGGCGAGCTCGGGCGACCTGCGGATGTGGAGCGGCCTGGCCGGGCTGCCCGCCGCCGTGGCGGCGGTGCGCGAGGAGCTGGTGTCGTTCCGCGACGAGCGCGGTCGCGAGCTGCTGGACCTGCCGGGCGCCCCCAGGCCGGACGGCGACGTGCCCGCGCCGGTGCGGTACCTGCCCGCGTTCGACAACGCGATCCTGGGCTACCAGGACCGGAGCCGGATCATCGACGACGCGCACAAGGGGCTGTCGGTGGCCGGGGAGCGGGTGGTGCTGGTGGACGGGCGGGTCACCGCGACCTGGCGGGTGGCCGAGGACGTGGTGCGGGTGGCGCCGCTGCGCGAGCTGACGGGGGCCGAGGTCGACGAGGTCGTGGCGGAGGGCGAGCGGCTGGCGGGGTTCCTGACCGGTGGCGGGCGGGTGGCGGTGGGCTGAACCGCCACCCGCCCGCGGGGCAGGCGCCCGGCTGCGCCCTGAGCGCCTCGACGTCCTGGAGGTTCGCCAGGTGGCTGAACCGCCCGTCGCGCACCCGGTGGAGGGCGTGCTCGGCGATCTCGAACGACGCCCCGGTGGGCGCCACGCCGAGCCACTCCTTCACCGGCGTTCCCGCGTCGGTCAGCCTGGCGGCGATCCGGTCGCCGTCGACCACCACCTCGCGCAGCTCCCAGCGCAGGTCGGGCACCGCGCCGACCCCGGCCTGCGCGCGGGCGGGTCGTGGGCGGTGCGCTTCGCGGCGTTCCGGCACGTGCGGATCGGCGGGGTGGTGCGCGGCGGCCCCGGCTCGTGCACGTGCCCGCCGCGTGGTCGGCTCCTCGCCCCGGCAGTCCGCGACGCCGCCCGCCGCTCCGCCGCCGGGAACGCGCGCGAGGCGTCCGCGAGCTGCGCGGTCACGCGGTAGCCCTCAGCGCAGCAGCCGCTCCAGGCACAGGTCCATCCCCGCCTCCAGGTGCTCCGCCGACCCGGTCGACAGCAGCACCGTCACCCCGCCCTGCACCGCCGCGATCACCGCCGCCGCCATCCGGTCCGGGTCCAGGCCCGGATCGGCCTCGCCCGCCGCCTGGGTGGCCACCACGCCCTCGCGCACGCACGCCTGCCACCGCCGCAGCAGCCCCGCCGTGACCGCTCGCGACCGCTCGCTGAACCTGCCCACCTCGGCGATCAGCACCACCAGCGGGCAGTGCACCCCCTGGTCGCGGTACCGCTCGACCACCAGGTCGCGCCACGCCAGCCACGCCGCGCGCGAGGTCAGCTCGCTCAGGTACGGCTGCTGGTCCTCGAAGACCCGCTCGGCCTCCAGCTCGGCCACGGCCAGCAGCAGCTGCTCCTTGCCGTCCGGGAAGTAGTGGAAGACCTGGCTCTTGCCGGTGCGGCTGCGCCCGCACACGTCGTCCAGGGTGGTGGCGCTCGCGCCGCGCTCCCTGACCTCCTCGGCGGCGGCCTCGACGATGCGCCTGCGGGTCGCTGCGCCCTTCGCGGTGATCACCCCCAGGACTGTACTTGTGGGTACATTTTGCCGAAAATACCGTCACCGGCATGAGAGCGATCGTGATCGAGAAGCCCGGTGGACCCGAGGTGCTGGCGCTGCGCGAGCGGCCGGACCCGCGTCCCGGACCGGGCGAGGTGCTGGTGGACGTGCGCGCGGCGGGCGTGAACTTCATGGACACCGCCATCCGCGCGCAGGGCGCCGCCGAGGTGCCCGGCATGGAGGGCGCGGGCGTGGTGGCCGAGGTGGGGGCGGACGTGCGCGGGTTCGCGCCCGGCGACCGCGTGGCCTGGATGACGCTGGACCACGGCAGCTACGCCACGCGCGCCGTGCTGCCGGAGTCGAAGCTGGTGGCGCTCCCCGACGGCGTGGGCGAGGAGACGGCCGCCGCGCTGGTGCTCCAGGGGCTGTCCGCGCACCACTTCGCCACCGTGTCCCACCCGACGCAGGCCGGTGAGGTGGTGCTCGTGCACGCCGCCGCCGGTGGCGTCGGGCTGCTGCTGGTGCAGCTGGCCAAGGCGCGCGGGGCCACCGTCGTCGGGCTGGTGTCGCGGGAGGAGAAGGTCGGGGTGGTGCGCGCGGCGGGCGCGGACCACGTGCTGGTGTCGACCGGGGGCGGGTTCGCCGAGGCGGTGCTGGAGCTGACCGGCGGCGTGCACGCGGTGTTCGACGGCGCGGGCGGCAGCACGTTCGAGGCGTCGCTGCGGGTGCTGCGCAGGCACGGCACGCTGGTCTACTACGGGCCGCTGATCGACGACGTGCCGACCGTGCGGATGAGTGAGCTGCCGCGCAGCGTGCGCGTGACCTACTCGTCGGTGGAGGACCACATCAGCGGGCCCGGCGAGCTGGAGGCGCACGCGGGGGAGCTGTTCGGCATGGTCGAGCGCGGTGAGCTGGCGGTGCGGATCGGCGGGCGCTACCCCCTGGCGGAGGCGGCCAGGGCGCACGCGGACCTGGGGTCGCGGGCGACCACCGGGAAGCTGCTGCTGCTCCCGTAGAGCGGCGGGGGCGGGGTGGAGGTCCCCGGCGCGGGGCCCGCCCCACCCCGCCCCCGGCCCGCCCGGCGTCCCCTCCCGGTAGCGCGGGCCGGTCCCGCCACGGCCGGGACGGCGCGCCTCCCCCCGGTGCGCGCCGCCCCGGCCCTCCCCCAGCGGATTCCCCCAGGAGTCCCGGCTGCGGTGTCGGGCACAGTCCAGCGCACCCCGGCTCGCGCGAGGGGGCCGTTCGGACACTCCTGGACGTTCCTGGACGACACCCGCGCGGCGGAGATGGGAACGCCCTCCCCGGCAGGACCGGGGAGGGCGGAAGGTTCCACGCGGACCGGTGGCGCCCCGGTCGTCGGGAGCTCCTAAGCGGCCCCGATCCACTCCCAGGCCCGGCACTTGCTGTCGCCGCCGCCGGTCTTGCTGCTGCACACCCGGAAGCTGATCACCTCGCGGGGACCGACGCTCCTGGTGCCGCACCCCTTCTTCGCCCCGTTGGAATCGCCGAGCTTGTACACGGTCCCCGAGCCGCCCACCGTGTACTCGATGCGCACACCGCGGTCGTTCGCCGAGGTGTCGCACACGCGCAGGTACTGGTGCGTGTGCGACACGTACCCGGAACCGCCGCCGTCCGGCGGGGTCTGCCCGTGCTCCGCCGCCGAGGCGGCGTGGGTGCTGGCGGCCAGCACGAGAACCGTTCCGGCGGCCACTGCCGCCGCCCGCTGAGCGAACTTCACCACGAGATCCCCCTTGAGTTCCCCGGACGAGTCTTCAAGATCAAGTCCTTCGACCTGGGGGACAGTACAGCGGTACCGCCGTCCGGCCTACCCTCCGAAAGGAGCATATGCGCCCAATTCGTGGTGAGGTGGCCGACTTCACGCGCACCGGCCGTCACGCGGCGGGCGGGAAGTCCTTGCGCTTGATCTTGGCCCGTCGCCCGTCCGGGTGGTGGAACACGATGCCCTCGGCCAGGTGCCCAGGCGCGAACGCGCTGTCCAGCCCGGCCAGGTAGTCGCGCAGCTCGGCGTACCCGCGCGGGGCGTCGGTCAGCACGGGGGCGGCGGTGTCGAACGGCACGCACAGGTGCGCGTCCAGTCCGAGCGGGTTGCCCTGGATGCGCGGGCCGAGCGCCTCGCACGGGTGCTCGCCGTCCGGCCAGCCGGACACGTCGGTGCCCTCGGCGGCGGCCAGCACCCACCTGTCCTGCGGGGACGCGGCGTCGGTGTCGACGTACCAGCCGTCCACCACGCCCCGCTGCTTCTGCTCCTTGCTCGGGTTGCGCCGCTTCTCCACCCGCACCAGGTGCCCGGAGCGCACGGTCAGCCGCACGTTGGTCCCGTCGAGCTTCTCGGTGCCCACGCCCCCGCCCTCGAACACCCAGGCGCACTCGGCGCGCGGCCGGTCCACCACCTGGAACCGCTCGTCCCGCTCGAAGAGCGTCGGGATCTTCTCCATGACCTGCTTCCCCCTGACCACCTGTCCGGTGAGCTCCTCGTGCGAGATCGCCCCGGCCGCCAGGCCCGCCGCGAGCGAGCGCACCAGGTCGGCCACCGACACCCCGGCGTCGACGGCGACGTGCTTGAGCGCCTTCTTCTCCTCCGGGGAGATCCAGGCGACCAGCCGCGACCAGCCGTCCGGCGGCGTCCAGCGCGCCGGGGCGGCCGGGTCCTTGCGCGGTCGGCCGGGGCCCTTCGGCTTGTCGTCCACGGCGGGGACGGTAGCTGCGGCCGAGCTGTTGTGTCAATTGGCATAACAGAAAATATGCGCAGCTGAGAACGGCTGCGCGGTCCGCTCACTGGCTGCGGTCAGCGTGTGGTGCGCCGTCGCGCCCTCGGGTCGAACCCAGGCCGCACCCGCCGTCCGACCCGGAGCGGGAGGGGGTCCCGCAACCCGGCCAGGTGCCGCCGGTACGCACGCGCCCCCGGTGAGGCGTCCCCGACGGCGTCCCAGCGGTCGGGGAACATCGCGCTCCCCGCGCTCAGCGCGGTGCTCGTCCCGAACAGGTTGCCCTGCAAGCGGCCGGTCACCAGCAGGCCGCGGGCCCGGGGGACCGGCTTGCTCAGACCTGCCGTGACCGGTCCTCGGTTGAGCTGGAACCAGACCTCGCGGCGGTTGGCGAACAGCACGACGCCCTCGCGCAGGTCGCGCGCGTCGGTGTGGACGTCGAAGTCCCACTCGGCCCCCCCGCCGGGACGTGGCGGCCCCGGAAGTGGCGCAGGAAGCGGCGCAGGTCGACGGGTGCGCCGAACGGGATGACCGCGTCCGCGTAGGGCTCGCCCGCGACGAAGGCGAGCCTGAACTCCAGGCCGCACGTCCTCCCCCGGACCTTCCGCCGCAGGTGCAGCGAGAACGTGTCCGCGTCGCCGTGACTCCAGTGGTCCCGCGCGCGGACGTGCCCGCTGAGGTGCTCGAACGACAGCGCCAGCGGGTCGACCAGCAGGTCGGGGACCCGCTCGACCGAACCGTGCAGCAGGTAGCGGCACATCAGGTCCACCGGGTGCGCCTGGCGCGCTGCCCGCGTGAAGAAACCGTCCCGCACAGGCCCTCCCGGTCATCGCGCCCTCCACCGCGCCGGGGGCGTGGGGCGAACCTAGCCGAGGGGCGTTCGGATTGCGCCGCAGCGGTGAAGGGTGCGGACAGGGCGGCGTCGCGGCCGATAGCGTGGCGTGGTGATCGAACCCCACCCCGAGGGCAGGCCGCCGGGCCTGGCGGGCATGCTGGGCAAGCACCTGGCGGCGGGTGTGCTCTTCCGGGACCGGGCCGGTCGGGTGCTGCTGGTCGAGCCGTCGTACAAGGCGGACTGGGAGATCCCCGGCGGGGCCGTCGAGGTGGACGAGTCGCCGTGGGCGGCGGCCTCGCGCGAGCTGGCCGAGGAGCTGGGGTGGACGCGGCCGGTGGGCAGGTTGCTGGTGGTGGACTTCCACCCGGCGCGCGACCGGCGGCCGGAGACGGTGGCGTTCGTCTTCGACGGCGGGCTGGTGGAGGAGTCGGACCTGGCCTCGGCGGACTTCCCGGACGGGGAGCTGCTGTCGACCGGGCTGTACCCGCTGGAGCGGGCGCGGGAGCTGGTGCGGCCCTGGTTGGCGGGGCGGATCGCGGTGGCGCTGCAGGTCGTTGACGGTGGCGGGACCGCGTTGTGCGAGGTGGGCGAGCGGGTGGCGTGAGCGGTCCGCCCCGGTCGCGGTCTGCCCGGAGCAGTAGAGGGTCCGGGAGTGCCCGGAGACCACCTCGCGCTGGTTGAAGCCCATGCCTGCCCGCGAACCACGACACCTCCTGTCAGGTATTGCTGGCAGGATTCCGGGCGTGCGAGCTGACCGGTTGGTCTCGCTGGTCCTGCTGCTGCGCGGCCGGGGCCGGATGTCCGCGACGGCGCCGGTCCGCGAGCTGGAGGTGTCCACGCGCACGGTGCTGCGCGACGTGGAGGCCCTGTCGGCGGCGGGCGTGCCGATCTGCGCCGAGCGCGGGCGGCACGGCGGGTTCGCGCTGCTGCCCGGCTTCCGCGCCGAGCTGACCGGCCTGAACCACGACGAGGCGCTGGCGCTGCTGGCGGGCGGCGGCTCGTTCGGCCTGGGCCCGGCGCTGGCGCGGCCCTGCGCAAGGTCGCCGACGCCCTCCCCGAACCCCACCCCGAACCCCACCGCGGCACCGCGCACGACGCCGCGACCCGTCTGCTCGCGTCCCCCGCCACCGACCTGCTCTCCCGCCCCCTCACCTCGGACAGCGCGCCCGACACCGTCCTGGCCGAGGTGCGCCGGGCGGTGGTGGCCGGGCGCAGGCTGCGCATCCGCTGCGCGCCGCCCGACCGGGAGCCGGGTTGGCGCGTGGTCGACCCGATCGGCCTGGTCACCGCAGGCGAGCGCACCTACCTGCTGGCGACGCGCGACGGCGGGGACCGCACCTACCGCCTGTCCCGCGTCCTAGCCGCCGAGGCGCTGCCCGAACCCGCGATCCGCCCGGCGCGGGTCGACCTGGACCGGGTGTGGCGCGAGCGCCGCGCCCGCTTCACCCCGGAGTCGGCGCAGGTCACCGTGCTGGCGCGGGTGTCCCCGTCGCGCAGGGGGGAACTGGCGGGCACCGCGACGGCCGTGCGCGCCTGCGCCTGCGACGCGCACCCCTGGCCGTGCCTGGAGGTCGTCCACCAGGACCGCAGGCACGCGGAGTGGGCGCTGTGGCACCTGGCCGAGGACGCGCAGGTGCTGTCCCGCCGTGGCTGCGCGACCACCTGCGCGCCCGCGCCACCGCGCTGGCCGCCCGCTACGCCGCACCACCGGCCGCGGATGCCTTGACCACCCGGAAAACCAGCCCCTAGATTCCGATCAGGTACATCGTCCTCGACGGGGCCGCCGATGTCGGGGCACTCCCGCACGCCTCGCAGACAGGACCGACGATGATCCCGCGCACCCCCGACTCCCCCGGCTTACGCCCCGCCGCCGCGCTGGGCGTCGTCACCGCCTTGGCAGCCGCCATCACCCTCGCCGCCGTCCCCTCCCCCGCGCGGGCCGCCGCGGGCTGCCGGGTGGACTACCGGGTCTCCAGCCAGTGGTCGGACGGCTTCACCGCGGACGTCGGCGTCACCAACCTCGGCGACCCGGTCACCACGTGGCGGCTGACCTGGTCGTTCGGCGCGGGCCAGTCGGTGACCCAGGCGTGGGGCGCGGTCGCGGCCCAGACCGGGGCGCAGGTCAGGGCCGACAACGCGGGCTGGAACGGCTCGCTGGCCACCGGCGCGAGCACCTCGTTCGGCTTCACCGGCTCCTGGACCGGCGCCAACCCGGTCCCGCAGGAGTTCGCCCTCAACGGCGCCACCTGCACCGGCTCCACCACGCCGACCACCACGACCACCACGACCACGGGCGTGCCGCCGCAGGACGCGCTGGCCAAGGCGCACACCGTCGGCCGGGTCAGGCAGTCGGCGGGCGCCGCCCGCTACACCTGGCCGGGCACCGCCTTCGAGGGCCGCTTCCGGGGCACCGGCGTGGGCGTCACCCTCAACGACGCGCTCAACGACTACGACGTCCAGATCGACGGCGCCACCGTGGCCACCCTCGTCACCCCCGGCCGCGTCACCCACCAGGTCCAGGGCCTGGCCAACGCCGTGCACACCGTGCGCGTGGTCAAGCGCACCGAGGTCCCGTGGAGCGCGGGCGAGTTCGGCGGCTTCACCGCCGCCCCCGGCGGCGAACTCCTCGACAAGCCCGCCCCGCGCGCCCGGCAGATCGAGTTCATCGGCGACTCCCTCACCGCCGGCTACGGCAACACCTCCACCAGCCGCGACTGCTCCGCCACCGGCGTCGACCGCAAGTCCAACGCCGACCTGACCTTCGGCGCCCTGACCGCCCGAGCGCTGGGCGCGGACCACCAGATCAACGCCCAGTCCGGCAGGGGCATGGTCCGCAACTACAACGGCGGCGACCCCGGAACCGACTTCCGCACCTCCTACGCCCGAGGCCTGCAGAGCGACCCGAACGACACCTGGCAGAACCCACCGACCTGGCGCCCCCAGCTCGTCGTGGTAGGCCTGGGCACCAACGACTTCTCCACCCCCGTCAACCCCGGCGAACCCTGGACCGCCGACACCCTGATCACCGCCTACAAGTCCGCCTACCAGGGCTTCCTGACCAAGCTCCGCGCCGCCTACGGCCCCGACACGGTCATCGTGGTCAACGCCTCGAACCTGTTCGCCCAGACCGCGCAGCAGGTCGTCACCGACCGCAACGCCCAGGGCGACACCCGAGTCCGCTTCTGGAACCACGACGACCCCCGCCTGGACCGCCTCGGCTGCGACTGGCACTACTCGACCGCCGACCACAGGCTCCTGTCGACCCTGCTGACCGACTACATCGCCACCCTGCCGCTGACCTGGTGACCACCCCTGGGGCCGCCGCCGCCCGTCACACCCTCGGCAGGTGCGCGGCGACCTCGGCCAGCGCGTCCAGGGTCTCGTGGTCGAACCCGCCCGCGCCCGCGTTCTCCACCTCCGCGATCGTCACCTCCTCGCCCGTCCGCTCGCTGCCGTACCGCAGCCCGGTGAACTCCACGTCCGCCAGCTCCAGCAGCCCCGCGCCCAGCGGGGTGATGTCGCCGGTGCCGTGCTCGTCCACGAGCGCGGTGAACTCGCGCGCCTGACCGGCGTCCGCCAGGCCCACCCAGGCCACGGACACCACCGCCGTGCGGCCCTCGGCGTCGGCCACGGCGAACAGGACGCGGTCCAGGGCGGTGCAGCGGTGCCGGGTGAAGAAGTCGCGGACCTGGCCGTGGGACGCCAGCAGGCAGTCGCCCTGCTGGCGGGCGGTCCGCTTGACCTGTCTCAGGCCGAAGCGCTGCCAGGCGCCCTCGGCGTCGCCCCTGCGCGCCGACTTCCTGCCCTCGGTCTTGCCCGCTCGCAACTGCGAGGAGGACAGCCCGACCTCCCCGGCTGCGACCTCTCCCGCCGCTGCCGCGCCACCGGCGCCACCGGCCCCCGAGGAGAGCATCGCGACCACCACCGCGCCCGCCGCCACCGTCGCCCCGGCGCCACCGGCCTTGCCCCGGATCGGCCTGACCCGCCCCTGCCCGTCGGTGAAGAAACCCCCTGCCACGCCCTGCTCCTCCCACTCGTGTTCGTCCCAGCGCGGAGAGTAGGGAGGCGGTCCGACAGTTCGGCCGGGCGGCGGTTGCCGAACGACCCCCGAGGCGTCACTGAACCGGGTGAAAAACGTGGGCATCGGCGCTGGTCACGGGCCTGCTGCGAAAAACACGCCCAGGGGCCTGCCCGGTGAGCGGGGCGCGCCGGACCTCCACGCCCGCGGCCCCTACCGGGAGCCCTGAACCGCCAGGTAGGCGTCCAGGCGGGCGGCGGCGGTGAGCATTGCGCGGGCTCGGGTGTGCAGGCGGGTTCTGCGGGTGGTGAGGGCGGCGGCCACCGAGTTCGGGGTGCCGGTGCGCAGGTCGGCCAGGAGCGGGGCGATCAGCGCCAGGGGGTGGCCGCCCTTGCGGAGCTGGGCGATCAGGTGGGCGTCGCGGACGTCCTCCGGGTGGTAGGCGCGGTGGCCCGCGTGGTCGCGGGCCGGGGTGAGCAGGCCCTCCGACTCCCAGCGGCGCAGGGTCGCCGGGCGGACGCCCAGGCGGTGGGCCAGCGCGCCCACCGGGAGCGGGGTGCGGGACGGGGGCGGGGTGGTGGTCAGGGTGGTCAGGGCTGCGGCCACGGCGTCCAGCGCGGCGCGGTCCGCCAGGAGCGCGGCGTGGCTCCGGTCGATCAGGTCCAGGGATCGCTCCAGGTGGCCCTCGTTCGCGGCGACCATGATCTCGGTGGCCACGGCGTGGCCGTGACCGGCCGCCAGGGCCAGGAACGCGCGCAGCGCTGCGGCGTGGCGCTCGGTGTAGCGGCGGTGGCCGGAGGGTGCTCGTTCGGCCTCGGGGAGGGCGCCGGACGCCTCGTAGTTGCGCACCGCCTGGGTGGACAGGTCGTGCTCCCGCGCCAGGTCGACCGTGCGCATCGGGCCTCTCCTCGGTTTGAGGTTTTTGGGGTATTGAGCTGCTTTTTCTTGGCATAACTCCACACTGTCACATCAACGATAGCGTCGAAGGGGACTGAGACCGCACCCCAGGAAGGGCGTCATGCTCCCCGAAGACTTGGACGTCACCGCGCTGCTCGGAGCGCCGCGGTTGCTCGCGCTCGGCGAGGCGATGCACTTCGAGCCCGCGCTGCCCGCGGTGCGCAACGAGCTGTTCGGCCGGTTGATCGCCGACCACGGCTACCGGACCGTGTCGGTGGAGAGCTGCTGCCTGCGCGGCAGGCTCGTCGACGAGCACGTGCGCACCGGCGCGGGCGAGGAGGCCGAGGTGCTGCGCGACGGGTTCAGCCACGGGTTCGGCGAGGCCGCCGGGTCCGCCGAGCTGCTGCGGCTGCTCGCCGCGCACAACCGCGCCCACCCGCACGACCCGGTCGGGTTCGCCGGGTTCGACGCGCCCACCGAGATGGCCGCCGCCGACAGCCCCCGCGCGGCCCTCGAACTGGCCTGGCAGGGCCCGCTGCCCGCGCACGTGGACGAGCTGCTCGGCCCGGACGAACCGTGGGTGGAGCCCGCCGCCGCGCGGGCCCCGGCGCGCTCCATCGGGTCCGACCCGAGGGTGGCCGCGCTGCGGGTGGTCGTGGAGGAGCTGCGCTGGGACGCCGCGGCGCGCGCCGCCGACCGGACGCCCGAGCAGCGGTGGGACGTCGAGCTGGGGTTGCGCGTGGCGTCGGGGTTGCTGGCCTACCACGCGGCGATGGCGGAGGACAGGCCCGACCGGTTCCCCCGGCTGGGTGGCATCCGGGACTCGGTGATGGCGGAGAACCTGCGCGCGCTGACCGAGCGCGGCCCGACGCTGGTGTTCGCGCACAACCAGCACCTGCGCGCCTCGGCGATCGACTGGGAGGTGGGCGGCGCGGTGAGCCGGTGGCCGAGCGCGGGGTCGCTGCTGGCCGCGCGGCCGGAGCGCAGGCACGCGGTGATCGCGACCGCCGTGGGCGTCGCCGAGCACCAGGGGTTGGGGGAGCCGGAGGCGGACACCGTGGAGGGCAGGCTGGCCGCGCGCTACGACCGGCCCGCGCTGGTGGGGGTGGAGGAGATCGTGGAGCTGTCGGCGGGGGCGCGCAAGCGCGGCGGGTCGGAGCGGCAGCTGAGCTACTTCCCCCTCGACCCGGCCGCGCCGCGCGACTACGACGCGGTGCTGTTCCTGCCGGAGATCGGGCAGGGGTGAACGAACGGAGGTCGGGGCCGCGCGCACGCGGCCCCGACCTCGCTCAGCAGCCGAGGTCGTAGATGTAGACCGAGCTCCAGATCCTGATCCACTCACCGGGCGAGTGCCAGCCCAGGTAGAACACCGAGCAGGTGGTCGACCGGAAGCAGTCGGTGTCCTTGAAGTACTCGGGCGACTGGTTGGAGTTGCGGCCGGAGGCCACCGTCTTGCGCGGGTGGGTGGAGCTGTCCGGCCAGAGCGAGCACGAGGTGTGGCTGCTCGAATCCCTGGCGGCTTCCAGCGACCTGTTGGTGCGGTTGTTCACGATCCCGCACGGGTCGAGCACCCCGCCGCAGTTCGCGCCGAACGGCTCGACGGCGGAGTCGGCCCCTGCCGAGGTGTCGACGGGGACCACAACGATCCCACCCCTCGGCGGGGCGTCACCCGCTGCAGCCACCCCTGCCGCGGCCACGCCCGACGCCGCCATGCCGGATGGCACGAACCCCACCAGCGCCACCAGGACGGCGACTACGATCGCCATGCTGCGGAACACACGTCTGCTCATGCGAATCCCCCTCGGACCACCGGTCGCCCCCCTGGCGAACCCGGTCGGACCGACAGTGCGCCGCTCGGCCACGACGGGTGTCGGAGTCTGGGAAGCCACCCGCCGATGGACGAGCGGTGGGCTGCTCTCGATGGGGCACGCCTGTTCAGGCGCACCGCTGGCCGCGCGCGTCCACGCGGCGCAGGCTGCGGCGACCGCGCACGGCCAGCAGCGGCTTGAGCAGCAGCCACTCGCCGACCCGCTGGTCGCGCGCCCGCACCAGCCGCGCCGCCAGGTGCGGGTGCTGGCGCCACAGGTACTCGCGGGCCTTCTCGGCGTGGAACGGGTTCGACACGACCTTGATCCGGGCGAAGCCCTCCAGCAGCGGCCCGACCTCGCGCACGTTCTCCCAGGTCGTGCGGCTGCGCGGCTCCCGCAGCAGCGGGCCCCGGTAGCCGAGGGCCCTGGCGTGCCCGGCCAGCAGGTCCGCCTCCGGGCGCGCGCCGCCCACCGGGCCCCCGCACACCACCAGCACCGACCCCGCGCCGTCCAGCGAGCGCAGTCCCGCGCGCACCCGCCACCGGTTCACCGCGTTCGGCCGCTCGCCCGCGTTCCGGTAGCCGAGCACCACCACCGCCGTGCCCGAACCCCCGCCGTCCACCCCGGCGCCGAGCCTGCGGCGGGACGCGCGCCAGTGCTCCACCTCGCCCCACACCAGCGCCCCGACCAGCGCGAACCCGATCCCGGCCCCGATCTTCCGCAGCACCACCGCGCCAACCTAGCGGCCCCCGCGACACCGGGGGCGCCCCAGGTGCGATCACCGAAAACCACCTGCGCCGACCAGTCCCCATAGGACACACTCCCCCGCGTGCTGCTGACGTTGACCACCACCCGCGCGCCCGCGACCGACCTCGGGTTCCTGCTGCACAAGCACCCCGACCGCGCGCAGACCTTCACCACCTCCTCCGGCCCCGCCCACGTCTTCTACCCTCGAGCGGACGAGCGGGCCTGCACGGTCGCGCTGCTGCTGGAGGTCGACCCCGTCGGCCTGGTGCGCGGTCACGGCAGCACGCTCACCCAGTACGTCAACGACCGCCCCTACACCTCCGGCTCGCTGATGGCCGTCGCCCTCGGGTCGGTGTTCCGCACCGCCATGAACGGCCGCTGCGAGGCCCGCCCCGAGCTGGCCGCCGAACCGCTGCCGCTGCGCGTGGAGCTGCCCGCCGTGCCGCACCGGCTGGTCGAGCGGCTGTTCACGCCGCTGGGCTGGTGGGTCGACGCCGAGGTGCTGCCGCTGGGCGGGGACCTCGGCGACTCCCGCTACGCGCGCGTCGTGCTGACCGGCGAGCTGCTGCTGTCCCAGGCGCTGCGCCACCTGTACGTGCTGCTGCCCGTCCTGGACGGCGACAAGCACTACCACGTCGACCAGGACGAGGCCGCCAAGCTGCTGCGCGCCGGCGAGGGCTGGCTGCCCGAGCACCCCGACCGGGAGCTGATCACCCGCCGCTACCTGCTGAACCGCAGGACCCTGGTGCAGGAGGTGCTGTCCTCGCTCTCCAGCCTGGCCGAGGCCGAGGAGGTCGAGCCGGAGGAGCTGGACAACGCCCTCGCCCCGCCCCGGATCTCCCTCGCAGGCCTGCGCCGCGAGACCGTGATCTCCGTGCTGCGGGAGGCGGGCGCGCGCAGCGTCGTCGACCTGGGCTGCGGCAGCGGCGCGCTGCTGCGCCCGCTGATCGCCGAACCGCAGTTCACCCGCGTGCTCGGCGTCGACGTCTCCGCGCACGCCCTGCGCGTGGCCGCCCGCAAGCTGCGCCTGGACGGCATGGGCGAGCGGCAGCGCGCCCGCGTCGAGCTGCGCCAGGGCGCGCTGACCTACGTCGACCGGGGCCTGACCGGGTTCGACGCGGCCGTGCTCATGGAGGTCGTCGAGCACGTCGACCCGGAGCGGCTGCCCGCGCTGGAGCACGCCGTGTTCGCCTGCGCCCGCCCCGGCCTGGTGCTGGTGACCACGCCGAACGTCGAGTACAACCCGCTGTTCGAGACCCTGCCCGCCGGGTCGCTGCGGCACGCCGACCACCGGTTCGAGTGGACCCGCGCGCAGTTCCGCGAGTGGGCCGAGGGCGTGGCGGCGCGCACCGGCTACACCACCCGCTACCTGCCGATCGGCGACGAGGACCCCGAGCGCGGCGCGCCCACCCAGGCCGCCGTCTTCACCCTGGAGAGGACCGAGGACTGATGGAGCTGACGATCCCCCAGCCGAGCCTGGTCGTGCTCGTCGGGGCCTCCGGCTCCGGCAAGTCCACGTTCGCGCTCAAGCACTTCCAGCGCACCCAGGTGCTCTCCAGCGACTTCTTCCGGGGCATGGTCGCCGACGACGAGAACGACCAGTCCGCGTCCGGCGCGGCGTTCGACTCGCTGTACTACGTCGCGGGCAAGCGCCTGGCCGCGGGCCGCACCACGGTCGTGGACGCCACGAACGTGCAGCCCGCCGACCGGGCGCGGCTGATCGCGGTCGCCAAGGAGCACGACGTGCTGCCCGTCGCGATCGTGCTCGACACCCCCGACTCGGTGTGCCTGGCCCGCAACGCCACCCGCCCCGACCGGGACTTCGGCGACCACGTGGTGCGCCGCCAGCGCACCGCCCTGCGCAAGTCGGTCAACCGGCTCGGCCGCGAGGGCTTCCGCCGGGTGCACGTGCTGCGCACCCAGCAGGACGTGGACGAGGCCGTGATCGTCCCGGAGCGGCTGCTCAACGACCTGCGGCACGAGCGCGGCCCGTTCGACGTGATCGGCGACGTGCACGGCTGCCGCGCCGAGCTGGAGGAGCTGCTGGTCGCCCTCGGCTACGAGCTGGTGCGCGACGGGCGGGGCCGCCCGGTGGACGCGCTGCCGCCCGAGGGCAGGCGCGCGGTGTTCGTCGGCGACCTGGTCGACCGGGGACCGGACACGCCGGGCGTGCTGCGCCTGGTCATGGGCATGGTCGAGGCCGGGCACGCGTTCTGCGTGTGCGGCAACCACGAGCACAAGCTGGTGCGCGCCCTGCGCGGGCACAAGGTCAAGGTCGCGCACGGCCTGGCCGAGTCGCTGGAGCAGCTCGGCGAGCAGGACGAGGAGTTCCGCAAGGCCGCCACCCGGTTCTGCGACGGGCTCGTCGCCCACTACGTGCTCGACGGCGGCGACCTGGTCGTGGCGCACGCCGGCCTGCCCGAGCACTACCACGGCCGCGCGTCCGGCCGGGTGCGCTCGTTCGCGCTGTACGGCGACACCACCGGCGAGACCGACGAGTACGGCCTGCCGGTGCGCTACCCGTGGGCCAACGACTACCGGGGCAAGGCGACCGTGCTCTACGGGCACACGCCCACCCCGAGGGCCGAGTGGGTCAACAACACGATGTGCCTGGACACCGGCGTGGTGTTCGGCGGCGAGCTGACCGCGCTGCGCTACCCCGAGCGCGAGGTCGTGGCCGTGCCCGCCCACCGGGTCTGGTACGAGCCGGTCCGGCCGCTCAAGCCCGTCGCGCCGGAGCGGGAGGCGGGGGCGCTGGACCTGGACGACGTGACCGGCAAGCGCGGCGTCGAGACCGCCCACCGGGGGCGGATCTCGGTGCGCGCCGACCAGGCCGCGGCGGCGCTGGAGGTGATGAGCCGGTTCGCGGTCGCCCCGCAGCGGCTGCTGTACCTGCCGCCGACCATGTCGCCGGTGGCGACCTCGAAGCGCGAGGGCCTGCTGGAGCACCCGGACGAGGCGTTCGCCGAGTACCGGGGCTGGGGCGTGCGGCAGGTCGTGTGCGAGGAGAAGCACATGGGGTCGCGGGCCGTGGTGCTGGTGCGCCGCGACGTCGGGAGCACCGGCGACCTGGGCGTCGTGCACACCCGCACCGGCAGGCCGTTCTTCGACGGCGACCTGGAGCGGCGGGTGCTGGAGCGGGTGCGCGACGCGGTGGCGGCCGCCGGGCTGTGGGCGGAGCTGGACACCGACTGGCTGCTGCTGGACTGCGAGCTGATGCCGTGGAACGCCAAGGCGGGCGGGCTCATCCGGCAGCAGTACGCGTCGGTGGGCGCGGCGGCGTCCGGGTCGCTGGGCGTGGCCACGTCCGCGCTGGAGGCCGCCGCCGGGCGCGGGGTCGACGTGGGGGCGCTGCTGGAGCGCACCCGGTCGCGGCGCGCCAACGCCGAGGGCTACCGCAGGGCGTGGAGCCGCTACTGCTGGCCCACCGAGGACCTGGCCGGGCTGAAGCTGGCCCCGTTCCAGGTGCTGGCGGCGCGCGGGCGCACCTTCCACGACCGGGACCACCTGTGGCACCTGGGCGTGCTGGCGCGGCTGGAGGGCGAGCTGTTCCACCGCACCGCGCACCTGGTCGTCGACACCGGCGACGAGGAGCAGGTCGCGGCGGGCGTGCGCTGGTGGGAGTCGATCACCGCGGACGGCGGCGAGGGCATGGTCGTCAAGCCGCTGGCCAACCTCGTGGTCGGCGAGCGCGGGCCGGTGCAGCCTGGGGTGAAGGTGCGCGGGCGCGAGTACCTGCGGATCATCTACGGCCCCGACTACACCGAACCGGCGAACCTGGAGCGGCTGCGCAAGCGCGGGCTCGGGCTCAAGCGGGCGCTCGCGGTCATGGAGTACTCGCTGGGGCTGGAGGCGCTGGAGCGGGTGGCGCGCGAGGAGCCGCTGTGGCGGGTGCACGAGTGCGTGTTCGCCGTGCTGGCCATGGAGTCGGAGCCGGTCGACCCGAGGCTGTGACCGGGGTGCGGCGGTCCGGTGGAATCGCTGTTCCGCCGGACCGCCGCACCGGTCGATACTGGCCGGCATGGGGAAGACCTACGAGCGCATCGACGGCCGGTTGCGGGAGTTCATCGAGGCCCAGCCGGTGTTCTTCACCGCGACCGCCCCGCTGGACGGCGACGGGCACGTGAACCTCTCGCCCAAGGGCCGCTCCGGCACGCTGCGGGTGCTGGACGAGCGGCGGGTGGCGTACCTGGACTTCGGCGGCAGCCACGCCGAGACCATCGCCCACCTGCGGGAGAACGGGCGCATCACGCTCATGTGGTGCGCCTTCGACGGGCCGCCGAAGATCGTGCGGGTGCACGGGAGGGGCGAGCCGGTGTTCCGCGACGACCCGCGCTTCGCCGACCTGGTGGCCGGGTTCGGCGAGGCGGACGGGCCGGGGCTGCGGGCGGTGGTGGTCGTGACGGCCGGGCTGGTCAGCGACACCTGCGGGTACGCCGTGCCGTTCCTGGACTACCGGGGCGAGCGGGAGCTGCACGCCCGGCACTTCGGGCGCAAGAGCGACGAGGAGTTCCGGGCGTACTGCGAGGGCAAGCCGCACAACAACACGAGCATCGACGGGCTGCCCGCCCTGCCGATGCCGGTGCCGCCGCGCGGGTGAGGGGCGATCGGGCGGAGCGGGTGGTGATCGGGCGGGCCGGGTGAGCGCCTCGCGCCGGAAAACCGCTGGTCCCCACCGCCCCCGATGGGCTGCAATGCCCCCATGAAGTTCCTGTTCTTCTGGGGCCACACCCCGCACCGCGACGGCGAGCTGGGCCGGGAGTGCCTGAGCCAGTGGTGGGAGCGGCCGTTCGAGCTGGACGGCCGCGTCCACCCCACCGCCGAGCACGCCATGATGACCGGCAAGGCGCTGTTGTTCGGCGACGAGCACACCGCCGGGCGCATCGCCGAGGCCCGCACGCCCGGTGAGGCCAAGTCGCTGGGCCGCCAGGTGCGCGGCTTCGACGAGGACACCTGGGTGCGCGAGCGCCTGGAGCTGGTCGCCCGGCTGAACGAGGCCAAGTTCGGGCAGCACGACGACCTGCGCGCCTACCTGCTGGGCACCGGCGAGCGGGTGCTGGTGGAGGCGAGCCCGGTGGACCGGATCTGGGGCATCGGGCTCGCCGCCGACGACCCGCGCGCCGGCGACCCGCAGCGGTGGCGCGGGCTCAACCTGCTCGGTGAGGCGCTGATGCTCGCCCGCGCCCGGCTGGCCTCGGGTCAGGCCCAGGGCTGGGGAACCAGCCGGTAGTGGGTGGTGAGCTGCCCGTCCGCGATGACGTGGAACGCCAGCGCGGGCGGCGCGCCCTCGTCGTTGGGCCGCTCGCCCTCCCACGGCGGCACCAGCGTCGAGACCACGCCGGGCGCGCTGAGCACCGGCACCCCGGCCAGCGACCCGACCATGGGGCTGTGCGAGTGCCCGCACAGCAGCGCCAGCAGCCCCTTGCGGCCCCGCACCACCCGCGCCAGCCGCTCCGGCGCGTCCAGCCCGATCGGGTCCAGCACCGGGTGCCGCACCGGCGCCGGCGGGTGGTGCAGGCACACCAGGGCCGGCGCCCCGGCGGCTTCGGCCAGGACCGCGTCCAACCACTCCAGGGTCTCGTCCGCGAGCGCCCCGCCGTCCTGTCCGGGCACCGTCGAGTCGACCAGCGCGAGCACCACCTCGCCCACCCGCGCCACCCGGTTCACCGGCCCGTCGCCCGGCCCCTCGCCGAGCAGCACCTCGCGGAACGGCGACCGGGAGTCGTGGTTGCCCGGCAGCGCCAGCAGCGGCTGCTCCAGCCCGCCGAGGACCCGCGCGGCCTCCTCGTACTCCACCCGGAGCCCGTTGTCCACCACGTCGCCGGTCAGCACTGCGGCGTCGACCGGTCGAGCGAGTCCGCGCAGGTAGCCCACCACGCGCTCGGCCCTGGGGGCGGCGTGGTCACCCCCGTCGAAGTGGGTGTCGCTGAAGTGCGCGAGGATGATCACTGCTTTCCTCCGATTCGCAGCCTGAGCCGATCAGCGGAAAAGTACGCTCCAGTCCACTGGGCCAGATCGCTGGCCACCCGAACGAACTCGGGGGTGTAGGCACGTGCCGGTGCGGTCCAGAGCCCGGAGCGCCCTGCAGAGGCGCGCGCTGAACCTGGCCAGGACCACCCCCGGACGGCTCACCCTGCTCGCCTTGGCGCTCGCCGGGCTGAGCCTGCTGGTGGGTCTGCTGACCGCCCAGTCGGTCCAGCGGCGCACCGACGCGCTGAGCGTGCTGGCCGACCAGACCGAGCCGCTGGCGTACGCCGCGCAGGAGGTCTACCGGGCGATGGCCGACGCGGACGCGACCGCCGCGAGCGCGTTCCTGTCCGGCGGGGTCGAGTCGCCGCAGCTGCGCCAGCGCTACGAGGACGACATCGCCCGCGCCTCCTCCGCCCTGTCCGCCGCCACCGACGCCCCCACCCGCGCCGGGCCACTGGCGGACGAGATCGACACCCTCGCGCAGCAGCTGCCCGTCTACACCGGCCTGGTCGAGACCGCGCGCGTGCACAACCGGCAGGGCAACCCGGTGGGCGCGGCCTACCTGCGGGAGGCGTCCGAGCTGATGCGCGGCACCCTGCTGCCCGCCGCCCACGACCTGCACCGCGCCCAGTCCGACGCCACCGCCTCCGAGCTGGCGGCGGCGGGCGTGCTGCCGTGGACCGAGCTGCTGCTGGGCGGGGTGCTGCTGTCCGCGCTGGCGGGCGCGCAGCGCTACCTGTTCCTGACCAGCAACCGGCTGCTCAACATCGGCCTGGTCGTGGCCAGCGCCGCCTCGGTGATCGCCCTGCTGTGGTCGCTGGTGGCCAGCCTGGTCGTGGTCGCCGACACCGGCGCGGGCCAGACCGCCGCCCGGCAGGTCGACGTGCTCGCCCAGGCCCGCATCGCCACGCTGAGCGCGCGCGGCGACGAGACCCTCGCCCTGGTCACCAGGGGCGGCGGGGCCACCGCCTACGAGGACGGCTACCGGCGGCTGGACAGCGAGCTGGAGGAGCTGCTCGCGCAGGCCCACGCCGGTGACGCGGGCGAGCACCACCGGCGCTGGCAGCGGGCGCACGCGATGCTGCGCGCCGCCGACGACCGGGGCGACTGGGAGGGCGCGGTCGACCTGGCGCTGGGCACCGGCTCCGAGGGCGCGGCCTCCGCGTTCGACGCGCTGGACCGGGACCTGGTGGACGCGCTCGTGGCGGCCCGCACCGAGGCCAACGGGGCGGTCGCGTCGGCGCGCGGGGCGCTGGGCGGCGCGGTGGACGTGGTGGCGCTGCTGTCCGCGATCGCCGCGTTCGCGTGCCTGGCCGGGGTGTGGCAGCGGCTCAAGGAGTACCGGTGAGGGCGCGCCTGGGGCTCGTGGCGGCGGCGCTGCTGGCGACCGCGTGCGCGCCGGTGCCCAGCTCGGCGCCCCCGATCGGCGGCGACTCGGCGGTGCGGCCGGGACCGGCGGAGGCCACCGTGCTGCCCCGCGAGGCCCAGGAGCCCACCGCCGGGCAGGACTGCACCGCCAGCCTGCGCCCGACCCGGCCGCTGCCCGCGCCCGGCGCGATGCCCCAGGGCAGCACGATGCGGCGCATCGCCGAGCGGGGGCAGCTGGTGGTGGGCGTGGACCAGAACACCTACCTGATGGGGTTCCGCGACCCGTTCACCGGTGAGCTGCAGGGCTTCGACGTCGACCTGGCCCGCGAGGTGGCCCGGTCGCTGCTGGGCGACCCGACCAGGGTGCGGTTCCGGGTGCTCAACTCCGACCAGCGGCTGCCCGCGCTGGAGACCGGCGAGGTGGACGTGGTGGTGCGCACCATGACGATCACCTGCGAGCGGTGGCGGCGGGTCAACTTCTCCACCAGCTACTACGAGGCGGGGCAGCGGGTGCTGGTGCCCAAGGACTCCGGCATCACCGGGCTGACCGCGCTGTCGGGGCGGAAGGTGTGCGCGACGACCGGCTCCAGCTCGCTGGCCCACGTGCGCGCCCACCCGTCGGGGCCGGTGCCGGTGGCGGTGCCGAACTGGACGGACTGCCTGGTGATGCTCCAGCAGGGGCAGGTGGACGCGATCTCCACCGACGACACGATCCTGGCCGGGTTCGCCGCGCAGGACCCGTACACCGAGGTGGTCGGGCCCCGGCTCACCACCGAGTCGTACGGGATCGGCGTGGCCAAGGGCGCGGACGACCTGACCAGGTTCGTCAACGGCGTGCTGGAGCGGGTGCGGGCGGACGGGACGTGGGCGCGGATCCACCGCAAGTGGCTGGGCGACCCGCCCGCGCCGCCCGCGCCGGAGTACCGGGACTGACGGTGGGCTGGAGCGGGCGGGGAGGTGCGGCGGGTGCCGGAGCGGAGGAGCGGCGATGACCAGCGAGGTCGTCCGATGACCGGGTGCGCGAGTCCGGGCTGCACCGGGGAGCTGGCGGCCGAGGACGCGTTCTGCCCGCTGTGCGGCCAGCCCGCCGAGCGCGCCCCGGTGAACGCGGCGCGGCGGGCCGCCCAGCGGCGCGCGCAGCAGGGGACGGCGCCGCAGGGCACCGTGCAGCACGGCACGGCCGCGTACCCGGCGCCCTCGCCGCAGGACACCGCGCGGCAGGCGCCGTCGTGGGAGCGGACCGCGCCGGGGGCCACGCGCTCCAGCGTGCCCCTGGACTGGACCGCCCAGGCCGATGGCGACCGGGACGTCCCGAACGCCCGGTCCGGCGAGGACACCCGCGCCCGGCTGTTCCCGGCGACGGCCACGGGCGCGACCGCACCGCCCCGCCGCCTGCCCCCGCCCGCCGGGCGCGACGGCACCCTGGCGCAGCGGCCGACGTGGGACGACGACAGCGGCGCGACCGGCGCCTGGCCCGCCGACGAGGCCCCGGACAGCGGGGCCACCGGGGCCTGGTCGCCCTCCGCCGACCGGGACAGCGCGGCGACGGGGGCGTGGGCGCCCGACGCGGGCCCGGACAGCGGCGCGACCGGGGCGTGGTCGCCCGAGGCGGACCGGGACAGCGGGGCGACCCGCGCCCGTCCCCCGCGCTTCGACGACGACCCCGACAGCGCGGGCACCCGCGCCCAGGCCCCCACCTGGGACGATGACGACGACAGCGGCCCGGCCACCGCCGAGGGCACTGTGCCCGACACCGCCGGTCGTCCCGGCGGCACGGCCGCCTGGCCCGCCACCTGGGGCCGGTCGGTGCGCGGCTCCCGCGACTCCAAGTCCCGCTCGGGTTCCCGCTCCGGGTCGCGCTCCCGGACCGGTTCCGCGGGCTCCGGCTCGTCCAGCGGCCGGACCCGGCGGGGCTCCACCCGGTCCGCCGCCCCGCGCGGCAGGCTCGGCGCTGGCCTGGTCGAGGTGCCGCCGGTGCCCTACCGGGACCCCAAGCAGGCGGTGCTGGTCAACCCCGAGGTGCCCGAGGCCAAGCGGTTCTGCAGCGCCTGCGGCAAGGAGGTCGGGCGCACCCGCTCCGGGCGCCCCGGACTGGTCGAGGGGTTCTGCACGCACTGCGGCCACGGCTACTCGTTCGCCCCCAAGCTGGCCAGGGGCGAGCTGCTGCACGGCCAGTACGAGGTGCTCGGCTGCCTGGCGCACGGCGGCCTGGGCTGGATCTACCTGGCCGCCGACACCGCCGTGTCCAACCGCTGGGTCGTGCTCAAGGGCCTGCTGGACTCCGGGGACGCCGACGCGAAGGCCGCCGCCGTCGCCGAGCGGCGGTTCCTGGCCGAGGTCGAGCACCCCACCATCGTGAAGATCCACAACTTCGTGCGGCACACCGACCGGCGCACCGGCGACCCCACCGACTACATCGTCATGGAGTACGTCGGCGGCACCACCGTCAAGGACCTGATCAACGACCGGTCGGGCGCGCTGCCGGTGGAGCGGGCCATCGCCTACGCGCTGGAGGTGCTGCCCGCGCTCGGCTACCTGCACGGCGTGGGCCTGCTGTACTGCGACTTCAAGCCGGACAACGTGATCCAGACCGAGGAGCAGCTCAAGCTCATCGACCTGGGCGCGGTGCGCCGCGCCGACGACCGCACCTCCCCCATCTACGGCACCATCGGCTACCAGGCCCCGGAGATCGGCAAGCGCGGCCCGTCGGTGGCCTCCGACCTGTACACGGTCGGGCGGGCGCTGGCGCTGATGTGCTTCCGCTTCGACTTCCGGGGCAAGCACCTCAGGTCCCTGCCCGACGCGGTCGAGCAGCCGCTGCTGGCCGAGCACGACTCGCTGCGGCGGTTCCTGCTGCGCGCCTGCCACCCGGACCCCAACCAGCGGTTCGCCTCGGCCGGGGAGATGGCCGAGCAGCTGACCGGGGTGCTGCGGGAGGTGCTGGCCGCGCAGGACGGCAGGCAGCGGCCGGGCCTGTCGCGGCAGTTCACGCCGGAGCGGCGGGCGTTCGGCTGCGGCGGCGAGCTGGACCGGGGCGAGGCCGCGCTGGGGCTGGCGGTGCCGCAGGTCGACCTGGGCGACCCGGCGGCGGGCCTGCTGGCCACCACCACCGGCGAGCCGTCCGAGGTGGTGCGCATCCTGCGGCGCGCCCCGGAGGTCACCCTGGAGGTGCGGCTGCGGGTGGTGCGGGCCCTGCTGGACAGCGACCTGCCCGCGCAGGCGCTGGCCGAGCTGGACGCCCTGGACCGGCTGGCCGACGACGACCCGGCCGCGCCCGCCTCCGACGACTGGCGGCCGGACTGGTACCGGGGCCTGATCGCCCTGGCCGGGGGCCGCGTGCAGGCGGCGCGGGAGCTGTTCGACGGGATCGGCGACGTGCTGCCCGGCGAGGCCGCGCCGAAGCTGGCCGCGGCGGTGTGCGCGGAGGCGGCGGGCGAGCACCGGGCGGCGGCCGAGCTGTACCGGGTGGTGTGGCGCACCGACCACGCGCACACCGCCGCCGCGTTCGGCCTGGCGCGCGCGCTGCTGGCGTGCGACGACGACCGGGACGGGGCGGTGGAGGTGCTGCACACGGTGCCCGACACGTCCCGGCACCACGTGGCCGCGCGGGTGAGCGCGGTGCACGTGCTGGCCATGGGCGGCATCGCGGACGTGCTGCGGGCGGGCTCCCTGCTGGAGCCGCTCGCGCTGGACGCGGGCCGTCGGGCCGAGTTGACGGCGGAGCTGCTGGCGGCGGCGCTGGCCGTCCCGGCGGAGGACCGCAGGGTGAGCGCGCGACTGCTGGGCTGCGCGGTCACCGACAAGGGGCTGCGGCTCGGTCTGGAGCGCAGCTACCGGCTGCTCGCCAGGCTCGCCGACACCCCGGAGGAACGGATAGCGCTGGTCGACCGTGCGAACGCGGTCCGGCCGAGGACACTGGTGTGATCATGGATGCTTGCCCCGAGTGCGCCGCCCCCGTGACGGCGCAAGACCGGTTCTGCGCGGCCTGTGGCCGCAACCTGCGCCTGCGGCGCACCCCCGTCGGAGGGCCGCCCGCCCTGCCCGACGAGCGGTGCCCGTGCGGGGAGGGCGACTACGGGGAGGACGGCGCCTGCCCGCAGTGCGGCAGAACCCGGCCGTCGCCGCGCGACCGCGTCGAGTTCACCCTTCCCGGCATGGCCGGGGTGAGCGACCGGGGGAGGCGGCGCAAGCGCAACGAGGACTCGATGGCGTTCGGCCGGGCGCGCGGGCGCGGGCTCGCGGTGGTGGTGTGCGACGGGGTCGCGTCCTCCGAGCGGGCCGAGCAGGCCTCGCAGCTGGCCGCCGACACGGCGCTGGACGTGCTGCTGACCGGGGTGCTGGCCGGGTCGGACACCGAGCAGGCCACCACCGACGCGGCGACCTCGGCGGGCGCGGCGGTGAGCAGGCTGGCCAGGCCGGAGGCGCCGGAGCTGGCGCCGTCCTGCACGTTCGTGTCCGCGTCGGTCGGGTTGGACGGCACGGTCACGGTGGGCTGGATCGGCGACAGCCGGGCGTACCTGGTGGCCGAGTCGGGCGCGGCCAGGCTGACCACGGACGACACGTGGGCGGCGCACCTGGTGGCGACCGGGCAGCTCACCGAGGAGGAGGCCAAGACCGACCGGCGGGCGCACGTGCTCTCGCGCTGGCTCGGCTCGGGCGCGGAGAGCTCGACCCCGCAGGTGGTGTCGCTGCGGCCCGCGACGGCGGGGGCGCTGGTGCTGTGCAGCGACGGGCTGTGGAACTACCTGCCGGAGCCGGAGCACATCGCGGACGCGCTGCCCCTGGGGGCGCCGCCGCTGGAGGCCGCGCGGAAGCTGGTGGACGTGGCGCTGGAGGCGGGTGGGCACGACAACATCACCGTGGTGGTGGTGCAGCTGCGGGGCGGGGGCTGAGGCGGGCGGGGGACGCTGGGGCTCGTCGTCGACCACCTGATCCCCCGCACGGGCGGGGCGGCCTCACCCCTGTGGGCGTGGCAACTCCGCCCCGCCACACCCACAGGTTTCCCCGACCCCGGCCGTTAACCCGTTCGGGCGAGGTAACCTCCCGCTCCTGGGAGGTGACCGGCCGTGGGCGACGTGGTGGACGAACTGCTGGACCAGTGGGCCGAGGAACGCCCCGACCTGGACCTGACCCCGCTGGCCGTGCTGACCCGCGTCACCCGCCTGGCGCGGCTCCTGGAGCGGTCCCAGCGCGACTTCCTGGCCGCGCACCGCCTGGAACCGGGCGAGTTCGACGTCCTCACCACCCTGCGCCGCGCGGGCGGCGAGCGGGGGTTGACGGCGGGCGCGTTCCTGACGTCGTCCCTGGTCACGGCGGGCGCCATCACCAACCGCCTCGACCGCATGACCGCGAAGGGCCTGATCGAGCGCACCCCCGAGCGCAAGGACCGCAGGGTCGTCCGCGTCAACCTCACCCCGACGGGCCGAGCCCTGGTGGACGCCCTGCTGACCGAGCACGCCACCCGCTGCGCCGCCCTGCTGTCCCCGCTGCCGCAGGAGACCCGAGCGCTGGTGGCGGACGCGCTGAGCGCACTGCTCCAGGCCCACGAGTAGCGCCCGGTCCGCCGCGTTTCCCGCACCCGGCCGGGACCGCGCGTCCGCGCCCGGCGCGCGGCGCGCGGCGCGCGGTGCGGGACCGCCGAGCGCTGGGAAGGGGGCGGATCAGCCCTTCGCCGCGTCCAGCGCCGCGTTCACCCGATCGCGGTGCTCGTTGATGAACGCCTCGATCGTCCGGGGCGGGTGCCCGGTGAGGGCGGCGACCGTCCCGGTGGCCCCGGACAGCGCCCCGTCCGAGACCAGCCGCGCCAGCTCGACGAAGTGCTCGGCGTACGCCTGCGGCATCCCCCGCGCCACCAGCACCTCCTCCAGCCCGTCGAGCCCCGGCCGCACCAGCCCGACCGGGCGGCCCAGCACAGCGGACAGGACGAACACCACCTGATCGGGCGTCAACGACCTGGGCCCGGTCACGTCGTGCACCCCACCCCTGGGCGCCGAACCGGTGAGCACCGCGAACGCGCAGTCGGCCACGTCGCGCGCGTCCACGTACGCGACCGGCCCGCCGAACGGCTCGAACAGCTCACCGGCGGCCGTGAAGGTCGTGATCCCCCGGACGAGGTTCTGCATCACGCTGTTGGGGCGCAGCACGGTCGCCTCCAGGCCGGACTCCGCCAGGTGGGCCTCGATCCGCGCGTGGGTCCCCATGGGCATCGGCAGCCCCGCCCGCGCGCCGACCGTGGACACCTTCACCACGTGCCCGACCCCGGCCGCCACCGCGGCGTCGATCGCGGCGAACTGCTGGGCGATCACCGGCTCCTCGCTCGGGTAGGGCCCCGCGGTGTTGAGGAAGACCTGGTCGACGCCCTCGAACGCGGCGGGCAGCGTCTCCGGGGCGTCCAGGTCGCCCACGACCAGCTCCGCGCCCGGCACCACCGCGTCCGCCCTGCGCACCAGCGCGCGGAACGGGACCCCGGCCTCCGCCAGCCGCCCGGCCAGCGCGCCGCCGATCGTCCCCGTCGCACCCGTCACCAGGATCACCGGCAACCCCTTTCATCGATGAACGTCGAACATCGATGAAAGGTACTCTCACCCGCGTGCGCCACCCCGATCACCCCGACCTCGCCGACGTTCCCCTGGTCAAGGCCCTGTCCGCCCTGGGCGACCCGGTCCGCCTGGCCATCGTGCGCGCGCTCGGCGACGGGCGGGAGCACCAGGGCGCACGGTTCGACGTGCCGGTCTCGCAGTCGACCCTGAGCCACCACTTCACGACCCTGCGCAACGCGGGTGTGGTGCGCGTCAGACCCGAGGGCACCCGCTGCTGGCACTCGCTCCGCCCGGAGTTCGAGACCCGCTTCCCCGGCCTGCTCGCCACCGTCCTGACCCTGGAATGACGAAGGGCCCCACCACCCTGTGAGGCCCTCCCCGGCACGGCCCGTCAGCCCGCCGCCACGACACCCCCGGCGAACGCCCCTTCCCGCCACTGCCCCACGGCGGGCGTGAGGTAGTCCGCCAGCACCGGCAACTGCGGCACCAGCGTCAGGCACGCGATGATCCGCAACTTCCCCACCGCGTCCACGAACGCCAGCACGTCCGCGTCCAACTCCCTGACCCCGACCTCCCGAGCGCCCTCGTCGTACGCGGGCGCCAGCGGTCCAAGTCCGCCCAGGTCCCACTCGACCGGCCCGAGGGTGACCATCTCGAAGTCCGAGTACCGGTCCCCCTCCACCCCGTGGAAGATGTTCGCGGGCGGCGAGTCGCCGTGCACCGGCTGGAGCGGCACCCCTGGGAACCGGGCCTCGAAGGCCTCCCGCGAGCGCACCAGCGGCTCCAGCACCTCCCACTCGCGCACCGCCCGCTCCAGGTCGTCGGCGGCCAGCAGCTCCGGCCGCGACGCCAGCTCGGCCAGCGCCGCCGTGACGAACTCCGGTTCCGCCGAGGACAGGAACGCCAGCTCACCCGGGTAGTCGCGCAACGCCGCGTGCAACCGCGCCGTGCTCCGGGTGTTGGCCGCGTAGTCCGGCTCCCGCTCCCGGTCCTGCTCGACGTACGCCCAGAACGTCATGGAGAACCCGCCCCGCCGCACCGGCTCGGCGGGCGCCAGCGGGCTGGGCTCGATCACCGGCACCCCGCGCCCGGCGAGCCACGAGGCGACCGCCAGCTCGTCCCGCTGCCGCGCGGCGAGCGAGTCGAGCGTGGTCGTGGCGGGCAGCACGACGGGGATGCGGGCCACGACGGGCGAGGGCGCGAGGTGCACGACGACGGAGAACAGCTCGTACAGCACCTCGGCCTCGCCGACGTCCAACCCGAGCTCCCGACCGGCCTCGACGGCCGCGTCGAGCGCGGCGGAGGTGCGTGCGGCGATGTCCTGCGGTGACGCGAAACCGGTCATGCCGGGATGATCCCACCACGCCGGACACCCCGGCCACCGGTTATCCGATCACCGACGCCCCCACCCGCAAGCCCACACAACCCGCCCGCTCCCCGCCCCCTCGACGCACTCCACGTAGTGCCCCACCAACTCGGCAACCGACACCACCCCGATCACAGGGAACAGCCCGCCGAACACCCCTGCGGACTCCGCGACCATCGCGGGGCTGACCACGGTGACCCGCAGATCCCCGAAAACCCCCGAGGTCAACGTGAACGAGGCCCCGTCCGCGCAGTGGTGCTGCCCCGTCAGCACCGGGTCGACCTGCCCGAAGAACTTGGCCCGCATGTTCTCCCGCAACCCGTCCACGGTCAGCGCCGAGAACTCGTCCACCTCCCTGTGCCGCCCCGCCCGACCCCCTGCGCCAACGACGCCAGAGCGTCCGCGTCGGCACTGCCCGGCGCAGCGTGGAACAACCCCATCCACTGGTCGTCGTCGGGCAGCACCACCGTCTCGTTGACCAACCTCACCCGCCCCACAACCGGGTGGTCCAACTCCCGCACGTGGTGCGAGCAGCTCCGCACCGGCCGCCGAGCCCACATCCGCGCGAACTCCGGACTGGCCACCACCAGCTCCCCGACGAGCCGGTCCAACTCCACGTCCACCACCCGCCGAGCCGCAGCCCGCTGCAAGGCGGCAACCGCAACCTGGGCCTTCCCGTCCCAATCGCAGTACAACGCCCGGTGGTGCGGGTCCAGGAACAACATCCGAACCAGATTGGGCCGAACCCGCCCAAGCCGAGCCCGAACCCGAGCCCGCCCACCCCGCCGAGGCGCCCCCAACACCCGCAAGTGCTCACGCTCAGCTTCGTCAAGCCGCAAAGCCCCGGCTAACGCGTCGAGCACAGCCTCAGAATCTCAATCCCGGTCACAGCACCATCGTCGCGCCAACCAGCCCGACAAGCCTGCCCCAACCAGGTGCACCCACACCCCACCGCCAGCCGACCGCCCAGCAGGTTGACCGCTTCGCAGCCCGACCGCTTCGCGGGCTGCGGGGCGAGCGCAGCGAGCCCGCAGCCGCCCCAATCCCGCGTCCCTCTTCTCCGTTTGGCCTGGCGAAGCCCGAGCGCAGGTGTCAAGACGCCGCCGCACTGCGCGGCAGACCGCCCGAGTCAAACGGCGTCTTGACGCCTGTGCTTGCCTGAAAGGAGGCCAAACGGAGAAGAGGGACCCCGCCCACCGCAGCAGTTCGCAGTAGACGGGTCCCAAGGACCAACAGCCACCGGCCGGCAGAGCCCGTCCCCCTCTTTTTTGGAGGTCTGCCCCGCCGGCGAGGCGTGCTCTTCAGTTTTTAAAGCCCTTCACCACCCACTCGCCCACCCAACACCCACCCACCCAAGACCAACCCACCCAAGACCGACTCACCGAGGAACCGCGTCCAAAGCCTTAAAAATCCTCTTGTCCGAAACCGTGTACCGAGCCCCGATGGTCTGCGCGAAGTAGCTCAACCGCAGCTCCTCCACCATCCACCGAACCTCGTCCAACCCCGGCTGCGGCTCATCCGAAGGCAACTTGGCCCGCAATTCCCGGTACTCCGCGTGCACCGCGTGCACCCGGTCCATCCACTCCTGATCCCGCCGAACATCCCGCCCGAGCTTCTCCACCCGAACCGAGATCCCCTTCAGGTACCGCACCACATCGTCCAACCGGGCCGCCCCGGCCTCAGCCACGAACCCGGCGTGCACCAGCCCGCTCAACTGCGCCCGAGCGTCGGCCAACGACTCCTCAACCCCAGGCCCCCGAACCGCCCCGATGGCCAGCTCGGCCTCCTGAGCCGCCTCCAAGACCTTCCGAACCCGCCCCACAACCTCGAACACCGCCTCGCCCAGCCCGACCCGGACCTTCTCCGTCAACCCCGCGAAGGCGTCCTGCTTCCACACCGGCCCCCCGGCGTCGGCCACCAGCTTGTCGACGGCCGCCGCGATGCAGTCCGCCAACAACGGCGCGACCCCACCGTGCGGGTTCCGGGTCAGCGTCAACTTCTCCGAGTTGCTCAACCCGCGCTGCAGCAGCTTCACCGGCGACGGCACGTTCAACGTGACCAACCGCCGCGTCCCCAACCGCATGGCGTGCGCCTGCCGCCCAGGCGTGTCCAGGATCTCCACCGCCACGCTGGTCCCCTTGTCCACCAGCGCCGGATAGGCCGTGACCACGATCCCCGACCGCTCCCGCCGCACCGCGCGCGGCAGGTCGCCGAAGTCCCACCGCACCACCCCGGTCCGGGCCCAGCTCCCCGCGGCCTCCGCCAGGCTCGCCCGCAACCGCTGCTTGAGCCGCAACTTCAACGCCGCGGGGTCCTTCCCCACGGCCAGCTCCTCGCCCGCCTCCCCCACCACCTGGAACGTCAACCTCAGGTGATCGGGAACCTGGTCGAGGTTCCACTCCTCACGCGGCACCACGACCCCGGTCAGCGCCCGCAGCTCCCGCTCCAGCGCGGGCAGCAGCGCCTCGTCCACCCCGATCCGCGACAGCGCAGCCGCCGCCACGTCCGGCACCGGCACGAAGTTGCGCCGCACCGGCTTGGGCAGCGACCGGATCAGCGCCACCACCAGCTCGGTCCGCAGCCCCGGCACCTGCCACGACAGCGCGTCGTCCGGCACCTTCGTCAGCGCGGGCAGCGGCAACCGCACCGTCACCCCGTCCCCGCCCACCCCCGGCTCGAACCGGTAGGACAGCGAGAACGTGAGCCCACCCCGGTCCATCTCGTCCGGGTAGGCCTCGGGCTCCACCTTCGCCACGTCGTTGACCAGCATCTTCTTGCTGAACGTCAACAGCTCGGCGTCCTCGTGCCGCGCCTTCTTCCACCACGAGTCGAAGTGCCGCGCCGACACCACGTCCGCCGGGACCCGTTCCGCGTAGAAGTCGAAGATCGTCTCCTCGTCGACCACGATGTCCCGCCGCCGCGCCCGGTTCTCCAGCTCCGCGACCTCGGCCAGCAGCTCCTGGTTGCGCGCGTAGAACGCGTGGTGCGTGCTCCACTCGCCCTGCACCAGCGCGTGCCGGATGAACAGCTCCCGCGACAGCTCGGGGTCGATCCGCCCGTAGTTGACCCGCCGGGCAGCCACGATCGGCACCCCGTACAGCGTCACCTTCTCGGTCGCCACGACCGCCCCGCGCTTGGCGTCCCACCTCGGCTCGCTGTACGTGCGCTTGACCAGGTGCTCGGCCAGCCGCTCCGCCCACTCCGGCTCGATCTTCGCGACCGTGCGCCCCCAGAGCCGGGAGGTCTCCACCAGCTCCGCCGCCATGACCCACTGCGGCGGCTGCTTGCTCAGCGCCGAACCGGGGAACACCGCGAACCGCGCCCCCCGCGCCCCCAGGAACTCGGCGAGCTGCCGCCTGCCCTGCTCCTTCTTCCCCTGCTCGCGCTTGGGCACGTCCTTGAGCCCGATGTGCGAGAGCAGCCCGGACAACAGGCTCACGTGGATGTTGCGCGTCTCGCCCGGCTCGGTGTTGACGTGCACCCCGAGCGTCTTGGCGACCTGCCGCAGCTGCGCGTACACGTCCTGCCACTCGCGCACCCGCAGGTAGTTCAGGAACTCGGTGCGGCACATCTTGCGGAACTGGTTCGAGGAGCGCTCCTTCTGCTGCTCCTTCAGGTACTCCCACAGCTTCAGGTACGAGGTGAAGTCCGACCCCGCGTCCTTGAACCGGGCGTGCTGCTCGTCGGCGGCCTGCTGCTTGTCGGCGGGTCGCTCGCGCGGGTCCTGGATGGACAGCGCCGCCGCGATCACCATGACCTCGCGCACGCACCCGTTGCGGTCGGCCTCCACGACCATCCGCGCCAGGCGCGGGTCGATCGGCAGCTGCGCGAGCTTGCGCCCCAGCGGCGTCAGCTCCCGCCCCTGCGTGGGCGCCAGCGCCCCCAGCTCCTGGAGCAGCTGCACGCCGTCGCTGATGTTGCGCGCCTCGGGCGGGTCGATGAACGGGAACCCGGCGATGTCGCCGAGGCCGATCGAGGTCATCTGCAGGATGACCGACGCCAGGTTGGTGCGCAGGATCTCCGGGTCGGTGAACTCCGGCCGCGCCAGGAAGTCGTCCTCGGAGTACAGCCGCACGCAGATGCCCTCGGACACCCGGCCGCACCGCCCCTTGCGCTGGTTGGCCGAGGCCTGAGACACCGGTTCGATGGGCAGGCGCTGCACCTTGAGCCGGTGGCTGTAGCGGGAGACGCGGGCGGTGCCGGGGTCGATCACGTACTTGATGCCGGGCACGGTCAGCGAGGTCTCGGCCACGTTCGTGGCCAGCACGACCCGCCTGCCCCGGTGCGGCTGGAACACCCGGTGCTGCTCGGCGAACGACAGCCGCGCGAACAGCGGCAGCACCTCGGTGTCGCGCAGCTTGAGCGCGTTCAGGGCGTCGGCGGTGTCGCGGATCTCCCGCTCGCCGGACAGGAACACCAGCACGTCGCCGGGCCCCTCGGCCTGGAGCTCGCGCACGGCGTCGCAGATGCCCTGGGTCTGGTCGCGGTCCGGGTCGGCCTCCGGGTCCTCCGGGTCGACCAGCGGCCGGTAGCGCACCTCGACCGGGTAGGTGCGGCCGGAGACCTCGATGACGGGCGCGTCGGAGAAGTGCCGGGAGAAGCGCTGCGGGTCGATGGTCGCCGAGGTGATGACGACCTTGAGGTCCGGGCGCTGGGGCAGCAACTGCTTGAGGTAGCCGAGGAGGAAGTCGACGTTGAGGCTGCGCTCGTGCGCCTCGTCGATGATGATCGTGTCGTAGCGGGAGAGCATCCGGTCGGTCTGGAGCTCGGCGAGCAGGATGCCGTCGGTCATGAGCTTGACCAGCGTGTCGTCGCCGGACTGGTCGGTGAACCGGACCTTGTAGCCGACCGCCGCGCCCAGCTCGGTGCCCAGCTCCTCGGCGACGCGCTCGGCGACGGTGCGGGCGGCGAGCCTGCGCGGCTGGGTGTGCCCGATCTGGCCGAGGACGCCCCGGCCCAGCTCGAGGCAGATCTTGGGCAGCTGCGTGGTCTTGCCCGACCCGGTCTCACCGGCCACGACCACCACCTGGTGGTCGCGGATGAGCGCGGCGATCTCGTCCTTGTGCGCGCTCACCGGCAGCTCGGCCGGGTAGGTGATCGTGGGCAGGGCCTCGCGGCGCAGCGCCACCCTCAGCTCGGCCTGGTCGAACTCGGCGGCGATCTCGGCGGTCACGCCTGCCCGTGCCCGCTCGTCGCGCATCTTGCGGACGCCGTCGAGGCGGCGGCGCAGGCGGCGCTGGTCCCGAGTCATGAGCTGGGGCAGGCGTTGCTGCAGGTCGGCGAAAGACGGCGTGTTCATACTGCCCACAAGGATAGTGGTGGCGGCCAGCCGTTATCCGCCAGAACCCCCGCTTCACGCGGGCTTCACGCGCTGGGCGGGGGTTCCGGGCCCGCGTTCCGGCTCGACGACCCGGCTCAGCGCTCGGCGCGCAACCTCGCCAGCAGCTCGGCGTGCGCGGCCATGACCTCCCGGTGCACGAACGGCCCGTGGCTGATCCGCGCCACCCCCAGCTGCGCCAACCGGGGCGCGGCGGGCGCGGCCGGGGACCGCAGCACGTTGACCGGCAGCCCGGCGCCGCCGACGAACTCCCCGATGCCCGCCTCGTCGGCGAGCCCGATCGGGTACACGCAGTCCGCGCCCGCCTCCGCGTACAGCCGGGCCCTGCGCAACGCCTCCGCGACGTCCCCGCCCAGCAGGAAGACGTCGATCCGGGCGTTGATCACCAGGTCGGGGTCGGCCGCGCGCAGTTCCCGCAGGTAGTCGGCGTGCCGGTCGGCGTCCAGCAGCTCCCGCTCCTCCAGCGAGTCCTCGACGTTGCACCCGACCGCGCCCGCCTCAGCCAGCCGCCCGGCCAGCTCAGCGGCGCCCAGGCCGTACCCGTGCTCGACGTCGGCGGTGACCGGGACCGCGACCGCCGAGGCGATGCGGGCGATCGCGGCGAACGCCTCGTCCACCGGCATCGCCTCCCCGTCCGGGTGGCCCAGGGACGCGGACACCGCGGCGCTGGCCGTGGCGACCGCGCCGAACCCGGCCCGCTCGACGGCGAGCGCGGACGGCACGTCCCAGGCGTTGGGCAGCACGAGCGGGTCGCCGGGCACGTGCAGCGCCCGCAGCGCGGCGGCCGGGGCGGAGCGTTCGGTGATCATGGTGCGACCGTAGGCCACCGCGCGCCCGGATCCACACCGAACGGTCCGCACCGACCGCCGCGCCCACGTCCGGGTGAGAGCAGACCCGAGGGGGTGAAGCTGACCGCGACCGTCCTCGACACCACCGACCCCAGGGGTCTGGCGCTGTTCTACGGCGCGCCGCTCGGCTGGGAGATCGCCGACGACGAGGAGGAGCGGGTGACGCTGCGCGACCCGGCGGGCGGCGCGGGCCTGTCGTTCCAGTGCGAGCCCGCCCACCGGCCGCCGGTGTGGCCCGCCGCCGAGGGCGACCCTCGGATGATGACGCACCCGGACGTCGAGGTGACCGACCTGGCGGCCGGGGTGGCGCGGGCCCTGGAGCCGGGCGCCCGCCTGGCCGGGCGCCAGCCGCAGGCGGACGTGCGGGCGCCCCTGGACCCGGCCGGTCACCCGTTCTGCCTGTGGGCGCCGCAGGCGTAGCCACCGCCCCGCCGGCGCTCGCACCCCGCCCCACCCCACCCCGCGCCCCACTCCGACCCGACCCTCTCGCGCCGCCGTCCCGGTCCCCGTCCCCGTCCGGCCGCACCCCCGCCGCCACCTGGCCGACACCCCCGATGGTCCCGGAGGGTGACCACCGGTGCACACAGCGTCGTTAACAGTAAACAGCCGCCCGACGACCGGCCTGGGCCGGAGGTCGCAGCCGATTCCCCCTCACGTGCGCTTGCCCGCTGTGTTTCCGGCGTGTTTCCGCGCCGTTTGAGCTGCGCTTTTCCGGGGTTCACCCGCCCCGTTGGGCCGCTCGACCGCACCCGAACGGGACAACTCCACACCGGTTCCTTAATTGCGGGACCGCGCTCACCAGCGCGTTTCCCGCCATACGATCAGATCCGCCCGACCACCCAGCCGGTCAGGCGCGCACAGGACCAGTGGCCCCCGGCCCACCCTGCCCCGGCCGGGGGCCACCCTCTCCGATCCGAGGCCGGGCTCACGCCCCGGTGGTGCCCCCGACGACCGCGTCCGAGGACGCCGGCTTCTCGATCGGGGGGACCACGTCGGCCAGGGCGCCACCGTTGTCGTTGACCCGCAGCACGAACGGCCGGGTCTCGGTGTACCGGACCACCGACAGCGACGCCGGGTCGACCACGATCCGCTGGAACCCGTCCAGGTGCGCGCCCAGCGCGTCCGCCAGCAGCGACTTGATCACGTCGCCGTGGCTGCACGCCAGCCACACCGCGCCGGGCCCGAACTCCTCGGTGACCCGCGCGTCGTGCGCCCGCACCGCCGCCACCGCCCTGGCCTGCACCCGCGCCAGCCCCTCGCCGCCGGGGAACACCGCGGCGGACGGGTGCTGCTGCACCACCTTCCACAGCGGCTCCTGCAGCAGCTCCTTGATGGGCCTGCCGGTCCACTCGCCGTACTCGACCTCGGCCAGGTCCGGCTCGACGGTCGCGGTGAGGCCGCGCTCGGCCAGCAGCGGCTCCAGGGTCTGCCCGCAGCGCTCCAGCGGCGAGGTCACCACCGCGTCCAGGCGCACCCCGGCGAGCCGGTCCACGAGCGCGCGGGCCTGCCGCTCGCCGTCCTCCGCGAGCCGCACCCCCGGTTGCCTGCCCGCCAGGATCGCGGAGCCGTTGGCGGTCGAGCGCGCGTGCCGCAGAAGGATCACAGTAGCCACGCTGCCAGCCTAAATCGCCCCGCGAACCGATCACCGCGCGGGCCCGCCGCACCCCCGGAGACGCCGGTGGCCCGGAACGCGCCGTCGCGTTCCGGGCCACCGGGGAGAGCCAGGTCCCCGCCGAACTCAGGTCGCGCTGATCAGGTTCATCGACAGCAGACCCATCAGCACCAGGCCCAGCAGCAGCCGGTACCACACGAACACCGAGTAGCTGTGCTTCGACACGTACCGCAGCAGCCACGCGATGGTGGCGTAGCCGACCACGAACGACACCAGCGTCGCCACGATCATCTGCGGCACCGAGGCGGCGTTCGCCTCGGAGCGGTCGAGCACGTCCGGGATGCTGAACAGGCCGGCGCCGAACACGGCGGGCAGGGCCAGCAGGAACGAGTACCGGGCCGCGGCGGCCCGGTCCAGCCCCAGGAACAGACCCGCGGTGAGCGTCCCGCCGGAGCGGGAGACACCGGGGATGAGGGCCATGGCCTGGGCGAAGCCCATGCCGACGGCGTCCTTCAACTCCAACTTCGAGCGCACCTGCTTGCCGACGTGGTCAGCCACGCCGAGCAGGATGCCGAACACGACCAGCACGATCGCCGTGATCCACAGGTTTCGCAGCGACGAGCGGATCTCGTCCTTGAAGACCAGGCCAAGGACGCTGATCGGAATCGACCCGAGGATGACGTACCACGCCATCCGGTAGTTCTCGGTCTTCCGGGCGGCCTTGCTGACCAAGCCCTTGAACCAGGCGGACAGGAGCCCGCCGATGTCCTTGGCGAAGTAGATCAGCACTGCCAGCTCGGTCCCCAGCTGGATCACCGCGGTGAACGAGGCGCCCGCGTCGTTGCCGAAGAACAGCGTGGACACGATGCGCACGTGCGCCGACGACGAGATGGGGAGGAATTCCGTGAGTCCCTGCACCAGGCCGAGGACGATGGCCTGCAACCAGCTCAACTACCCACTCCCGCCAGATCCAAAGCCTCGGACGCCGCGCGGAGCGCGGCCGTCCCCTGGGCCAGATCTTGCAGCATGGGCGAGACGGTCAGCGTCGTGACCCCCGCTTGGGCGTAGGCGGCCATCCGGTCGGCGATCCGCTCCACCGGACCGAGCAGCGAGGTGGCGTCCAGGAACTCCAGCGGCAGCGCCGCCATCGCCCCCGCGTAGTCCTTGGCCAGGTACCGCTCCTGCACCTCGGCGGCCTCGGCGGCGTAGCCCATGCGCACCGCGAGGTCGTTGTAGAAGTTCTTCTGCCTGCTGCCCATGCCGCCCACGTACAGCGCCGCGTACGGCCGCACCAGGTCCGCGCACGCCCGCCAGTCCTCGCCCACGACCAGCGGCGCGGTGGGCACCACGTCGAACCCGTCGAGGGTCTTCCCGGCCTTCTCGCGACCGGCGCGCAGCAGGTCGAGGGACTCCCCGGCCTGCTCGGGGGAGAAGAACAGCGCCAACCACCCGTCGGCGATCTCGCCCGCGAGCTGGACGTTCTTCGGGCCCACGGCCGCCAGGTAGAGCGGGATGTGCTCGCGCACGGGGTGCACGGTCAGGGTGAGCGCCTTGCCGGGGCCGTCCGGCAGCGGCAGCACGTAGTGCTCGCCCTCGTGCCTGAGCCGCTCGCGGCGCAGCGCCGTGCGCACGATCTCCACGTACTCGCGGGTGCGCGCGAGCGGCTTGTCGAAGCGCACGCCGTGCCAGCCCTCCGACACCTGCGGCCCGGACACGCCCAGCCCCATCCGGAACCGCCCACCGGACAGGGTGTCCAGGGTGGCCGCCGTCATCGCCGCCATGGCCGGTGTCCTGGCGGGGATCTGCATGATGGCGCTGCCCACGTCCACGCGTTCGGTGTGGGCGGCCACCCACGAGAGCACGGACGGCGCGTCCGACCCGTAGGCCTCCGCCGCCCAGACCACCGAGAAGCCGAGCCGGTCGGCTTCCTTGGCCAGTTCGAGGTTCGCGGCGTCGTTGCCCGCGCCCCAGTACCCGAGGTTCAGTCCCAGTCGCACACGCGGACCCTACCGACCGGTAACCACGATGGCCAGGTGATCACCCTCTAGGCTTCGCGGGGTGGAACAGCGATACCTGGGACGCAGCGGTCTGCGGGTGTCCCGGCTCGGGCTCGGCACCATGACCTGGGGCCTGGACACCGGGCCCGACCAGGCGGCGAGCCAGCTCCAGGCCTTCACCGAGGCGGGCGGCACGCTCGTGGACACCGCCGACGTCTACTCCGACGGGGAAGCGGAGCGCATCCTCGGCGCACTGCTGGGCGAGGTCGTCCCGCGCGATCGGGTGGTGCTGGCGACCAAGGCGGTCGCGCGGCGCGACGACGGCCCGTTCGGCGGCGGCGCCTCGCGCGGAGCGCTGCTGGCCGCGCTCGACGGCTCCCTGCGCAGGCTCGGCGTGGACCACGTCGACCTGTGGCAGCTGCACGCCTGGGACCCCGCCGTGCCCCTGGACGAGACCCTGTCCGCGCTGGACTCGGCGATCGCCTCCGGCAAGGTCCGCTACGCCGGGGTGTCCAACTACTGCGGCTGGCAGCTGGGCACCGCCGCCGCCCTGCCCGGCCACACCCCGATCGTGTCGAACCAGGTCGAGTACTCGCTGGTGGAGCGGGGCGTGGAGCGCGAGGTCGCGCCCGCCGCGCGGCACCACCGGGTGGGGCTGCTGCCGTGGGCGCCGCTGGGGCGCGGCGTGCTCACCGGCAAGTACCGGCACGCAACGCCCGCCGACTCGCGCGGGGCGTCCGAGGCGCTGGCCGGGTACGTGCAGCGGCACCGCACCGAGCGGGCGGCGCGGATCGTGCAGGCCGTGCTGACCGCCGCCGAGGGCCTGGGCAGCTCGCCGCTGCGGGTGGCGCTGGCGTGGGTGCGGGACCGGCCCGGCGTGGTCGCGCCGATCGTGGGGGCCAGGGACACCGTGCAGCTGGTGGCGTCCCTGGCCAGCGAGGACCTCGTGCTGCCGTCCGCGATCCGCGCGGCGCTGGACGACGTGAGCGCGGTGGGGTTCGGCTACCCGGAGACCGAGCTGGGCTGAGCGGGTCCGGCCTCCGCGCGCCTGCCCCGTTCAGCCCTCGTCCGGTGCGCGCCCCGCCCCCTGACCCGTCTGGCCCGCCTGCCCGGTGGGCGGGGTCCGGCCCGCCTGGGCGCCGCTCCCCGCCTGCCTGGTCACCCGCCTCCCCCGCCGCTTGGCCGGGTGGTGCGCCGCCGCCCGCTCGCGACCGGGCTCCGGCTCCTCCTCCGCCAGCTCCCGCGCCGCCAGCAGCCACGGCGGCGCCCCGTCCACCGCCTCCTCCAGCCACGCCGAGGCCCGCGCCGCCCGCTCCACCGCCCCCGGAGCCCGCACCCGCCGCGCCAGGTGCTCCACCAGCGCCCCCACCCTGGCCGCGGCGGGCGGGTGGCAGCCCGCGAACGGCACCGGCGCCCCGGTGCGCTCGGCCAGCGCGTGCACCGCCTCCTGCACGAACAGCGGCAGCAGCAGCCCCACCACCAGCAGCCGCTCCCGCTCGTCGCGCTCGCGCGGGGCCGCCCGGTCCGCGTCGCGCAGCAGCACCGACGCCGCCAGCCGGTCCGCGTCGTGCTCACCGGCCCAGCCCACCGACCGCGCGTCCAGCACCCCCACCGGGGTGCGCGCCTCGGTCCACCGGACACCCGACACCAGGTCCCCGCGCAGCACGTGCGCCACCTCGTGCGCCAGCAGGAACCCCAGCGCGTGCCGCCACAGCTCGCCCGCGACCGCCGCGCGCGCCCCGGACAGCTCCGGGAGCGGTCTGGGACGGGCGGCCCCGTTGCCGTGCAGGTGCGCGTTGAACGCCTCGGCCAGCGCGTACCCGACCCGCTCCCCCGCCAGCAGCGGCTCACCGCCCTCCGGCCCGGCCGCCACCATGATCTTCACCACCCCGCGCAGCAGGTCCAGCAGCCCGCTGTCGACCAGCAGCAGCGCCCCGCCGCCGGGCACCGGGTGGCACAGCCCGTCCAGCGCGCCGGTCGGGAACACCGCCGGGTGCAGCGGCGTGGTCACCGGCAGGCCCGCCGCCCACGACAGCCGCAGCACCGGCGGCAGCGCCGCCTCCAGCGCGGTCTGCCAGTCCCGCAGCCGCTCCTGCCGGTAGGCCGGTGGGCGCAGCCTGACCTCCACCAACCGCCCCAGCAGCACCTCGCGCCGCTCGCCGCCGACCGTGGCCCAGGTGTGGTAGCGGCCGTCCGGGCGGACGGGGCGGGGAAGGGGGTCGAGGTGGTCCACGACCCTCCGGTTGCGCAGCAGCTCCTGGTGCCGCTCCTTGAGCCGGTCCACCGTCATGCGCCCTCCTCCCGTTCACCGGGCATGGTGTCCACGGGTGGGTGTCGGCGGGGGCTCTATCACCTCGCCGGACCAGCGATTCCACCCTCCCCCTGCGTGACGGCGTCCGGTCGGTGATGGATGCTGGGGTCCGGTTGTGCGAACGGGTTAACTGGAGGTCCAACAGTGCGTCGTCTGGCCGCGGTGGTGCTGACCGGGGCGTGCCTGGTCACCGGCTGCTCCGTCGAGGACACCCCGTCGGACCCGCTCCAGGTGGCGGCGACCCTGCACCCGGCCACCCCCGCCGCCTCGCCCGCGACCACCACCGCCCCCGAGGGGACGGTGCTGCCGCTCGGGAGGGCGAGCGCGCTGGCCGTGACCGCCTCGCACGTGGCCGTCGCGCTGACCGACCCGCCGTCGGTGGCCCTGTACCCGCTCGCGGGCGGCGACCCGCTGACCGCGGCGCTGCCGGGACCGGTGGAGTCGCTGGTCGTGGACGGGCAGGACGTGCTGGCCCCGGTGCCCGGCAGCGGCGTCGTGGTGACGGTGCGCCCGGACGCGACGACCACCTCGCGGGAGGTCGGCGGCGCGCCGGTCGACGTGGCGCGGGTGGGCGGGCGGCTGGTGGTGGCCCGCCGCGAGGCCAAGGACCTGGACCTGGGCGGGCGCGCGATGGGCGGCTTCTCCAGCCCCGACCGGGTGCTCGCGTTCGGCGACCGGGCGATCGTGCTGGACCGGCCGCGCAGCGCGGTGTTCGACGTGGACCCGGCCGCCGAGCGGCCCGGCGCGGGCCTGCGGGCCGGTGAGGGCGCGACGAACGCGGTGGCCGACAAGTACGGGCGGGCGCTGGTGGTGGACACCAGGGGCGGCGAGTTCATGGCGTTCTCCAGCAGCCCGCTGATCATGCGCCAGCGCTACCCGCTGCCGGGCGGCCCGTACGGGCTGGCCTACGACGAGCGCACCGACCTGGCGTGGATCACGCTGACCGAGCGCAACGAGGTCGTCGCGTTCGACGTGGCGGGCGGTGAGCCCAGGGAGGTCCACCGCTACGCGACCGTCCGCCAGCCCGACTCGGTGGCGGTGGACCCGGAGACCGGCCGGGTGTACGTGGCCTCGGCGGGCGGCGAGGGGATGCAGGTGATCGAACCGTGAGCGAGCAGCCGTCGGTGGGCGACGCGGTGGTCGAGGGCGACTGGGAGTACCGGCCGCTGCGGCTGCCGCCGGGGGTGTCGCGGAAGGCGGCGGCGATCCAGCTGAGCGTCCAGGCGGAGTTCGCGGGCTGGGAGCTGGCCAGGACGCTGCTGTTCGGCGACGGGTCGCGCAAGGTGTGGCTGCGGCGCAGGCGCACGGCGGCCACCCTGCCGGGTCTGAGCATCTGAGCTTTCCCGGAGCCCCGGACGGGGTACCCGTGGTGCGCCGGCGGTGCGGGTAACCGCTGGTGAACGTGGCCCTGGGCAGCTCCCGAGCAGCCCCTGGGCCGCCGTTCACCGCAGCGCGCTGCTCCGTTCGCGGGCATTGCTGGGCACCCCTACCGGCCGATACTGTCGCGGGCGGGCGACCCAGTTGCGCTGGAGGCCGCCCTCAACCACCACACCTGTGGTACCACACCTGTGGTGATCGGGGTCCTGACGCCCATTCTGCTCACACCGAGCGCCCCGCCGCTCACCGAGCGCGCCGAGAACCCCGAGCTCCGCGCCCCGGAGGACCCGCGCCCTCCGGGGCTCCTGCCAATCAGGACGTCTCAGGCGGCCGGGGGTTCGGCCGAGGCGCCCAGGTACCGGTTCACGGTCAGCCGCAGCTGCTCGGCGTGCAGGTAGATGTCCTCCACCCGCTCGATGGCCACGCGCGTCTCGACCTTCTGCTCGTCGAACACCCCGAGGTACTTCTTGGACCGGTTGAACCACAGCCGGGCGATGGGCCTGCGGTTGTTGTCGTCGAGCAGCACGCCGAAGTAGGTCTTGGTGTCGCGGGCGAAGACCCTGGTGGCGGGCACCGAGCCGCAGACGATGGCCCGCACGATCCGGAAGCCCTCGATCTCCTCCTCGGTGGTGACGACGTCCCCGCCCCGCTCCTGCACCCCGGCGGGCGGGGCCTCGACGGGCGCGGGCTCGCTCTCCTCCGCCGGGACCGCCCCGACCCCGCGCACGTACGACCCGCCGCCGAGCGCGTTCTTGAGCCGGTCGTTGACCTGGTCGTTGAGGAACTGGCGGCACGCCTTGTCCACCAGCGGCGCGAACTGCTCGCGCACCCGCTGGGTGAAGGAGCCCTCGTAGACGCGGGTGGCCAGGAACTTCACCCAGTCGTCCTCGGGCTCCTTGAACTGCGCGGCGAGCACCCGCTTGAGCTGCCCGATGTACTTGAGCTCGCCTGCCGCGCTGATCACCGAGTCGAGGTCGAACGCCTCCTTGGTCAGCTTCGCCAGCTCCGGCAGCAGGGTCTCGTCCACGTCCGAGAAGTCCATGACCAGGAACGGCTTGGCGTCCATGCGGTTGGGCGCGTCGAGGTCGGTGTAGAACTGGTAGACCTCGCCGTTGGTCAGGATCGCGATCCGGGCGTTGGTCGCCGCGAAGTAGCGGAACAGCTGCGAGGCGTGCTCCAGCCTGAGCGGGTCGTTGACCTTCTTCGCCTCCAGCAGGACCTGCACCTGCCCGTCGTGCACGATGGCGTAGTCGACACGAAGGCGTTCTTGGTCGCCTCCTCGGTCTCGATCCCGGCCTTGGACTTGCGGATCTCCATGGCCAGCGCCTGCGCGCGCTCCGCGATGTCCATCCCCAGCTCCCGTCGACGAGGGGGCGTCGAGGCGGTGTGCCGATCACGGCCTGCCCGCCGCACCCGAACACGGTCCGCGACTGATCGGCAATCCCCCGTGACCCCTCCCCGCGTGATCCGCCACGATGTACCGATGCACACCCAGGACCCCGCCTCCCCGCACGTCAGCCTGCGCCCCCTGGACGAGCCGGGGATCGAGCGGCTCCTGCGGGTCGCCCTCGCCGACGCCGACCCCGAGGACGTCATGCCGCCCGGCTGGACCACCGACGCGCAGTTCCGCGCCTTCTACCGGGCCATGCCCGCGTTCGAGGTGCTGGTCGACGGGCGCACGGCGGGGATGGTGCGGTTGGCCGACGACGGCGAGACCGGCATGTGGCTGGCCAGGTCCGCGCGCGGCTCCGGGGTGGGCAAGGCCGTGCTGCGGCTGGTGCTGGCGCACGCCACGCGGGCCGGGCTGCGCGCGGTGCTCGCCGACACCACCGCCGACAACGCCGCGGCGCTCGCGGTCCTGCGCGCGGTCGGGGCGGAGCTGCGCACCGAGGGGGACCGGGTGCTCGCCGAACTTCCCCTGCCGGACGGCCCCGGCGCCCGGCAGGCGGACGCGAACGGCGCCTGACCGGCCCGGCCTGCACGCATCCACCTGCGCCGATCCGCTGCGCGCCACGGCGGCCGGGCCGCGCGGACCCGACCGCCACCGCGCCACCGACCCGGCCCGCGAGTCACCCCCGCGCCCGCGCCGCCGCGACCTCGATCCCGTCCAGCAGCACCTCCAACCCCGCCGCGAAGCTCAGCGCCGCCTCCCGCTCCAGGTACCCGTCCCCCTCCGGCGGCCCGTCGCCGGAGAGCTCGACCGGCGGCGGCGGGTCCTCGTTCACCCACACCACCATCGGGAACCGGTTGCCCAGGTCGTACGCGTCCAGCAGCGGCGCCCGCCCGTACCACCACTCCTCGTCGCCGACCCCGGTCGCCTTCGCCGCCCCGCGCGTGTCCGCGGTGACCTGCGCCGACCCGCGCACGAACTGGGTCAGCGCCCCCACGATCCCGCGCAGCCCGCCCCTGTCGATCCCGGTCTCCCGCAGGATCGTCACCAGCGTCTCCAGCGACGCGAACTCGTTCGGCCCGAGCACCGGCCGCGCCTGCGAGACGCGCAGCACCCACGGGTGCCACAGGTAGAACGCCCTGGTGTCGCACGCCCACTCCCCCAGCGCGGGCCGCCACCCGTCGTCCAGGTCGTAGCGCCCCGGCAGCTCCGCCAGCACCCGGTCGTACATCAGGTCCACCAGCTCGGCCTTGTTGGGCACGTACGTGTAGAGCGCCATCGCCGTGCGCCCGAGCCGCTCGCCCACCGCGCGCATGGACAGCGCCTCCATGCCGCCGTCGTCGGCCACCGCGATCGCGGCGTCCACGATCGAGTCGACCGTCAGCCCCTGCTTGGGGCCCGGTCTCGCCTGGTCACCGGCGTCCTCCCGCCACAGCAGCGACAGGGACCGCCGGGCATCGCCCTGTCCAGCGTACACAACCACTTGCAACTCCTTACAGCATAAAGTACCTTCGGCCCCATCACCACTTTACGCCATAAACAACACGGGGGGAACCGGGGAATGGCCGACGCAGCGGACAGCCACGACGCCATCGAGGTGCGCGGGGCCAGGGAGAACAACCTGGCCGACGTCTCGGTCGACATCCCCAAGCGCAGGCTGACCGTCTTCACCGGCGTCTCGGGCTCGGGCAAGTCCTCGCTGGTCTTCGGCACCGTCGCGGCCGAGTCCCAGCGGCTGATCAACGAGACCTACAGCGCCTTCGTCCAGGGCTTCATGCCCACCGTCGGCCGCCCCGAGGTCGACTCCCTGCGCAACCTCAGCGCCGCCATCGTCGTGGACCAGGAGCGCATGGGCGCCAACGCCCGCTCCACGGTCGGCACCGCCACCGACGCGCACACCATGCTGCGCATCCTGTTCAGCCGGTTGGGCGTCCCCCGCATCGGCACCTCGGCCGCGTTCAGCTTCACCCTGCCCGACGGCGCGTGCCCGCGCTGCGAGGGCCTGGGCAAGGTCTCCGCCGTCGACGTCGACCAGCTCGTCGACCGCTCGAAGTCGCTGCTCGGCGGGGCCGTCACCGTGCCCGGCTTCACCGTCGACAACTGGTACGTGCAGACCTACGTCGCCTCCGGCTTCTTCGACCCCGACAAGCCGCTGGCCGACTACACCGACGCCGAGCTCGCCACGCTCCTGCACGGCGAACCCGTCAAGATCAAGGTCGGCTCCACCAACGTCACCTACGAGGGCCTGGTCGACAAGGTCCGGCGCCTCTACCTGTCCAAGGAGCGCGAGTCCCTCCAACCGCACCTGCGCGCCTTCGTCGACCGCGCCGCCACCGCCACCGCCTGCCCCGCCTGCCGGGGCGCCCGCCTGGGCGAGGCCGCCCTGTCCTCCCGGATCGACGGCCTGAACATCGCCGACTGCTCCGCCATGCAGATCAGCGACCTCGCCGACTGGGCCGCCAAGCTCGACGCCCCCTCCGTCGCCCCCATGACCGCCTCCCTGCGGCACACCCTGGACTCCCTGGTCCACATCGGCCTCGGCTACCTGAGCCTGGACCGCCAGTCCGGCACCCTCTCCGGCGGCGAGGCCCAGCGCGTCAAGGTGGTCCGCCACCTCGGCTCCGCCCTCAGCGACATCACCTACGTCTTCGACGAGCCCACCACCGGACTGCACCCGCACGACGTCCAGCGGATGAACAGCCTGCTCCTGCACCTGCGCGACAAGGGCAACACCGTCCTCGTCGTCGAGCACAAGCCCGAGACCATCCGGATCGCCGACCACGTGATCGACCTCGGCCCCGGAGCGGGCGCCCTCGGCGGCCGGGTCTGCTACACCGGCGACGTCGCGGGCCTGCGCGCCTCCGACACCCCCACCGGCCGCCACCTCGGCCACCGGGCGAGCCTGCGCGAGCACCCCCGCACCCCCACCGGGCAGCTGCCCATCACCGGGGCCACCCTGCACAACCTCAAGGACGTGAGCGTCGACGTCCCGCTCGGCGTGCTCACCGTGGTCACCGGCGTGGCGGGCTCGGGCAAGTCCTCCCTGGTCCACGGCTCCCTCGACGGCCGCCCCGGCGTGATCACCGTCGACCAGTCCCCCATCCGGGGCTCCCGCCGCAGCAACCCCGCCACCTACTCCGGCCTGCTCGACCCGATCCGCGCCGCCTTCGCCAGGGCCAACAAGGTCAAACCGGGCCTGTTCAGCGCCAACTCCGAGGGCGCCTGCCCGCGCTGCAAGGGCATCGGGCTGATGTACACCGACCTGGCCATGATGGCCGGCGTCGCCACCCGGTGCGAGGAGTGCGAGGGCAAGCGCTTCACCCCGCAGGTGCTGGAGCACCGGCTGCGCGGCAGGAACATCAGCGAGGTGCTCGCGATGCCGGTGACCGAGGCGCTGGAGTTCTTCACCGAGAAGCCCGCGCGGGCGGTCCTGGAGCGCATGTCCGACGTCGGCCTCGGCTACCTCACCCTCGGCCAGCCCCTCAGCACCCTCTCCGGCGGCGAGCGCCAACGCCTCAAGCTGGCCACCCGGCTGGGCGAGGCCGGGGCTGCCTACGTGCTCGACGAACCCACCACCGGACTGCACCTGGCCGACGTCGACCAGCTGCTCGGCCTGCTCGACCGGCTGGTCGACGCGGGCAACACGGTGATCGTGATCGAGCACCACCAGGCCGTGATGGCGCACGCGGACTGGATCATCGACCTGGGGCCGGGCGCGGGCCACGACGGCGGGCAGGTCGTGTTCACCGGCACCCCGGCCGAGCTCGTCGCGCGGGCGCACACGCTGACCGGCAGACACTTGAAGGAGTACGTGGGCACGGGGTGACCACAACACCACGCTGTCCGGACAGGCGCCCCCTCAAGATCATTGATCGGGGTGGTGATCACGCCGTTCCCCCCAACCACCAGGATGTGCGCCATGCTTCCCCTGACCGTCACCAGAACCGAGCTCGTCGTCCCCCAGGTCGTCCGGATCACCTTCACCGGCGAGGGCCTGGACGCCATCCACACGTGGCCCGACCAGCAGGTGAAGCTCCTCCTCCCCCGCCCCGGCCACGACCTTCCCGAACTCGTCTACCAGGAGGACACCTACGGGATGGGGTGGTACCAGGCGTTCATGGCCATCCCCGAACCCGAGCGCCCGTGGATGCGCAGCTACACCATCCGCCACCACCGCAGGGAGCAGTCCGAGGTCGACATCGACTTCGTCCTGCACGACGGCGCCCCCGGCCCCGCCACCGCCTGGGCGGCCACCGCCAAGCCCGGCGACGTGATCGGCCGCTACGGCCCCTCCGCCGCCTACACCCGCCCGCTCAAGCGCGCCGACTGGTACCTGTTCGCCGGAGACGCCACCGCGCTGCCCGCCATGGCCAGCCTGATCGAGTCCCTGTCCGAGGGCTCCACCATCCTCGCCATGACCACCGGCCCCGAGCAGCCGTTCCCCTTCGACCAGATCCGCTGGGTCGACGACCTCCACGCGGCACTGGCCGAGACCGAACTGCCCACGGGCACCCCCACCGCGTGGGTGGCGGGCGAGGCCTCGGTCGTGCGCGCCCTGCGCAGGCACCTGGTGCAGGACCGGGGACTGGACCGGGGCCGCGTGGAGTTCACCGGCTACTGGCGCAAGGCCCTCACCCAGGACGACGCCCCCACCGACGAGGACCTGGCCGACGCCCGCGAGAAGACCCGGTGACCGGGGAGCGGCTTGGTGACCCGGCCCGGCGATGCGGTGACCCGGTGACGACGCGGAGCCAGCCGGGCGGGAGCCGGGTCGGGCCGGGAGGTGGCTACGCGCCAGGCGCTTCCCCTGGGGCCTCGTCCACCACGTCATCGGCCTCCCCCGTCTCGGAGCTGCCTGCCCCTGGGGTGTGAGTCTCTGGGGTGCGCGTCTGTGCGGTGTCCGTCTTGGGGGTGTCCGTCTTGGGGGTGTCGCCGACGACCTCGCGCAACTGCGACCGATTGGTCACCCCGAGCATCGGGAACGCCTGGTACAGGTGGAAGTTCACCGCCCGGCGGGAGAGCAGCACCCGCTCGGCGATCTCCTTGGTGGTCATCCCCGAGGCCGCCAGCCGCACGATCTCCTGCTGCTCCGGCGACAACCCGGCCAACGCCGTCCGGGTCCTGGGCGTGACCTGCGCGCCGGTCGCCGCCAACTCGGCCCGCGCCCGCTCGGCCCACGGCCGGGCCCCCAAGCGCTCGAACAACTCCAACGCCCCACCGAGCGCCACCCGCGCCCGCCCCAGCACGTCCACCGGGTCCTGACCCGCCACCGGGGCCGACCGGCGCAACTGCTCGCCCTGGTCCAGCAACAACTTCGCGTGGTCGAACGGCCACGGGGTGGTGGCGGGCAGCTCACCGGGGTCCAAGCCCACCAGCAGGCGGGCCCTGGCTATCAGCAACCGCAACCTGGGCGGGGTGTCCCCCCTGGTCAGCTCCTCGGTCCTGCGCAGCACCGCGGCGACCCACACCAACGGCGCTGCCGAACCACGGGCCACCGGACCACCACCGGCCACCGGATCAGGGCCGGCCGCCGCCCCGGAACCGCCGCTGTCGCCCTGAGCGCCACGAGCCGCCCCAACGCCACCAGCCAGCGCCGGATCGCCCGCGCCACCCCCCGCGCCACCGGCAGCCGCCTCAGGACCGCCGCCGGCCGCGCCCCCGGCACCGCCACGAACCGCGCCCCCAGCCGCTCCCGCGCCACCCCACCCACCACCGCCCCCGAGGTGGACCGCCGCTCCCGCCAGGTCGGCCACCGCGTAGTGCGACAGGTAGTAGTGCACCGGCTCGCCGTCCTCGGTGAACACCGCCGCGTAGGCCTCGAACGCCGCCGCGTGGTCGCCCGCCGCCGTCGCGGCCAGGCCCTCCGCGAACCTCGCGTGCACCACCGCGTCCAGGCTCACCCCCGGCGCCCCCAGGTCCAGGGCGTCCGCCACGTGCCTGCGCGCCATCGCCACGTCCCCCCGGACCGCGGCGAGCGCGGCGGCCTGGGTGGTCGCGGCGATCGTGCCCACGTCCGGCGACACCCGGTGCGCCGCCACCAGCGGCGCCAGGACCGCCTCCGCGTCGGCCCACCTGCCGGTGTGCCAGTACGCCTTCGCCAGCGTCGACGCCACCAACCCCGCCGACCGCACCGACCCGTGCTGGTCCACCGCCGTGGCCAGCAGCTGGATCGCCGCCTCGTACTCGTCGCGCAGGATCGCCAGCGCCCCCGCGAACACCACCTCGTTCTGCTGCCCCCGGTCCGTGTCCACCTGCGGGGCCGCCGCGAACGGGAACGCCACCACCGACGCGAACCTGCGGGTGATGTCCTCCCCCGGCTCCAGCAACCCCGCCAGCAGGCCCGGCTCGCCGATCGCGTAGGCCGCGTACGCCACCAGCCCCAGCGCGTTCAACGACGCCCGGTCACCACCCGCGGCCCGCGCGATCGGCATCGCCAGCTCCAGCGCCTGGTCCGGGTGCACCGTGCGCCGCAGCACCGCCGTCGCCTCCAGCATCGACGCCCACGACGGGCCAGCGCCGGCACGGGCCGCGAGCATCCTGGCCCGCGCGTGCCTGCCCAGCGACATCGCCGTCAGCGCCGCCTCCCCCAGCCGCGCCACCTTCCGCTCCCCCTCGGGCGTCAGGTCCGCCGCCCGCTCCCACGCGTCCAGCGCCGCCTGGTTCGCCCCGCGCCGCGCCGCCCGCCTGGCCGCCTCCGCGATCTCCGCCGCGACCGCCTCGTCCGCGTCCGAGCTCGCCGCCGACAGGTGCCACGCCCGCCGGTCCGGGTCCGCCCGCGCCGCCTCCGCCAGCAGCAGGTGCGCCCGCCTGCGCTCGGCGAACCCCGCCCCCCGGTACACCACCGCCCGCAGCACCGAGTGCCGGAAGTGCACGCTGCCCTCCCGCACCCGCACCAACCCCGCCGCGACGGCGGGCTCCAGCGCCTCGGCCGCGCCCGGCAGCACCGCGCTGTCGTCGGCCGCCGCCACCACCAGCGCCGCCCGCGTCACCTCGGGCAGCTCCGCCAGGTGCGCGGTGAACGCCCGCTCCAACCGCTCCGCCAGCGGCACCGGGTCGGTGTCCTCGGCGACCTCCGGCGCCTGACCGGCCAGGGTCACCAGCGCCAGCGGGTTCCCGGCCGCCGCGTCCAGCAGGGCCCGCCGCACCGCGCCGACCGGCGGGTCGGGCTGCCCGTCCAGCAGCGCCTCGGCGTCCCGCTCGGCCAGCGGGCGCAGCCGCAGCACCGGCACCTGGAACCCGGCGGGCGGGATGGTGGCGCGCGAGGCCACCAGCAGCCCGATCGGCTCGCCCACCAGGCGCTGCGCCAGGAACGACACCACGTCCAGCGAGGCCCGGTCCGCCCACTGCGCGTCGTCCAGCACCACCAGCAGCGGTCCGCTGTCGGCGCGCGTGGACAGCAGCGTCAACGCCGCCAGCCCGGTCTGCAGGCTGTTGGCCCGGTCCGCCGCGGCCAGCCCGAACGCGCCGTGCAGCGCGTCCCGCTGCCTGCGGGGCAACCGGTCGGACAGGTGCAGCAGCGGCCTGAGCAACCGGTGCAGCACCGCGTAGGGCAGCGCCTGCTCGACCTCGCCCGCGTGGGCGCGGAACACCGTGGTGCCCGCCTCGCGGGCCTGCTCGGAGACCTGGTCGAGGATGGTGGTCTTGCCGATGCCCGCGTCGCCGAGCAGCACCAGCGCGCCACCCGAACCGGGCTGGACTCGCGCGGTGACGTAGGCCAGCTCGGCCGCCCTGCCGACGACGTGCGTGATCATCGGCGGTGAGCTTAGCGGCCGGGCACGACAGCGCCGATGCCCCGCAAAAGGGTGGTCTTGGTATCCGCGCGTACCGAAAACCGCTGGTGAGACGGTCCAGTACCGACGATCCGGGACATACCGCGTGAACCACCCGCCCCCCGAAACCCCCCGAAGTCGCCGAACGAGCCCCCTGTTCGTCCTGGCGGTTTTGGGGGACGTGAGTCTTCGGATGTCCGGACCACTGGGATGATTGGTTTCGTTCGACACTGAAGGAATAATGGGAATTACCTGAAGGGTGTTCGGGTTCGGCGGGTGGCGACCCCGTCCCCCTACACCTCGCCGAGCGCCGGGGCGCCTGCGGGGCGCGTCACCCCTTCCGCTCACCGGAACGACCCGCCCGCACCGCTCCCACCAGCGGCGGGAGCACGACCCCGACGTCCCCCAGCCCCCAGGACGGGCCCCGAGGAGCTGTGAACGGGACGAACCGGTGGAACGTGGCCCACGACACCTTTCGCCCCGCCCGGCGCACGAACCCCGCTCCCCCGCCACCCGAGCGCGCCACCCACCGGAAGCCGGCCTCCCGTGCAGCGAGAACAGCCGGGAGAACCCGCCCGCGACACGGGTTGATCACCGTCCCGGCGGGCTTCGCGACGTGGCTACGATCGGCCGCGTGCCCCACTCCCCCGCCCTCGGACGGCCGGGTGTCCGGGGGCCCGTTCGACCAGCGGCCGACCCCTCACCGCCGCACTCGGGGGAGCCCGCCCGCACGTGTGGAGGAACAGGGTGGCAGGAGGAACATCCCAGCCCGGCCGGGGAGTGATGGCCCGCGCGCTGGACGTGCTCAACGCCTTCGAGGGGCACCGGGACGGCCTGGTGCTGGCCGACCTGGCGCGGATCAGCGGGCTGCCGCTGACCACGACGCACCGGCTGGCCAGCGACCTGGTGGCGCAGGAGGTGCTGGAGCGGCTGCCCGACCGCAGGTACGTGGTGGGCCGCAAGCTGTGGCAGCTCGGGCTGCTCGCGCGCGTGCAGGGCGGGCTGCGGGACGTGGCGCTGCCGTTCCTCCAGGACCTCTACGAGGCCACGCGCGAGAACGTGCACCTGGCGGTGCGCGACGGCGACGAGGCGCTGTACCTGGAGCGGCTGCACGGGCACTCGTCGGTGCCGGTGGTGAGCAGACCCGGCGGGCACCTGCCGCTGCACGCCACCGGCGTGGGCAAGGTGCTGCTGGCGCACGCGCCGCAACCGGTGGTCGCGGAGGCGGTGCAGTGCGCGGAGAAGGTGACGCCGTACACGATCACCGAGCCGGGCAGGCTGCTGCGCGAGCTGGCCGAGGTGCGCCGCAGGGGCTTCGCGCGCACGGTCCAGGAGATGACGCTGGGCACCTGCTCGGTGGCGGTCCCGGTGCTCGACCGCCGGGGTGACGTGGTGGCCGCGCTGGGCGTGGTGACCGCGACCCGCCGCGAACCCGCCCGGCTGGTGACGGCCCTGCGGATCGCGGCCGGGGGCATCAGCCGCGCGCTGCGCTGACCCGCGGGCGCCCGGAACTGTCGGTGGGTGGCGGCAGGATCCGGTCATGCGACTCGTCGAACCCGTCCACGCCGCCGTCCACGGCGACGACGCCGAACTGCGCGCCCTGCTAACCCCCGACGACCTGGTCCACCTCTTCCCCGAGCTGCACCTGGGCGTCGTGGTGCAGCAGCAGGCGGAGGGCCAGGCCGTCACGATCGCGCTGTGCGGCCAGGGCGCCCCGCCCAGCGCGACCCTGGAGGTGCCGCCCTCGTTCCGGATCACCGGGGTGCGGCACGAGGGCGGGGAGCTGCGGCTGGTCGCCGAGGACGGGCGGGTGGCGCGGGGGACGCCCCGCCAGTTCCGGGACGTGCAGCTGGTGCCCGCCGAGTTCAACCCGCGCTACCGGGAGCAGTGCGTCGACGTGCTGATGACCGCGCACCTGCGGCCGGAGGAGACGGAGTACGCGGAGCGGCGGGCGCGGGACCGGACCGTGCTCGTCGACCTGGACAGCGCGCACCCGGAGCGGGCCCGCGAGCTGGAGCCGCCGCTGGCCGGGCTGCTGGACCGGTTCGCCGCGCTGGAGCGGACCGCGCTGGAGCTCGTGAGCGCGGAGATCGCGGGCGAGCCCGAGGGGCGGGAGCCGTTCATCGCGGCGTTCCGGGCGGTGTCGCTGCGGGTGTACCTCAGCGGGGACTTCGAGCTGCACCTGAGCGAGCTGGAGCAGGGCAACTACCTGCTGGAGCACTGCTGGATCACCGTGGTGCACCTGGCGGACGGGACCCCGGTGGACTTTTACATGGACGCGTGACCGTCGACGCGTGACCCGGTCGGACGCTGTCGGGCGGTGGTGGGCGTCGTTACGGTCGACCTTCTGGGAGCGCTCCCAGAAACCGTGGACGACAAAGGAGTTGTCTCATGCGCACCCCGTTCCGGCTCGCGGCGCTCGCCGTGGCCCTGGTCGCGGTCACCGGGTTGGTCGTGCTCGGCGGCGGTGGAGGCGGCGGCACCGCCGTCGCCGCGCCCGCCTGCGCCGTCGACTACACGCCCAACCAGTGGGCCACCGGCTTCACCGCCGAGGTCGCGGTCACCAACCGCGCCGCGCCCGTCACCACCTGGACGCTGACCTGGACCTGGGCGGGCAACCAGACCGTCACCTCGGCCTGGAACGCCCAGGTCACCCAGACCGGCGCCAAGGTCACCGCCCGCGACGTCGGCTGGAACGGCCAGCTCGGCACCGGCGGAACCGCCCGCTTCGGGTTCCAGGGCACCTACTCCGGCGCCGCCGCCGCACCCACCGACTTCGCCCTCAACGGCACCCCCTGCAACGACGACGCCCCGCCCACCAGCACGACCACCCCACCGACCACGACCCCGCCCACCACAACCCCGCCGACCACGACCACCACCCCGCAGCAGCCCACCGGCTGCGGCACCGCGACCCTGTGCGACGACTTCGAGTCCCAGACCGGGACCACCCCCTCCGGCAAGTGGAGCGTCGGCGCGGCCAACTGCACCGGCACCGGCACGGTCACCGTCGACAACTCCGTCGCGCGCAGCGGCTCCAAGTCGGTCCGGGTCAACGGCGGCGTCGGCTACTGCAACCACATCTTCTTCGGCGCCAGCGTGAGCGGACCGGTGGTGCACGGCCGGTTCCACGTCCGGCACACCACCGCGCTGCCCGCCGCGCACGTGACGTTCATGGCGCTCAAGGACTCCGCCGACGGCGGCAAGGACCTGCGCATGGGCGGCCAGAACGGCGCGCTGCAGTGGAACCGCGAGTCCGACGACGCCACCCTGCCCGCGCAGAGCCCGCAGGGCGTCGCGCAGAGCATCCCGCTGCCCACCGGCCGCTGGACCTGCGTGCAGTTCACCCTCGACGGCTCCAGCGGCAGGCTGAGCACCAGCGTCGACGGGGTCGCCGTTCCGGGCCTGCAGGTCGACGGCTCCCCCACGCCCGACATCGACCAGCAGTGGCTCGCCCGCGCCAACTGGCGGCCGAACACCGTGGACGTGCGGCTGGGCTGGGAGAGCTACGGCGACGGCGGCGACACCCTTTGGTATGACGATGTCGCCTTCGGGAGTGCACCTCTGGCCTGCTAGAAGGCCGCGGGCGCACGAGCGTGGTGCACTGGGCGCGGCGCGGGTCCCGCGCCGCCCCCACACCGCGCCGTCCGGGAGGAAACCGTGGGTCCGTGCCGGAGGTTGCGCGCCGTGTGCGCGGGCCTGGTCACCCCGCTCGTGTCCGCGCTGCTGATGCTCGTCTCCCCCGCGGCGACCCACCCCAGGGTCATGGCCCTCGGCGACTCCATCACCGGCAGCCCCGGCTGCTGGCGCGCGCTGCTCGCGGGCGAGCTGGGCGGCACCGGGCACGCCGACGTCGACTTCGTCGGCACCCAGCCCGCCACCGACTGCGGCGGCGGCCCCTCCCCCGCGCACGAGGGGCACGGCGGGTTCCGGGCCGCCGGGATCGTGCTGGAGAACCTGCTCCCCGGCTGGCTCACCCGCGCCCGGCCGGACGTGGTGCTCATGCACCTGGGCACCAACGACGTCCTGGCGGGCGAGAGCGCCCCGGCCGTGCTCGACGCCTACACCGAGCTGCTCGGGCAGATGCGGCGCGCCAACCCGGCGGTGAAGCTGCTCGTCGCCCAGCTCATCCCGCTCGCCCACCCGGCCTGCCCGGACTGCCCCGCGCGGGTGGCGGAGCTGAACGCCGCGATCCCCGGCTGGGCGCGGGCGCACGGCACGCCGCGCTCCCCCGTCACCGTCGTCGACCAGTGGACCGGTTTCGACCCGGCCGTCGACACGCACGACGGGGTGCACCCGAGCCCGGCCGGTGAGCGGAAGCTGGCCCGCCGCTGGTACCCGCCGCTGGTCGCCGCGCTGGCCGGGGCGGGCGCGCCGCGCGCCGGGAGCCTGGTGGGCGCCGGGTCGGGGCTGTGCCTGGACGGCGCGGACGACCCCGGCGACGTCTCGGCGACCTCGGCGGGCGCCGCGACGTCCGTGCGGCTGTGGGACTGCCGCGACGGGGCCGGGCAGCGGTTCACCACCGCCACCACCGGCGAGATCCGGCTCGGCGAGCGCTGCCTCCAGGCCGTCGCGCCCGAGCTGCCCGTGCTGCTCGCGGCCTGCGACGGCGGCGCCGACCAGCGGTGGGCCCTCGCGGGCGACGGGCAGCTCGTCGGGTCCGGGCACTGCCTGGACGCGCGCGGCTCCGGCGCGGACAACGGCACCCCGGTGATCCTGTGGCGCTGCAACGGGCAGCAGAACCAGCGCTGGGACCGCTTCTGACCGCGCCGCTCCCCCACCATCACCCGATCGCACCACCGGTGACGCGCGCAAACCCGGTGCGCAGCAGGTAGGGGTCGGCGAGAATCCCCCAATGGCAGAGGGTGAGCGCACCACCGACGCGGACCGCGACGGGGAGCCGCGCGGGCGACGCACGACCCGGTTACGCCGCTGGCGGCTGGCCGCGCTCCTGCTGGCCGTCGCCGTGCCGCTGGCGGGCGGGTACTGGTGGTACCGGGAGGCGCCCACCGTGGACGACCTCAAGCAGCAGGCGGGCCTGAAGGGCAAGCAGGAGCTGGTCGTCGGCATCAAGACCGACATGCCCGGCATCGGGCTGCGCGACCCGGCCACCGGCGCGTACTCCGGCTTCGACGTCGACATCACCCGCATGATCGCCGCCGACCTGGGGTTCCAGGCGTCGGACGTGCGGTTCGTGGAGATCCAGAACGAGGACCGCAGCCGGATGCGCGGCGCGGACGGCGTGCTGGTCGACCTGGTGGTCGCCACCTACAGCATCACCGACCGGCGCGAGGGGATGCGCGGCGTCACCTTCTCCTCCCCGTACCTGGAGACCGAGCAGTCCGTCATCACGCGCAAGGACCACGAGCCGATCCGCGAGGCCGCGCAGCTGCGCGACAGGAGGGTGTGCACGCTCAGCACCTCGACCTCCACCGACGCGGTGAGCGCGGCCGGGGCCGTCATGGACAACAGCAACAACATCAGCGAGTGCGTGACCCGGCTGCTCGCGGGCGAGGTGGAGGCGGTCACCACGGACGCGGTCATCCTCGCCGGGTTCGTCTCCGCGCACCCGGACGAGCTGGCGCACCACGACATCGCGCTGGAGACGCCCGAGCTGTGGGCGGTCAACACCGGGGACAACGCGGCCCTGCTGGCCCTGGTGAACCTGTCGCTGCGCCGCTCCGCCTGCGACCCGGCCGACCAGCGGTGGGAGGAGGCGTTCGAGCGGCACCTGCGGCCGATGCTGGAGCACAACCCCGGCGAGGCGCTGCCGCTGGACCGGCAGCCCGAGGCGGAGGACGTCGACGTGCGCACCTGGCCGTCCACCGTCCCGGACTGCTGACCGGATGAGCGCCGACCCCGGCGCGGCCTCGGACGCCGCCCTCGCCGCCGAGGCCGCCACCCGCCCCACCGCCGACGCCCAGCGCGACGCCTCCCAGTGGACGCTCGCGCTGGTGCCCGCCTTCCCGATCGTGCTGCTCGTGCTCAAGCTCTGGCACCTGAGCGGCAAGGACCTCAACACCATGCTGCTGCTGGTGCAGAACGTGCACCCGGTGGAGCTGGCGACCTCGCTGGTGTTCAGCCTGCTGGAGGTGCCGCCCGCGATCGTCCTGGTCGCGCACGCGCTGGGCCTGATCTCCCTGGTCAGCGGCGGCAGGCCGACCCGGTCGAGGCTGGAGATCGCGGCCGAGCGCGTCCCGGGGCCGGTGGTGGCGCTGGCCGGGCTGTGGGCGCTGCTGGTGTGGCAGGTGCGGTTCCTGCCGCTGGCGCTGATGCTGCTGTGCGCGATCGCGGGCCTGCGGGCGAGGCTGCGCGGACGGGCCGACCTGGTGTGGCCGGTGTGCTTCCTGCTGCCCGTGGCGGTCGGCGTGACCGAGCTGGCGCTGCTGACCCCGGCGGCGCTCGACGCGGCGGCGACGGGCGACTTCCCGCTCGTGGCCTGCCTGCTCGTGCCGCCCCTGCTCGCCCCGCTGCTCACCGGCCCCCTCCCCCCGAGGTCGGGGCCCGCGACCGCGCACGCCCTGGCCCTGGCGGGGGCGCTGGGAACGCCGTTCCTGCTGCTGGCGCTGTTCCTGCGCGCGCCGGTGCTGCCGTCCGTGGCGCTGCTGCTGGAACCCGAGGCGCGCGGGCGCACGGCGGTGGTGCTGGGCAACGTGGTCACCGTGGACGACACGGCGACGACCGTGCTGGACGCGCGGGGGGACGTGCAGTTCATCCGCAACGACCACGTGGAGTCGAAGGTGCTGTGCCCAGGGGAGCAGCGCATCCCGAGCAGCCCGGTGACCGTGCACGGGTGGCTGGTGGAGCACCCGGCGCTCGACTGGCTGCTGCCCGCGAAGGTCCCCCAGGGCGCCACGGACCCGCTGTGCGACGGGCGGTTGCCGTCGGCGGGGTGAGCGCGTGGCCGTCAGGACAACCCGGAGGAGCTGGACGTGACCCCTGAAGACCCCGACGATCCGCCCCGAGCACTGAGCGGGCGGGGCCAGGCGGTGCTCGACCTGCTGGACAAGGCCATCGGGTGCTGCTGGGGCAATCCGGTTCCAGCACCATCGGCAAGGCCGCCGAGCGCACCGGCCAGCACTGGGCCCGCCAGCTCGTCACCAGGGTGCCCGCCGGGACGCTGAAGCAGATCAACGAGGTGCCGGGCAGGAACTTCATCACCGGGTACGGCACCAAGCAGGGGATCGTCGTCCTCGGCCCCGCCCCGCAGTCCTGGCCGGAACCGCCTCCGCCTGCGTGACACCACCGGGGTGAAGGTGTGACACGTCGGGGCGATTTGACGCGCTCAGCACCGGTCTTGTACCCAGAACCGGTGACGACGCGCCTGTGGTTGCGCAGCGAGGTCCGGTCGACCGAGCAGCGCGCCCCGATCACCCCCGCCGACGCGAAGACCCTGGTCGACGCCGGGACCGAGGTCACCGTCGAGGACTCGCCGCGGCGGGTCTTCCCCACCGCCGACTACGCCGCCGCGGGCTGCCGCGTCGTCGAGGCAGGCGGGTGGGTCGACGCGCCCCCGGACGTGGTGGTGGTCGGGCTCAAGGAACTGCCCGACCTGCCGGAGCGGCTGCCGCACCGGCACGTGTTCTTCGGGCACGCCTACAAGGGGCAGCCCGGCGCGCGGGAGCTGCTCGGCCGGTTCGCGGCGGGCGGTGGCGCGCTGCTGGACCTGGAGTACCTCACCGACGACGACGGGCGCAGGCTCACCGCCTTCGGCTACTGGGCCGGATACCTCGGCGCCGCCCTCACCGTCCTCCACGACCGGGGCGCGCTGCCGACGCCGCTGCGGCCCACCGGGCGCGCCGAGCTGGACGCCGCGCTGCGCGCGCACGACGGGCACAGGCCCACCGCGCTGGTCGTCGGGGCCCTCGGGCGCTGCGGGCGCGGGGCGCGCGACGCGCTCGCCGTCGCCGGGGCCGAGGTCACCGGGTGGGACCTGGCCGAGACCCGGACCCTGGACCGGGCCGCGCTGCTCGGGCACGACCTGCTGGTCAACGCCGTCCTCGCCACCGGCCCCGCCGAACCGCTCCTGCGCCCCGAGGACCTGGACGCCCCCCGCGCCCTGCGCGGCGTCGGCGACGTCAGCTGCGACGCGGGCGGCCCGTACAACCTGCTGCCCGTCTACGACGAGGTCACCACCTGGGACGAGCCCGTGCTGCGCCTGCGCGGCGGCGAGCACCCGCTGGACCTGATCGCCATCGACAACCTGCCCTCGCTGCTGGCCGCCGAGTCCAGCGCCGACTTCTCCCGCGACCTGCTCCCCCACCTGCTCGACCTGGACTCCGGTCCGTGGCGGCGCTGCGCGGAGCGCTTCCACACCACCGTCGCCGCCCTGGAGGCCGACCATGCCTGAGCACACCACCCCCGCATCCGGCCGGGTCCACTGGATCGGCGTCGGCCTGTCCACCGGCGACGGCCTGCGCCAGCTCGCCCGCGCCGCCCGCGAGGTCCTCGTCTGGGGCCGCACCACCGCCCGCGCCGACCAGCGCGCCGCCGAACTCGGCCTCACCGGCGCGGTCCGGACCCGCGCCCACAGCACCGAGGCGCTGGCCGCCGAGGTCGGGCCCGGCGACGTCGTGGTGTCCATGCTGCCCGCGCCCGAGCACCCGGCCGTGCTGCGCGTGTGCCTGGACAACGGCGCCCACTTCGCCAGCTCCAGCTACCTCTCCCCCGAGATCGCCGAGCTGGCCGCCGACGCCGCCTCGCGCGGCCTGGTCGTGCTCACCGAGGCCGGTCTCGACCCCGGCTCCGACCACCTGCTCGCCCACGACCTGCTCGACCGCGCCGCCGCCGAGCTGGGCGCCGACACCCCCGCCTCGATCACGTTCACCTCGTACTGCGGCGGCCTGCCCGCCGTGCCCAACGAGTTCCGCTACCGCTTCAGCTGGGCGCCCCGCAGCGTCCTCACCGCCCTGCTCGGCCGCGCCCGGTACGTCGAGGACGGCGTCGAGCGGGTGGCCGAGCGGCCGTGGGAGGCGGTGCGGACGCACGTGCTCGGCGGCGAGGAGTTCGAGGTCTACCCCAACCGGGACAGCGTGCCGTACGTGCGCGCGTATGGCGTGCCCGACGCGTGGCGGCCCGAGGTGTTCGTCCGGGGCACGATCCGCAACAGCGGCTGGAGCGCCGCGTGGGAGCCGGTGTTCGCCGAGCTGCGCGCCGCCGACGACGCCCGGCTGACCGCGCTGGCGAACGAGCTGGCCGAGCGCTACCCCACCACCCCGGCCGACCGGGATCGGGTGGTGCTGGCCGTGGCGCTCCAGGTGCGGGCCGACGACGGGCGGGAGTGGCGCGGGGAGCACGTGCTCGACGTGGTCGGCGACGACACCGACAGCGCGATGGCCCGCACCGTGTCCACGACCCTGGCGCGCGGGGTGCTCGACGTCCTGGAGGGCCGCACGCCCGCCGGGACGCACACCGCGACCACCGACCCGGAGGCCGCGCGCCGCTGGCTCGGGTACCTGGCCGAGCACGGGGTGCGCTTCACCTCCCGCTGATCCGACGCCCGCCGATCCGTCCACCCGCTGATCTGCCACCCGACGATCTGTCACCCGTCCGAGAGGGGCTCGCGCCGCGCGGGCCCCTCTCGCGCTGTCCGGGGTGGCCGATCGTCACCCGCGTAGGCTTTTCGGGTGAAGGAGGTGCGCCGGTGAGCGTGGAGCAGCTGCTCGAGACGATCCCGCCGCTGCTGGTCTACCTGGTGGTCGGGCTGGTCATCGGGGTGGAGAGCGTGGGGGTCCCGCTGCCGGGCGAGATCGTGCTCGTGACGGCGGCGCTGATGTCCTCGCAGCACGACGAGCTGAGCCCGCTGTGGATCGCGGTGGCCGCGACCGGCGGGGCGGTCGTCGGGGACAGCGTCGGGTACGCGATCGGCAGGCGCGGCGGGCCGAGGCTGTTCGACTGGGCCGGGCGGAGGTTCCCGAAGCACTTCGGGCAGGCGCACGTCGGGAAGGCGCGGGAGTTCTTCGGCAGGCACGGGGCGTGGGCGGTGTTCTTCGGGCGGTTCGTGGCGCTGCTGCGCATCCTGGCCGGGCCGCTGGCCGGGTCGATGCGGATGGCGTACCCGAAGTTCCTGGCGGCCAACGCCGGGGGCGGGGTGGTGTGGGCGGCGGGGACCACGTACGCGGTGCACTACCTGGGGGTGGTGGCGGAGACGTGGTTGAAGCGGTTCTCGTGGATCGGGCTGGTGGTGGCGGTGGGGGCCGGGATCGGGGTGGCGCTGCTGGTGCGGTGGAAGCTGAACCGGGACGTGGCGGGCGACGGGGTGCGGGAGGAAGGCGCCTCCTGAACCGCACCGCAGGCCCAGCCCGCGACGAGCACCTACCTGGAGCGCGAGCCGTGCGGCAAGGTGAGCGCGGACGCCGGTGCCGTCCGCTCCTCGCTGAGCTGATCGACGCGCTGATCGCCCGTCTCGTCGCCGGTCGGCAGCTGCTGAGCGCGGAACTCACCTCTCCTGCTCGCCGAGGCCAGAAGAACACCGCTCCGGACGTCTTTTAGAGCCGAGGCGTTGGTTTCGGTCAACACTGAAGGAATTATTCCGAATAATTCCCAGAGGTCGGGGTCTCCCCTCCCCCGGCCTGGCAGCGGGCTCCGACGCCGCGGCGGGCGGGCCACCCCGCCGCGTCCGACCTGCGCGAACAGCCCTCGCCGCTGGCCCGTCCGGCCGACCCCGAGGTGCGCGCAACACGCGGCCCGCCGGGGTTCCGGCCGCCCTAGCATCAGCGCTGTGGTGGCGTTGTCGGCCGAGCAGCGGGCGGTGCTGGTGGCGTTGCTGCTCAAGGCGAACCGGGTCGTCCCCGACGCGGAGGTGGCCGCGCGGCTGCCCTCCGGGGACGTCACGGGCGCGGTGGCGGGGCTCCGGGACGTGGTCGGCGGGGAGCTCGTGCGGAGCGCAGGCGGTGGGCACGTGCTGACCGCCGGGGACGTGGGGGCGCTCTGGGACGTGGCGTTGCGCGAGGTGTTCGCCGGGCGGGACGACGAGGTGCGGGAGCTGGCCCGGCTGGTGCTGGACGGCGGGTCGGTGGTGGTGTCGGGGAGCGCGGGGATCGGCAAGAGCGCGCTCGTCGAGCGGGTGGTCGAGGCGGTGCGGGAGCACTTCCCCGACGGGGTGCTGCGGGTCGGACCGCGCGAGGGCTCCCCCGGACCGCGGCTGCGGGCACTGGGCGGGGCGCGGCGGCGGGTGCTCGTGGTGCTGGACGGGATCACCGGGAGCGCGCAGGTGCGACCGGTCCTGGCCGAGGGGGCGCCGGTGCTCGCGACCTGCCGGGACGACCTGCCCGACCTGCCCGTGCGCGGCTTCCGGCTCGGGCCGCTGGACGAGCGCGGGGCCGAGGCGGTGCTCACCGCGGTGGCGGGCGGGGTGGTCGCGGACGCCGCCGAGCTGATCGGGTTGTGCGGCGGGGTTCCGCTGGCGCTGCGGGTGGCCGGGGCCGCGCCCGGCGGGGTTCCGACGCCCGGCGGCCAGGGGTGGTTCGACCCCGAGGCGCGCTCCCCGGTGGCCGCCGTGCTGGCGCGGGCCGAGGCTGCGGTCGGCGCGGGCGCCTGGGAGGCGCTCCGGCTGCTCTCGCTCGCGCCGGGACCGGACTTCACGCCCAGCGCTGCGGCGGCGCTGGTGGGCGGGACCAGGGACGGCGCGCTGGCGCGGCTCGAACTGCTCGCCACCGCCGGACTCCTGGAACGCCCCTCCCCCGGCCGGTACCGGTTCCACGACCTGGTGCGCGCGCACGTGGCCGAGCAGGCCGAGGGCGCCGGGCGGGCGGCGCTGGGGCGGCTGGTCGGGTTCTACCGGGACGCGGCGGGACGGGCCGCCGACGTGGTCGCGCCGCTCGTGCCCCGGCCCCGCTTCCCCGAGCGGACCGCCGCGCTCCCCCGGTTCGCGGACGCCGAGCTGGCCGGGCGGTGGTTCGCGGCCGAGCGGGAGAACCTGGTCGCGGCGGCGCTCGTGGCGGGCGCGCCGGACAGCTGGCGGCTGGGGTGCGCGGTGGCCGGGTTCCTGGTCGCGCGCGGGCACGCCGTGGACGCGCTGGCGGTGTGCGCGGCGGCGCTGGCCGACGCCCGGCGGGTCGGGGACGCGGACGGCGAGGCTGCGGCGCTCGTGGCGCGGGGCCGGGTGCGGGTCGGGACCGGGGACCTGGCGGGGGCGCGGGAGGCGTTCGCGGGCGCGGTGGCGGTGAGCAGGCCGCAGGGGCTCGTGGTGTGGGAGCTGGAGGCGCTGCTCGGGCTCGCCGCCGCGCACCACGCGCTCGGCGACGCGGCCGAGGGGGCGGCGCGGGCGGCCGAGGCGCTGGAGCTGGCCCGGCGGACGGGGTCGGCGCGGGGCGAGGCCGAGGCGCTGCGGGTCTCAGGCGGGTGAGGGTCAGCCGGTGGCGCGCGGCGGTTCCGCCAGGCGCTCGGCCAGGGCGCGCATGGTGGCGCCGAACAGCTGGGCGTTGCCCGCGACGGCGTTGATGCCCCGGTTCGACGGGTGCGGGCCGGAGAGCACCAGCAGGTCGGGGCGGCGCGGGCGCACCCTGGCCCAGCCGTCCTCGGCTGCGCGGCCCAGCAGCACCACCACCTCCAGGGCGGGCAGCAGGCGCAGCAGCTCGCCGGTCCAGCGCGCGGCCCTCGCCCGCTCCCCCGCCGTGGAGGTGTCCTTGACCGTGGGGAACGGGCAGGCGTTCCAGTGCAGGCACTGGCCCAGGTCGACGCCCAGGTAGGCGTAGGCGGCGTGGGCGCGGGCGGCCGCGGGGTCGTCGTTCTCGACGCTGAGCAGGCCGGACCCCCCGGTGCCCGCCTTCGCCCTCGGGCCGGGGTTGTCCAGCAGGACCAGCGCGCGGGCGCGCACCCCGCCGAAGTCCGGGTCGGGGTACGGGACCGCGCCCGCGGGCAGGCCCTCGGCGGCGGCGATCCGGTCGGCGAGCGCCACCAGCGGGGCGACGTGCGGCTCGCCGAGGCGGGCGTGCTTGGCCGCGACGACGGCGGGATCGGCGTTGGCGCGTTCCACGGGTGCCTCCGGGGGGTGCGGGGCGTCCAGTCACCCACACCGCGCGGTCCGGCACACCCGACTTCTGCGGTGCGCGGCGGCGGTTCCCGTGCGTCCCCCGGTGTCAGTCGTCGGCGGGCGCCACGAGCGCCACCGCCGCCCGCGTGGTCGTCGCGGAACCGCTCGTGGTCGCCCGCGTCGGGGGCGGTCAGGGCGAACCAGCCGACGTGGACCCACCGGTAGGCGTGGCCCAGGGAGTCGGGCCAGGTGAAGTGCCGGAAGTCGAGGAACTCGTCGTTCCGGTGTCCGAGCAGCTCGGGGCGCTCCGCGGGTGGGACGGGCGCCGCACCGGCTCGGGGGCAACGGCTTCCCGAACCCCGTGACAACCGACGTGCACAGGTGGGATGATCCTCACGGTTAAAATCGTTTCAACCACCAACGGACAACTGGTCGCCGGTCAGCGCCGACTCGGGCCCACTTCCCCTGGAGAACCCAGCCCCATGACGGTCACCGCGCCCGCGCAGACCACGCCCGCCCGAGGGTCCGGAGCCGCGATGACCGCGCTCGCCCTCGGCGGCTTCGGCATCGGCACCACCGAGTTCGCGACGATGGGCCTGCTCCCCCAGGTCGCCGAGACGTTCGCCATCTCCATCCCCGCCGCCGGGCACGCGATCACGCTGTACGCGCTGGGCGTGGTCGTGGGCGCCCCGCTGATCGCCGGGCTGGCCGCGCGGCTGCCGCGCAAGGGGCTGCTGATCGCGCTGACCGCGGCGCTGGCGGTCGGAAACGGGCTGTCCGCCGTCGCGTGGGACACCGGGTCGCTACTGGCGGCCAGGTTCCTCGCCGGGCTGCCGCACGGGGCGTACTTCGGCATCTCCGCCGTCGTCGCCGCCGCGCTCGTGCCCGCGCACCGGCGCGGCACCGCCGTGGCGCGCGTGATGGTCGGGCTGACCGTGGCAAACCTGGTGGGCGTGCCCGCCGCGACGGCCGCCGGGCAGCAGATCGGGTGGCGCTCGGCCTACCTGGCGGTGGCGGCGATCGAGGTCGTGACGGCGCTCGCGCTGGCCCGCTCCCTGCCAGGGGTGGCCGCGCCGCGCGACGCGAGCGTGGCGGCGGAGCTGCGGGCGTTCCGGCGGCTGCCGGTGTGGCTGGCGCTGGCCACCGGCATGGTCGGGTTCGGCGGGATGTTCGCGGTGTACTCGTACATCTCGCCCATCACGACCGAGGTGACCGGGCTGGCCGAGTCCGCGGTGCCGTGGGTGCTGGCGGTGTTCGGCCTGGGCATGACGATCGGCGCGACGTTCGGCGGGCGCTTCATCGACCGGTCGGTGGCGGGCAGCGTGCTCGGGTCGATGGCGGTGATGGTGCTGGTGCTGGTGCTGTTCGGGCTGCTGGCGTCCTGGCCGGTGGCGGCGATCGCGCTGGTGTTCCTGATCGGGTTCGTCTCGCAGGTGCTGGCGTCCGCGCTCCAGGTGCGGCTGATGGACGCCTCGCCGGACGCGCCGTCGCTGGCGGCGTCGTCGAACCACTCGGCGCTGAACGTGGCCAACGGGGCCGGGGCGTGGCTGGGCGGTCTGGCGATCGCGGCCGGGTGGGGGCTGGTGTCCACCGCCTGGGTGGGGGTGGCGCTGAGCGTGGCCGGGCTGGCGGTGGTCGGGGTGTCGGCGCTGGTGGAGCGGCGGGCGCAGGCCTCGGCGTAGGGTTCTCCCCCGATCCGGGGAGTTCCGCGGTTCTTCGGAGGGGCGCGCGCCCGCGTGGTCCACCGTGGGCGGTCATGGGCGATCTGCGAACGGCGCCGCGGCTTCCCGGGGCGGTGGCCGCGCTGGCCACCTGGTCGGACTGGACGGCGTTCGACGCGCTGCCCGCCGCCGCTCCCCGGCGGCCGGGCGCGTACCTGGTGGCCGACGCGACCGGACCGGTGTACGCGGGCATGGCCGGGGACCGGCGCGGGGCGGGGCTGCGCGGCCGGATGACCGCCTACACCACGGGCAAGGCCGCCGTCTCCGGCCTCGGCCGGGCCGTGCTGGACCGCGCGCTGGCCGACGAGGGCTTCCTGGTGGAGCGCCTGGCCGCCCTGCGCGCCGGGACCCCGTTGACCGCGAAGGGCTGGGCGGCGCTGGCGCTGCGGGAGGCCGGGCTGTGGGTGTGCTGGTCGGTCACCCCCGACCGGGCCGGGGCGGTGGCGCTGGAGGAGCGCGTGCTCACCGCGCTGCACGCGCTCCCGCTGTGGAACCTGCGCCGCCCGCGCCAGTCCGAGCCGGACCAGGCCGACTAGCCCCCTGTCCGGCTAGCCCCGCACGACCTCGCGCGACCGCCACACGATCGCCAGCGCCGGATCGCCGTCGCGGCTGGGCTCGACCTTGCGCACCGCGAACCCCTCGCGCTCGTAGAACGCGCCCGCGCGGCCGTTCGCCTCGAAGTGCTCCACGTGCAGCCACCGCGCGTCGTCCGGCAGCGCCTCGGTCAGCGCCGCCAGCAGCCGCACGCCCAAGCCCCGCCCCCGGAACTCCGGGAGGGCGTAGAGCTTGTACACCGCGTGGTCCTCGCCGCTGCGCCCGCGCTGGGCCACGCCGACCACCCGGTCGCCGTCGACCGCGACCACCACCAGGCCGTCCGCGATCGCCGCGCCGAGCCGCTTCTCGTTCCACCACGCGCGGACCTGACCGGCCGCCGCCTCCACGCCGATGAGCGACGCGTAGTGCGGGCGGACGCAGTCCTCCGCGAAGGCGCGCAGCGCCGGGACGTCGTCGGGCACCGCTTCGCGCAGGGATTCCACCGCACCACCCCAGGGAAATTCCGGTTCACGCGGAAATCAGCGTGACGCCGGGCACCCTACTGCCCACCCGCCGCTCCCCTGACGCCACACCACCTCCGACCCCCTAACGGACGCGCCCGCTGAACCCCCTGCGCGTGCGTCTCAAAACCATTCGCACCCGATCGGGCGCGGCCTTTGGAGCCGTTGTCTGTTGATCCGTTCGGCCTCCGGGTACGTATCCGACCAAGAAGCGCGTCCCCTGCCACCGACCCCACGAGGAGGTCGCCCGTGATCTACGGAGTCGACGTATCCGCATACCAGCCGGGTTTCGACTTCGCCGCCGCGCGTTCCGAGGGCTTCGACTTCGCCTTCATCAAGGCCACCGAGGGCTCCACCTGGCGTTCACCGAACTACCACGACCAGCTCGCCCGCGCCCGGTCCGCCGGGATGCTCGTCGCCGCGTACCACTACATGCGCGGCGACGACGTGGGCGGGCAGCTCGGGAACGTGCGGGCGGTGGTGGGCACGGACGTGCCGCTGCTGCTCGACATCGAGGACGGCGCGGGCTCGCTCGGGGCCATCCGGGGCTTCGTCGACCAGGCCCGCGCCTCCGGGTACGGGTCGCCGCTGATCTACCTGCCGCAGTGGTACTGGTCGGGCCGCATGGGCTCGCCGGACCTGTCGGGACTGCCCCCGCTGTGGCACTCGCGCTACCCGGACAACGTGGTGCGGCGCAAGGAGCAGTTCGCCCTCGGGGGCGAGTACTGGCCCAGCTTCGGCGGGCTGCGCACCGAGATCGCCCAGTTCACCTCGTCGCTGGCCGTCGCCAACTACCCGAACGGGCGGATCGACGGCAACGCCTACCGGGGCACCCGCCAGGAGCTCCAGGACCTACTCGAAGGGGACAACATGCCCAGTGCGCAGGAGATCGCCTCCGCGGTGGTCAACGAGATCGAGCAGCGGCGGTACGACACCGACGGCGACGGCCAGCCCGACCGGTCGCTGATCAACAACACCATCCAGGGCATGTGGAGCGCGCAGGGCGCCGAGGCGACCGCGCGGCGGGTGGAGGTCAAGCTCGACGCGCACTCGGAGGGGCTCACCGAGGAGGAGGCCAACCTGCTGGCCTCGTTGCGCACCAACAAGGAGGGGCTGAGCGCGCGGCGGCAGGCGCAGGTGCTGCGCAGCCAGCTGCCGCCCGCGGTGCTGGCCGAGCTGGTGGCGCTGGCGCAGGAGCCGAGCAGGCCCGCGCCCCAGCCGCCGGTGACCGAGCCGCCCGTGACCGAGCCCCCGGTGGGGCAGCCGCCCGCGCAGGGACCGACCGCCTAGCGCGGCGGTGCGGCGGGTGGTGGCCGGGCGGCGGTATCCCACCCACCTCGGCGGACCGGGCCCGCGTCCCACGACCGCGTGGGGCGCGGGCCCTCGCTCAGGGCAGGCGCAGGCTCAGAGGCCGGCCGTGTTCAGCAGCCGGTTGGCCGTGCCGCCGGTCGCCCCGTTGGTGATCTTGTTCGGGGTGGCCTTGCTGTTCAGCCAGTCGTGCACCGTCGCCGACGGCGCGTCGCCGTAGGTCGCCTTGTACAGCGCCGCCACGCCCGCCACGTGCGGGGTCGCCATGGAGGTGCCGCTCATCAGGCCGTCGCCGCCGGTGTTGAGCGTGGAGCGGATCGAGGTGCCCGGCGCGTACAGGTCCACGCACGCGCCCGTGCTGGAGAAGGTGGAGCGGGCGTCCGCGCTGTCCGAGGACGCGACGACCGTGGCCGTCTCGACCTTGCGGGGCAGGCGGTCGCAGGAGTTGGCCGCGGTGTTGCCCGCCGAGGTCGCCAGGAACACCCCGGAGGAGATCATGCTGCGGATCGCGGTCTCCAGCGCGGCGGAGGCGGTGAAGTTCCAGGAGGTGTTGGCCACCGCCGGGCGCTGGGCGTTCGCGGTGACCCAGTTGATGGCGTTGACCGCCGCCGTGGTGGTGGAGCTGCCGGAGCAGTTCATCATCTTCACCGCGTGCAGCCGCACCCCCTTGGCGACGCCGTAGGTGGCCGAGCCGACGGTGCCCGCCACGTGCGTGCCGTGGCCGTAGCAGTCGGTGTTGTTGGTGTCGATGGCGTTGTAGTCGAAGGTGGCCCGGCCGCCGAAGTCGGCGTGCGTGGTGGTGATGCCGGTGTCGATGACGTAGGCGTGCACGCCGGCGCCGGTGGAGTTGTAGGTGTAGCTGCTGGACAGCGGCAGGCTGACCTGGTCGATCCGGTCGATGCCGTACGAGGGCGGGTTGGCCTGGGTGGCGTCGAGCAGGTCGGTGACCACCACGTCCTGCTCGACCAGGGCGACGGCCGGGTTGCGGCGCACCTCGGCGAGCTGGTCGGGGCTCAGCGTGGCGGAGAAGCCCCTGACCGCCTCGTTCCACACGTGCTTCGGCGTGATGCCCTCGGCCGCCGACAGGGTGCGGGCCTCGGCGGCGCCGTCCTTGAGCAGGACGACGTAGGAGTCCTTGACGGGCTGGACGGCGCCGCCGGTCTTCGGGGAGACCAGGGCGGCCAGCTGGGGGGCTGCGGTGGCGACACCGGTGGTGGCGGTGGCGGCGACCACCGCGGTGGCGGCGAGGACGGCCAAGGAGGTTCTGGCAGGGCGCACGTTCGCTCCTTCTGACCGCGGCCGGGCCGATCCGAGCAGGGTTTTCGGATCAGACATTTCACCCGGTCGTCGGGTCAACCTCGAGCGTGGAGAGCCGGTTGACCTTGGTCAATACTCGTCAACCACCTGGCCCACGCCATTGGTAGGTGCGTCGCGGAACGTGTTTCCCGACCGGTCCGGAAGGCCGCCGGGAAGTGCCGATCCGATCGCCTCGTCGAGCGCGGAGGCGAATGCGGCGGGATGCGTGAGCGGACCGTGGTGGCCCATTCCGGAAATGGTGCGCGCGGTGGCGCTGCGCAGTTCCGAAGTGGCCGCGCCGAGCGATTCGGCGGACACCACCGGCGAGTTCTGCCCGCGCAGGAGCACGACCGGGCAGGCGACGCGCGCGAGCGCCTCCCGCCACCGGCAGGATGCCGCAGCCCGGTACACCCGCGCCTCGTCCTGTGGCGCACAGCACAGGCGGACGCCGCCGCCGGGTTCGGGGGCGAACCCGGAGTCGACGTAGTCCGCGAGCGCCTGCGGGTGCAGCTCCGACAGGGGCGGTCGGGCCGAGTAGCGGGCGAGGGCGGCGGCCTTCGACGGGAACACCGCGCGGCGCCGCTCGGCCGAGCGCGCGAACGAGTCGTCGGTGTCGCGGGCGGGGTCGCGGACGGGGTCGACCAGGATCGGTTCGTGGCAGACGAGCAGGTCGAACGTGCCGGGCGCGGCGGCCTCGGCCAGCAGCAGGGCGGTGCCGCCGAGGGAGTGGCCGACCCCGATCAGCGGGCCGGGACCGAGCCGGGCGGCGGCGGTGAGCACGTCGTCGGCGAAGACCGACCAGTTGGCGCCGGGCGGCAGCGGGGGCGCGCCGCCGTGCCCGCGCAGGTCCGGAGCGAACGCCCGCAGCGGTGTCCGCACGCGCGTCGCGCACGCCCGCAGCACCAGACCGGTGAACCCCGCCGCGTGGCAGAACAACGCCGTCCGGACGGGCCCGGAGAACTGCCGCCCGGAGGTGAGCTCACGCGGCCCCGGCGGTGTTCCGAGATCGGTCATCCGCATTCTCCCGTGGTCTGCCGATTGGTGGATGGTGCGCCTGTGGCGCCGGCCCTAAGCTCGACCGCGATCAGCGCTGTCCGCTCCGCCGGCGGAATCCCCGCTTTTCCCCTTTCGCGCACCGGATGGCGCACGGCTGACAGTTCCGGAGCACCACCCGCGTCGGGTTCCCACCTTGTACCCCGAGCGGTCGGAATCGGGAAGGGCGAACTGTGGAACCCAGTTCGGTTTCGGGTCTGGTCTCGATCGTCGTGCTCGTCAGGGACCGGGTGGAGCACACCCGCCGGTTGGTCGCCTCGCTGGCGCGCGCCACCGGCGAGTGGGAGCTGGTCGTGGTGGACAACGGCTCCACCGACGGCACCGCCGCGCTGCTCGCCGGGCTCGGCGAGGAGCTGGGGCGGCCGGTGGTGGTGCTGTCCTTCCCGGACGACCGGGGTGGCGCCGAGCGGCGCAACGCGGGGGCCGCGGCGGCGCGCGGGGAGTTCCTGCTGTTCCTGGACAACGACGTGCTGGTGGACGACGCCGGGCTCGTGGAGGTGCTGGCGGCGGAGCTGGCGGGCGAGCCCCGGCTGGCGGCGGTGTCGCCGCTGCTGTGCTACCCCGGTGAGCTGTCGCTGGTGCAGTGCGCGGGCGGCGGGTCGACGCCGAACGGGCTGATCGGGCTGGTGGGGCGCGGGCAGCCGGTGTCCGCGCGGCACCGGGCGCGGCGGGAGCAGACGTGGGCGCCGACGGCGGCGCTGATGGTGCGGCGGTCGGCGTTCCGGGCGGTGGGCGGGTTCGACGAGGCGTTCGACCCGGTGCCGCTGTGCGAGGACGTGGACCTGTGCCTGCGGCTGCGGGCGGCCGGTGGGGGCGTGCGGTTCGTCGGGGCGGTGGTGGCGCGGCACTTCGAGGGGACCACGTTCAACCACGTCGGGCACGACAAGCTGGCGGTGTGGAAGCGGCACACGCGGGTGCTGCGGGCGCGGTGGGCGCGGGAGTTCGCCGAGGGGCCGCGGCACGGGCCTGCGGAGCTGGCGTGGGTGCCGGTGCGCAAGGACTACCGGGACCTGGACGCGCCCAGGGCGTGGGTGGAGGGCTCCGGAGGCGCAGGCGGCGTCGGGTTGGCGGGCGCGGGCGGCGTCGGGTTGGCGGGCGCGGGCGGCGTCGGGTTGGCGGGCGCGGGCGGGGCGGCGGGTGGCGCGGGCCCCGGCGGCGGCCCGGCGGGTGGCGGCGCGGGGGCTGTCGCGGCGGAACCGGGCACGGGGCCCGCGGGCGCGGCGGGTGGGCCCGGCGCCGGGTTCTTCACCAGCGACCGGGAGCTGGCCGGGCTCGGGCGGGCGGACGTGCGGGTGTCGGTGCTGGGCGCGCGGGCCTCGCTCGCCGCGCTGGCCGCGACGCCGGGGGTGCGGATCACCGGGGTGTCCGACCGGGACGCGGGCGAGCTGGCCCGGCGGTCGCGCGAGCACGGGGTGCGGTGGGCGTTGCGCGAGGACCGGGACGCCGTGGAGCTGGTGCCCGCCGAGGGGGTCGTGGGCGATCGGCTGGACCTGGCGGAGCTGGCGCTGCGCCGGGGCAGCCACGCGCTGCTGGAGGCCCCGCTGGTGGGTGGCCCCGCCGAGCTGGCGGGGTTGCTGGGGCGGGCGCGGACGGCCGAGGCGCGCTGCTCGGTGCTGCTGCCGTGGGCGCACCACCCGGAGCTGGCCGCGCTCGGCAAGGCCGTCGCCGAGGGGCGGATCGGGGCACCGACGTCGTTCGTGGCGCGGGTGCGCGCGCCCGGCGGGGATCCCGCGCTGGACGTGCTGGACGCCGCGGAGCGGGCGCTGGGCGGGCCGGTCGAGCTGGTGGCGGGGCTGGGGCCGACGCGGGCGCGGGTCCGCGCGGCTGGGGTGCCCGGTGTGCTGGAGGCGGGGCGCGGGGCCCGGTCGCTGCGGGTGGTGATCACCGGCGCGGACGGCGAGCTGACCGCCGAACCCGCGTTCGACGGGCCGGACGGGGCGCTGGAGGACTTCGTGGCGCTGCTGCGCGGCGGCCCGGCGCCGCTGACGGACGTCGTGGCGCTGGGCTCGGTGCTGGCGGCCCGGCTCGCGTGGGTGACGGCGTGAGCGGGCGGACGGGCGCGCGGTCCGGGGTGGGCTCGGCGGCGGACGGGCGGGCAGCCGGCGTGGGCTCCCCCGCGCGGGAGCCCCTCGCGGCCGGGGTGCTCGCGGCGGTTCCGGGACCGGGTGTCGCCGAGGAGCTCGCCGCGCACGGCAACAACCTCGCCGAGCTGCTGCGCGCCCGCGCCGTCGAGCACGGCTGGTCGGGGCGGGTGGCGTTCGAGTGCGGCGGCGAGCGGGTCACCCACGGGCAGGTGCACGCGCGGGCCGCCGCGCGGTCGGCGGCGCTCGCGGCGCTGGGCGTGCGGGTGGGCGACCGGGTGGTGCTGGTGCTGGACGACGACGTCGACTTCGTGGTGCTGTTCCTGGCGGTGCTGCGGTTGGGGGCGGTCGCGGTGCCGGTGAACCCCCGGCTGCACCGGGGCGAGCTGGCGGCCTGCCTGACCGCCGCCGAGGCCGCGCTGGTGCTCTGCCGCGCGCGGGACGTGCCCGAACTGGCCGCGCGCACCCCGGCCGACCTGGACTTCCCCGCTCCCCCGGTCCCCGCCGCCGCGCTGCCGGACGAGCACCCCGCCTACGCCCTGTTCACCTCCGGCACCACCGGCGCGTCGCGGCTGTGCCCGCACGCCCACGCCGACCCGCTGGTGTACCAGCGCGCGTTCGGCGGCCCCGTGCTGCGGCTGACGCCCGACGACGTGGTGCACTCGGTGTCCAAGATGTACTTCGCCTACGGCCTGGGCAACTCACTGCTCTACCCGCTCCTGGCGGGCTGCCGCGCGGTGCTGGAACCGGGGCCGCCGCAGGCCGCGCGGGCGCTCGCGCTCGTCGACGAGCACCGGGTGAGCGTGCTGTTCTCGGTGCCCACGTTCTACTCGCGGCTGCTGACCGAACCGACGTGCGGGCTGCTGGCGGGGCTGCGGCTGGCGGTGACGGCGGGCGAGGTGCTGCCGCTGTCGCTGGAGCGCCGGTTGGGGGCGCTGCTGGGCGAGCGGCTGCTCAACGGGATCGGCACGACCGAGGTGGGGCAGGCGTTCACGTCCAACGCGGCGGGCGCGCACCGGATCGGCACGGTCGGGCGGGCGCTGCCGCCGTACGCGGTGCGGGTGGTGGACGAGCCGGGCGCGGTGGTCGGGGCGGACGTGGTGGGGCGGTTGCAGGTGCGCGGGCCGACGGTGAGCGCGGGCGCGCGGCCGGACGGCGGGCCGGGGCGCGAGCCGGGCTGGTACACGACCGGTGACCTGGCCTCGTGCGACGCGGACGGCTACCTGGTGGTGACCGGGCGGGCGGACGACATCGAGAACGTGGGCGGCATCAAGGTGCACCCGGTGGACGTGGAGTCGCTGCTGGCCGAGCACCCGCTGGTGGTGGAGGCGGCGGTGTGCGCGGTGCGGGAGGGCGGGCGGAGCGGGTTGCGGGCGTACGTGGTGCGCTCGGGTGGTGAGGCGGAGGGTGGTCCGGACGACGGGGACCTGGCGGAGGAGCTGCTGGCCGCCGCGCGCGCCGGGCTGACCACCTACAAGGTGCCGCGCGCGGTGGTGTTCGTGCCCGCGCTGCCGCGCACCGGGTCGGGGAAGCTGCGCAGGCACGTGGTGCGGGGCTGGGTGGACCGGTGAGCGCTCAGAACTCCGGGTACTCGGCGCACAGCCGCCCGCCGAACCGCGTCCGGGCGTGCTCGCGCATCCTCGGGCCGTAGACGGGGTGGTCGGCGAGCTGGGTGTAGGAGGTCAGCTCGCCGATGTCCACGATCCCGGCCTTGACCGCGAGGTAGACGTCGAAGCCGGGGTACATCAGGCCGACGAACGGCAGGTCGTCCACGTCCAGCGCGAGCACCGGGTGCTCCCCCGTGGAGTCGGGCTCGCCGACCGCGTAGACGCGCCGCGAGTCCGAGCCGCCGGGCAGCAGGAAGCACTCGGGGAACAGCCCGGCCAGCGGCGCGTACAGCTCGCCCCAGCCGGGGCCGTAGCACTCGGTGGCGACGCGGTCGAGCGGGCGCGGGGACAGCTCGCCGTCGTCGGTGAACCAGCCTTCGCGGCGCAGCAGGCCGGTGTCGAAGGCCAGCCAGGCGCGCAGGCTGGGCGGGAGCGGTCTGCCGGACGGGAAGGTCGCGCCCGCCAGCCACTCGGCGGGCGCGGGCTCGGGTTCGCCCTCGACCCACGGGTGGTCGTAGAAGTCGAACATGGACCGGTGCGGGTCGCGCCGCACCGACTCGACGGCCCGCTCGGCGAGCGCGACCCCGTGTGCTCCGTCTGCCATGGCCGGGAAGCTAGCAGCGACCCCCGACAGCGGCGGCTCAGCCCGCCGAGCGCCTGCCTCGGGCCCGGCGGACCGTCATGAACCACAGGACGTAGCCGGCCACCAGCCAGAGGAGCGCGCGCACCGGGTGCAGCGCCTCCCCGGCCCCCTCCCGCACCCAGGTCACCGCGATCTGGGAGAGGCTGAGCGCGACCACCGCGAAGACGAGCGCGACGCCCTCCCTGGCGTTCACGGGCAGGAACCTGCGGGCGCCGAGAGCCCGGTGCGCGGGTGTGGGCCCCTGGTGCTCGTCCGCGACGCGGACGACGTAGCCGACCAGGAGGAACAGCGGGATGGCGAGCGGGGCCACGACCAGCGGCGGGACCTGGAGCAGCAGCAGGACGACCACGGTCAGCCCCAGCAGCGCCAAGCAGGCCAGCGCGAGCAGGATCTTCCGCTTGGCCGTCGCCCCGTCCAAGGCCGCCCCCCTCATCTCGCGGGCGCGACCGGGACGCCCCCGCACCCCTGGTACCCCGCGCTGGACACGAGCCCTCCACGCGGGTGACCCACGTCACAGGCGTGTGATTCAACGGAACGGGCCCCCGGCGGGTTTCCAGGCCGCAAGCGACCCGACGAACCAGAAGGAGGCGGGGTGCAGGTCGACTACGACCAGTTCGTGACCGATCGCCTCGACCAGCTCCTGCGCTACGCCACCGCGCTCACCTGCGACAAGCACCTGGCGCAGGACATCGTGCAGGACGTGCTGCTGCGGGCGAGGCAGAAGTGGGCCCGGATCGGCGCGCTGGAGGTGCCCTACCTGTACCTCAAGCGCATGGTCACCAACGACTACCTGTCGTGGCGGCGGCGGCGCGCGGCGCGCGAGGTGCTCACCGGGCACGGCGGGTTCGACGAGGTGGGGCCGGTGGTGGCTGACCACGCCGAGCGGCACGCGGAGCGCGACGCGATGCGCGCCCTGATCGCCGCCCTGCCGCGCAAGCAGCGGGCGGCGGTCGTGCTGCGCTACTACGAGGACAGCAGCGACGAGGAGATCGCGTCGGTGCTGAAGTGCTCGGTGGGCACGGTGCGCAGCAACATCTCCCGCGCGCTGGCGAAGCTGCGGGTCCAGCGGAGCGAACAGCCGGAGGTGCTGCGATGACCGACCAGGAAGCGCTGATCAGGGCCGCGCTCGCGGCGCAGGCCCAGGAGCGGGTGGACCACCGGGAGGTGGCGGCGCGGGTGCGCACGGCCGCGGCGCCGCGCCGCCGGGGTGCGCTGATCGCGGCCGGGGTGCTCACGGCCGCTGCCGCGGTGGCCGCCGTGGTGGTGCCGATGACGTTGCGGGACGCGCCCGCCGAGCGGCGGGAGGTGGCCACCGGCGCCACCGCGCAGGAGCAGACCGTGCTGCTGCTGGGCGTGGACACCGGGGAGGGGGCGGACCGGCCTTCCCACGCGGACACGGCGGTGCTGCTGCGGATCTTCCCGGACGGCCGGGTCAGCGGGGTGTCCCTGCCGCGCGACCTGCGGGTCACCGGCGCGGACGGCCGGGCCACCAGGCTGGCGACGGCCTACGCGGCGGGCCACGAGCAGGCCGGGCAGGAGGGGCGGGACGCGGTCGCCGGGGGCGCCGGGGCCGCGCTGGACGCGGTCGCCGAGGTGACCGGGGTCAGGGCGGACCACTGGGCCGTGGCGTCGATGGACCGGTTCGCCGAGCTCAGCGACCTGGTCGGCGGGGTGCGGGTGTGCCTGAGCCAGCAGGCGCGGGACGAGTACGCGGGGGTGGACCTGGCGGCCGGTGAGCACGTCCTGCGGGGCGAGGAGGCGCTGGGCTTCCTGCGGCAGCGGCGCGGCCTGGAGCAGGGCGACCTGGACCGGGTGACCCGGATGCAGGCGTTCCTGCAGGGGCTGCGGACCTCGGTGCTCGACTCCGGGGTGCTCGGCGACCCGGCGAAGCTGACCGGGCTGTTCGACCGGGCCCGCGACGCGGTGCGCACCGACGACGGCTGGGACCCGGCGTCCGCCGCCGCGTCGCTGAGCGGCGCCGGGGGCTGGCGCTTCACCACCCTGCCGGGGTCGGAGGGCGTGACGGACGAGGGGGTGCACGTGGTGGACACCGATCCGGCGCGGGCTCGGGCGTTCGTCGCCGAGGCGCTCCGCGGGTCGTCGGGCTCGGGGACCGGGGGCGGCGGGGACGGGCCGGTGTGCGTGCGGTAGCCCGCTGATCGCAGGCGCGCCCCGGCGGAATCCCGCCTCCGGGGCGCGCCGCGTCACGCGGCGCGGGGACGGGTCAGGGCGACGACGCCCACCACCGGTCCCAGCGCCAGGACGACGAGGGCGTAGCGCCAGGTCACGACCTCGGCGACGACCGGGACGAGCTGGATGGCGACCACGGTGAGCAGGAACCCGGCCGCGGTCTGCGCGGTCAGCGCGGTGCCCGCGCGGGGGCCGTCGACGACCTCGCTGAGCATCGTGGAGAACACCCCGGAGTCGGCGATCACCGCCGCGCCCCACACCGCCGCGAACGCCAGCAGCACCGGTGGGCTCGCGGCGTGGGCGAGCGGGGAGAGCAGGCAGCACGCGCCGCTGAGGGCGAGGGCGGTGGCGGCGGCGCGGGGGCGGCCGAAGCGGTCGGCCGCCCAGCCGCCGACCAGGCAGCCCGCGACGCCCGCGACGCCGACGGCGGCGAACGCGGCCAGTCCCGCGACGCGGGGGTCGAGGTCGCGCACGGCGTCCGCGCCGAACAGCGGCAGCCACGTCCACAGCGCGTACAGCTCCCACATGTGCCCCAGGTAGCCGAGGTTGACCAGGCGGGGCGCGCGGTCGCGGAGCAGGGTGAGCGCGTAGGCCGGGTCGCGGGCGGGCGCGGACCTGGCCAGGTGGGGTCCGGCGCGCAGCAGGGTGGCCGAGAGCAGCGCGGCGACGAGGGTGGCGCAGGCGGCGGCGGACACCAGGGGCCGCCACGGCCAGGCCAGGACGCCGATCAGGTGCGGCAGGGCCGAGCCGAGGGTGAGGGCGCCGATGAGCAGGCCCATCGCGCGGGCCCTGCGGTCGGGGGTGGCCCAGGAGGCCATGAGCTTCATGCCGACCGGGTAGACGCCCGCCAGGAACAGGCCGGTGGCGAAGCGCAGCGGCACGGCGGCGGCCAGGCCGTCGGCGAGCAGGGCGAACACGAGGGTGGACGTCGCCGCGCCCGTCGCGCCCGCCGCGAGCAGCAGGTGGGCCGGGACGCGGTCGGCCAGGGCGAGGGCGGCGGAGGCGACCGCGCCGACGACGAACCCGAGCTGGGTGGCGGCGGTGAGCCAGACGGCGGCGGCCAGGTCCACGCCCCACTCGGCGCGCAGGGACGGCACGACGGCCGAGGCGGAGAACCAGGTGGCCAGGCCGAGGACCTGGACGGCGGCGATCAGGGCGCGCTGGGCGGCGGGCGTGGTGCGCGGGTCCACCCTCGGCTCCTCTCCGGACGGGGACGTCCCGGTGGTGCGGGGTGGTCGGCGGGACCCTAGCCGCAGCGGGGGCGGGCGGCGGCCGTGTTCCCGATCACCAGTGGCGCGACCTGCTGCGGGAGCCAAGTAGTTGAGGAATCAACCAAAGTGCGAGTACGTTCCCCCAGCGTGAAGAAAATCGGTTTCCTGTCCTTCGGGCACTGGTCCGACAGCCCGCACTCGCGGACCAGGACCGCCTCGGACGTGCTGCTCCAGTCCGTCGACCTGGCCGTCGCCGCCGAGGAGCTCGGCGCGGACGGCGCCTACTTCCGCGTGCACCACTTCGCCAGGCAGCTCGGCTCGCCGTTCCCGCTGCTCGCCGCGATCGGCGCCAAGACCGAGCGCATCGAGATCGGCACCGGCGTGATCGACATGCGCTACGAGAACCCCATGTACATGGCGGAGGACGCGGGCTCGGCCGACCTGCTCGCCGCGGGCAGGCTCCAGCTCGGCATCTCCAGGGGATCGCCCGAGCAGGTCATCGACGGCTGGCGGTACTTCGGCTACCAGCCCGCCGACGGCGAGACCGAGGCCGACATGGCCCGCAAGCACACCGAGGTGCTGCTGAAGGTGCTGGAGGGCGAGGGCTTCGCCCAGCCCAACCCGCGCCCGATGTTCCCCAACCCGCCCGGCCTGCTGCGCCTGGAACCGCACTCCCCCGGCCTGCGCGACCGCATCTGGTGGGGCGCCGGGTCGAACGCGACCGCCGTGTGGGCGGCCGAGCAGGGGATGCACCTGATGAGCTCGACCCTGAAGAACGACGAGGGCGGCGCGCCGTTCCACGTCCAGCAGGCCGAGCAGATCCGGGTGTTCCGCAAGGCGTGGGCCGACGCCGGGTGGCAGCGGGAGCCGCGCGTGTCGGTCTCGCGCAGCATCTTCGCGCTGACCTCCGACGAGGACCGGGCGTACTTCGGCGCGGACGGCAAGAGCCGCGACCAGGTCGGGTACATCGACGCGGACACGCGGGCGATCTTCGGCCGCTCGTACGCGGCGGAGCCGGACGCGCTGGTGGAGCAGCTCGCCGAGGACGAGGCGATCGCCGAGGCGGACACCCTGCTGCTGACCGTGCCCAACCAGCTCGGGGTGGACTACAACGCGCACGTGCTGGAGAGCATCCTCAAGCACGTGGCGCCCGCGCTCGGCTGGCGCTGACGGCCGGGGGTTCGCGCGGGGGCGGGGTCGAGCCGATCACGCCCCCGGCGCGCGGTCCGGGACCAGGAGCGGCACCAGGCGCACGAGGAGCACCATGCCGACCACCTCCACCAGGGTCTGGGCGACCACCGCCAGCGGCGCGAGGGCGAGGGCGTCCGGCAGGGCCAGCGCGAGGGGCAGCACGACCAGGGAGTTGCGGGTCGCGCCGGTGAACACGACCGCGCGGCTCGCCGGGACGTCCAGCCGGAACAGGCGCGCCACCGCCAGCCCGGCGAGCACCATGACCAGCAGGAACGCCGCGTAGAACGGGATGGCCCCCGCGACGCGGGCGAGGTCGCCGCCGAGCTCGGGGACCTGGGAGGCGACCACGGTGAGCAGGGTCGCGGCCATCAGGGGGACCATCGTCGTGCCCGCCGCGTCCGCCGCGAGCCTGCCTGCGCGGCGCCTGCGGGCCCAGGCCTGGGTGAGCCAGGCCAGCGCGAGCGGGATCGCGATCAGGGTCGTGAACGCCTCCACGAACGGGCCCGCCTCGACGACGTCCGCCAGCTCGCCGCCCAGGAGCAGCAGGAGCAGCGGCGGCAGCAGGAGCACCTGGGCGAGCAGGAGCAGCGGGGTGGCCGCCAGGAGCCCCCGGTGGTCGCCGCCCGCCAGGCCGGTGAAGACGATCACGTAGTCGACGCACGGGGCGAGCAGCACCAGCAGCACGCCCAGGCGCAGGGCCTGATCCGCGGGCAGGAACACCAGCATCGCGGCCACGACCGGGGGGACGACCACGAAGTTGACCACCAGCGCGGCGGCGAGGAGGCGGCCCGCGCGCAGCGACCGGCCCAGCTCGGCGGCCGGGACCTGGAGGAAGGTCACGTAGAGCAGGAGCGCGAGCACCGGGGTGATGGCGCCTTCGAGCGCGGGACCGGCGGCGGGGGCGGCGAGCCCGGTGAGGGCGCCCGCCGCGAGCGCGCCGAGGTAGACGGCGACCTGGTGGCGCTCCAGGGCGGCGACCGGGCCGGGGTTCGGTGACACGGGATCTCGCTCCTGGCGGGGATCGTGCGGCGGTGCGGCGGGCAGGGCGTCCGGCGGGGACCGGGGAACGGTAGACCCCGCGCCGGTCCGCAGGTCGGGCGGAGGTCGGGCGGCGGTCCGGCGGGGCGCTACGGTGCCCCGGTGCGCAGCCGCCCCGAGGACCTGTCGGACGAGTCCGTGCGCGCCTGCCTGGCCCGGTCGGGGATCGACGTGGCCGTCCTGGAGCACGCACCGGTCGGCTTCGGCGACCACCACTGGCACGTCACCGACTCAGGTGGCCGCCGGTGGTTCGCGACCGCGGCCGACCTGACGCGCAAACCGCACTGCGGCCCCGACCGCGACTCCGCGCTGGCCGGGTTGCGGGCCGCCATGGGCGTGGCGGTGCGACTGCGGCAGGCGGGGCTGGAGTTCGTCGTCGCCCCGGTCGGCGAGCCCGTGGCGGAGCTGGACGACCGGTACGCGCTCAGCGTGTTCCCGCACGTCGCCGGGGTTCCCGGCCACTTCGGGCAGGAGCTGTCCGAGGGGGACGGCGCGCTGGTGCAGGAGCTGCTCGCCCGGTTGCACGCCACACCGGTCGACGCGCCCGCGATCCCGATCGCCCCTCCCCCGCCGGACGCCGACGGGCCCTGGGGCGACGGGCCGTACGCGGAGCGGGCGCGCCTGCTGCTGCGGCGGCACGAGGAGGTCGTCCGCCGCAGGCGCGCGGAGTTCGCGGAGCTGGCCGAGGTGGTGCGCCGCCTGCCCGTCGTGCTCACCCACGGCGAGCCGCACCCCGGCAACCTGATCCGCGCCACGACCGGCTTCCACCTGGTGGACTGGGACACCACCGGCCTGGCCGTCCCCGAGCGCGACCTCGCCCTGCTGCCCGGCGACCTGTCCCGCTACCGGGAGCTCACCGGCCGCACCCCCTCCCCCGAGGCCCTGCGCCTGCACCGGCTGCGCTGGCCGCTGGTGGACCTGGCCGAGTTCACCGACCTGTTCCGCGCCCCGCACGGCGACGACCCCGACACCGCCCTCGCGTGGACCTCGTTCCAGGACACCCTCGCCGCGCTCGCGACCGGCTGACGCGGGCCGCTTCGGACCCCCGACCCCGACCACCCGTCGGCCCACGACCCCGCAAACCCCCGGCGCACCCACCGCACCACCGCCCGGCCCCTGCGCCCGTCCCGCGCCCGTGGCTAGCGTCGGAGGGGCAGGGGGAACCCACGGCGCGGGCGTCACTCCGCCGCGCCCCGCCGCGTCCTCCCACCCGCGCGCCAACCGGGCGCGCACCGGAGTGGAGGTGTCCACGTCTTGGCAGTTCAACGACGAAAGCGCGGGGCGCTGGCAGTCGTCGCCGCGCTGATCGCCGGTGGCACGGGGGTCGCGGGCGGCGCGGGGGTCGCGTCCGCGTCACCCGCGGCCGACGACCCCTCACCGCCGGGCGGCGCCACGGTCACGCTGATCACCGGCGACCGGGTGACCGTGCACGGCGGCGACCGGCCGGGCACGATCACCGGCGGACCCGGCCGGGAGCGGGTGGCGTTCCGGACGGTCACCGCGGACGGGCGGCTGAGCGTCATCCCCTCCGACGCCGAGCGCGGCCTGGCCGAGGGCAGGCTCGACCCGCGCCTGTTCGACGTCACCACCCTGGTCGAGTCCGGTTACGGCGACACCGCCGAGCTGCCCCTGATCCTGACCCGCGCGGACGGCGCCCGCCCCGCGCTGGCCTCGCTGGACACCACCGCCGAGCTGCCCGCGATCGGCTCGTTCGCCGCCACCTCGGACAAGTCACCCACCGCCTTCCGCGCCCTGCTGGACGAGCCGGGCATCACCAGGGTGTGGCTGGACGGCAAGCGCGAGCCCGCCCTCGACCGCAGCACCGCCCAGATCGGCGCGCCCGCCGCGTGGGGGTCGGGGCTGACCGGCGCGGGCGTGGCGGTCGCGGTGCTGGACACCGGCGTGGACGAGACGCACCCGGACCTGGTGGGCAGGCAGGTCGCCGAGGCCAACTTCACCGAGGACCCGGACACCACCGACCGGGACGGCCACGGCACGCACGTCGCCGCCACCATCGCAGGCGGCGACGCGCAGTACCGGGGCGTGGCCCCGGACGCGCGCATCCTCGACGGCAAGGTCTGCGTCTCGGGCGGCTGCGCCGAGTCGTGGATCCTGGCCGGGATGCAGTGGGCGGTCGAGCAGGGCGCCGACGTGGTCAACCTGAGCCTGGGCGGTCGCGACACCCCCGAGGTCGACCCGCTGGAGGAGGCGCTCACGACGCTGTCCGAGCGGTCCGGCGCCCTGTTCGTGGTCGCCGCGGGCAACGACGGGGCCACCCGCACGGTGGGGTCGCCAGGCAGCGCGGACGCCGCGCTCACGGTCGGCGCGGTGGACCGCGACGACGCGGTCGCGCCGTTCTCCAGCCGGGGCCCGAGGGTCGGCGACGGCGCGGTCAAGCCGGACGTCACCGCGCCCGGCGTGGGCATCGTCGCCGCGCGGGCGGGCGCAGGCCAGCTCCCCGGCGAGGACGGCCGCACCGCCCTGTCCGGCACCTCCATGGCCACCCCGCACGTCGCGGGCGCGGCGGCGCTGCTCAAGCAGCGGCACCCGGAGTGGACCGGTCAGCAGGTCAAGGCCGCGCTGGTGGCGTCGGCGACCCCGACCGAGGGGGCCTCGGTGTTCGCGCAGGGCGCGGGCCGGGTCGACCTGGCGCGCGCGATCGGGCAGAGCCTCACCTCCGAGCCGTCCTCGCTGCCGCTGGGGCTCCAGCGGTGGCCGCACGACGACGACGTGCCCGTGGCGCGGGAGCTGACCTACCGCAACGACGGCGACCGGGAGCTCGTGCTGGACCTGTCGGTGGTCGGCGGGGAGCTGCCCGAGGGGTTGATCACCGTGTCGCCGTCGCGGGTCACCGTGCCCGCGCGCGGCACGGCCACCGCGACCGTCACCGGGGACACCGCCGTCGACGCGCCGGACGGGGCCCACGGCGGGCTGGTGCTCGCGCGCTCGGGTGACGCGGTCGCGCTGCGCACGCCGGTCGCGGTCGAGCGCGAGGTCGAGAGCCACGAGGTCACCCTGAAGGCGCTCGACGGCGACGGGAAGCCCACCGCGGACGGCCTGGTCACCCTGCAGGACGTGGTGACGGGCGAGAGCCGGGGCCTGTTACCCGCCGAGGGCGGCACCACCGTGCGGCTCCCGGCGGGCGAGTACCTGGCGATCGGCGGCTTCAACCGGCCGCAGGGCGGGTTCGCGCACGTGCTGCGGCCGAGCCTGCGGGTGGCCGGGCCGACCGAGGCGGTGTTCGACGCGAGCACCGCGAAGCCGGTGGAGATCAGCGCGCCGGACCCGGAGGCGGAGGAGCTGCTGGGGCAGTTCTCCGTGCAGCGCACCCACGAGGGGCGCACGGTCGGCACGGGCAACGCGTACCTGGGCGGGTTCAGCGGGCTGGTGTCGATCGGCCACGCCGGTCCCGAGGTCCCCGACGCGCGCGTGCTCGTCGCCTCCCAGTTCGAGGGCGCGGCGGGGGCGGGTGGGGCGCGGACCGGGTACCGGCTGGCCTGGGAGCACGAGGGCCGGGCGCCGGACGGGGTGCGGGAGGCGCCCGCGCTGGCGGAGCTGGCGGCGGTGCGGACCTCGTACGGCCCGCTCGCCGACGGGGTGACGGCGCAGCGGTCGTTGCAGCCCGTCGGGGACGGCCGGGCGACCGGGTGGGGCGTGTACGTGGAGGCGGGCCGCTCGTCGGGCGCGGTCGACCACGTGACCGACGGCACGGACTGGGTGCTGGGCGTGATCGGGTCCGGGCCGGACGGCTCGGGGTTCGAGCTCACCAGCGCGGTCCGGCGGTTCGAGGCGGGGCGGGAGCACCGGCACCGGTTCGCGTTCCCGGTGTTCACGCCGACGCCGTCCACCGAGAGGCCGCTGCTCCAGCGCTCCGGTGACGTGCTGACCGCGCACGCGCCGCTGTTCGGCGACGGTGACGGCAACCACGGGTCGGACTGGCAGGCCGAGGGCGGGACGCGGCTGTTCCGCGACGGCGTGCAGGTGGGCGCGAGCGAGCAGGGCGGCTACGGGCGGTTCGCCGTGCCCGAGGGCGAGGCGGAGTACCAGCTGGTGACCGGCGCGCGGCGGACCACCGGGCTGACCGGGTTCACGACGGCGGTGGAGCTGTCCTGGACGTTCCGCTCCGGGCACGTGGACGGGGTGGGCGAGCTGCCCGTGACGGTGGTCGGCTTCTCGCCCGAGCTGGACGGGTCCGGCGCGGCGGCGGGCGGTGCGGAGCTGGGCGTGCCGATGGCGCCGCGACGGGCTTCCGGGGCGGCGGTCGAGGTGACCGGGCTGGTGGTGGAGGTGTCGTTCGACGACGGCGCCGCCTGGGAGCAGGTGCCGGTGGTCGACGGCGTGGCGCGGGTGCTCAACCCGAACGTGGCCGGGTTCGCGTCGCTGCGGGTGCGCGGCGAGTCGGCGGGGGCCGGGTTCGAGCAGACCGTGCTGCGGGCCTACCGGATCACGGCGTGACCGGGTTCGTTCGGCCGTGCGGGTCGGGATCGCTCCCGGCCCGCACGGCGTGCCGCGCGGTCAGGCGCTCGTGGTGGCCGGGAAGAGGCGCTGCACGGCGGTGACGATCGCGGCGCGGCGGGCGGCGGCGGAGCCCTCGTCCTCGGGCGCCTGCTGCCCGGCCCAGGACATGGCGATCTGGTTGAGGAAGGTCAGGACGTCGAGCGGGTCCCAGGACGGGTCGAGGTGGCCGGCCTCCTGGGCGGCGCGCAGCTGCTCGACCTTGTGGGCGAGGGCGCGCTTGAACGGGTCCTCGGCCGGGTTGCCCGCGGGCGCCAGCTCAAGGCGGCCCCACATGAGCAGGCGGTGGCGCTCGGGGTGCGCGGCGAAGTGGTCGTGCACGCGGCCCGCGTAGCCGGGCAGGTCGGTGGGGTCCAGGCGGGTGGCCTTGGCGATCGCGGCGAGCTCGTGGGCGCTGACGCGCCGGTAGAGCTCCTCCTTGCTGCTGAAGTAGGCGTAGACGCGTTCCTTGCTGGTCCTCGCGGTCTTGGCGATGCGGTCGACGCGGGCCCCGGCGATGCCGTGCGCGGCGAACTCGGCGGTGGCCGCGTCCAGGACGCGGTCGCGGGTGGAGTCGGCTCCGGGGCGGGGAGTCATGCGCGCACTGTACCGAACCGGTTGGTTTGACCAGGTGCTCGACCGGGCGTACGGTCAAACCAAACAGTTTGGTTTGACCGATGCGGGGAGGCACGTCATGCGGCAGCGGACTCTGGGCGGCCGGGGGCTGAGGGTGTCGGCGCTCGGCTACGGCGCGATGGGCATCTCCATGGCCTACGGCTCCGGCGACGTCCGGGAGGGCGTGGCCGCCATCCGGCGCGCGCACGACCTGGGCGTCACCTTCTTCGACACCGCCGAGCTGTACGGCTGGGGCGAGAACGAGAAGGTCGTGGGGCGCGCGGTGGCCGGGTTCCGGGACGAGGTGGTGATCGCGACGAAGTTCGGCTTCACCCGCGACTACGGCACCGACAGCAGGCCCGAGCACATCCGGGAGGTCGTCGACAACAGCCTGCGCAACCTCGGCGTGGACACCATCGACGTGCTCTACCAGCACCGGGTCGACCCCGACGTGCCGATCGAGGACGTCGCCGGGGCCGTGAGGGAGCTGGTCGAGGCGGGCAAGGTCAAGCACTTCGGCCTGAGCGAGGCGGGCGAGCGCACCCTCCGCGCGGCCCACGCCGTGCAGCCGGTGTCGGTGCTCCAGACCGAGTACTCGCTGTTCGAGCGGGACGTCGAGCGGCTGTTCCCGGTGCTGGAGGAGCTGGGGATCGGGTTCGTGGCCTACTCGCCGCTGGGGCGCGGGTTCATCACCGGGACGGCGAAGCCCGCGGGCCAGTACGAGGAGGGCGACATGCGCAACGACGACCCGCGCTGGCAGCCGGGGAACTTCGAGCGCAACCTCGACGCGGTGCGGCGGTTGGGCGCGCTGGCGCAGGGTCGGGGGGCGACGGTGGCGCAGTTGGCGCTGGCCTGGCTGCTGGGGCGGGGGGAGCACGTCGTGCCGATCCCCGGCACGCGGAGCGCGGACCGGGTGGCGGAGAACGTCGCGGCCGTGGAGCTGGAGCTGACCCCGGACGACCTGGCGGCGATCGAGGCGATCCTGCCGCGCGGGGGTTTCGGCGCGCGGTACGCCCGGCAGGTGCCCGAGTGGGTCTGATCAGGGGCAGGCGGGCGGGCGGGCGCGGGTCGGGCGCGCCGCACGGGTTCGACGCGCTCGTCCCGGACTCGCCGGTGACCCGCGACTTCCTCGCCCGCGCGCGGAGCTGGTCGGGCGAGCGTTAGGGCGAAGCCGGTCGGGCGCCGGTCAGAACCAGCCGGTCAGAACCAGTGGACGCAGTGCGGGGCGCGGTCGACGCGGAAGAGCGCGTCGGCCCGCGCCGCCGCCTCCGGGTGGTGGGCGCGGACGTGACCGGCCCGGACCAGGGCGCTCGGGGTGACGCCGCCCAGGTAGAGCGAGCCCAGGTCGCGCACGTCCAGCGACAGGTCCGGGGCCCGGTCGGTGGACGCGCACGCGGCCCGGCCGTCCCGGACGGTCAGCAGGTGGCGGCCCCGCTCGGACAGGAACGGGTCGGTCACGTCCAGGACCAGCTCGCCGTCCGCCGACCAGCCGCGCGCGGTCAGCGCGGCGGGCACGTCCAGCAGCCGCACCCACAGCCAGTCGGTGGCCTCGGCCTCCCGCCCGGCCCTGGGGTCCTCCAGCTGCCAGGGCAGCGGGTGGTCCGGCGGGAAGTGCTTGAACACGACCTCGTCCACCAGGTCGTGGCCCAGCGCGAACTCCGCGAGCCCGGCGGACGCCGCCGCGTTCTCGGCGACCAGCTCGTCCACGACCAGCGCGTCGCCCTCCACCGAGTAGCTGGCGTACCCGTCGGCCACACCGCCCGCGCCGTGGTGGACGGCGGCGTAGCGCGGCACGCGGGACACCGGGGGCCGCCCGACGCCCTCGGCCCACCAGCGGGGCGGGCGGGACAGCGCGCCCGGCTGGGTGCGGCGGTAGCGGTCGTACACCTGCTCCAGGACGTCCCCGCACCGGTCGCGCGGCAGCACCCGCACCGAGCCCGCCGGGACCTCCGCGCCCGCGCGGGGCCTGGTGAGCGCCGCCCGCGCGCGCTGCACGGTGAACCGCCGGGAGATCGTCGCGGGCCCGTAGCCGAACCGGCCGTAGATCGTGGCCTCGGACGCCAGCAGCACCGCCACGGCCTCACCGCGCTCCCGGACCCCGGCGAGCTGGTGCCGCATCAGCGCGCCCCCCACGCCCCGGCGGCGGTGCGAGGGCAGCACGCCGACGCAGGTCACCCCCGCGACCGGGAGGACGCCGCCGCCGGGCAGGGTCAGCTCGAACGAGTAGGACGCCGCGGTGCCGACCGGCCGCCCGTCCGGCTCGGTGGCGAGCACCCCCCGGTCCAGCTCCAGCGCCGACCACCACCGGCCGCCGCCGACCGTCATGGTCTCCCGGAAGCGGCCGAAGGCGGTGTGCAGCGTGTCGACGAAGGCGTCCAGGTCGTCCTCGGTGGTGGCACGGGTCCGCATGGTCAGCGCTGTCCTCCGGGGTGGCGTGTGCGATCGCGGCACAGTGCACCCCGGAGCGGGCGGCGGGGCAAGCGATTTGCGGCGGTGACACCTGTTCGGGAGCCCCGAAGCCCCGACCGGCGCAACCGGGTGACCGCGGTGGTCCCCGCGCCGGAGCGCGCTGGCCGCGTTGGCCGCGACGGCCGCGGCCGAAGGCGGCGAGCGGGACGGGCGCGCACGTCGACCGGTTCGACCACGGGCCCGCCGACCCCGCCACGGCCTGACGTCGCCCTTCCCGGTGGGTGGGAGGTCCGCCGCCCCCGCCCACCGGGCCCGTTCGACGCGCGGGGCGGCGCCGGGCGGTCCCCCGGCGACAATCCCGCTAAAAGCGCCCCCTGAATTAGCCGCGCGACCCGCGCGACGTGCGGCACGCCGAAGCGCCGCTCCCACAGGCGCTGCTCCGAACGTGTCGTCGAACGCGTGGCCGAACCGTCACGGCGAGGTCGCGGAATAGAAACGCCTGCACCCCGCCAACAGCCCGTCCGGGCCGATGGTGAAGATGTCCGCGAATTCGACCTCCGCCCGCGCCGTGGTGAGCTTGCCCACAGCCGCGACGCAGTCGCCTTCCGCGATCACCCGCGACAGCAGGTGCCTGCCCGGCGCGGCGCCGACCGGCGCGAGCACCTGCAGCACCTCCGGCCTGCCGCCGTGCGCGACCTCCCGCGGCGCTGCGACCTGCGGGTCCAGGTGCAGCAACGACTCGAGTCCCTCCACGTCGCCCTCGTCGGCGTACAGGTACGAGAGCCGGACGTGGTCGACGCCCGCCGCCGTCACCACGTCGCTGTGCGGCGCGGGCCGCCGTTCGCCGAGGACCATGCCCCCTCCTTTCGGCCCCGCCCGCGAGGGCTCGGGCGCTGCTCGTGGAACTGATTTTCCGCATCACGGGCAACCCGCGCCTATCCCCCGGCTATCACGGCGGCATCCCGGCGCTCCATAGTGTTTCCCAATGACCCGAGGAGGGCTCGGTTTAGGACATCGGGCGGACATACACAATGCTTTCCCAACGGTACGTTCGTCCTGTTGTGTCCGACTCCGGGTCCCACGCCGGGCGGGTGAGCGGAGGTCTCGTGGACGAGGTGGTGGAGCGGGGCGGGCGCCTGGCGTTCCGGGTGCTGGGACCGATCGAGGTCACCGGCGCCGGGGGGCCCGTGCGCATCCCGCCGGGGCGGCAGCAGGTCATCCTGGCCTGCCTGCTGCTGGAGGCGAACAAGGTGGTCAGCACGGACCACCTGGTGGACGCGCTGTGGGAGGTCAACCCGCCGGACACCGCGCGCACCCAGGTGCAGATCTGCGTGTCGCGGCTGCGCAAGACGCTGGCCGACGCGGGCGTGGAGGTCTCCATCGTGACCCGCCCGCCGGGCTACCAGCTGCGCCTGCCGGACGCCTCGCTGGACGTGCACGAGTTCACCAGGGGCGTCACCGAGGGGCGCGCGGCGGCCAGGCGCGGCGAGCTGTCCGAGGCGTCCGAGCTGCTGCGGGCCTCGGTGGGGCTGTGGCGCGGGGAGTGCCTGAGCGGGCTGGCGAGCGCGCCGCTGCGCACCAGGGCGCTGCGCCTGGAGGAGGACCGGCTCAACGCGGTGGAGACCTGCCTGGGGATCGACCTGGAGCTGGGGCTGCACCACGAGCTGGTCGGCGAGATCGGCAGGCTGGTGCGCGAGCACCCGCTGCGGGAGCGGCCGAGGGCGCTGCTGATGCTGGCGCTGTACCGGTCGGGCCGCAAGGCCGAGGCGCTGGAGGTGTACCGGGAGGGCCGCGACCTGCTGGTGGAGGAGCTGGGCCTGGAGCCCGGCGAGGAGCTGCGGGAGCTGGAGCGGGCGATCCACGCCGGGGACGCCTCGCTGCTGCGCGGCCCCGAGCCGGCGCGCGAGCGAAGACCCGCTGAGCCCGCCGACGCCGCGCGCGCGGCGGTGCCCAGGCAGCTGCCCGCCGACACCGCCGACTTCATCGGTGGCGAGGAGCTGATCACCGCCGCCGAGGAGGTGCTCACCGGGGGCGCGGGGCGGCGCGCGGTCGGCGTCGTGGTGGTCATCGGCAGGCCGGGCGTGGGCAAGTCGACGCTGGCCGCGCACCTGGGGCACCGGGTCGCCGAGGAGCACTTCCCCGACGGGCAGCTGTACTGCGACCTGCGCGGCGGCTACGGCGACGCGGGCGGGTCCGCCGACGTGCTCGGCCGGTTCCTGCAGGCGCTCGGCATCCCCGGCGCGATGATCCCGGTGGAGCACACCGCGCGCACCGAGATGTACCGGACGCTGCTGGCGGACCGGCGGGTGCTGGTGGTGCTGGACAACGCGGTCAGCGAGCGGCAGGTGCTGCCGCTGCTGCCCGGCGGCGGGCGCTGCGCGGTGGTGGTGACCAGCCGGGCGCGGCTGACCGGGCTGCCGGGGGCGCGGCAGCTGGAGCTGGACGTGCTGGACCGGGAGCAGTCGCTGGAGCTGCTCGGCCGGGTCGTGGGCGAGCGGCGGGTGGCGGGCGAGCCGGAGGCGGCGGAGGCGCTGGTGCGCACCGTCGGCGGGCTGCCGCTGGCGCTGCGGATCGTCGCGGCGCGGCTGGCGGCCCGACCGCACTGGTCGCTGGCGTCGATGGTGCACCGGCTGGCCAGCGAGCGGCACCGCCTCGACGAGCTGGCGCACGGCGAGATGACGATCCGGGCGAGCCTGTCGCTGACCCACGACGGGCTGGACCAGCCGACGCGGCGGCTGTTCGGGCTGCTCAGCCTGGCCGAGGGCCCGTCGCTGCCCGGCTGGGTGGCGGGCGCGGCGCTGGACGACGGCAGGCCGTACGCCTCGGACCTGATCGAGCCGCTGGTGGATGTGCAGATGCTCGACGTGGTCTCGGTCGACGGCACCGGCGAGTTCCGCTACCGCTTCCACGACATCATCCGGCTGTTCGCCCGCGAGCAGCTGGCGTCGGTGGACGAGCGGGAGCAGCGGGAGGTGCAGGAGCGGGTGCTCGGCGGCTGGCTGTCGCTGGCCGAGCAGGCGCACCGGGGCGTGTTCGGCGGCGACTTCACCGCGCTGCACGGGAGCGCGCCGCGCTGGCACCCGCACCCCGTGCACGCCGAGCGGCTGCTGGAGAGCCCGCTGGAGTGGCTGGAGGGCGAGCTGCCGAACCTGCGGGCGGCCGTGGCGCAGGCGGCGCGGCTCGGGCTGGACGAGCTGTGCTGGGACCTGGCGGTGACCACGACGACGCTGTTCGAGGCGCGCGGGCACCTGGACGACTGGCGGCACACCCACGACGAGGCGCTGCGGGCCACCAGGGCCGCGGGCAACGCGCGCGGCACGGCGGCGCTGCTGGCCTCGCTCGGCACCCTGCACATCAACCGGGGGCGCGCCGAGGAGTCCGGGGCGGTGCTGGTGGAGGCGCTGGCGGCGTTCACCGAGCTGGGTGATGTGCGCGGGCAGGCGCTGTGCAGGCGCGACCTGGGGCTGCTCACCCGGCAGGCCGGGGACGACGCGGGCGCGCTGGCGCTGTACGGGCTGGCGCTGGCCGGGTTCGAGGAGGTCGGCGACGTCGTCGGGCGCGCGATCGTGCTGACCCAGCGGGCGCACGTGCTCATGCGCACCGGGCGGGACGACGAGGCGCTCGCGCAGCTCGCGGAGGCGATGGCCACCTGCCGGGAGGTCGGGTACACCGGCGGGGTGGCGACCACGATGCGGCGCATCGGGCAGGTGCAGCTGCACCGGGGGGAGCACGAGCTCGCGGAGCGGACGCTGACCGAGGTGCTGGAGATGGTGCGGGCCAGCCGGGACGTGATCGGCGAGGGGCACCTGCTGCACAACCTGGGCGAGGTGAACGCGGCGGCGGGGCGGGTCGAGGCGGCCCGCGAGTGCTTCGAGCGGTCGCTGGCGGTGCGGGAGCGGATGATGGACCACGGCGGGGTGGCGGTGGTGCGGCGGGAGCTGGCGCTGCTGGAGGGGAAGGTGCCCGCGTAGCGCTGGGGGTCGGCGTTGACCCCCGTCGCGCGCTCGGGACCGGCGGGGTCAGTCCCAGGGGTTGGTGTCGTCGGCGGGGGTGGCGTCCCAGGGGTTCGTGTCACCGGTCGGGGCGGCGTCCCACGGGTTCGTGTCACCGGTCGGGGCCGCGTCCCAGGGGTTCGTGTCGCCCGCGGGGGCGCTGTCCCACGGGTTCGTGTCACCGGTCGGAGCCGCGTCCCACGGGTTGGTGTCACCGGTCGAGGTGGCGTCCCACGGGTTCGTGCCGCCGTCGACGACCGAGGCCCTGGCGGGCGCGCTGTCCCAGGGGTTCGTGCCGCCCGCCGGGGTGGCGTCCCAGGGGTTCGTGCCGCCGTCGACCACCGCGGTCCCGGCGGGCGCGCTGTCCCACGGGTTCGTGCCCTCGGCGAGGGCGTCCTGGGCGCCGAGCAGGGTCGCGGCGGAGACGGTGGCGGCGAGGGCGGCGGCCTTGGCGATCGCGGTGATGTTCATTTCTTCTCTCCCGTTCCAGTTTATTCTCTCTGGTGTTGGGAAAAATGTATGACAGCATTTAATCCCGCCCCTATCGCGCCATTTATCTCCCGCCTATCACGAGTTGCCCCGAGCCGTGATAGCGCTATTCACAGCTCGCTGACCTGGTCATACCAATCCAAGTCGCACCGCGTGGGCCACCGCGTGCGCCCGATTGCGCGCGCGCAACCGCGCGGTCAGCTCGTAGATGACGTTCTTGACCGTGTGCTCCGAGCAGGCCAGTGCCGCGGCTATCGCGGAATTGCCCAGGCCATCGGCCATGAGCTGGAGCACGGCGGTCTGCTTCGCGGTGAGCGCCTCGACCTGGACCACGCCCTTGCCGGAGCGCCCGAGCAACCGCACCAGCGCCTGGTAAGGGACGACGCCGTCGCCGTGCAGCGCCGAGTGCACCCCGGCGACGAGCCGGGACAGCGGGGAGGCCACCGGGCACAGCACGGCGCTGGCGCCCATGCGCACCGCGCGCAGCACCCCCGACGGGTCGAACGAGTCCGCGAGCACGAGCAGCCGGTCGACGCCGGGCCGGAACCGCTCGGGGCAGGCGTCCAGGGCCTCGTCCACCGACTTCGCCGCCAGCACCACGACCACGTCCGGCCCCGGCGCGTCGACCAGCACCATGCCCGCCTCGCGCAGCCGCGCCGGGACGTCGCGCGCCACCGGCCCGACCGCCGTCACGTGCACCCGCACCCCGCTCACAGCAGGCCCGCCCGCAGCGCGTAGGCCACCGCGTGCGCGCGGTTGCGCAGCCGGAACCGGCGGGTGATGTCGTGCACCACCGTGGTGACGGTGCGCGGCGAGTAGCACAGCTCCTTCGCGATCTCCCCGGTCTCGCGCCCCTCGGCGACCAGGGCGAGCACCGCGCGCTCGCGCTCGCTCAGCCCGCTGCCCGCCAGCGCGGGCGCCGCGGGCTCCCCCACCGCGCCCTGCAACCGGTCGAGCAGGTCGGGGGGCACCGTGCAGTCCCCGACGGCGGCGGCCATGACGGCGCGGGTGAGCCGCCGCGCGTCCGCGTCCCGGCGGCGCAGCAGGCCGCGCACCCCGGCGAGCACGGCGTGCAGCGCCTGCACGGCCGTCACCTCGGCCACCACCAGCACCACGGCGCCGCGCCGCGCGCGGGCCAGGTCCAGCACCTCCCGGTCGACCTCGTCGACCAGCACCACGGCGACCCGCGCGGACTCCGCGGCCTCGCCCTCCACCACCACCAGCTCGGGACAGGCGCGCAACGCGCTCGCCGCCCCGGCCTCCAGCATCGGGTCCCTGGCCACCACGGCCACCGGCACCAGCGCGCTGTCCACTGCGCAGATCTGCTCCACGTTCGCCTCCAAGCGATTCCGACGGATGACATCGCGTGAGACTGATTCCGCCCACGAGGATCGGCAGGGCGGCTATCACGGCGAAATCCCCGACTTATCCACGGGACGTGGACACGCGTACGGGTGACGGGGGCCGCTCGGGAGGGGGTGGGGCGCGCGGGTGGCGACGCGGCAGGTCGCGGGCGTGCGGGCGGGACGCGGCAGGTCAGGGGCGCGGTGGGGCGGGTGGTGATAGCGGCGGCGGCAACAACGGCGCCCGCTCCCCCGTGGTGGGGAGAGCGGGCGGCGGGAACGGGCGGAACCGGGACGGGCCGGGGGTCGGGCGCGGGCGGTCGGGCGCGGGGGTCGGGGTCAGCGCATCTCGCGGACCGGCTTGGAGGCGAGCACGCCGAGCGCGGTCACGGCCAGGATCACCGCCGTGCCGCCGAACATCAGCGCGGTGTTCCGCTCCGCGAGCGCCCCGCACAGCACCAGCGACAGCGGCGCGACGGCGTAGCCGAGGACCATGTCCACCGAGATCACCCGGCTGAGCACCGAGCCCTTGATGTTGCGCTGGATCCAGCTGAGCCCGAACACGCCCTGGTAGCCGATGCCGAAGCCCATCAGGAACACCGTCGCCACCGCCTCGACCGCGCCCTCCACGAACCCCAGCGCCGCCATGCCCACCGCCAGCCACCCGGCGAGCGCGGCCACCAGCAGCCCGACCCTGGGCTTGGCGCTGCTCGCCCCGCCGACGAGGGTGCCGAGCATGGCCCCCGCCGCGAGCGCGCCGTTGAGCACGCCCAGGGTGGTGGAGCCGCCCTGGACCTCGGTGCGGGCGAGGTTGGCGAAGCCCACGGTGAACGGACCGGCGTAGCAGAACGTCACGGCCACGTCGACGACCAGGACGGTGCGGATGCGCGGGTCGGACAGGGCGTAGCGCAGGCCCTCCTTGATGCGGCCCAGCAGCGAGACCGGCTCCGGGGTGGCGGCGGCCGGGGTCTGCTCGGGGTCGCGGGGCAGCGTGCGCACCCCGGTCACGCACAGCGCGCACAGCGCGAAGCACAGGGCGTCGACGAGGAAGGCGTAGTTCGCGTCCGTCGCGGCGACCACCACGCCGCCCACCGCGGGGCCAAGCACCGAGGAGACCTTGGCGCCCGCGCCGAGCAGCGCGTTGGAGGCGGGCAGCAGGTCCTTGGCGACCACGGACGGCAGGATCGACATGCGGGCGGGCTGGAAGAACGCGTCCACCGCGCCGAAGGCCGCCGCCGCCGCGCACAGCCCCCAGAACCCGAGGCTCCCGGACAGCCCGGCCAGCCCGACCGACGCCATCACCGCGGCGCGGGCCCAGCTGGAGAGCACCATCAGCCGCCGGGTGGACCACCGGTCGCTCAGCGACCCGCCGACCAGGGTGAGCAGGGCGCGCGGGATCGCCTGGAGCGCCAGGACGTAGCCGAGCTGGAGGGTGGAGCCGGTCAGCTCCAGGGTGATCCAGGCGAACGCGATGTAGCTGAACCCGTCGCCGAGCAGCGACAGGGCCTGCCCCGCCCACAGCAGGCGGAACGACGGGAGCCGGGCCGGGGCCAGCAGCCGGGCGCCCGCGCCGGTGAACGTGGTGGTCATGGCGGAGACCTTCTTCCTCTCCCCGACAGGGGGGTGAACGCGTGGGGCTGGGTGAGCGGGTCGGGTCAGTACCGGACGGGCAGGGCGGTCAGGCTGCGGTTGAGCAGGGACGGCTGCCAGGTGTGCCGGGTCCCCTCCAGGCGCAGGCCGGGGTACTCGGTGACCAGGAACTCCAGCGCCGAGCGGGCCACCAGGCGGGCCAGCGCGGCGCCGATGCAGAAGTGCGCGCCGAAGCCGAAGCCCAGGTGGGCGGTGTCGGCGCGGGTGACCTGGAAGCGGTCCGGGTCCGGGTAGCGGGCGGGGTCGCGGTTCGCGGCGGCGGTGACCAGGAACAGCCGGTCGCCCGCGCGCACCCGCGCGCCGGACAGCTCGAAGTCGCGCGACGCCAGGCGGATGGACATCTTCGACGGCCCGTCGAACCGCATGGCCTCCTCCACCGCCGCACCCACCAGCGACGGGTCGGCGCGCACCGCCGCCAGCTGCTCCGGGTCGAGCAGCAGGGCGCGGGCGGCGTTGGCGATCAGGTTGCTGGTGGTCTCCCCGCCCGCGAAGGCCATCTGGGTGAGCATCCCGACGAACTCGTCCTCGGTCACCCTGTCCCCGACCTGCCCGCCCGCGAGGACCGCGCTGATCAGGTCGTCCTGCGGGTCGGCGCGGCGCTTGCCGACCAGGTCCGCCAGGTACTCCTCCAGGTTCACCAGCGACTGGAGCGAGGTCCGGTACTCGCGCTCCTCCTGCGCCCCGCCGAGCACCAGCTCGCCGACCTTGGCGTTCCAGTACCAGAACGACGCGTGGTGCTGCTGCGGCACGCCCAGCCAGCGGGCGAACACCAGCGCGGGCAGCGGCTTCGCGACGTCCGCGATCAGGTCCCCGACCCGCCCCGGCACGGCCCTGCGGGTGAGCAGCGCCCTGGTGACGCGCTCGATCAGCGGCCGGTAGCGGTTGATGGCGCGCGCCGAGAACTGCTCCTGGAACACCTGGCGCAACCGCCGGTGGTCGGGGGCGTCGGTGAACACCATCCAGCGGGACAGGGTGCCGAAGGCCCGTTCGGCGCTGTGGCGGGCGCCCTCGGGGACGGCGTCCCTGAGCGGGCCGACGCGGTCGGCGGACGCGGCGGGCTCGCGCAGCGCCGAGATGAGCTGGGCGTGCCCGGTGACCAGCCAGGCCCGGTGCAGCGGGCTCCAGCGCACGGGGTCGTGGTCGCGCAGGGCGTTCAGGTACGGGTACGGGTCGGCGTTGACCGCCGGGTCGAGCAGGTAGCGCTCGGTGAAGGCGGGCGCGGCGAGGGGTGCGGTGGGTGCGAGGGGCGCGGCGGGTGCGAGGGGCGCGGCGGGTGCGGTGGGCGCGGTGGGCGCGGTGGGCGCGGTGGGGTCCAGGGTCGCGGTCATCGACGGGCCTCCGCCCTGATCGCGCCGAGCAGGTCCGCGAACGCGCGGGCGTTGGGCTCGGCGAGGATGGTCATGTGGTCGCCCGGCGACACGTGCACGGTCAGCCCGCCCAGCGCCAGCTCGCGCCAGCGCTCGACGTACTCGGCGAACCCGACGTCCAGCCCCGGCATGGGCTGCCCGTCCGGGATGGCGGCGGCCTCGGAGCCGACGACCAGGTGCACGTGGCCGGGGTGCGGGCGGGGCTCGTAGTCGGCGAGCGCGGCCAGCAGCGAGTGCCACACCTCGATGGGCGCGTCGTGCGCGAGGTCGGCCTCGCTGGGCGACATGCCCGCGCCCAGCAGCACCTCGCGCAGCCGCGCCAGCACGGCGTCGCGCTCGGCGGACGGCTCCAGCGCGCGCACCCGGTCGCGCAGCTCCAGCGCCCCGGCCAGGTCCGCGGCGACGCCGAGCAGCCGGTCGCGGGCGGGCTTGTTGGGCAGGTAGGGCTCGACGAGCACCAGCGGTTCGGCGGACGCGCCGCGCTCGTGCAGCTGGGTCGCCATCTCCAGGGCGAGGTTCGCGCCCATCGACCAGCCCAGCAGGGCGCGCGGGGCCTCGCCCGGCAGCTCGGCGACGTAGTTGGCGGCGATGCCGCGCACGGTGGTGGGGTCGACGCCGCCGAGCAGGCCGCGCGCCTGGAACGCCAGCACCGGGCCCTGCGGGAGCGCCCTGGCCAGCGGCACGAACCAGGCGGCGCTGCCGCCGGTGGGGTGCACGCAGTGCAGCGGCTCGCCGTCGCCGTCGCGCAGCCGCACCTCGGAGCGCACCTCGCGCGGCCCGTCTGGCGCGGTCTCGGCGAGCCGGGCGGCGAGCTGGGCGATGGTGGGCCGCTCGACCAGGTCCCGCACGGTGACCGGCACGCCCCTGGAGCGGGCGGTGGCGGCGACCCGCACGGTGGACAGGGAGCTGCCGCCGATGCGGAAGAAGTCGTCGTGCACGCCGATCTCGGCCAGCCCCAGCACGTCCCGCCACACCTCGGCGAGCACGACCTCGGTCGGGGTGCGCGGGGCGGTGTAGGCGGCGCCCGCGCCGTCGCGCTCGGCCGTGGGCAGCGGCAGCGCGCCCCGGTCGACCTTGCCGCTGCGGTTGACCGGCAGGGCGTCCAGCACGACGAACCGGGCGGGCACCATGTAGGCGGGCACCCTGGCGCGCAGCGCCCGCCGCAGCGGTTCCGCGTCGGTGACGTCGCCGACCACGTACGCCACCAGCGCGGGACCGCCGGGCAGCTCGCGCAGCAGCACCACGGCCTGCGCGACCTCGGGCAGCTCGCCCAGGGCGTGCTCGACCTCGCCCAGCTCGATGCGGAAGCCGCGCAGCTTGACCTGCGAGTCGCGGCGCCCGGCCCACTCGATGCTGCCGTCGGCGCGGCGGCGGCCGAGGTCGCCGGTGCGGCACAGCCGGGAGCCGGGCGGGCCGTACGGGTCGGGCACGTAGGTGTCGGCGGTCAGGCCGGGTCTGCCCAGGTAGCCGCGGGCGACGCCGAGACCGCCGAGGTGGATCTCGCCGACCACGCCCACCGGCACCGGCTGGAGGTCGGGGTCGAGCACGTAGGCGGTGGTGTTGCGGAAGGGCAGGCCGATGGCGGGGCGCCCGCCGCCGGGCTCGCAGACCTGCGCGGTGGTCCACACCGAGGTCTCGGTGAGGCCGTAGACGTTGTGGAACGCGCGGCCCGCCGACCAGGCGTCGGCGATCTCGGCCGGGCACGCCTCCCCCGCGACCTGGAGCGTGGCCAGGTCGGGGAACTCCTCGCCGGTCATGACGGCGAGGGCGCTGGGCGGCAGCATGGTCGCGGTGATCCGCAGCTCGCGCAGGGTGCGGGCCAGGTCGGGGCCGGGGCGCAGGGCGTCCTTGGGGGCGGTGCACAGGCGTCCGCCGTTGGTCAGCGCCCAGGTCATCTCCAGCACGGACGCGTCGAAGCTCGCCGAGGCGAACTGCAGGACCCGGTCGGCCGGGCCGGGGCGCACCAGGTCGCGCTGGGCGTCGGCCATGGTCGCCAGGCCGGAGTGCGGGATCACCACGCCCTTGGGCACGCCGGTGGAGCCGGAGGTGTAGATGACGTACGCGGCGGCGTCCCCGTCGACCTCCTCGGCCGGGACGAGTGGTTCGGTCCCGGCGGGCAGGGGCCGGTCGAGCAGGGTGGTGGGGCCGTCGAACGGGACGGTCCCGGCCAGGGCGCCCTGGGTGAGCAGGGCGCGCATCCCGCTGTCGGCGGCCATGAACGCGAGCCGGTCGGTGGGCAGCAGCGGGTCCATGGGCAGGTAGGCGCCGCCGGCGTGCAGCACGGCCAGCACGGCGCGCACCAGGTCCGGTCCCCGGTCGACGCAGATGCCGACGATCGACTCCGGCCCGACGCCCTGCGCGCGCAGCCGCCCGGCGAGCAGGAGGGCCTGCTCGTGCAGCTGCCCGTGGGTCAGGTCCACCGGGCCGTCCGGGCCGAGGTGGGTGAGGGCGACGGCGGACCGGTCCTGCGCGGCGACCTGCTGGTGGAACGCGGTGGTGGCGGGCGCGGACACCGGGCCGCGCGAGAGGACCAGCAGGTCGTGCTCCCGGACCGCGCCGCCGGTGGTGGGCCGGGTGACCGGGCCGTCCGGGTCGGCGGCCATGGCCTCCAGCAGGTCCCGGAACACGTCGGCGACCTGCTCGGCGGTGGCCGGGTCGACGCGGGTCGGGTCCACGTCCAGGGTGAAGCCGTTGACGCTGGTGTTGACCAGCAGCGGGAACAGGGTGCGGGCGATCTCCAGCGACTCGTCCCAGGTGTCGCCGCTGAGCCGGTGGAAGTTGACGTAGTTGAACACCGCCTCCACCAGGTTCGGCTCGCCGGGGCGCAGCCGCGCCATGTGCGCCATCGGCACCCTGCGGTGCGGGAGCACCGCCTGCTCCGCGGCGAAGGTGTCGCGCACCAGGTCCAGCCAGGTGCGGCCGGTGCGGCGCACCCCGAACGGCACGGTGTTGAGGAACAGCCCGCGCATCCGGTCCGCGCCCGAGCGCTCGGGGCGGCCGTTGGTGACCAGGCCGATGGAGTGCCCGCCGACCGGGTCGCCCGGCTCGGCGAACAGGCTCATGGTGTGGTGGAAGGCGGTCAGCAGCACGGTGCGGCGCGGCACGCCCGCCCGGCGCGCCAGCTGCCCGATCGCCTCGGTCAGCCCGGCGAAGGAGCGGCGCACCTCGTGCACGACCTCGGCCCCGCCCGGCTCGCGGTGGCCGAAGCGGACCGGGCGGAACTCGGCCAGCTCCTCCCGCCAGTGCGCCATGCCCTCGGCGGAGTCGATGGCGGCCAGCTCCAGCGCCACGTACTCGGCGAAGCGCGGCGCGGGCGGCAGGTGCGGGCGCCCGCCCCGCACGGCCTGCCGGTGCAGGTCGAGCAGGTCGGCGACCAGGGAGGTCAGGCTCCAGCCGTCGAGCACCACGTGGCAGTCGGTGATGGTCAACCGCAGCTCGCGGTCGGTGAGCCGGTGCAGGTGCAGGCGCACCAGCGGCGGGGCCGCGAGGTCGAAGCGGCGGGCGAACTCGGCGTCCACGTGGCGGCGCAGCGCGGCCCGCTGCTCCTCGCGGGACAGGCCGCGCAGGTCGGTGAACCCGACCGGCAGGGCGGCCTCGGGGTGCACGAGCTGGAGCGGTTCGCCGAAGCCGACCAGCGCCACCGAGCTGCGCAGGATGTCGTGGGCGCGCGCCACCTCGTCGGCGGCGGCCTGGAACGCGGCGAGGTCGAAGCCCTCCGGCACGGTGATCTTGAGGTCGGTGACGTTGTGGTAAGCCGCGCGGTGCGGGTCCGACAGCATCTCGTGCAGCATCCCGGCCTGCAGCGCGGTGAGCGGGTAGGCGTCGACCAGGCCCTCGGGCAGCCGGGCCCGGTCGGCCGGGTCGAGCAGCGAGAACGGCTGGACCGGGTCGGGTTCGGCGGCGGCGTCGCCCGCCAGCGCGGCCAGCTCGCCCAGGGTGCGGGCGCGGAAGACGTCGGCCACGCCCAGGCCCAGCCCTGCGGCGCGGGCCAGGCCCACCACGCGCAGCGCGAGGATGGAGTCGCCGCCCAGGTCGAAGAAGTTGTCGCCCAGGCCCACCCGCTCGGCGCCGGTGACCTCCGCCCACACGGCGGCCAGCGCCTGCTCGACGGGGGTGCGCGGCGGGGCGTGCTCGGCGCGGGTGCGGGCGCCGCCCGCCTCCACGGCGGCGAGCGCGGCCCGGTCGACCTTGCCGTTGGTGGTGAGCGGCAGCCGCTCGTGCCGCACGAACAGCGCGGGGACCATGTGCTCGGGCAGCCGCTCGCGCAGCCGCTCCCGCAGCGCGGACGGGTCGAGCGCGCCGCCGGTGAGCACGACGTGGCCGACCAGGCGGGCGCCCTGCGGGCCGGGCTTGGCCACGACGGCGGCGTCGGCGACCTGGGCGCAGCCGCGCAGGGCGCTCTCGATCTCGCCGGGCTCGACCCGGAAGCCCCGGATCTTGACCTGGTCGTCGGCGCGGCCCACGTAGGACAGCTGGCCGTCCGGCAGGACCCGGACCAGGTCGCCGGTGCGGTAGGCGCGCCGCCCGCCGAGGACGCCGCGCGGGAAGCGCTCGGCGGTCAGCTCGGGCCGGTTGCGGTAGCCGCGCGCCACGCCGTCGCCGGTGATGTGCAGCTCGCCGACCGTGCCGACCGGCACCAGGCGGCCGTGCCGGTCCAGCACGACGCCGTGCTGGCCGGGCAGGGGGCGGCCGATGGGCGAGCGGTCGCCGTGGTGGTCCCAGATGTCGTCGTCGGTGATGAGCCGGTGGGTGACGTGGACGGTGGTCTCGGTGATGCCGTACATGTTGACCAGCGCGGGCTTGCGGCCGGGCGCGTCGAACCAGTCGCGGTAGTCGTGGGTGTCGAAGGCGTCGCCGCCGAACACGACGGTGCGCAGCGCGAGGTCGTCGAAGGTGCGGCCGTGCTGGGCGAGGTGGGCGCGCAGGCCCTTGAAGGCGGCCGGGGTCTGGCTGAGCACGGTGACGCGCTCGTCGCGCAGCACCGCGTGCACGGCCTCGGGGTCGCGGGTCTGCTCGCCGGTGAGCACGACGGCGCGACCGCCGGTGGCCAGCGGGCCCCACAGCTCCCACACCGAGAAGTCGAAGGCGGCGGAGTGCATGAGGGACCACACGTCGCCGGGGCCGAAGTCGAAGCGCCGGTCGGCGGCGGCGAAGAGCCAGGCGACGTTGGCGTGGGTGATCTCGACGCCCTTGGGCGCGCCGGTGGAGCCGGAGGTGTAGATGACGTACGCGAGGTCCTCGCCGAGCACCGGGGTGGTGGGCACGGCGGCGGGCGCGCCGGTGGACGGGTCGGTGGACGGGTCGGCCGGGTCGAGCAGGGTGACGGGCAGGCCGTCGAGCGCGCCGCGACCGGTGTCGTCGGCGACGACCAGGTCCACGCCCGCGTCGGCGACGGTGAACTCCAGGCGCTTGCGCGGGTGGCGCGGGTCCAGCGGCAGGTACGCGGCGCCCGCCCGCCACACCCCCAGCAGCGCCACCGCGAGGTCCGCGGTGCGCTCCAGGCACACCCCGACCAGGCTCTCCCGGCCCGCGCCCAGCGCGCGCAGCCGGTTCGCGAGCGCGGTGGACGCGGCGTCGAGCTCGGCGTAGGTGAGCGAGCGCCCGCCGCCGGTGACGGCCACCGCGTGCGGGGTGGCGGCGACGTGGTCGGCCACCCGGTCCAGGACCAGCGCGGCCCGCCCGGTCTCCGAGCCCGCGACCGCCGGGCCGTCCGGGCCCAGCAGGAACTCGCGCTCGGCGTCGGTGAGCAGCGGCACCGAGCCGAGCCGGGCGTCGGGGCGCTCGAAGAACGCCCGCAGCACCGCGACGGTGTGCGCGGCCAGCCGGGCGATCGACCCCGGCTCGAACAGGTCCGGCCGGTAGACGAACGACAGCCGGTAGCCGTCGCCGCGCCTGGTCGCCTCCAGGGACAGGTCGAACTTGGCGCTGGTGAGCGCGATCGGGAACGGCCTGGCCACCGCGCCGCCGAGGGCGAACCCGTCGCCGCCGCCGGACTCGGCGTAGGAGAACAGGACCTGGAACAGCGGGTTGCGCGACAGGTCCCGCTCGGGGCTGAGCTCGTCGACGACCCGCTCGAACGGCAGGCCCTGGTGGCTCAGCGCCCCGAGCACGCGCTCCCTGGCCCGCTCCAGCACCTGCGCGCAGGTGGGGTCGCCGGACAGGTCGGCGCGCATGACCAGGGTGTTGACGAAGAACCCGACCAGGTCCTCGGTCTCGGCGCGGTCCCGGTTGGCGGTGATCGTGCCGATGGCGACGTCGTCCTGCCCGCTGTGGAAGCCGAGCGCGGCCTGGAAGGCGGCCATGACCGTGGTGAACGGGGTGGTGTCGGCGGCGCTGACGGCGGCGGCGAGGTCGGCGGGCAGGTCGACGACGTGCACGGCGCCTTCGTGGGAGCGCTCTCGTGGACGGGGGTGGTCGGTGGGCAGCTCCAGCGGGGTCAGGCCGGACAGGGCGGCGCGCCAGTGCGCCAGGTCGGCGCTCTCGTCGCAGGCGCGCTGCCAGGCCGCGTAGTCGGTGTACTCGATCGGGGTGGGTTTGAGCGGGGACGGCCGTCCGGCGAGGCGGGCCCGGTACAGCTCGCGCAGGTCGCGCACCAGCACGTCCAGGGACCAGCCGTCGGTGACGATGTGGTGGGCGGCCAGGACGAGCACGGGGTCGGCCCCGGCAGGCGCGACCAGGGTGGCGCGGAAGGCCGGTTCGGCGGCCAGGTCGAAGGGGCGGGTGGCGGCGGCGTGCACCGCCCCGGTGAGGTCGTCGGCGCGCCCGGCGGGCAGCTCGACGGTCGCCAGCGGCGCGCCGCGCGGCAGGATCCGCTGGTGCGGGACGCCGTCCTCGGCGGGGAACACCGCGCGCAGCTGCTCGTGCCGGGCGGTCAGGTCGTCCACCGCGCCCGCCAGGGCCTCGGCGTCGAGCGGGCCGGTGAGCCGCCACGCGGCGGGCAGCAGGTACTCGGTGCCGCCGGGGGCGAGCTGGTCCAGGAAGTACAGCCGCTGCTGCGCGGCCGACAGCGGCGCGGTCTGCGGCCTCGGGTCCTGGCGGGGGATGCCGGTCGGGCCGCCGGTGAGGCCGCGCAGGCGCCGTTCGAGCAGGGCGCGGGCGGCGGGCGACAGACCGGAGCGGGCGGGGTGGGTCTGCGAGGTGGTCATGGCGTGCTCCGTCCAGTTCGTCTTCAGAAAGCGGCGTCGACCGACAGGGACAGGTCGATCTCGTCCTCGCTCATCGCGGAGATCTGCTCGACCAGCAGGCGCTCCACCTCGGCGGCGAGCAGCGCGACGGTGGGGTTGTCGAAGAGCTCGCGCACCGCGAGGGGGCAGTCGAACGCGGTGCGCACGCGGGAGGCGGTGGCGACGGCGCGCAGCGAGTGGCCGCCGAGCGCGAAGAAGTCGTCGTGCAGGCCGACCCGGTCCACGCCCAGCACCTCGGCCCAGATCTGGGCGAGCACCACCTCGGTGGGCGTGCTCGGCGGGACGTGCTCGCCGGGGGCGGTGGTCGCGGGGTCCGGCAGGGCCGCGGTGTCGAGCTTGCCCTGCACGGTCAGCGGCAGGGCGTCGAGCAGCACGACCGCGGTGGGCACGAGGTAGCCGGGCAGCCGGTCGCGGCACCAGGCGGTGAGCCCGCCGGGATCGAGGCCCTCGCCGGTGGCGTAGCCGACCAGCGCGGGCTCGCCGCCGACCTCGCGGACCACGACGGCCGCGCCGCGCACCCCTGGGCACTCCCGCAGCACCGCCGCGGCCTCGCCGGGCTCGATCCGGTGGCCCCGGATCTTGACCTGGTCGTCCACCCGGCCGAGGAACTCCAGCTCGCCGCCGGGCAGGCGGCGCACCCGGTCGCCGGTGCGGTAGGCGCGGCCGGGGCCGAACGGGTTGGCCGGGAACCGCTCGGCGGTCAGCTCGGGGTGGCCGAGGTAGCCGCGCGCCAGGTGCGGGCCGCCGATCAGCAGCTCGCCGGGCACGCCGTCCGGGACGGGGCGGTCGTGCCGGTCGACCACGTGCAGGGTGCGGGCGCCCAGCGCGGTCCCGATGGGCACCCGGCCGGTGACCGGTCCGGTCACCAGGTGGGCGGTCGCGGCGATCACCGCCTCGGTCGGGCCGTAGCTGTTGACCACCGGCACGTGCGGCAGCAGCTCGAACCAGCGGCCCAGCGGCTCGGCGGGCAGCGCCTCGCCGCCGGTGACCAGCAGCCGCAGCCCGGCCAGGTCGGGGGCCAGGTCGCCGAGGCGGGCCACGACCTGCGCCCAGTAGGACGGGGTCAGCTCGGCGACGGTGATCCCCCGGTCGCGGACCTCGGCGGCCAGCTCGTCCACCGACCACACCTCGTCCGGGCGCAGCACGACGGTCGCGCCGGCGGCCAGGGCGGGCAGGAGCTGTTCGAGGGAGGCGTCGAAGGACAGCGAGGCGAACGCCAGGACCCGGTCGTCGGGGGTGAGGGCGTACAGCTCGCGGGCGGCGGCGACGTGCGCGGCCAGCGGGCCGTGGTCGACGCCGACGGCCTTGGGCCTGCCGGTGGAGCCGGAGGTGAAGATGACGTAGGCCAGGTCGGCGGGGTCGGGGTCCGCTGCGGGGTGCACCGGGTCGGGGTGCTCGTCGGGGGTGGTGCTCCCGACGGGCACGACCTGGGCGCCCAGCCGGGTGAGCGGACCGCTCGTCCGCTCGTCCACGACGGCGACCCGCACGCCCGCCTCGGCCAGCGCGTACCGCAGCCGCTCCTCGGGCAGGGCCGGGTCGAGCGGCACGTACGCGCCGCCCGCCCGCCACACCGCGAGCATCGCCGCCACCGACCACGGGCCCCGGCCCAGGCACACCCCGACCGGGTCGCCCCGGCGCACTCCCCCGGCGGCCAGCGCCGAGGCGAGCCCGCCGACCAGGCCGTCCAGTTCGCCGTAGGTCACCGCCCGCTCCCCGCACACCAGCGCGGTGGCCTCCGGGGCCCCGCCCAGGCGCAGCGGCGCGGCGGGCGCGGGCGGCGGCGGGGCGGTGAGGGCGGCGCGCTCGTCCTCGGACAGCAGGTCGGCGTGGGCGGCGACCGAGTCCGGGTCGGCGATCGCGGCGCGCAGGGCGCGGACGACGTGGTCGGCCAGCCGGGTGGCGGTGGCCGCGTCGAACAGGTCGGCGCTGTACTCGACGTCGAGCGAGAACCGGTCCGGGTGCGCCAGGAACGTCGCGGTGAGGTCGAACTTCGCCGACTCCCACGGCAGGGCGAACCCGGCGAGGTGCAGGCCCGGCAGGGACAGGCCGGTGGACACCGCGCTCTCCTGCACGTCGAACATGACCTGGAACAGCGGGTTGCGCGACAGGTCCCGCTCCGGGCGCAGCCGCTCGACCAGGCGCTCGAACGGCACGTCCTGGTTGCCGAAGGCGGTCAGGGCGGTGTCGCGGGCCTGGGTGATCAGCTCGGCGAAGGTCGGGTCGCCGGACAGGTCGCCGCGCAGCACGACGGTGTTGACGAAGAACCCGACCAGCCCCTCCAGCTCGACCCGGCCGCGCCCGGCCACCGGGGTGCCGACGGCGACGTCGGTCTGCCCGGACCAGCGGGCGAGCACGGACTGGAGCACGGCCAGCAGCACGGTGAAGCGGGTGGTGCCGAAGCGGTGGGCGAGCGCGTCCACGCCCTCGGCCAGCTCCGGCGGCAGCGGCGTCTCCACCGCCCCGCCGCGCGCGGACCGGGTGGCCGGGCGGGGGTGGTCGGTGGGCAGGTCCAGCGCGGCCACCCCGTCCAGGGCGGCGCTCCAGTGCGCGAGCTGCCCGTCGAGGGCGCCGGAGTCGAGCAGGTCGCGCTGCCAGACCGCGTAGTCGCCGTACTGCACCGGCAGCGCGGGCAGCTCGGGGGCGCGGCCGGTGGCGCGGGCGGCGTAGCAGCGGGCCAGTTCGCCGATCACCACGTCCTTGGACCAGCCGTCGGTGGCGACGTGGTGGAAGGCCAGCACCAGCACGTGCTCGTCGGGTCCGAGCCGCCACAGGCCGGAGCGGACCAGCGGGGGCCGGTCGAGCTCGAAGCGGGCGGCGGCGAACTCCTTGGCCTCGCGCCGGACCTGCTCCACGTCGTGGCAGGCGCGCCGCTCCAGCGGGACCGTGACGTGGTGCTGGACCAGCTGCACCGGGTGCCCGTCGACCTCGACCAGCGCGGTGCGCAGCACCTCGTGCCTGGCCACGACGTCGCCCAGCGCGGCCTCCCACGCGTCGGCGTCGAGCGGACCGGTCACCCGCCAGGAGAACCAGAGCACGTAGTCCTCCCCGGAGTCGGAGACCCGGTCCAGGAACCACAGGCGCTCCTGCGCGAAGGACATCGGCAGCGGGCCGGAGCGGTCGACCGGGACGACGCGGGCGGTGGCGACGGGGCGGGCGGCGGCGACCAGGGGCCCGAACTCGCGGATGCGCGGGTTCTCGAACAGGGCGCGCAGCTCCACGTCCCGCCCGAGCCGCTCGGCGACGCGGGAGACGGCCATGGTGGCGAGCAGGGAGTGGCCGCCGAGGTCGAAGAACCCGTCGTCCAGGCCCACCCGCGGCACGCCCAGCACCTCGGCCCAGATGCGGGCGATCTCGCGCTCGACGTCGTCGCGCGGCTCGGCGTGGTCGGCGGTGGGGGTGGCCGCGCGGTCGGGGTCGGGCAGGGCGGCGCGGTCGAGCTTGCCGGAGGTGGTGACGGGCAGGGCGTCCAGCACGACGATCTCCGCCGGGACGGCGTAGTGCGGGAGCGCTCGGGCCAGCTCGGCGCGCAGCGCGGCGGCGGTGGGGACGGCGGTGTCAGGGGTGCCGTCGCCCGCGGGGACGACGTAGCCGACGAGGCTCTGCCCGCCGTGCGCGTCGGCCTTGACCGCCGCAGCCGCCGCAAGCACCCCGGCGCAGCCGGACAGCGCCGACTCGACCTCGCCCAGCTCCACCCGGTAGCCCCGGATCTTGACCTGGTCGTCGGCGCGCCCGAGGAACTCCAGCTCCCCGTCCGCCCGCCACCGCACCAGGTCGCCGGTGCGGTAGAGCCTGCCGCCCGCCGGGTCCGGCACGAACCGCTCCGCGGTGAGCGCGGGCCGCCCGAGGTAGCCGCGCGCCAGCTCGGCCCCGCCGACCAGCAGCTCACCGGGCTCGCCGATGCCGACCGGGTCGCCGCAGGCGTCGACCACCAGCACCCGCCTGCCGCCGAGCGGGCGGCCGATGGGGACCCGGCCGCTCCGAGCCCCGCTGTCCCGGTCGCCGGTGATCTCGTGGGTGGTGGCGGTGACGACGGCCTCGGTGGGCCCGTAGGCGTTGAGCACCCGCACGTGCGGGGCGTGCCCGCGCCACGCGGCCAGCGCGCCGGTCGGCACCTCCTCGCCGCCGAGGATCAGCAGCCGCAGCCCCGCCAGGTCCGCGCCGGAGGTCAGGGACAGGGCCAGCTCGCTCCAGTAGGTGGGCGGCAGGTTCAGGACGGTGAGGCCGTGCGCGGCGACGAGCGCGGGCACCGAGGCGGGCAGCCACGGCTCGTCGCCGCGCAGCACGACGGTCGCGCCGGAGGTGAGGGCGGGCAGCAGCTGGTCGAGGGAGGCGTCGAAGGAGAACGAGGAGAACGCGAGCACCCGGTCGGCCTCGGTGACGGCGTAGCGGTCGCGGGCGGCGGTGACGTGCGCGGCGAGCGCGCCGTGCTCGACGCCGACCGCCTTGGGCAGGCCGGTGGAGCCGGAGGTGAAGATGACGTAGGCCAGCTCGGCCGGGTCGGGGTCCACCGGGTCGACCCCGGCGTCCGGGTCCACGTCGGCCACGTCGAGGTGGCGCACCCCGGCGACGCCGGTGTCGCCCACGGCGTGCCGCACGCCCGCCTCCGCGACCATGAACGCCCGCCGCTCCACCGGCAGCGCCGCGTCCAGGGGCACGTGGACGGCGCCCGCGCGCCAGATCGCCAGCATCGCCACCACCGACCAGGTCCCGCGCGGCAGGCACACCCCGACCGCGTCGCCCCGCCGCACCCCGGCGTCGCGCAGCAGCGCGGCCAGTCCGCCGGTCAGGGCCTCGAGGCGGTCGTAGGTGACGGTGTCCGCCCCGCACACCAGCGCCGCGCGCTCCCCGCTCCCCCGCACCCGCGGCGGCGCGGGCGGCGGGACGGCGGCGGGGCGGGACCAGGTGTCGAGCAGCACCCGGCCGGGCAGCGGCGGCAGGGCGGCGGCCAGGTCGGCGACCGGCGCGTCCGGGTCGTCCAGCACGGCGGTGAGCAGCGCCAGGAACCCGTCGGCGAGCTGTTGCGCGGTGCCCCGGTCGAACAGGGCGGTGGCGTACTGGAGGCGGGCGAGCAGGCTGCCGTCGGGCATGAGGGTGAGGTCCAGGAAGACCTCCATGTCGGTGCCGTCGAGCGGCGTGCGCACCAGCTCCGCGTCCAGCCCCTCGAGGCTCGCGCCCTGGTGGGCGGTGTTGAGGAGGGTGAACGAGGCCTGCGCCAGCGGGTGGCGGGACAGGTCGCGCTCCAGCCCGAGCGCGCCGACGACCCGGTCGAAGGGCGCCTCGGCGTGCGAGAGGTCCCTCAGCACGCCGTCGCGGACCCGGCGCAGCAGCGCGTCGAACGACGGGCGCCCGCCGAGGTCGGTGCGCAGCACGACGGTGTTGACGAACGGCCCGATCAGGTTCGCGGTGTCCAGCGGCCCGCCCCGGTCGGTCATGGTGGTGCAGGTGGCGACGTCGGTGCGCCCGCTGTGGTGGCCCAGCAGCGACTGGTAGACCGCGAGGAGCACCTGGTAGCGGGTGGCGCGGCGCTCGCGGGCGGCGGCGTCGACGCGGGCCAGCAGGTCCGGGGGCACCACGAAGCGCACCACGTCGCCGGAGCCGTCCCACACCTCGGGGCGCGGCCGGTCGGTGGGCAGGGCGAGCGGGGTGAGGCCGGTGAGGCGGCCGGTCCAGTGGGCGAGCAGCCGCGCCAGGCGCTCCGGGGTGCGGCGGGCGTTCTGCCAGGCGGCGAAGTCCGCGTACTGGTGGGCGGGGGCGGGCACGTGCTCGCCCCGGTAGCCCGCGGCCAGCTCGCGCAGCAGCACGTCCCACGACCAGCCGTCGACCGCGATGTGGTGCACCACCAGCAGCAGCAGGTGGTCCTCGGCGCCGAGGCGGGCCAGCACGGCGCGCACCGGCGGTTCGACGGCCAGGTCCAGCGGGCGGCGCAGCTCGCGCTCGAACACCTCCTGCGGGTCCGCGGCGTCCACGTGCCGGAGCACGACCGCGCCCGGCGGGTCGAGCACCGGCACGGGCTCGCCGTCGACGGCGGTGAACCGGGTGCGCAGCACCTCGTGCCGCGTGACGACCCCGGACAGCGCCCGCTCCAGGGCGGGCACGTCCAGCGCGCCGCGCACCCGCAGCGCCAGCGGCAGCAGGTTGTCCGACCCGCCGCGCGCCAGCTGCTCCAGGAACCACAGCCTCCGCTGCGCGGAGGAGACCTCGGCCGCCGGTCCGTTCGCCGTGTGCGGTGCGCCTTCGTTCACTGTCTGCCTCCCTGCGAAGCGGTGTCTGGACGAAGACTGCTCGCCGGGAAGGGGCTCCCACCAGGGAAGGAGCGGCACGGCGCGGTTGCCGTCGTCGCTGCGCTTCCTTCTCTACCGGGGCCGCCCGCGCGGCGGCATCGTCGGTCCGGCAAGCACACCGCCACCGACCGACGGGGAGCGCAGATGACGCAGGACGAGCGGGTGTACCGGGTCGTGGTCAACGACGAGGAGCAGTACTCGATCTGGCCCGCCGACCGCGACCTGCCCCCCGGCTGGGTCGCCGACGGGACCGAGGGGCCGCGCGCGGCGTGCCTTGCGCACGTCGAGCGGGTGTGGACGGACATGCGACCGCGCGGCCTGCGCGAGCGGATGGGGCAGCTGGGCTGAACAAGCCCCCGTGAGCTAGTCGGAAGGGATGGTCGGCGTGGCCGAAGAGGTGCTGCTGCCCGGTGGCGGCTGGCGGTTGTGGAACCAGTTCGCCCTGCGCGGCGCGGGTTTCCCGGCGGCGGGGGTGCTCCGCCTGGCGCCGGGGGGTCTCGGCGAGGCGGCGGACAAGTTCACCGACGTCGCCCCGCGCGAGCGGTGGAAGGGCCCGGAGTGGGCCGAGTTCGAGGAGTTCTTCGCCCAGTGCGCGGTGGCGACCGCCCACGAGCTGCAGGACATCGCCGCGCAGCCGAGGTTCCGCACGGCGCTGGCGTGGCAGAACAAGGCGGTGCTCGCCTCGGGCATCGAGCCGTTCCTGAGGTGGACGCCCACGGCCGAGGGCCGCACCAGCATGCCCCGCCAGCGCGAGGAGCTGGTGGCGCACTACTGGCAGCGGTTCTGCGTCAAGAACGACACCATCGGCTTCTTCGGCCCGGTCGGCTGGGGCCGCTGGGACCTGGCCGGTCCGCGCGGCGTCACCACCGACCACGGCGAGGGGTTCCTGGCCCGCTCCGAGGTGTACTTCTCCAGCTGGGGCGTCGACGCCCTGGCCAAGGTGCTGGGCGCGGAGCCGGGGATGCGGCCGTGGACGCCGCCGCGCCGGGTGGCGTTCGCCAGGGTCGACGGCGGCGCGGTGAGCCTGCCCGGTCGCAAGGCCGCGCCGATCGCCGAGGGCCTGGAGGTGGTGCTGCGGCTGTGCGACGGCGCGCACCACCCGGTGGGCATCGCCGAGGCGCTCGGCCGCGAGGTCGACGCCGTGCTGGCGGACCTGGACGAGCTGCTGCGCAGGCGCTGGATCACCTGGCGCATCGACGTCCCGGCCAGCGCCCACCCGGACGAGGCGCTGCGCGAGATCATCGCCAGGGTCGGCGACGCGGCGGTGCGCGAGCCCGCGCTGGCGCGCATCGAGGTGCTGCGGCGCGGTCGCGAGCGGGTCAGGGCGGCGCTGGGCGACGCGGACGAGCTGCTGGCGGCGATGTCCGCGCTGGAGGCGGACTTCACCGAGCTGACCAGCACCGCCGCGCAGCGCGCCAAGGGCGGCCGGACCGGCGCCAACCGGGCGCTGGTGTACTCCGACTCGCGGCGCGCGGCCACCACCACCCTGGGGTCGGCGGTGCTGGACGAGCTGACCCCGCTGGCGCAGTGCCTGACGGCGGCCCGGTGGATGACCAACCGGTACGCCGAGATCGCCAGGGCGCACCTGCGGGAGGCGTTCGACGGGCTGCGCGCGAAGCGCCCGGTGGTGGACCTGGCGTCGCTGTGGATGGCGTGCCTGCCGGTGCCGCACCCGGACTCGATCGCCGACGCCGACCGGGTGCAGGCCGAGTTGCAGCGCCGCTGGGAGGGCATCGTCCAGGCGCCCGAGGGGGCGCGGCGGGTGCGGCTGTCGTCGGCGGCGATCGCGGACGCGGTGCGCGAGGCGTTCGAGGAGCCCGCCTCCGGCTGGAACGTGGCCCGCTACCTCAGCCCGGACGTGTTCGTCGTGGCCGACGACGCCTCGGCGGTCGAGCGCGGCGAGTTCGAGCTGGTGCTGGGCGAGCTGCACGTGGGCGTGAACACCATGAGCGCCTCGCTGTTCGTGATGCAGCACCCGGACGCGGCCGAGCTGCTGGCCGAGACCGGGATCGACAACCCCGGCCCCCGGCTGCTGCCGATGCTGCCCAAGGAGCAGCCGCCGAAGTGGAACACCCGCAGCAGGCCCGCGCTGAACCGGCCGGTGGACTACCTGGTGGGCATGGTGGACAACACCGCCGACCCGCACCGGCCGCGCACCGCGATGGGCGCGGACGTGCTCGTGCAGGAGCGCGACGGGGACCTGGTCGCGGTGCTGCCCGACGGGGCGGTGTTCCCGGTGATCGACGTGTTCGGCAACGCCCTGACCGCGCGGATCATGGACCGGTTCAGCCTGCGGGCGACCGGCGACCACTCGCCTCGGGTGACCGTGGACAACGTGGTGGTGGCGCGCGAGACGTGGCGGTTCGCCGCCGGGGAGCTGGAGTTCGCGGCGGAGAAGCACGAGGCGCGCCGGTTCGTGCTGGCGCGGGCCTGGCGCGAGCGGCAGGAGCTGCCCCGCTACGCGTTCGTGGTCTCGCCCGCCGAGCCCCGGCCGTTCTACGTGGACTTCGACAGCCCGGTGTACGTGAACGTGCTGGCCAAGGCCGTGCGCAGGCTGGCGCGGCAGGACCCGGCGGCGCGGCTGGTGGTGTCGGAGATGCTGCCCAACCCGGAGCAGGCGTGGCTGACCGACGGCGAGGGCGCGAAGTACAGCTCGGAGCTGCGGTTCGTGGCCTTCGACCAGACGGGGCGGCAGTGATGGGCGCCGCGAGACCGGGTGGGCGGCCCGCCGTCGTCACCCCGGACGGGGTGCTCACCCACCGGGAGCTGGGGGCGCGGGTGGACCGGTTGGCCCGCGCGCTCGTGGCGGCCGGGGTGGGGCCGGAGGTGGTGTGCGCGATCGCGCTGGAGCGCGGGGTGGACGCGGTGGTCGCGATGGCGGCGGTGCTGCGGGCGCACGGCGCGTTCCTGACCGTGGACACCGACCTGCCCGCCAAGCGGGTCGCGGCGCTGCTGTCGGAGGCGCGGGTGCTGGTGTCCGCCTCGGGGGTGGCCGAGCGGTTCGCCGTGCCCGGCCCGACCGTGCTGGTGGACGCTCCGGACGTGCCGGGCGCGGCGCTGCCCGAGGGCGAGCCCGACCCCCGGTCGCTGGCGTACGTCAGCCACACCTCAGGGTCGACCGGCGTGCCGAACGCCGTGCTCGTCGAGCACCGCTCGCTGCGCTCGTACCTGCGCTCGGCGGTGCGCGACAACGACCTCGGCCCGGACACCGTCGTGCTGCAACTGGCGCCGATGGGCTACGACGCGTCGATCCGCGACACGCTCGCCCCGCTGCTGGCGGGCGGCAGCGTGGTGGTGCTGCCCCGGTCGGCGCTGCTGCGGCCCGAGGAGCTGTTCGCGGCCGTGCGGGCGCACGGGGTGAACGCGGTGCTGAGCACCACCCCGTCGTTCCTGACCTTCCTGTCCCGCCAGGCGGGCGCCGCCGAGGCGTTGCGGGGCGTGCGGCTGGTGGCGACGAGCGGCGAGTCGCTGCGCCCCTTCCTGGCGGCGGGCGGTCGGGCGCTGCTGCCGGGCAGGCTGGTCAACCAGTACGGCCCGACCGAGTGCACCATGACCTCCACCCGCCACGAGGTCCCCGCGGCGCCGGAGGACGCCGACCTGGTCGGGCGGCCGATCGAGGGCGTGGTCGTGCGGCTGCTGGACCGCGCGCTGCGGGAGGTCCCGGACGGCGCGGTCGGCGAGGTGCACCTCGGCGGGATCGGGGTGGCGCGCGGCTACGCGGGCAGGCCGGGGCTGACGGCGGAGCGGTTCGTCCCCGACCCGCTCGGCGGGCCGGGCGAGCGCCTGTACCGCACCGGCGACCTGGCGCGGCGGCGACCGGACGGCGCGCTGGAGTACCTGGGCAGGGACGACCGGCAGATCAAGGTGCGCGGCCACCGGGTCGACCCGGCGGAGGTGGAGGCGGTGCTGCTGGCGCACCCGTCGATCACCGGCGCGGCGGTCACCCCGGCCACCGACGCCCAGCGGCGCACCTACCTGGTGGCGCACGTGACGGGCGAGGTGGCGGGACTGCGGGACGCGGCGCTGCGCGCCCACCTGGCCGACGCGCTGCCCCCGCACCTGATGCCCAGGCGCTTCACCCGCCTTGACCGCTTCCCGACCACGCGCAGCGGCAAGGTCGACCGCGCGGCGCTCGCGGCGGGTGCCCGGTGAACCGGCTCGCGGCCTGGTCGGTCCGGGCGGGCACGGCGGGCACGGCGGGCACGGCGGGCGCTCGGGATCGGGCCACCCCGCCGGAGTTGCCGGACCGGGCCGAACCGGCGGAACGGGCCATCCCACCGCGCCTCGCCACCACTCCCGGTCAGACCACCGCGCTCAGTCAGGTCAGCGCGCTCGGGCAGGTCACCGCGCTCGGGCAGGTCAGCGCCCCTGGTCAGACCACCGCGCAGGGGCAGTCCGCTCCGCCCGGCCGGGCCACCGCGCTCGGTGCGGCGACCACGTCGGGTCGGCTCGCCCCGCTGGGCCACGCCGACGTGCCGCCCACCCCACCGTCCCCCGCCACCACCTCCCCCTCCCGCGCGACCACCTCCCCCACCCGCGCCGACGTCCTGGCCGCCGCCCTCCGCCTGGAGGGGCACGTGCTGCGCACCCCCCTGCTGGCGCTGGAGTCGCTGCCGGGGGTGCTGCTCAAGGCCGAGCACGCCCAGCGCGCCGGGTCGTTCAAGATCCGGGGCGCGGCGAACGCGCTCCTCGCCGCCCCGTGCGCCGAGGTCGTCACCGGCTCCTCCGGCAACCACGGCCTCGCCGTCGCCACCCTCGGCCGGTCGCTCGGCATCCGGGTCACGGTCGTCATGGCGGCGGGCGCGAGCGCGGCGAAGGCCGACGCGCTGCGCCGGTTGGGCGCGACCGTGCTGGCGGTGCCCGGCGGCGTGGACGAGCGCGACGCGCGGGCCAGGGAGCTGGCGGCCCGCACCGGCGCGCGGCTGGTGCCGTCCTCCGACGACGCGCTCGTGGTCGCCGGGCAGGGCACGGTCGGCCTGGAGGTGTTCGAGGACGCGCCGGGCGTGGACACCGTGTTCGTCCCGGTCGGCGGCGGCGGCCTGCTGGCCGGGGTGTGCCTGGCGGCGCGCGACCTGCCGGTGCGGGTGGTCGGCGTCGAACCGGCCGACGCCCGCCGCTACGCCCGCTCGCTGGCCGAGGGCGCCCCGGTGGTGGTGCCGCCCTCCCGCAGCGTCGCGGACGGGCTGCGCGGCCAGCGGCCGGGCGCGGTGACGCTGCCCGTGATCACCCGCCGGGTGGACGAGCTGGTCGCGGTCGACGACGACGCGGTCGAGCGCGCGGCGGAGCTGCTGCGCCGGGCCGGGGTGCGGGCCGAGCCGAGCGGGGCCGCCGCGCTGGCCGGGGCGCTGACCGCCGGGTTCACCGGCACGGCCGCGGTCGTGGTGTCCGGCGGCAACACCGCCGAGGCGCTCGCCGCCACCGGCCGCCGCCGCACCACCGGCGGGCGCGGCGCGGGCTCCCCGCGCGCGGGCGTCCGCCGCATCCCCACCCGCCGGATCACCCCCACCGAGCTCACCACCCACCTCTCCCCCGCCCACCCGTCCCCCACCGACCTGTCCACCCACCCCGCCGGGGCAGTGCCCGGCGCCCCCACCCGAGGAGTCCGCTCATGACCACCGCCATCACCACCGCCGACCTGACCGACCTGGCCGTCACCGCCTACCGCGACGCCCTGGGCGAGCAGTCGCTCGACGCCGACAGCGACTTCTTCGAGGCGGGCGGCGACTCGCTGTCCGCGTTCCAGATCACCGCGCGCCTGGAGTCGGCGCTGGGCGTGGACGTGCCCGTCGCGCTGGTCTTCGCCTACCCCTCCCCGGCCGACCTGGCGTCGGTGCTGGAGCAGGAACTGGAGGTCGGCTGACATGGCCACCGACAACACGACGCCCGGCAGCACGGCGCCCGGCAGCACGACCCCCGACGGCGGCAGGTCGCTCCCCGGCGGCCGGTGGCGGCTGTGGGACCAGTTCAGCGTGCGCGGCGCGGGCTTCCCCGTGGACGGGGTGCTGCGGCTGGCCCCGCACGGCCTCGGCCTGGCCGCCGACCGGTTCGCGTCGGCGCGGTCGCGGCAGGGCGCGGAGTGGAAGGCGTTCGAGGCCGCGTTCGAGGCCGAGGCGGTCAAGTCGGCGCTGGAGCTGCGCGACATCGCGGGCGGCGAGGCGTTCCAGAGCGCCATCGCCTGGCAGAACCGGGCGGTGCTGGGCCGGGCGGTGCGGCCGTTCCTGGAGTGGGAGCCGGGTGACGGGCGGGCCAGCCGCACCCGCCAGCGCGAGGAGCTGATCTCGCACTACTGGCAGCGGTTCTGCGTCAAGAACGACACCATCGGCTTCTTCGGCCCGGTCGGCTGGGGCAGGCTGGACGACGCGGTCGACGGCGTGGCGGTCGACCCCGGCGAGGGCCTGGTCGCGAGCACGAGCGTGCACTTCGCGAGCTGGGCGGTCGACGCGCTGGCCCGCGCGCTCGGCGAGGACCCCGCGCTCGCGCCGTGGATCGCGCCGCGCCGGGTGCCGTTCGTGCGGCTGGGCGACGGCGAGGTGGCGCTGCCCGGTTGCGCGCCGAAGCCGCTGGCCGCGCCGCTGCTGGAGCTGCTGGCGCTGTGCGACGGCACGCGGGCGGTGGTCGAGCTGTCCGGGCGGTTGGGCCGCGACGTCGGCGGGGACCTGGTGGAGCTGGAGCGCCGCCGGTACCTGGTGCGGCGCCTGGAGGTCCCGGCCGGGGCGCACCCGGAGCGCGCGCTGCGGGCGTGGCTGGAGGGCGTGCCGGACGAGCTGGCCGCGCCCGGCCTGGCCGCGCTGGACGAGCTGGAGCGCGGGCGCGACCGGATCGCCTCGGCGTCCACCTCGGACGCCCTGGTCGAGGCGATGTCCGCGCTGGAGCGCAGGTTCGAGGAGCTGACCGCGACCGCGGCGGCCCGCGAGAAGGGCGGGTCGACCGCGCCGGGCCGGGCGCTCGCGCACTCGGACTGCCGCCGCTCGGCGACCGTGCGGCTGGGCGGTCGGGTGCTGGACGGGTTGGCGGCGCTGGAGCCGCTGCTGGTCAGCGCGGCCTGGTTGACCTCGTCGCTGGCGCGGCGGGTGCTGGAGGGGGCGCGGCGGGTGTTCGACGCGTCGGGCCCGGTCGACCTGGCGACGTTCTGGTTCGCCTGCATGCCCGTGCTGCACCGGGACGCGGGTGTGGCGCTGGCGGAGCTGCGGGCGGAGTTCTGGCGGCGCTGGGCGGAGGTGCTGGACCTGCCGGAGGGCGCGCGCGAGGTGCGGCTGGAGCTGGCCGAGGTGTCGGCGCGGGCGAACGCGGCGTTCGCCTCGCCCGGCGGCGGCTGGAACGCGGCCCGCTACCTGAGCCCGGACGTGATGATCGCGGCGGCGGGCGCGGACGCGGTGCGGCGCGGGGAGTTCGGCCTGGTGCTGGGCGAGCTGCACGTGGCCATGAACACCCTGGGCGCCTCCCTGTACCTGGACCAGCACCCCGATCCGCCGGAGCTGGTGGAGCTGACCACGCGGGACGTGCCGGGGCCGAGGCTGCTGCCGCTGCTGCCGAAGGAGCACAAGGCGCGGCTGTCCTCGCGGGTGCGGCAGAGCCTGGTGCGGCCGGAGGACTACTGCGTGGCGCTGGTGGACGACACCGCCGACCCGCGACGGCCCCGGACTCCGCGCAGCGCGGACGTGCGGGTGGAGCTGCGCGGCGAGGAGCTGGTGGCGGTGCTGCCGGACGGGGCGGTGTTCCCGGTGGCGGACGTGTTCTCGCACGTGCTGACCACGCTGGTGGTGGACGGGTTCCGGGTGCTGCCGGAGGCCGACCACACGCCGAGGGTGAGCGTGGGGCCGCTGGTGGTGTCGCGGGAGACGTGGCGGTTCCCGGTGGCGGAGCTGGACTTCGCGGACGCGCGCACGGAACCGGCCCGCTTCGCGGCGGCGCGGGCGTGGCGGGCGGAGCGGGGGCTGCCGAGGTTCGTGTTCTTCACCTCGCCGACCGAGCCGCGCCCGGTGTTCGCGGACTTCGACAGCCCGGCGTCGGTGACGCTGCTGGCGAAGGCCGTGCGCAGGCTGGCCAGGGCGGACGGGGCGGCGCGGCTGACGGTGGTGGAGATGCTGCCGACGCCGGAGCAGGCGTGGCTGACCGACGACCGGGGGGAGGTGTACACCTCGGAGCTGCGGTTCGTGCTGCGCGACACGGCGCCGTGAGGTCGGGGTCCGCGCGGCCGGGGCGACCGCGCGGACGGCTTGACTTCCCCCGTTCGGGTGTCTTGCATGGGGCCGTCACGTCCCGGCTGGAATCGGACTTTCGGAGGAACCCCCGATGAGCGCCACCCTCGCCCACGTCACCGCCGAGCGGATCGGGGAGGCGCTCACCCCGGCGGGCGCGGTGGCCGCGGTCGAGGAGGCGCTGCGGGCGGGCCTGGACCCGGCGGTCGGGCCCAGGCGCGGCATCCTGGACGTGGCGTCGGGGCAGCTGCTGCTGATGCCCGCCGAGACGGCGGGCGCGGTCGGGGTGAAGGTGGCCACCGTCGCCCCGGCCAACCCGGAGCGGGGCCTGCCGCGCATCCAGGGCGTGTACGTGCTGTTCGACGCGGCCACCCTCACCCCGCGAGCGCTGCTGGACGGCACCGCGCTCACCACCCTGCGCACCCCGGCGGTGTCGGTGGCGGCGGTCCGCCCCGCGCTGCTGCGCGAGACCGGCCCGCTGCACCTGACCGTGTTCGGCGCCGGACCGCAGGGCACCGGCCACGTGGACACCGTGGCCGGGGTGATCGAGGGCCACCGCCCGCTGGGGGCGGTCACCCACGTGGTGCGCGACCCGTCCGCCGTGACCGGCGCCCTGCGGGAGGGCGCGGCGCTGGTGGCGGCCGGGTCGCCGGAGGCGGCCGAGGCGGTGGCGCGGGCGCACGTGGTGGTGTGCGCGACCGGCTCCGGCACCCCGGTCTTCGACTCGGGCCTGGCCAGGCCCGACGTGGTGGTGATCGCCGTGGGCTCCCACGACCCCGACCGCCGCGAGGTCGACGGGGCGCTGGTGGGGCGGGCGCAGGTGGTGGTGGAGGACGTGGCGACCGCGCTGCGCGAGGGCGGCGACGTGGTGATGGCGATCGCCGAGACGGACCTGGCCGAAGCCGACCTGATCCCCATGGCGGACGTGGTGACCGGTCGCGCGGAGCTGTCGGCGGACCGGCCGGTGGTGTTCAAGAGCTCGGGGATGCCGTGGGAGGACGTGGTGGTGGCGGAGGCGGTGGTGGCCCGCCTGCGGGGCTGAGCCCGGCGGCGGGATGATCCCCCCTGGTTCGGGCAGGTCGCAGGGGCGCGGTGTGCGGGGAGGGGACGCGGTGTTCGGGTCGCGGGACGGGTTCGGGTTGGAGTTCCACGTGGAGCGGGACCCCGGACTGCTGTGCGTGGACGTGTTCGTCGCCGGGCTGCACGTGGACGCGTGGGACAACGCGTTCTACCCGCCGCTGCTGGTGAAGAAGCTGGGGGACGAGATCCGCCGCTTCCGCGAACCGGCCGCGCGGCCCGAGGGGTTCACCTCGGCGGTGGAGGCGTTCCGGCTGGCCGAGGGCTGGATGGACGAGGGCGCGGGGGCGGTGGAGGCCGAGGCCGGGCAGCGGTTCGCGGGGTTCCGGTTCCTGGACTGGGGCGAGTGCACCGACCCCGCGCTGGCGTTCGCCTTCCCCGACGGGGACCTGCTCCACCTCGCCTGCCGGGTGCACGACGACGACGGCCCCGGAGCGCTCGCGGCGGCCCCGGTGCGCCGGGCGGAGTTCGTCGGGACGCTGGAGCGGGCCCTCGTGGTCGCCGAGCGCGAGTGGGCCGCCCGGCACGCGGCACTGGCCCAGGCGCGCGCCCGTCCGGGCACCGGCAGCCCCGACGCGGGCTAGCCTCGACCGGGTGCCCCGGCTGATCCTGCTCAACGGCCCGCCCGCGTGCGGCAAGTCGACGGTGGCGCGGCGGTACGCCGACGAGCACCCCCTGGCGCTCGACCTGGACGTCGACCTGGTCCGCGCCCTGATCGGCCGCTGGCGGGACGCCCGCCGGGAGGCCGGGCTGCTGGCCCGCGCGATCGCGCTCGCCGCCGCGCGCACCCACCTCGCCGCCGGGCACGACGTGGTCGTCCCCCAGCTCGTCGCCCGCCCCGAGTTCCTCGCCGAGCTGGAGGGCCTGGCGCACGCGACCGGCGCGGTGTTCCACGAGATCGTCCTGCTCGACGGCGAGGACAACGCCCTGCGCCGCTACGCCGAGCGCGAGACCGGCGCCCCCGAGGAGCAGCGGCACGACGGCGCCGCCGAGGTCGCCGCCCTGCACCACCGGCTCACCGCGCTGCTCGGGACCCGCCCCCGCGCCGTGGTCGTCCCGGTCGTGGACGGGGACCCGGACGCGACCTACCGGGCGGTGCTGGCCGCCCTCGGCTGACCGCACCGCGCCGAATCCCCCGCGCCGACTCCCCCCGCACTGCCCGCCCCGCGCTGCCCGCGCTGCCCGCGCTGCGGCAGTCCGAACACCCGCCCACCCCCGCGCGACGGCCCCGACGTGCGGGGGAGCAAGATCACGGTCCGCGCCCGCAAGCGCGAGGTGAAATCGGTGTTAGCCTTCCGCCGCCGAGCGTCAACCGAGGAATCCGGTGCAACACCGGAGCGGTCGCGCCACTGTGAGCGGATCGACGATCCGCGAGCCAGGAACTCACGGGGCTCGGTACCTCCTATCGGGACGCGTCATCCCGGAAAGGTGTGCCGATGCACATTGCCGAGGGCTTCCTGCCCCCAGTCCACGCGGCGGCGTGGACGGTGGCGGCAGCGCCGTTCGTCGTCCACGGGGTCCGCGAGATCAAGCGGACCGTCGCCGAGCACCCCGAGTCCCGGCTGCTGCTGGGCGCGGTGGGCGCCTACTCGTTCGTGCTGTCCGCGATCAAGCTGCCGTCCGTGACGGGCAGCTCCTCCCACCCCACCGGCACCGGTGAGGGCGCGATCGTCTTCCGGCCGCCGGTCATGGCGGCGCTGGGCACGGTCGTGCTGGTGTTCCAGGCGCTGCTGCTCGCCCACGGCGGGCTGACCACGCTGGGCGCCAACGTGATGTCCATGGCCGTGGTCGGCCCGTGGGCCGGGTACGCCGCGTACCGGCTGCTCAAGCGGGCGCCGTGGGGCGTGGCCGTGTTCTGCGGCGTCGCCGTCGCCGACCTCGCCACCTACGTCACCACCGCGACCCAGCTCGCCATCGCCTTCCCCGACGACGGCGCGGGCTTCGTCGGCGCGTGGGGCCGGTTCCTGAGCCTGTTCGCGCTCACCCAGGTCCCGCTCGCGATCGTCGAGGGCATGATCGGCGTGCTGCTGCTGAACGCCCTGCGCACCTGGGCGGGCCCCGAGCTGCGCGGGCTCGGGTTCGGGCGCGACCGCGACGAGGACCCGTCGCTGGCAGGGGTGAGGCGCGATGCGTAGGACCACGACGAACGTGCTGCTGGTGCTGGCCTCGGTCGCGGTGTTCGCGGTCGCGCTGGCGCTCGGGACGGGCAAGGGCGAGTTCGGCGGCACCGACGCCACCGCCACCGAGCAGATCGAGGAGTCGGCCCCGGACTACGAGCCGTGGTTCGAGCCGCTGTGGACGCAGCCGGGCGGCGAGGTCGAGTCCGGCCTGTTCGCGCTCCAGGCCGCGCTCGGCGCCGGGCTGCTCGGGTTCGCGCTCGGCACGTTCCGCGAGCGCCGCAAGCACCTGGGCGACCGGGCGCCCGGCGAGGCGCTCCCCGGCAGCGCGCCGGACGAGACCCCGCCACCGGGCGGCGGCGCCTGACGTGGCGCGGCTGTCGCTCGACGACGCCGCGTGGGGCAGCACCTGGCGGGACCGCTCGACGGCGGAGAAGGCCGTGCTGTCGGGTGGTCTCGCCGCCGTGGCGCTGACCGGGCGCGGCCCGGTCGGCGCCGCGCTGGTGCTGCTGGCCGCGTCGGTGTGCGCGTGCGCGCTCGCCGGCGTCACGCCGCGCGCCTGGGCCGCGGCGCTGGCCGCGCCGGTCGTGTTCGTCGCGCTGGGCGTGCTCGGGATCGTGGTGACCTTCGGCGCCGCGGGCGCGCCCCTGCTCACGTGGGGGCCGCTGGTGGTGACGGAGGCGTCGGCGCTGCGCGGCGCGCGGGTCGCGGCGCGGGCGGTGTCGACCTCCGCGGCGGTGCTGCTGCTGGCCGCCACCACCCCGATGCCGCACCTGCTCGCGAGCCTGAGCCGGGTGCCCGGTCTGGGCGTGCTGGCCGAGATCGCCGGGGTGGTCTACCGGATGCTGTTCGGGCTGCTGGACGCGCAGGCCCGCGTGCGCGAGACCCAGGCCGCCCGCCTCGGCTACCGCGACGCCCGCGCGGCCCGGCGCAGCGTCGGCGCGCTCGGCGCGGCCACGCTCATCCGGGCCTGGACCGGCGCGCGGCGCCTGGAGGCGGGGCTGTCCGGCCGGGGCTCGACCTCGGCCGGGTTCGGCGCGCCGCGCAGGCGCCCGGTGAGCCGCCCGTTCGTCGCCGCGGGGGCCGCGCTCGTGCTGGCCTGCGCGCTGCTGTCGCTGCTGGGCCCGGCGTGGTGAGCGTGCTGGAGGCGCGGGGCGTCACGGTCGACTACCGGGACGCGCCCGGCGTGCTGCGCGAGGTCGACCTGCGGGTGGGCGCGGGGACGCGGCTGGCGCTGATGGGCGCGAACGGCGCGGGCAAGTCGACCCTGCTGCGCTGCCTGTCCGGGGCGCTGCGCCCCACGTCCGGGCAGGTCCTGGCGGGCGGGACGCCGCTGGGGCGGGGCAGGCGCGCGCTGACCGCGCACCGGCAGCACGTGCAGCTGGTGCTCCAGGACCCGGACGACCAGCTGTTCTCGGCCGACGTGTTCCAGGACGTGGCGTTCGGCCCGGTGAACCTGGGGCTGGGCGAGGCGGAGGTGGCGGAGCGGGTGGCGGGGGTGCTGGCCGCGCTGCGGATCCCCGACCTGGTCGACCGCCCGGTGCACCACCTGTCGTTCGGGCAGCGCAAGCGGGTGGCGCTGGCGGGCGCGCTGGCGATGCGCCCGGCCGTGCTGCTGCTGGACGAGCCGACCGCCGGGCTCGACCCGAGCGGGGCGGCGGCGCTGCTGGGCACCCTGGAGGAGCTGCGGGCGGCGGGGACGACGGTGGTGATGTCCACGCACGACGTGGACCTGGCGTGGCGGTGGGCCGACGAGGTGGCGCTGCTGGCCGACCACCGGCTGCGCCAGGGCGACCCGGCCGACCTGCTCGGCGACGCGCCGCTGCTGGCGGCGGCCGGGCTGGAGCCGCCGTGGCAGGTGCGGCTGCTGCGCGAGGCGGGCCTGCCGGTGGGCGGCCCGGAGCGCCCGCGCGAGCCGGGCGAGGTGCTGGCGCGCCTGCGGGCGTGAGACGGGCCGGGGGGCAGGCCTGCCCTGGTGCAGGCAGGCGCCGGTTCAGGCGAGCAGGTCGTCGACCGCGTCCGCGAGCGCGTCGACCGGCCTGGCGCTGTCCAGGCGCAGCACCGGGCAGGACATCCCGGCCAGCCAGCGCTCGTGCCGCGCCAGGCTGCGGCCGTCGAACTCCGGGTCGTCGTAGCCGCGCGCCCAGTCCAGGAAGTCGTGGAACGCCGCCTCGTCGGGACCGCCGGGTTCGAGCGGGGTGAGGCGGCGCTCCCCCTCGCGGTCGGTGATCCGGCGCAGGCGGACCTCGGGGTCCAGGGTCAGCAGCACGACGGCGTCCAGCAGCGGGACCAGGCTCTCGCCCCACCCCATCGGCGCCCCGGACATCACCCACGCGGGACGCGGCAGGAACACCTCGCCCATCAGCCGCAGCCGCTCGGCCTCGGGCCGCTTGTCGGTGTAGGGCGGGTCGGTGGGCAGCCAGAAGTAGTCGTCCAGGTCGGCGTGCGGCACGTGCCACCGGGCGGCCAGCACCCGCCCGAGGGTGGTGGTGCCCGCGCCGCTGGCGCCGGTGACGAGCAGTCGACGCGTGGACAAGGCGCTCCCCCTCCCCGGCCCCGCCGCTCGGGCGCCGCGCCGGGTGATCATGCCCGGTGGGCGGGAGGGACCGCAGCGCGGGGCGGCGCGGGCGCGGCCCACCGGCGCGTCGCGGGTGGGCCGCCGGGCGTCAGCGGTCCACCAGGCTCTGCCCGAAGAGCTCCCCCGCGCGCTGGAGGCAGCGCGTCCGGGCCGGGGAGAAGTCGTACGGCATCTTGGTGAACGCCTGGAAGGCGCCCATCTCCCGCTCCTCGCCCTCGTCCGGGTCCTCGTAGGTGTCGAACAGCGCGTCGACCCCCTCGTCCAGCCCGGCGGCCTCGGCGGCCCGGTGCACGGCCTGCAGGTGGGCGCACCGCTGCCTGGCGATCTGCTCCACGAGCGGGTCGTCGGGGTCGACGCCCTCGTCGAGCCCGGCCTCGGCCGCGTCGAGCCGGTCCTCCTCGGCCCGCAGCTCGGGGTGGGTGGCCAGCACGACGAACGACGTGGCTTGGACGGCGGCGCCCAGCGGGCCGAAGACCCGCTCGGTGACCAGCAGGGTCTCCAGGTCGGAGCGGCGCAGCGCGCCGGGCGGCAGGTGGCCGAGCAGGTCGGTCACCGGGTCCGAGAGCAATCCCAGCGGGCTGCCCACGGCCCGCAGGCGCTGGACGGCCGCGCGCTGGCGCGCGATCTCCGCCTCCCTGGCGGCCAGCGCCCGCTCCAGCCCTTCCAGGCCCTGCTCGACGTCGCGGGTCTCGTCGAACGCGGCCCGCACGTCGTCGAGCCTGATGCCCGCGTCGGCCATCTTGCGGATCCACAGCAGGCGGATCACGTCGTCGTGGCCGTAGCGGCGGCGGCCGTCCGCGCCGCGCTCGGGCTCGGGGAGCAGGCCGATCTGGTGGTAGTGGCGGATGGCCCTCGGGGTCGTTCCGGCGAAGGCGGCGGCGTCGCCGATCTTGACCTGGCGGGGGGACGTGAAGGAGAGGTGCATCGCGAGCGGGGCCTTTCGTGCCGTGGTGACCCCAGGACAGCACATGCCGCTGCGGCAGGTGCAACACGCGCCGGGCGGACCGAGGCGCTGCCCGCGGGCGCTCCTCCCCCGCTCGCGCCGCGCGCCGCGGTTACGGTGGGTGCCCGCGACCGGGGACGGGGGTGCTCATGATCAGGCTGGACCGCCTGGTGAACGTGCTGGGCGGGTACGGGGTGCGGCTGGCGCGCTGCCCGGTGCCGCGCTCGACCGAGCTGCGCAGCGTGGTGATGCGCGAGCCCGAGGCGCGGGCGGTGGGCGGGGACGTGTTCCTGGCCGTGGGCGCGGACGACGTCGCCACCGCGGTGGGGTGGGCGGTCGAGGTCGGGGCGAGCGCGGTGCTGGCGCACGACGACGGCGCCGGGGACGCCGCGCTCGCCGGGGCCGGGGGCGTGGCGGTGCTGCTGGTGGACCCCTCGGTGTCGTGGAGCCAGCTGGCGGGCGTGGTCTACGGGCTGGTGCTGGAGGGCAGGGAGACCGAGTCCGGGCGCGGCCCCACCGACCTGTTCGCGCTCGCCGACCGGCTGTCCGGCGCGCTGGGCGGGGCCGTGGTGATCGAGGACCGCTCCTCGCGCGTGCTGGCCTACTCCAACTCCCAGGAGGGGGCGGACCGGGCGCGCCTGGAGACGATCCTGGGCAGGCAGGTGCCCGAGGGGCTGCGGGAGCTGTTCGAGCGGCGCGGCGTGTTCGCGCACCTGGCGGGCCGCGACGAGCCGCTGTTCGTGGCCCCGGACGCCGGACACGGCCTGGCCGGGCGCATGGTGGTGGCGGTGCGGGCGGGCCGCGAGCTGCTCGGTTCGGTCTGGGTGACCTGCGGCGACCCGCTCACCGGCGCGCGCGGCACGGCCCTGGCGGACGGGGCGCGCACGGTCGCGCTGCACCTGCTGCGGCTGCGCGCGAGCGCCGACCTGGAGCGGCAGGTCGAGTCGGACCTGGCGCTGCGGCTGCTGGAGGGCACCGCCGACGCCGCCACCGCGCTCAGCGGGCTGGGCCTGCCGCAGGGCGAGCTGCGCGTGGTCGCGCTGCGGGCGCGGGAGGCGGGCGAGCGGCACGCCGCGCTGCTGCTGGCGTTCGAGCGCGCCACCACTGGTTTCGGCTGGTCCCGGCCGGGCCGCAGCACCCTGGCGGGCAGCACCCTGTACACCCTGCTGCCCGGCGACGCGGCGGACGCGGCCCGCGCCTGGGTCGCGGGCATCCGCGCCGCGCTGCCCCGGCGGGTGGTGGTGACGGCCGGGATCGGCGGGGTGGCCTCGGCGGCGCAGCTGCCCGCGAGCAGGCAGGAGGCCGACGAGTGCCTGGCCCTGCACGAGAGCAGGCGGGCGGGCTCCGAGCCGCCCGCGTACGACGAGTCCTGGGACGACATCCTCCTGCAACGCCTGCGCGCCGCCGCCCGCACCGGCCGGGTCCCGGCGCGCGGCCCGGTGGCCGAGCTGCGCGGGCACGACCGGGAGCGCGGGACGCGGCACGTGCCGACGCTGCGCGCCTGGCTGGAGTCCCAGGGCGACCTGGTGGCGGCGGGCGCGCGCCTGGACGTGCACCCGAACACGGTCCGGTACCGGCTGCGCAAGATGGCCGAGGTGACCGCGCTGGACCTGGACGACCCGCGCAAGCGGCTGGCCATGACGATCGCCCTGGCCGCCACCGATCCGGGCGGCGATCCGGGCGGCGACGATCCGGACGCCGACCCGACCGCCTGACCGCCCCCGGCGTCGTCCCGCGCCCGGCGGTCGTCCCGCACCCGAAGAGCCAGCCCACCCCCGGCAACCGCCCTGGGCACAACAGCCGCCCCGGACCGGCCAGCAGCCCAGCCCCGCTCCACCTCGCCCCGCCCGGCCCCATCTCGCCAGCCCCACCCCCGGCCTGCCCCGCCCCACCTTGTCTCCGCCGCCTCGCCCCGGCCCGCCCCCGTCCTGCCCTGCCCCGTCCTGCCCCGCCCACGAATTCCGGCCCGACTGTGGATCCCGACAAGAACCCCCTCCCCGATTGTCCGTTCCGGACAACGCGCCCACCCGAGCGCCGGGTGATGCTGACCGGGACGAGGGTCGTCGGGTGTGCTCGGGTGTGGAGGTGGTCGTGTCGGTCATCGACGGCGGACCGCGTTCGGCGGTCGTGGTGGGCGCGGGGATCGTGGGCCTGTCGACGGCGTGGTTCCTGCAGGAGCGCGGCGTCGAGGTCACCGTGGTGGACCGCGACGGGGTCGCCGCGGGCGCGTCCTGGGGCAACGCGGGCTGGGTCGCGCCGGGTCTGGCGATCCCGCTCAACGAGCCGTCCGTGCTGCGCCACGGCCTGCGCGCGCTGCTGAGCCCGAGCGCCCCGCTGAGCATCCCGCCCACGGCCGATCCGGGGCTGTGGTCGTTCCTGGCGGCGTTCGCGGCGAACTGCCACTGGCCGTCGTGGACGCGCGCGGTGCGGGCGAACGCGCCGCTCAACGCCGAGTCGGCCGAGGCGTACGACGTGCTGACCGCGAACGGCGTGGACGCCCCCACCACCGGGGCCCCGATCACGGCGGCCTTCGCGAACCCCGCGCAGGCCCGGTCGCTGCTGCGCGAGTTCGCCAGGATGGCCGACGCCGGGCAGCCCGTCGACCACACCCTCCTCACCCGCGACGAACTGCGCTCCCACGTGCCCCTGGCGTCGTCGGCGCTGACGGCGGCCGTGCGGGTGAACGGGCAGCGCTACGCCGACCCCGGCGCGTTCACCCAGGCGCTGGGCCGGGCGGTGGTGGCGCGCGGCGCGGCGGTCCACCGGTTCGAGGTGGCGGACGTGCGCCCGTACAGCCGGGGCGCGACCGTCCACCCGCGCAGCGGCCCGTCCGTGCACGGCGAGGTGGTCGTGCTGGCCACCGGCGCCTGGCTGCCCGCGCTGGCCCGCCGCTGGGGCGTGCGCACCCCGGTGCGGGCCGGTCGCGGCTACTCGTTCACCGTCCCGGTGGACCGCCCGGTCCCCGGCCCGATCTACCTGCCGGGGGTGCGCGTGGCGTGCACCCCGCACCGGGACGGGCTGCGCGTGGCCGGGACGATGGAGTTCCGCCCGCCGGACGCCCCCGGCGTCCACGCCCGCCTGGAGGCGATCGCCGCCTCGGCCGAGCCGCTGCTGGACGGGGTCCGCTGGCGGGAGCGGCACGACGTGTGGGTCGGCTCGCGCCCGGTGACCCCGGACGGCCGCGCCCTGATCGGCGCGACCAGGGAGCCGACCGTGCACGTCGCGGGCGGCCACGGCATGTGGGGCTTCGCCCAGGGCCCGGTGACCGGGCGGCTGCTGGCGGAGCAGATCACCACCGGGAAGCAGCCGGAGGCGCTGCGCCCGTTCGACCCGCTGCGCTGACCCCCGCTCCTGCCCGAACGCCGTCCGGCCGCGCTCCCCCACGGGGCGCGGCCGGACGGCTCCTTCTCGTTGTTCACCCCACGGAGGTACTCGACATGACCACCGCACGGCGGGTCTGGTTGACCCCGCACACCCACGAGCGGCTGCGCGCGGAGCTCGCGGGCCTGTTCGCCGGGAACTCGGCCCCGACCGACGACCCGGAGAGCGCGCTGCTGCGCAGGACCGAGCGCGAGGAGCGGATCCGGGAGGTCCAGGACCTGCTCAACCACGCCGTGATCGGCGAGGACCCGCCGGACGACGGCGTGGCCGAGCCGGGCATGGTGCTGACGGTGCGCTACGACGACTTCGACGACACCGAGACGTTCCTGCTGGGGATGCGCGCGGTGGAGCACGGCGACCTGGAGGTGTACTCGCCGGAGTCGCCGCTGGGGGCCGCGCTGACCGGGGCGCGCCCCGGCGAGCGCCGCGACTACCGGGCGCCGAACGGGGCCACGATCCGGGTGACCCTGATCGCGGCGGTGCCGTACGGCAGGCACCGGCCCTCGGGCGCGCCGGGCTCCTGAGACGCCGGGGGTTCCGCGCGCACGCCCGGCACGCACGTCCGGCGCGCGCGGAACCCTCGGTCACCGCGCGGTCGCCCCGTGCTGCGCCGCCAGCTTCTCCAGGAGCACCGGCAGCCGCTTCACCACGCTCTCCTTGATCCGCGCCGTCCGCACCACCCCGCTGCCGTGGTCGGTCACGGTCAGCTCGTACCCGCCGCCGACCTCGACCAGCTCGGCCGAGTACACCACCCGGTCAGCCACGGACCTCACCCCCGGCGTGCTCCGGCAGGCCGTCCAGCCACGCCTGCCACCGCCGCGCCTCGGCCTCGCCGTCGACGCCCGGCGCGAACAGGTGGTGCGCCACCCAGGTCGGCCACCGCCAGCGGTCGCCGCCGAAGAACCGGTAGAGCCCGTCGGGGGTGCGGACCCCGATGAAGTCCTCGTCCCGGTAGTCCAGCACCCCCTCCAGCGGCTCCAGCCCCACCGGCGCCAACCGGACCGGGCAGCCAGCCACGTCCCGGCGCGCCAGTCCGAGCGCGTCCGCGACGATCCCCAGCTGCCCCGTCCCGACCCGCTCCCGCGCCGCCCGCACGTAGGTCGCGGGCCGCCCGTCGAAGTGCCCCAGGTACTCGGCGAGGCTGTGGTGGTAGAACCCGGCGTACCGCGCCGCCGCGTCCCCCCGCGCCTCCCAGCCCTCGTCCGGCTCGCCCTCGTGCACCCAGTGGATGCCCGCGCGCAGCCGCACGCCCCCGCCCACCCCGTCGAGCCGGTAGCTCAGGGTGGTGGAGAACCCGTTCCCGTCCCCGGCGCGGCAGGCGAACCGGTGCGGCGGCTCCCACTCGACCACCTCGGCGCCGCCGCGCGACACCGCGCCGCCGACGCCCGGTTCGACCTCCATGGGGTACAGCCACCCCAGGTTCCCGGCTCCGGTGGCGATCGCCCGCCACACCCGCTCGGGCGGGTGCGCCAGCTCCTGCTCCTCGGTGATGGTCAGCTCACGGGGCACGGCGTTCCTCTCGACGGCGACGACAGCGGGGCGTCCCAGCGGACCACGGGGAGGGCGATGAGCTTGCGCTGCAACGGGTTCCGGTGCCACTCCAGCCCGTCCCCCCGCAGCCGCAGCCCCGGCGAGGCGCGCACCAGCGACCCGATCGCCAGCTCCACCTCCAGCCGGGCCAGCGACGCGCCCAGGCAGAAGTGCGGCCCGTGCCCGAACGCCAGGCTCCCCCGCCCGGACCGGGCGAGGTCGAACAGGTCGGGGTCGGCGTGCCGCCGGGGGTCGCGGTTGGCCGAGGCGAGCCCCAGGTAGGCGATGTCCCCCTCCCGCAGCAGCTGCCCGCCCAGTTCGAGGTCGGCCGCGAGCACGCGGGTGATGACCTGGGTGGGCGAGTCGTAGCGGGCGCACTCGTCCACCGCCCGGCCCACCAGGTCGGGCCGGGCGCGCAGCAGCGCGAGCTGCTCGGGGTGGCGCAGCAGCGCGAGCACCCCGTTGCCGATCAGGTGCGTGGTGGTCTCGTCCCCGGCCGTGATGATCACGTAGCAGGTGGACAGCAGCTCCTCCTCGGTGAGCCGGTCGTCCTCGGCCTGCGCCGCGACGAGCGCGCTGACCACGTCCTGCCCCGGCTGCTCCCGCCGCCGCGCGGCCAGCCACGACAGGTACTCGTGGAACTCGCCGACGACCTGCTCGGACCGCGCGACGTCGGCGAGCAGGTCCCGCAGCACCGCGAACCAGCCGTGCACGCGCGGCCGGTCGGCCTCGGGCACGGCGAACAGCTCGCAGATCACCGCGCTCGCCAGCGGCATCGCCAGGTCCCCGACCACGTCCAGCTCGGACCCGGCCCCGTCGAGCAGCCCGTCGACCACCCGCTGCACGTCCCCGCGCAGCCGCTCCACCCGCCGGGCGGTGAACCCCCGGCTGACCAGCCGCCGCAACCGCGAGTGCTCGGGCGCGTCGGTGTTGGACATGACCCGCCCCAGCCGGGCGGTGAGCCTGCTCAGCTCCCGCACCACCGGGCTGCCCGAGCCCAGCGCCGCGGTCATCCGGTCGCGGTCGCTGGACATCCTCGGGTCGGCCAGGGCCGCCTCGACGTCGGCGCACCTGCTGATCAGCCACGCCCCGCGCACCCGGTGCACGGGGGCGCGCTCGCGCATCACCGCGTAGAACGGGTACGGGTCGGCGCGGAACCCCGGCCCCGCCATCTCCTCGGCGGGGTCGAACGGCAGGGCCGGGGCGGCGACACCGCTGGTCACGTGCCGGACCGCCCCTCCATGGCCTCGACCAGGCTGCGCGGGCGCAGGTCGGTCCAGTTGCGCTCGACGTACTCCAGGCACGCCTCGCGGGTGTCCTCGGGGTGCGCGATCGCCCACCCGGCGGGCACCTCGGCGAACACGGGCCACAGCGAGTGCTGCCCCTCGTCGTTGACGAGCACGAGGTAGCGGCCCTCGGGGTCCTCGAACGGATTGGTCACGGCGGTTCCTCCTGATCGGTGCTGGGTTCCAGTCGGTGGTGCTGGGTTCTAACCGGTGGTGCTGGGTTCTAGCCGGTGGTGCTGCCGGGCCCGCCGTCCCCGACGGCCCGTCCCCCGGCCACGGCGTCGAGCGCCGCAGCCACGACGGGCCCGATCTGGGCCAGCGATCCCGGCTGGGTCATGCGGTCGTGCCGGGCGCCGATGTCGTGCGAGTGGACGCGCCCGGTGACGTAGGGCCGCCAGTGGTCCGGGGTCGCGGTGTCGCCGCCCCGGTCGACGGTGGAGTTGAACAGCAGCAGGTCGCCGTCGAAGAGCCCCGGCCGGTGCTCCAGCGCGAGCCGCCCGTTGTTGATCATGATCTCGACGACGGCCGCCACCTGCCGCTCGTCCAGCCCCGCGAGCGCGCTCCCCCGCTCCCGCAGCACCCGCACCACGTCGTCCCGGCTCATCGGCCCCTCGTCCACCTCGTCGGGCGCGCAGTCGAGGATGCCGACCAGCACGTCCCGCTCCGACGGGACCGGCGAGCGCTCGAAGAACTCGACGTCGACCACGGGGTAGGCGTCGAGGATCGCCAGCAGCTCCGTGCGCTCCCCCGCCTCCTGCAGCTCGCACGCCACCGCGTGCGCGATCAACCCGCCCGCCGACCACCCGAGCAGCCGGTACGGCCCGCTCGGCTGGATCTTGCGGATCTGGTCGGCGTAGTCGCGCGCCATCTCCTCGTACGACGAGGGCAGCGGCTCCACCCGGCCCAGCCCGCGCGCCTGGAGCGCGTACACCGGCTGGTCGGGCGGCAGGTGGCTGAGCAGCCCGCTGTAGCACCAGCTGATCCCGCCGCCGGGGTGCACGCAGAACAGCGGGGCCCCTGCCCCGGCCGCGCGCAGCGGCAGCAGCACGTCCAGCGCGTTGTCCGGGTCGCCCACGTCCAGGTGCGCGGCCAGCGCGGCGGGTGTGGGGGACTCGAACAGCGTGCGCAGGCCCAGCGGCACCCCGAGCACGTCGCGCACCATGGCCACCAGCCGCGCGGCCAGCAGGGAGTGCCCGCCCAGCTCGAAGAAGCCCTCGTCCACGTGCACCCGCTCGCGCCCCAGCACCCCGGCGAACAGCTCGCACAGCAACTGCTCGTGCGGGGTCCTCGGCATCAGCCCCGCACCCCGCACCGGCAGCTCCGGCGCGGGCAGCGCGGCCCGGTCGAGCTTGCCGTTCGGGGTCAGCGGCAGCGCGTCGAGCACCACGAACGCCGAGGGCACCGCGTACTCCGGCACCTGCCCGCGCAACGGCTCCGCCAGCGCGCCGGGGTCGACCGCCGCACCGGGCGCGGGGACCAGGTACGCGACCAGGCAGGGGTGCCCCGGCCGGTCCTCGCGCACCACGACGGTCGCGCGGGCCACCTCGGGCAGCCGCTCCAGCGCGGTCTCCACCTCGCCCAGCTCGATCCGGAACCCGCGCAGCTTCACCTGCCCGTCCGCGCGCCCGACGAACTCCAGCTCCCCGCCGGGCAGCCACCGCACCAGGTCCCCGGTGCGGTACATCCGGGAACCGGGCGCGCCGAACGGGTCGGCCACGAACCGCTCGGCGGTGCGACCGGGCGCGCCCACGTAGCCCCTGGCCAGCCCGGAGCCCGCGATGTGCAGCTCGCCCACCACGCCGGGCGGCGCCAGCCGCAGCCCCCGGTCCAGCACCCGCAGGCAGGTGCCGCGCGTGGGCCCGCCGATCGGCACCGGCCGCGCCGGGTCCGGCGTGGTGGTCACCCGGTGGTGGGTGGAGTACACCGTGGTCTCGGTCGGCCCGTAGGCGTTGACCACCGTGACGCCGGGGCAGGCCCGCAGCACCTGGGCGACCGCGCCGGGCGCGACCGCCTCACCTGCGGTGATCAGCTCGCGCACGTGGGCGAACGTCTCGGGCCGCTCGTCGACGAGCAGGCTGAGCAGCGAGTACGGCAGGACCAGCGCGGTGACCCGCTGCCGGGTGATCACCTCGTGCAGCACGGCCGGGTCGAACTCGCCGGGCGGGGTGACGACGACGCACCCGCCGGACAGCAGCGGGACCCACAGCTCGTAGGTGGACAGGTCGAACGCGACGGGCGCGTGCAGCAGCACCCGCTCGTGCGCCCCGCCCCGCCACACCGGGTCGAGCGCCAGCTCCACGACGTCCCGGTGGGTGACGCCGACGCCCTTGGGCGTGCCGGTGGACCCGGAGGTGTACATGACGTACGCGAGCTGCTCGGGGTGGCCCACGCCGGCCGGGACGGCGGGGGCGGGGGTCTCCGGCGCGGTGGCCTCCGGCTCGGCGGCCTCCAGCTCGGCGAGGACCTCCGGGGTGAGCACGGTCGTCGCGCCGCTGCCCCGCAGGATCAGCTCCACGCGGGCGGCCGGGTAGCGCGGGTCGAGCGGCACGTACGCCCCGCCCGCCTTGAGCACCGCCAGCAGCGCCACGACCAGCTCGGGCGAGCGCTCCAGCAGCACCGCCACCCGCGTCTCGCGCCCCACGCCCCGCCCGGTCAGCGCGGCGGCGAGCCGGTCGGCGCGGGCGTCCAGCCCGGCGTAGGTCAGCTCGGCGTCGCCGTGGACGACGGCGACCGCGTCCGGGGTGCGCCGGGCCTGCTCCGCGAACAGCCCGGCGAGGTCCCCGGCGGGCGGTTCGACGGGCGCGCCGCCCAGCTCCAGCAGCCGGTCCCGCTCGGCCGGGCCCAGCAGGTCGGCGCGCTGGAACGGGGCGTCCGGGTCGGCGGTGACGGCGTCGAGCAGCCGCGCGAAGCGGTCGACCAGAGCCGCGACGGTGTCCCGGTCGAACAGGTCGGTGGCGTGCTCGACCGCCCCGACCAGCCCGTCCGGCTCACCGTCCGGGCGGAACCGCTCGGCCAGGCTGATCGTCAGGTCGGCCCTGGCGGTGCCGGTGGGCGCGGACTCGTGGCCGATCTCCAGCCCCGGCAGGGCGAAGTCGCCGGACGGCGCGTTCTGCAGGCCGAGGACCACCTGGAACAGCGGGTGGTGCGCGAGCGAGCGGGCCGGGTTGACCGCCTCCACTAGGTACTCGAACGGCACGTCCTGGTTCGCGTACGCGGCGAGCGCGTTCTCCCTGACCCGCCCCAGCAGGCGGGTGAAGCTCGGGTTGCCGGAGGTGTCGGTGCGCAGCACGAGCGTGTTGACGAAGAACCCGACGAGGTCGTCGAGCGCCTCGTCGGTGCGCCCGGCGATGGGACTGCCGATCGCGATGTCCTCGCCCGCGCCGAGCTTGGTGAGCAGCGCGGCGAGCCCGGCCTGGAGCACCATGAACACGCTGGCGCCCTGCGCTGCGGCCAGGTCGCGCACCGCGCGGTGCAGCCGGGCGGACAGCTCGACCGGCAGCACGTCGCCCCGGTGCGAGGCGACCGCGGGGCGCGGCCGGTCGGTGGGCAGCTCGACGCACTCGGGCAGGCCGGCGAGCGCACCGGTCCAGTAGGCGAGCTGCTCGGCGAAGCGGCTGTCCGGCGCGGTGGGCTCACCGAGCAGGTCGCGCTGCCACAGCGCGTAGTCCGCGTACTGCACCGGCAGCGGGGCCCACGCCGGGGCCTCGCCCCGGCAGCGGGCGGCGTACGCGGTGGCCAGGTCGCGGGAGAGCGGCCCCATGGACCAGCCGTCCGCCGCGATGTGGTGCACCACGATCAGCAGCACGTGCTCGGTGGGCCCGGACTCGCCCGATCCGGTCTCGAACAGCTCAGCCCTGATGGGCGGCTGCTCGGCGAGGTCGAACCCGCGCCGGGCCGAGTCGAGCAGCGAGCCCGCACCGGCCGGGTGCACGAGCAGCGGCGGCGGGACGGGGTCGAGCACGTGCTGGTGCGGCACCCCGCCCTCGTCGCGGAAGACCGTGCGCAGGCTCTCGTGCCTGGCCAGCAGGTCGCCCAGCGCGTTCCGCAGCGCCTCCCGGTCGAGCGCGCCGGTGAGCCGCAGGGCCAGGGGCATGTTGTAGGTGGCGGAGGGCCCGTCGACCTGGTGCAGGAACCACAGCCGCCGCTGCGCGAACGACAGCGGCACCCGCTCGGGCCGCTCGACCGGGACGAGCGCGGGCCGGGCGGCCCCGGCCGCGTCGAGCCGCGCCGCGAGCCCCTCGGGGGTGGGCGTCTCGAACAGCGCGCGCACGTCCAGCTCCACGGCCAGCACCGCCCGCACCCGCGACACGAGCCGGGTGGCGAGCAGCGAGTGACCGCCCAGGTCGAAGAAGTCGTCGTCCACGCCGACGCGGTCGAGCCCGAGCACCTCGGCGAACAGCCCGCACAGCAGCTCCTCGCGCGGCGTGCGCGGCGAGCGGCCGGGCCGGGCGCCCGCGTCGGGCGCGGGGAGGGCGGCCCGGTCGAGCTTGCCGACCGGCGTGAGCGGCAGCGCGTCGAGCACCACGAACGCCGAGGGCACCAGGTGCTCCGGCAACCGCTCGACCAGGTGGGCCCGCACGTCGGCGACGAGCCCCCCGGTCCCGCGCCCGGCAGGCGTGGTGGTCAACTCGCCGAGCGGCCGGACCGCACCACCCCGGTGCGGTTCGACGAGCGCGGCCGGATCGGCGAAGACCACGTCCACGGTTCCGGCGAGGTCACCCCAGGTGACCCAAGCCCGCACCCCGTGCGCGGCGGCGAGGGCGTGCAGCTCCTCGGGGTCGACGGCGAGCTCGGACTCGTCCACCCCGAACCAGCTCGACGCGGTCGCACCCCCGCCGAACGCACCCGCCCGCCCGACGCCGAACGCGGCAGCACCGGCCACCCCGCCCTCCGCCCCGCCCCGCACCACGAACCCGGCCCCGGCAGGACCGCTCGCCGCAGACCCGGTCGCAGCCAGCCCGCCCGCCGCGGACCCGGTCGCGCACAGCCCGGCCCCGGCAGGCCCGGTCGGGCTGTCTGCGCCGGCTGCGGGCCCCGTTCCCGGAGCGGCACCGCCCGGCCTGCTGCTCCCCGGCCGGGAATCGGCCGACGAGCCCGCCGAACCACCCGCGAGCGGCACGCCGGCCACCCCGTCCCCGGTCGCGCTGCCCGCAAACGCCGCCCCGGCCAGCCCGGCCTCCTCCGGAACACCCGCAAACACCGCCCCAACCAGCCCCCCACCCGCCGAACCACCGGCAAACGCCGCCCCAGCCAGCTCGGCCTCCTCCGGACCACCCGCGAACGCCGCCTCGACCAGCGCGGTCTCCGCGGTGAGCCGGGCGTTCGGCACCCCGGTGACCCGCACCGGCAGCCCGGCCGCGAGCAGGGCGCGCAGGCCGTCGAGCCCGCGCGCGTCCGCCCACCCGAGCTCGGCCACCTGGATCGGCTCGGTGCGCAGCGGGGTGCGGCGCAGGGTCGCGTCGTAGCGGTGGCGGGTCAGCTCGTTGTGGGCGCGCCCGCGCTTCACCTCCACCACGACCGCGCCGATCCCGGCCACCTCGCCGCGCAGCGCGGTGAAGAAGTCCGGGTCGACCAGCAGCTCCTCCTCGGCCGCCACCGCCCGCTCGACCGCGCGCCGCGTCCCCTCCGGGTCGCCGCCCCTGGCGTGGTGCGCGGCGGCGGCGAGGGCGCGCTGGGTGCGGGGGTTGCGCACGTCGCCGACGAACAGCGCGCCACCGGGCGCGAGCAGCCCCAGCAGGCCGCGCAGCACGTCGGCGAGGTAGCCCCCGCCGGGGAAGTACTGCACCACCGAGTTGATCACGACGGTGTCGAACAGCCCCTCCGGCAGCCCCGAGGTGTCGTGCGCGGGCTGGGCCCGCAGCACCACCCGCCCGGCGAGCGCCGGGTCGAGCGCGACGCGCGCGGACAGCGCGTCCACGGCCGCCGCCGACAGGTCGGTGGCCCAGTAGGTCTCGCAGTCCGGGGCCAGCTCGGCCAGCAGCAGACCGGTGCCCACGCCGACCTCCAGCACCCGCCGGGGCCGCAGGTCGCGGATGCGCGCCACGGTCTCGTCGCGCCACTCCCGCATCTGCTCCTCGGGGATGGGCGTGCCGTCGTACGCGCTGTTCCAGCCGGTGAAGTCCGCGCCGAGCGGGACGTCTCCGGACCGGTAGTCGAGCGCGTCGTAGACCTCCCGCCACCGCCCGACGTGGTCGCGCTCGGCGGCGGTGTCGCGCTCGCGGCCGGTGCGGGGCACGAGGTAGGCGACGAGCCGGGTGTCGTCGGCCTGGTCCCGCCTGGCCACGACCGCGCAGGCGGCCACCTCGGGGTGCCCGCCGATCGCGGCCTGCACCTCCCCCGGCTCGACCCGGAACCCGCGCACCTTGACCTGCTCGTCCGCGCGCCCGACGAACTCCAGCCCGTCCGCCCGCCACCGCACCAGGTCACCCGTGCGGTACATCCGCGAGCCGGGCGCGCCGAACGGGTCGGCCACGAACCGCTCCGAGGTCAGCCCCGGACGGCCCAGGTACCCGCGCGCCACCCCGGACCCGGCGACGTACAGCTCCCCCACCACACCCGGCGGCGCCAGCCGCAGCGCGGCGTCCAGCACGCGCACCGCCGCGTGCGGCACCGCGCGCCCGATCGTCGGCGCACCGCCCCCAGGGCTGAGCGGCAGGCTCATCGTCGCGCAGACGGTGGTCTCGGTCGGCCCGTAGGCGTTGACCATCCGCCGCCCCGGAGCCCAGCGCGCCACCAGCTCCGGCGGGCACGCCTCCCCCGCGACGACCAGCGTGGTCGCGCTGACCTCCGGCACGGCGGCGAGCACCGAGGGCGGCACGGTCGCGTGCGTGATCCCCGCGCTGGCGAGCGCGCCGACCGGGTCGGTGGTCAGCACGGCGGTGGCCCCGGTGAGCAGCGCGGTGAACAGCTCCGACACCGAGGCGTCGAAGCTGGGCGAGGCGAACTGGAGCACCCGGTCGCCTGCGCCGATCGCGAACCGCTCGACCTGCGCGTCGACCAGCCGCACCACGCTCGCGTGGGTGACCACGACCCCCTTGGGCCGCCCGGTGGAGCCGGAGGTGTGGATGACGTACGCGGCGTTGCCCGCGGCGGGCCCGCCGACCGGCGCGGCGCCCCCGGCGTCCACGACCGGGTCGGGCCGGTCCACGACCAGCGCGGGCCGTGCGTCGCCGACCATGACCGCCTTGCGGGCCGCCGGGTAGGCCGGGTCCACCGGCAGGTACGCCGCCCCCGCCTTGAGCACGCCCAGCACCGCGACCACCAGCTCCAGCGAGCGCGGCAGCTCCAGCGCGACCAGGTCCTCGACCCCGATCCCGCGCGCGACGAGGTCGCCCGCGAACCGGTCGGCCCACGCGTCCAGCGCCGCGTAGCTGAGCGCGGTCCCGTCCAGCTCGACCGCGACCGCGTCCGGGTGGGCTCGGACCACCTCGCCGAACACCCCGGTCAGGGTGCGCGTCTCGGCTCCGGCGACCGAGGGCCCGGTGAGCAGGGCGCGCCGCTCGTCGGCCGAGAGCAGGTCGACGCGGCGGACCGGCAGGTCGGGATCGGCCGACACCGCGTCCAACAACCGCGTCCACCGCGTCACCAGGGTCTCGACGGTGGCCCCGTCGTACAGGTCGGTGTTGTGCTCGACGTACCCGGCGATCCCGGCGGGCGCGCCGTCCGCGTCGAACCGCTCGACCAGGCTGAACCCGAGGTCGAACTTGGCGGTGCCGGTGGGCGCGGGCACGGGTTCGACGCTCAGACCGGGCAGCTCGAAGTCGCCCATCGGGATGTTCTGCACCGCGAGCATGACCTGGAACAGCGGGTGGTGCGCGAGCGACCGGGTCGGGTTGAGCGCCTCCACGAGGTGCTCGAACGGCACGTCCTGGTTGGCGTACGCGGACAGCGCGCGCTCCCGCACCCGCGCGACCAGCTCGGTGAAGGTCGGGTCGCCGGAGGTGTCGGTGCGCAGGACGAGGGTGTTGACGAAGAACCCGACGAGGTCGTCGAGCGCCTCGTCGGTGCGCCCGGCGATCGGGCTGCCGATCGCGATGTCCGCACCCGCGCCGAGCCCGCTGAACAGGGCGGCCAGGGAGGCGTGGGCGAGCATGAACAGGCTGGCCCCGGTGCGGCGGCCCAGCTCGACCAGCCGCGCGTGCAGCCCGGCGTCGAGGTCGAGCGGGACCTGCGCGCCCCGGTAGCCTGCCACGGCCGGGTGCGGCCGGTCGGTGGGCAGGGCGATCCGCTCGGGCAGCCCGGCCAGGGCGTCTGCCCAGTGGGCGAGCTGCCTGCTGAACGCGCTGTCCGGGTCGTCGGTGGAGCCGAGCAGCTCGCGCTGCCACAGCGCGTAGTCCGCGTACTGCGCAGGCAGCGGGGCCCACGCCGGGGCCTCGCCCCGGCGGCGGGCGGCGTACGCGGTGGCCAGGTCCCGCGAGAGCGGCCCGGTCGACCAGCCGTCACCGGCGATGTGGTGCACCACCAGCAGCAGCACGTGCTCGTCGGGACCGAGCACGAACAGCGCGGCCCGCAGCGGCAGCCCGGCGGCCAGGTCGAACGGCGCCCGCGCCACCCGCGCCAGCTCCTCGGTCAGCCCACCGGCCACGCGGGTCACGTCGAGCGCGACGCGCGCCTCGGGCAGCACCCGCTGCACCGGGACGCCGTCGACCTCGGGGAAGACCGTGCGCAGGCTCTCGTGCCTGGCCACCACGTCGTCCAGCGCGGCCCGCAGCGCGTCCCGGTCCAGCGCGCCGGACAGCCGCAGCGCCACGGGGATGTTGTAGGTGGCCGACGGCCCCTCCACCCGGTCTAGGAACCACAGCCGCCGCTGCGCGAACGACAGCGGAACCCGCTCGGGCCTGGGGCGGGCGGTCAGCGCGGGACGCGCCCGCCGGGAACCGCGGGGCCCGGAGCCGTCGAGCGCGGAACCGTCGAGCCCAGGGCCGTCGAGCCCAGGGCCGTCGAGCACGGCGGCGAGCGCGGCCGGGGTGGGCGAGGTGAACAGCTCGCGCAGCGGCACCTCGACGCCGAGGGTGGTGCGGACGCGGGCGATCAGCCTGGTGGCGAGCAGCGAGTGACCGCCCAGGTCGAAGAAGTCGTCGGCCACGCCCACCTCGGGCAGCCCGAGCACCTCGGCGAACAGCCCGGTGAGCACCTGCTCGCGCGGGGTGCGCGGGGCCCGCCCGGTCACCTCCGCGACCGGGTCGGGCAGCGCGTCCCGGTCGAGCTTGCCGTTGGGCGACAGCGGCAGGTCGGCGACGGTGACGATCGCGGCCGGGACCAGGTGCTCGGGCAGCAGGACCCGCAGGAACCGGTCCAGCTCGGCCACGTCCAGCCGGTCCCCGGCGGGGACGGCGCAGGCGACGAGCCGGTCCCGCCGGACGGTCGCGGCCACCCGCGCCACGGAGGGGTGCGCGGCGAGCGCGGACTCGACCTCGCCGAGCTCGACCCGGAACCCGCGCACCTTGACCTGCTCGTCCGCGCGCCCGACGAACTCCAGCCCGTCCGCCCGCCACCGGGCCAGGTCGCCGGTGCGGTACATCCGCGAGCCGGGCGCGCCGAACGGGTCGGCCACGAACCGCTCCGAGGTCAGCCCTGGGCGGCCCAGGTACCCGCGCGCCAGGCCGGGCCCGGACACGTACAGCTCCCCCACCACCCCGTCCGGCACCAGCCGCAGCGCGGCGTCCAGCACGTGCGCGCGGGCGTTGGCGATCGGCAGCCCGATGGTCGGCGCGTCGGCGGACGGGGTGAGCGGACCGCTGGCGGTCGCGCAGACCGTGGTCTCGGTCGGCCCGTACGCGTTGACCATCCGCCGCCCCGGAGCCCAGCGCGCCACCAGCTCCGGCGGGCACGCCTCCCCCGCGACGACCAGCGTGGTCGCGCTGACCTCGCCGTCCACCGAGGCCAGGGCCGAGGGCGGCAGGGTCGCGTGGGTGACGTCCGCGCCGGTCAGCGCGGACAGCGGGTCGTCGACCGGCGCGAGCACCAGCGCGGCCCCGGTCAGCAGGGTGGCGCACAGGTCCCAGAAGGCGGCGTCGAAGCTCGGCGACGCGAGCTGGAGCACCCGGCTGCGCGGGTCGAGCGCGAGCCGCTCGACCTGGGTGGCGACGAGGCTGGGCACGCCGCCGTGGGTGACCACCACGCCCTTGGGGCGACCGGTGGAGCCGGAGGTGTAGATGACGTACGCCGGGTTCTCCGGCCGGACGAGCACCCGCGGATCGGTGTCGGGCAGCACCACCGGGTCGGTGGCAGCCGCCCCGCAGGCCACCGGTCCGCCAGCCACCGGTCCGCCAGCCACCGGTCCGCCAGCCGCCGGTCCACCAGCCGCCGGTCCACCGGCCGCCGGTCCGCCAACCGCCGGTCCGCCAGCCACCGCCCCGCCGCCAGCGGCTCCGGTGTCCACCGGTCCAGCGCCCGCTGCCCCGCCTCCCACTGCCCTGCCGCCCGCTGCCCCGCCACCCGCGAGCAGCACGCCCGCCGGGTCGTTCACCGCGTCCGGCGAGTCCACGACCAGCGCGCACCGCGCGTCGGCGAGCATCAGCTCGATGCGCGCCGCCGGGTAGGCCGGGTCGACCGGCAGGTACGCCGCGCCCGCCTTGAGCACGCCCAGCACCGCCACGACCAGCTCCACCGAGCGCGGCAGCCGCAGCGCGACCACGTCCTCGGGGCCTGCGCCGAGCGCGACGAGGGCGTGCGCGAACCGGTTGGCCCGCGCGTCCAGCTCCGCGTACGTCAGCGCCTCGGCCGCCCCGACGACGGCGGTCGCGCCGGGGGCGCGGTCGGCGACGGCCCGGAACAGGGCGGCGAAGTGCTCGCCCGCCACCGGCTTCGCCGTGTTGTTGCGGTCGGCCAGCGCCCGGTGCTCCAAGCCGCCGAGCAGGTCGACGGCGCGCAGCGGGAGCCCAGGGTCGGCGGTGACGGCGGTGAGCAGCCGGGTCCAGCGGGTCAGCAGCAGCTCGACGGTGGCCCGGTCGAACAGGTCGGTGCTGTACTCGACCGCGCCCACCAGACCACCCGGCGAGCCGTCCTCGGCGCGCCGCTCGGTGAGGCTGATGGCGAGGTCGAGCCGGGAGGTGCCGGTGGGCACCGGCACGCCGGTGACCGCCAGGCCCGGCAGGGCGAAGTCGCCGCTCGGGGCGTTCTGGACGGCGAGCACGACCTGGAGCAGCGGGTGGTGCGACAGGGACCGGGCCGGGTTGAGCACCTCCACCAGGTGCTCGAACGGCACGTCCTGGTTCGCGTACGCCTCCAGCGCCCCCTCCCGCACCCGCGCCACCAGCTCGGTGAAGCTCGGGTCGCCGGAGGTGTCGGTGCGCAGCACCAGGGTGTTGACGAAGAACCCGACCAGCTCGTCGAGCGCCTCGTCGGTGCGCCCGGCGATCGGGCTGCCGATGACGACGTCCTCACCCGCGCCGAGCTTGGTGAGCAGCCCGGCGAGCCCGGCCTGGAGCACCATGAACAGCGTCGCGCCGGATGCTCGGGCCAGGTCGGACAGCCGGGCGTGCAGACCGGCGTCCAGCTCGACGGCGAGGTGCTCGCCCCGGTGGCTGGCCCTGGCCGGGCGCGGCCGGTCGGCGGGCAGGGTGATCAGCTCGGGCAGCCCGGCGAGCCGGGTCCGCCAGTGCTCGACCTGGCGGGCGAACTCGCCGCCCTCGTCGCCCTCGTCGCCGAGCAGGTCGCGCTGCCACAGCGCGTAGTCCGCGTACTGCACCGGCAGCGGCGCCCACGCAGGCGCCTCGCCGCGAGCACGGGCCGCGTACGCGGTGGCCAGGTCGCGCGAGAGCGGCCCCATGGACCAGCCGTCCGCCGCGATGTGGTGCAGCACCACCAGCAGCACGTGCTCGTCCGGCCCGGTCACGAACAGCGCGGCCCGGATCGGCTGCTCCACCGCCAGCGCGAACTCGCGCACCGCGCAGGCCCGCAGCAGCGGCGGCAGGTCGGCCCCGGTGGCGTCCACGACGGCCCACGGCACGCGCACCCCGTCCAGCACGGCCTGCGCGGGCACGCCGTCCCGGTCGGGGAAGACGGTGCGCAGGCTCTCGTGCCGCGCGGCCACGTCGTCCAGCGCGGCCCGCAGCGCCTCCCGGTCCAGCGGCCCGGCCAGCCGCAGCGCGAGCGGCAGGTGGTAGGCCCCGGACGCCTCGTCGACCTGCTCCAGGAACCACAGCCTGCGCTGCGCCGGCGAGAGCGGCACCAGGGCCGGGCGCGGCCGGGCGGTCAGCGGGGCGCGGACGCCCCCGCCGGACAGCCGGGTGGCGAGCCCGGCCGCCGTGGGCGCCTCGAACAGGGCCCGCAGCCCCGGTTCCGCGCCGAGGGTCGCGCGCACCCGCGACAGCAGCCGGGTGGCGAGCAGCGAGTGACCGCCCAGGGCGAAGAAGTCCTCGTCCACGCCCACCTCCGGCAGCCCGAGGACCTCGGCGAACAGCTCGCGGAGGATCTCCTCGCGCGGGGTGCGCGGGCGTCGGGCGGCCTCCGGCTCGTCGGCTCCGGGGGCGGGCAGCGCGGCCCGGTCCAGCTTCCCGTTGGGGGTCAGGGGGATCGCGTCGAGCAGCACGACCGAGGACGGCACGAGGTGGTCGGGCAGCAGGTCGGCCAGGTGCGCGCGCAGGGCGCGGGCGGTCGGCGCGCGGCCGGGCGCGGGCACGGCGTACCCGACCAGCCGGGCCCCGCCGGGCACGTCGGAGCGGGCGAGCACGACGGCCCTGGCCACCTCGGGGTGCCCGGCGAGCGCCGCCTCCACCTCACCCGGCTCCACCCGGAAGCCGCGCACCTTCACCTGGTCGTCCGCACGGCCGCCGAACTCCAGCTCGCCGTCGGCGCGCCACCGGGCCACATCGCCCGTGCGGTACATCCGGGAGCCCGGCCCGCCGAACGGATCGGCCACGAACCGCGCCGAGGTCAGCCCCTGCCGGCCCAGGTAGCCGCGCGCGAGCCCCGCGCCCGCCAGGTACAGCTCACCCGGCACGCCGGGCGGGACGGGCCGCAGCGCGGCGTCGAGCACGTACACCGCCGTGTTCGCCACCGGACGCCCGATCGGCACCGGCAGCGGGCACGCGGACAGGTCCGCGGGCAGCGGGAACGCGGTCACCACGTGCGTCTCGGCGGGCCCGTAGTGGTTGTGCAGCGCCCGCCCCGGCACGCGCCGCTGGAACTCGCGCAGCGCGCCGCCCAGCCGCATCGCCTCGCCCGCCTGGGCGAGCAGGCGCAGCGCGGGCAGGTCCCGGCCGCGCTCGTTCGCCGCCTCCGCCACGGCTTCGAGGACCAGGTCCGGCGCGTACAGCTCCTCGACGCGGTGCCGGTCGAGCCAGTCGACGAGCAGCTCGGCGCTGCGCCGCTGCTCCTCGTCCGGCACGACCAGGGTCTTGCCGAACAGCAGCGCGGACAGGATCTCCTGCGCGGACACGTCGAAGCTGGTGGAGGTGAACTGGGCGACCCGCGCGCCGACCTCGCCGCCGAGGGCGCGGTGGTGCCAGCGCAGCAGGTTGACCAGCGCGCCGGCGGGCATCACGACGGCCTTGGGCGTTCCGGTGGAGCCCGAGGTGTAGATGACGTACGCCGGGTGCCTCGGGTCGTGCCCGACGCCCAGTGGTGCGCTGGTGTCGTTCCAGTGGGCGCGCACGTCCGCCGGGTCGTCCAGCACGAGCACGGGCCGAGCGTCGGCGAGCATGAACTCCACCCGCGCCGCCGGGTAGGCCGGGTCGACCGGCAGGTAGGCCGCGCCGGTCTTGAGCACGGCGAGGAGCGCGACGAAGTGCTCGACGCCCCTGGGCAGCCGCAGCGCCACGACCCGCTCGGGCCCGGCCCCGCGCCCGATGAGGACGTGGGCGAGCGCGTCGGACCGGGCGTCCAGCTCGGCGTAGGTCAGCTCGGCGTCGCCGAAGACGACCGCGGTGGTGTCCGGGGTGCGGCGGACCTGCGCGGCGAACAGCGCGGGCAGGCTCGCCACCGGCTCGGGGTGGGCGGTGCGGTTGCGCTCGACCAGCAGCAGGTGGCGCTCGGCGTCGGTGAGCACGTCGAACCGCCCCAGCGGGCGGGCCGGGTCGGCGAGCGCGGTCTCCAGCAGCCGCGCCCAGCGGGTGACCAGGGCCTGGACCGTGGTGGCGTCGAACAGGTCGGCGGCGTACTCGACCCAGCCGTGCACTCCCCCGGCGCCCTCGCGCTCCAGCAGCGTGACGGACAGGTCGAACATGGCGGTGGCCGGGTGCACCGGCACGACCTCGGTGGCCAGGCCCGGCAGTGCGAGGCCGGAGCGGGGCACGTTCTGCAGCGCCAGCACCACCTGGAACAGCGGCTGGTGCGACAGGGACCTGGCCGGGTTGACCGCCTCCACGACCCGGTCGAACGGCAGGTCCTGGTTGGCGTACGCGGCCAGCGCGCTCTCCCGCACCCGCCCCAGCAGCTCGGTGAAGCTCGGGTCGCCGGAGGTGTCGGCGCGCAGCACCAGCGTGTTGACGAAGAACCCGACGAGGTCGTCGAGCGCCTCGTCGGTGCGGCCCGCGATGAGCGTGCCGACCGGGATGTCGTGGCCCGCGCCCATCCGGCTGAGCAGGGCGGCGAGCCCGGTCTGGAGCACCATGAACAGGCTCGCGCCGTGCTCGCGGCCCAGCTCGACCAGCCCCCGGTGCAGCTCGGGGCCCAGCTCGACGGGCAGGCGTCCGCCCCGGTAGGAGGCGGTGGCGGGGCGCGGCCGGTCGGTGGGCAGGGCCAGCCGCTCGGGCAGGCCGGCCAGCGCGCGGGTCCAGTGCGCGGTCTGGCGGGCGGCGGCGCCGCGCTCGTCGGCGGGGTCGCCGAGCAGGTCCTCCTGCCACAGCGCGTAGTCCGCGTACTGCACGGGCAGCGGCGCCCAGTCCGGTCCGCCGCCGCGCAGGCGGGCCGCGTAGGCGGTGGCCAGGTCGCGGGCCAGCGGGCCGAGGGACCAGCCGTCACCGGCGATGTGGTGCACCACCAGCAGCAGCACGTGCTCGTCGGGCGCGAGCGCGAACAGCTCGGCGCGCAGCGGCGGGTGCGCGACGAGGTCGAAGCCGCGCGCCGCCGAGGCGGTCAGCAGCTCGGACAGGTCGCCGTCCGCCGCGCGCACCGGCAGGTCGGGGCGGAACGAGTCGAGCACGACCTGGTGCGGGGTGTCGCCGTGCGCCGGGTAGACCGTGCGCAGCACCTCGTGCCGGGTGACCAGGTCGCCGAGGGCGGCTTCGAGCGCGGCCCGGTCCAGCTCGCCGGTGAGCCGCCAGGCCAGCGGGATGTTGTAGGTGGCGGAGGGGCCTTCGAGCTGGTGCAGGAACCACAGCCTGCGCTGCGCGGACGACAGCGGCAGCACGTCCGGCCTCGGCGCGCGGGTCACGGCGGGGCGGGCCCGGTCGGCGCCGTCGAGCACGGCGGCGAGCCCGGCGACCGTCGGGGAGCCGAACAGGGCGCGCAGGTCGAGCTCGACGCCGAGGGCGGAGCGCACCCGCGACACCAGCCGGGTGGCGAGCAGCGAGTGACCGCCCAGGGCGAAGAAGTCGTCGTCCGCGCCGACCTCGGCCACGCCCAGCACCTCGGTGAACAGCTCGCACAGCACCCGCTCCCGAGGGGTGCGGGCGGGGCGGCTGCGGCGGGCCGGGGCGGGGGACGGCGCGGGCAGGGCCTCGCGGTCGAGCTTGCCGTTGCCGGTCAGCGGGATCGCGTCGAGCGCGACGAACACCGAGGGCACCATGTGCCGGGGCAGCCGGTCGGCCAGGTGCGCCCGCAGGCGCTCGGGGTCGTGCTCGGTCCCGGCGGCGGGCACGGTGTAGGCGACCAGCCGGGTGTCGTCGGCGCCCTCGCGGCGTGCGGTGACGGCGGCCTGCGCGACGTCCGGGTGCGCGCCGAGCACGGCCTCGATCTCGCCCGGCTCGATGCGGAAGCCGCGCACCTTCACCTGGTCGTCGGCGCGGCCCGCGTACTCCAGGCTGCCGTCCGCGCGCCACCGGGCGAGGTCGCCGGTGCGGTACACGCGCTCACCGGGCCCGCCGAACGGGTCGGCGACGAACCGGGTCGCGGTCAGGCCGGGCCGGTTCAGGTAGCCGCGCGCGAGCCCCGCGCCCGGCACGTACAGCTCCCCCACCACCCCCGGCGGCACGGGCGAGAGCGCGGGGTCGAGCACGTACGCGCCCAGGTCCGGGATGGGGACGCCGATGGCGCTGCCGGGGTCGGCGGCCCGCGCGCGGTCCAGCGGCAGGTGGGTGACGTGCACCGTGGTCTCGGTGATCCCGTACATGTTGACCAGCGCGGGCGCGTCGTCGGCGTGCCGCGAGTACCAGCCCGCCAGCCGGGTGGGCTCCAGGGCCTCGCCGCCGAACACCACGTACCGCAGCGCGTCCAGCCTGGTCGGGCGCTCCCGCTCGGCCCGGTCGAGCTGGTGGAACGCGGACGGGGTCTGGTTGAGCACGGTGACGCGCTCGCGCTCCAGCAGCTCCAGGAACCGCTCGGGCGAGCGGCTGGTCCCGTGCGGCACCACGACGAGCCTGCCGCCGTGCAGCAGGGCGCCCCACAGCTCCCAGACGGAGAAGTCGAACGCGTAGGAGTGGAACAGGGTCCACACGTCGTGCTCGCCGAACGCGAACAGGTGGTCGGTGGCCTCGAACAGCCGCACCACGGTGGCGTGCGGGACGACGACGCCCTTGGGCGTGCCGGTGGAGCCGGAGGTGTAGATCACGTACGCCGCGCAGGCCGGGTCGACGCGCGCCGGGGGCGCGGTGGTGGGCGCGGCGGCCAGCAGCTCGGTGGTGCGCTCGGCGGCGAGGTCGAGCCCGCCCTCCCCCACCAGCAGCGCGGGCGCGGCGTCGGCGAGGGTGGCCGCGACGCGCGCGGCCGGGTAGTCCGGGTCGATCGGCAGGTAGGCGGCCCCGGTCTTGAGCACGGCGAGCACCGCGACGACCAGGTCGAGCGAGCGCGGCAGCACCAGGGCGACCAGCCGCTCCGGCCCGGCCCCGCGCGCGGCCAGCAGGTGCGCCAGGCGGTTCGCGCGCTCCTCCAGCTCGCGGTAGGTCAGCTCGGCCCCGTCCGAGGTGACGGCGACGGCGTCGGGCACGAGCGCGGCCCGCGCGGCGAACAGCTCGTGCAGCGCGGCCCTGGGCGCGGCCACCGGTCGGGGGCGGCGCGGCAGCTCCCGCCGCTCGGTCGCGGTGAGCAGGTCGACCCGGCCGATCGGGCGCGCCGGGTCGGCGGTCACGGCGGTGAGCAGCCGGGCCCAGCGGGCGATGAGCACCTCGACGGTGGACCGGTCGTACAGGTCGCTGGAGTACTCCACGAACCCGCCGAGCCCGGCGGGCGCGCCGTCGGCGTCGTGCCGCTCGGTCACCGAGAAGATCAGGTCGAGCTTGGACGTGGTGGTCGTGATCGACAGCGGGGACGCGGTCAGCCCGTCCGGGGCGAAGTCGGCGCGCGGCGCGTTCTGCAGCACGAGCATGACCTGGAACAGCGGGTGGTGCGCGAGCGAGCGCGGCGGGTTGAGCACCTCGACCAGGTGCTCGAACGGCACGTCCTGGTGCGCGTACGCGGCCAGCGCGCGCTCCCGCACCCGGCGGAGCAGCTCGGTGAAGCTCGGGTCGCCGGAGGTGTCGGCGCGCAGCACGAGGGTGTTGACGAAGTAGCCGACGAGGTGGTCGAGCGCCTGGTCGGTGCGGCCCGCGATGAGCGTGCCGACCGGGATGTCGTGGCCCGCGCCGAGCCGGGTGAGCAGGGCGGTGAGCCCGGCCTGGAGCACCATGAACAGGCTCGCGCCGTCCCGGCCCGCCAGGTCGCGCAGGGCGCGGTGCAGCTCGCCGGGCAGGTCGATCTCGACGAACCCGCCCCGGTGCGAGGCGACCGGGGGGCGCGGCCGGTCGGTGGGGAGCCGGAGCACCTCGGGCAGCCCGGCGAGCGCGCCGGTCCAGTGCGCGGCCTGGCGGGCGAAGGAGCTGGTCCGGTCGGTGTGGTCGCCCAGCAGCCGGTGCTGCCACAGCGCGTAGTCCGCGTACTGCACGGGCAGCGGCGCGAAGTCGGGGGCGTGGCCGCGCAGGCGGGCGGTGTAGGCGGTGGCCAGGTCGCGGGCCAGCGGGCCGAGGGACCAGCCGTCACCGGCGATGTGGTGCACCACCAGCAGCAGCACGTGCTCGTCGGGCGCGAGGGCGAACACCTGGGCGCGCAGCGGCAGCTCGGTCTCCAGGTCGAAGCCCCTGGTGGCGGCGGCGGTCGCGGTGGCGGCCAGGTCGCACTCGGCGACGGGCGACACCGGCACGCGCGGGCGCGGGGGCGCGTCGAGCACGAGCTGGTGGGTGGCTCCGCCGGTGTCGGGGAACAGGGTGCGCAGGCTCTCGTGCCTGGCGAGCACGTCGGCGAGCGCGGCTTCGAGGGCGGGCAGGTCCAGCGCGCCGGTGAGCCGCCAGGCCAGCGGGATGTTGTAGTTCGCGCTCGCGCCCTCCAGCTGGTGCAGGAACCACAGCCTGCGCTGGGAGAACGACAGCGGCACGCGCTCGCCGCGCTCCTGCGGGGTCAGCGCGAGCCTGGCCCGGCCCGCGCCGCCGAGCACGGCCGCCAGGCCCGCCGGGGTGGGGCTCTCGAACAGGGTGCGCAGCTCCAGCTCCACGCCGAGGGTGGCGCGCACCCGCGACACGAGCCGGGTGGCGAGCAGCGAGTGGCCGCCCAGGTCGAAGAACCCGTCGTCCACGCCGACGCCCGCCACGCCCAGGACCTCGCCGAACAGCTCGCACAGCAGCTGCTCCTGCGGGGTGCGGGCGGCGCGCCCGCCGACGAGGGCGGTCTCGGGCTCGGGCAGGGCCTTGCGGTCGAGCTTGCCGTTGCCGGTCAGCGGGATCGCGTCGAGCGGCACGAACGCGGCGGGCGCCATGTGCGCGGGCAGCCGCTGCGCAAGGTGGGCGCGCAGGGCGTCGGGGCGCGGGTGGGCGCCGGGGGTGGCGACGGTGTAGGCGACGAGCCGGGTGTCGTCGGCGCGGTCCTGCCTGGCGACGACGACGGCCTGCGCGACCTCGGGGTGCTCGGCCAGCGCGGCCTCGATCTCGCCCAGCTCGATGCGGAAGCCGCGCACCTTCACCTGGTGGTCGGCGCGGCCCAGGAACTCCAGCGCGCCGTGGCGGTTGCGGCGGGCGAGGTCGCCGGTGCGGTACATGCGCCTGCCCGGCTCGCCGAACGGGTCGGCGACGAAGCGGGTCGCGGTCAGGCCGGGCCGGTTCAGGTAGCCGCGCGCGAGGCCGGCGCCGGAGATGTGCAGCTCGCCGGTGACGCCGGTCGGGACGGGCTTGAGCCGGGCGTCCAGGACGTGGGCGCGCAGGTCGGGGATGGCCGCGCCGATGTCGCTGGGCGCGCCGGGGACGGCGCGGGAGCGGTCGAGCGCGGTGTGGGTGACGTGCACCGTGGTCTCGGTGATGCCGTACATGTTGACCAGCGCGGGCGCGTCGTCGGCGTGCCGGGAGTACCAGTCCGCCAGGCGCGGCAGGTCGAGCGCCTCGCCGCCGAACACCACGTAGCGCAGGGCGTCCAGGGTGGTGGGGTGCTCGCGCTCGGCCCGGTCGAGCTGGTGGAACGCGGACGGGGTCTGGTTGAGCACGGTGACGCGCTCGCGCTCCAGGAGTTCCAGGAAGCGCTCGGGCGAGCGGCTGGTCTCGTGCGGGACGACGACGAGCCTGCCGCCGTGCAGCAGCGGGCCCCACAGCTCCCAGACGGAGAAGTCGAACGCGTAGGAGTGGAACAGGGTCCACACGTCGTGCTCGTCGAAGCCGAACCAGTGGTCGGTGGCGTCGAACAGGCGCACCACGGTGGCGTGCGGGACGACGACGCCCTTGGGGGTGCCGGTGGAGCCGGAGGTGTAGATCACGTACGCCGCGCACTCCGGGTGGACGGCGACGGCGGGGCGGGTGGGGTCGAGCGCGTCCCAGTCGACGGCGTCCAGGTCGACGGTGTCCAGGTCGAGCGCGTGCTCCTGGGCGGTCCCGCCCGCGGTGACCAGCAGGGCGGGGCGCGCGTCGTCGAGCAGGAACGCCACGCGGGCGGGCGGGTAACCGGGGTCGACCGGCAGGTACGCCGCGCCGGACTTGAGCACGGCGAGCACCGCGACGACCAGGTCGAGCGAGCGCGGCAGCGACAGGGCGACCAGCCGCTCCGGTCCGGCCCCGCGCTCGACCAGCAGGCGCGCCAACCGGTTCGCGCGGGCGTCCAGCTCCGCGTAGGTCAGGGCCGCGCCGTCGCAGGTGACGGCGACGGCGTCCGGGGCGCGGTCGACGCGCGCCTCGAACAGGGCATGCAGCGCGCCGCGCGGGCGGTGGGTGACCTGCGGGGTGGTGGCGCGTTCGGCGGCGGTGCGCACGTCGAACGCGCTCAGCCGCCTGCCGGGGTCGGCGACGACCTGGCGCAGCAGGTCGAGCCAGCGGCGCACGAGCAGTTCGGCGGTGTCCCGGTCGAACAGGTCGGCGCTGTACTCGGCGCTGCCGGTGACGCCCGAGGGCGCGCCGTCGGCGGTGGTGGTCTCGGTGAGGATCAGGCTCAGGTCGCACTTGGCGGTGCCGGTGTGCACCAGCTCGGCGACGCCGGTCAGGCCGGGCGGGTCGAACGGGCCCAGCGGGTCGTGCTGGAGGGCGAGGAGGGTCTGGTACAGCGGGTTGTGCGCGAGGGAACGGGTCGGGTTGAGCGCCTCCACCAGGCGCTCGAACGGCACGTCCTGGTGCTCGTAGGCGGCCAGCGCGGTCTCGCGCACCCGGTCGAGCAGCTCGGTGAACGTCGGGTCGCCGGAGGTGTCGGCGCGCAGCACGAGGGTGTTGACGAAGAACCCGACGAGGTCGTCGGCGGCGGTGTCGGAGCGGCCTGCGACCGGGGTGCCGATCGGGATGTCCCGGCCCGCGCCGAGCTTGTCCAGCAGGGCGGCGAGCGCGGCCTGGAGCACCAGGAACAGGCTCGCGCCCCGGTCGAGCGCCACCGCGCGCAGGCCCCGGTGCAGGTCGGCGGGCAGCACGACCGGCACGACGCCGCCGAGGTGGCTGGTCGTGGTGGGGCGGGGCCGGTCGGTGGGCAGGTCGAGCACCTCGGGCAGCCCGGCGAGGGCGCGCCGCCAGAACGCGAGCCCCCGCGCGGCCCGGCTGTTCGGGTCGGCCTCGTCGCCGGCGGTCTCGGCCAGCCACAGCGCGTGGTCGGCGTACTGCACCGGCAGCGGCGCCCAGTCCGGGGCCGCGCCGCGCAGCCGGGCGGTGTAGGCGGTGGCGACGTCGCGGGAGAGCGCTCCCATCGACCAGCCGTCGGAGGCGATGTGGTGCGCCACGAGCAGCAGCGCGTGCTCCTCGGGGCCGGTGCTGAACAGCTCGGCGTGCAGCGGGACGTCGGCGGCGAGGTCGAACCCGTGGCGGGCGGAGGCGGCGAGCAGGGCGGGGAGGGCGTCGGCGGTGGTGGCGGTGGCCGGCAGCGGCAGCGGGGCCGGGGGCAGCACGTGCTGCACGGGTTCGCCGTCGACGAACGGGAAGACCGTGCGCAGGCTCTCGTGCCTGGCGACCACGTCGCCGAGGGCGGCGCGGAGCGCGTCCCGGTCCAGTGCGCCGGTGAGCCGCAGCGCCAGGGGGATGTTGTAGGTGGCGCCCGCGCCTTCGACCTGGTGCAGGAACCACAACCGGCGCTGCGCGGGCGAGAGCGGCACCCGCTCCGGCCGGGGCCGGGGCCGCAGCGGGGCGCGGGCGGGCGCGGCGGCGTCGACGCGGGCGGCGAGCGCCTCGGGCGTCGGCGCGTCGAACAGGTCGGCCAGCCCGAGCTCGACCCCGAGCGAGGCCCGCACGGCGGCGACCAGCCGAACGGCGAGCAACGAGTGCCCCCCGAGCGCGAAGAAGTCGACGTCGGCCGCGACCGGCGCGACCCCGAGCACCTCGCCGAACAACCCGCACAGCACCCGCTCCCGCTCACCGCGCGGGGGCCGCCCTTCGCCGACCTCGACGCCGACGTCGGGCAGGGCCCTGCGATCGAGCTTGCCGCTGGTGGTGAGCGGAAGCGCGTCGAGCACGACGAACACCGAGGGGACCATGTGCTCGGGGAGCCGCTCACGCAGGTGGGCCCGCAGGGCGGCGGGGGTGGGCATGGTGCCGGAGGTGGGCAGGGCGCCGGAGGCAGGCAGGGCGCCTGAGGCGGCGGTGCCCGGCACGGCATCGGAGGCTGCGGGGTCGGCAGGGGCGGCGGCGGACGTGGCGGTGTCCTGTGTTGCCGTGCCGTGTGCCGTGTCCGCGGGCACCAGGTAGGCGGCGAGGTGGTTGGCGCCGCCGCGGTGGCGGACGACCACGGCGGCCCGTGCGACGCCGGGGTGTTCGAGCAGGCGCGCCTCGACCTCGCCCGGTTCGACCCGGAAGCCGCGCACCTTGACCTGGTCGTCGGCGCGGCCGAGGTGCTCCAGGTCGCCGGCGCCGGTGCGGCGCACGAGGTCGCCGGTTCGGTACATGCGCCGGCCGGGCTCGCCGAACGGGTCGGCGACGAAGCGCTCTGCGGTCAGGGCCGGTTGTCCGAGGTAGCCGCGTCCCACACCCGCGCCAGCCAGGTACAGCTCCCCCGGCACGCCGGGGGGCGAGGGCTGGAGGGCGCTGTCGAGCACGAGCGCCCGCACGTGCCCGATCGGCCGCCCGATGACCGGCCTGGCCGAGTCCGCGAGGTCCGCGGTGGTGGCGTCGACGGCGCACTCGGTGGGGCCGTAGTGGTTGACCGCGCGCACCCCGTCGACCGCGCGCAACCTGCGCCACAGCTCCTCGGGCACCGCCTCCCCACCCGCGACCACCACCGAGGGCCGCCGCGCGGGGTCGTCCAGCAGGCCCTTGGCCACCAGGACGCGAAGGTAGGACGGCGCGGACTCGACGAAGTCGAGCCGCTGGGCGGCGACGTGCGCGACGCAGGCGGCGGGGTCGGTCCAGGTCGCGTGGTCGACCACGTGCAGCTCGTGCCCGGCGAACAGGCACGCGAGCTGGTCCCAGGTGGCGTCGAAGGAGGTCGACGTGCTCCAGGCGACCCGCAGCGGGCGCGCGGACGTGGCGAACAGCGTGGTCCGGTGGTGGACGAGCAGGTTCGCGAGGGCGCCGTGGGTGATCACGACGCCCTTGGGGCGACCGGTGGAACCCGAGGTGTGCAGCGCGTAGGCGGCCTGACGCGGGTCGACGGGGAAGGAGGTGGGGGCGGGGGAGGTGGTCGCGCGCGAGGCGGAGGCTGGCGGGGTGGTGTCGCTGTGGCGGCGGGCGGCGGGGACGGTGAAGGTCTGCTGCCTCAGGGCGACGGCGCCGGTTTCGGCGTGGGTGCGCCCGTCCTGGCAGGCGGCCTCGTTCTGGAGCTGCTCGGCGCTTCCCCGAGCAGCGGACTCGGGCTCGGGCATGGGCTCGGGCTCGGACTCGACCAGGAGATCGGCCACGAGCAAGGAGTTCGTGGGCAGCACACCCGCGAGTTCGCGTGCGGTGGTGGCGTCGGTGAGCACCGAGGTCGGGCGGATGTCGGCGAGCAGGTCGGCGATTCGGGCTGGTGGTTGGGCCGGGTCGAGCGGGGCGCAGGCCGCGCCGCGCTTGAGGACGGCCAGCAGTGCGGTCGCCAGATCGGCCGACCTGGGCATGGCCAGTGCGACGAAGTGCTCTGCCCCGATGCCGTGCGCGTGCAGGGCGCGGCTGAGCCGTTCGGCGCGGGCGTCGAGTTCGGCGTAGGTCAGGGTGGTGTCGCCGTGCACGACGGCGACCGCGTCCGGTGTCGTCGCGACCTGCTCGGCGAACAGCTCGGCAGGGGTTGTCGTGTCCGCAGGGGCTGTCGTGGCGGACTCGGCGGGTGGTGGTGTTGCGGGGCCCGGTACGACGAGGCCGGTCGGGGTGACCGTCGCGGGGCCGGGTTGGGGTGGCAGGACGAGGGTGGTGGGGGTCAGGCTCACTCGGCCGATCGGGGTGGCCGGGGTGATCGGGGCGAGGTTGGCCACCAAGGCGGCCAGGCGGGCGCGGTGGGCCTCGGCGCGGTGTTCGACGGGGGCGTCGGCGGTCGCGTGCACCTCCACGCACGGCTTTCCGTCGTCCCAGGCCAGGAGGCTCAGGGTGGGGCCGAGGCTGGTGGACAGGGGGTGCGCGGTGACCGGGTGGCCCGCGAAGCCCGCGGCCGGGCGGAAGGGCATGATGTTGACGACCGCGTGGAACAGGGCGCCCACGCCCAGGTCGCGGTGCAGGTCCTCGTAGCGGTAGCGCTGGCGGGGCAGTGCGGCGGTCATCTCCCGCCTGGTGGCGGTGACCAGGTCGCCCCAGCGGGTGTCCGGGCGCACCGGCAGGCGCAGCGGGACCACGTTGGCCGCCACGGCGATCGAGTCCGCCAGCAGGGCGTCGCCCCTGGGGCGGCCGGACACGACGAGGCCGAGCACGACGTCCCGCTCGCCGGTGAGGCGGTGCGCGTACAGCGCGGTGGCGGCGACGAGCGCTCGGGTCCAGGTGGCGCCGGACCGCCTGCCCACGTCCGCCAGGCCGGCCACGTCGCCGAGGTCGGCCGAGCGGACCACGGCCCTGGGATCGCCCGCCGGTGTCGTGAGCTCCGGCGGAGAGGCCAGGTGGCTCGCCCAGTGCGCGCGGTCCTCGGCGGCACGGCCCGAGGAGCGGTAGGCCAGGTCGTGCGCCACGACCTCGCGCAGCGGGGTGACGACCGGCTCGAACGGCAGGCCCTCGGCGAGCGCGGCGCAGGCCTCGCCGACGCGCCTGCTGAGCAGCCGGTAGCCGAAGCCGTCGGTGACGAGGTGGTGGTAGCCCTGGTACCACACGAAGTTCTCGTCGGAGAGCTTGATCAGGGCGAACGCGAACAGCCGGTCGTGGGCGAGGTCGACGGGGCGGTGCAGGTGGCGGCGGGACCAGTCGAGCGCCGCCGCGCGCGGTTCGGGCTCGGCGGAGAGGTCCAGGGTGGTCAGCTCCCAGTCCCGGTCGCCGCGCTCGACCTGCGCCGGGCCGTCCGGTCCCTCCACCACCCGGACGTGCAGCACGTCCGCCGCGTCCACGACCAGGCGCAGCGCCCGCTCGAACACCACCGGGTCGACCGCGCCGTGGATCTCCAGGCACTCCCCGATCCGGTAGGACGGGATCGGGCCGCCCGCGCGCTGCTCGGCGAACCAGATCTCGCGCTGTGCCGTGGTGAGGGGGACGACGGCGCCATCGGGCCGGGACATGGCGGAACCTTCCGGGTGTTCGCGGGGGAGCGTGTGGGAGGGACTGGATCGGCGACCACCCGACCCCGTCCTGCCCCGTGGGGACCGCGCGGACCCGCCTGGTGCGGAGGTTCCGGAGCGGGGGTTCCGGGACGGAGGCGGTCGGCCTCGGGGACCGTCGCCACCGGGCTCACGGGATGCGCGCCGGGCTGGTGCGCGACGACCTGCGAGCGCCGGTCAGGCGGACGGGGACGGGGGTGGTGGTCGGGCCCGGCGGCGGGGTGGGACCAGCCGTGGACCGGGGACAGCGGTGAGCCGGGGACAGTGGTGGACCGGGGACAGCGGTGAGTGGGGACAGCGGTGTACCGGAGTGGCGGTGGGTCGGGGACAGCTGTGGATCAGGGGCGGCTGTGGATCAGGGGCTGCGGTGGACCGGGACCCCGCTCAGAGCCAGTCGGGGCTGGATAGGACTGGTCAGGGCTTGGCACCCGCCTGGAGCTGCCACAGGGAGGCGTACAGGCCCGATCTGGCGAGCAGCTCGTCGTGGGTGCCCTGCTCGGCGACGACTCCGCCCTTGTCCAGGACGTGGATGCGGTGGGCGTTGCGGATGGTGGACAACCGGTGGGCGATCACGATGGTGGTGCGGCCCTCGGAGAACCGGGCCAGCGCGCGCTGGATCGCGGCCTCGGTCTTGTTGTCCACGGCCGAGGTCGCCTCGTCCAGGACCACCACCGGCGGGTTCCGCAGCACCGTTCTGGCCAGCACGATCCGCTGCCGCTGCCCTCCGGACAGCGCGGCGCCGTGCTCGCCGATCAGCGTGTCGTAGCCCAGCGGGAGCGCCTCGACGAACTCGTGCGCCTCCGCGGTGCGGGCGGCGGCCCTGACCTGCTCGTCGGTGGCGGAGAACGTGCCGTAGCGGATGTTGTCCGCGATCGTGCCGTCGAACAGGTGGGCGTCCTGGGCGACGAACCCGACGGCCGCGCGCAGGTCGGGCAGGTGCAGGCCGCGCACGTCGTGGCCGTCGAGCAGGACCTCGCCGGAGTCGGCTTCCTGGAAGCGCGTCAGCAGCTTCGCGATCGTGGTCTTGCCCGAGCCGGTCGCGCCGACGATGCCGGTGACCTGGCCGGGTTCCGCGCGCAGCGACAGCTCCCGCAGCACGCGCGGGCGACCGGGGTAGGCGTAGCAGACCCGGTTGAGCACGATCTCGCCCCTGACCTCGTCGCGGGCGAGCCTGCGGCCACCGGTGGGCTCGGTGGGCAGGGACAGCAGGTGCTGGACGCGGTCGAACGCGGACAGGGTGCGCTGGTACTGGTCGACGGTGGCGCCGAGGCCGGACAGCCGCAGGATCACCTGCTGGGGAAGGCCGATGAGCGGGCTGAACACCTCGAACGGGACCGCCCCGCTGAGCACCTGGCGACCGCCGACGAGCAGGGTGCCGGTCATGGAGGCGGTGGTGAGGGCGCGGACGCCCTCGCTGTGCCGGATGCCGTGCCGGTTGGTGCGCCGCTCGGCCTCGGCGCACTCGCGGCCGAGCCGCTGGACCTCGCGCTTCTCGTGGTCCTCCGCGCAGGAGGACTTGACGGTGGCGGCGGCCTCCAGGTTCGTGGTGAGCCTGCTGCGCAACCGGGCGCGGTGCTCGCCCGAGTCGGCGTGGTCGGCGGCGGAGCGGTCGCGGTGGCGCAGGGACAGCGCGGCGACGAGCGGCATGGGCAGGAACGCGACCCAGGCGACGGTGGGCGCGAGCAGCAGGAACGCCGGGATGAGCACGAGGACGCTGGTGGTGAGCTGCAACGCGCTGGTGGCCGGACCAGCGAAGAACGCGCCGAGCTGGTCGACGTCGTCGGCGAGCACGCCCGCGACGCGGGTGGGGCGCTCCCGCTGGATGTGCCGCATCTCCAGGCGCTGCGCGTGGTCGTGCAGGCGGGTGCGCCACTCGTCCCGGACGGCCTGCCCGAGCGCGCGCCACCGCAGGCCGGACAGGTAGGACAGGCCCGCGACGACCCCGCAGGCCGCGGCGGCGGCGCCCGCGAGCACCCACAGCTGGGTGCTCGCGCCCACCACGCCGAGGGTGGTCAGCAGGGCGAACTCGCCCTTGATCAGGATCAGGGCGACCCAGCCGAGGAGCACGCCGAGCGACAGCTCCGCGAACTGGCAGAGCACCGACAGCGCGGCGGCCTTGGCCAGCGCGACCCGGTGCGACCGGATGATCCGGGCGAGCGGGTGGGCGGCGAGGCGCTCGCCCAGGGCGGTGCGGCGCAGCGGCACGAGCACGGCCCGGACCGCCCGGCCCAGCGCGGCGGTGACCACCCCGGTGACCATCCCGGTGGCCGCGACGACGAGCGCGACCGGTCGGCGCAGCGCGGCGCCCACGGCGAACCCGAGCCCGGTGGACCGGTCCAGCGCGGTGTCCCCGCTCCCCCGCCCGGCGCCACCCACGGCGGCGCCGCTCGTGGCCGCACGACGGGCGGCAGCCCCACGCGCTGCGGTGCCACGCGCTGCGGTGCCACTCCCCCGTGCGGCGAACCGGTCCAGCCAGGTGGCGCCACCCCGCGCGGTGGACCGCTCCAGCAAGGCGCGGTCACCCGACGCGGCGCCCGCGCCCGATCCGGCGCCGGTGGTCCCGCCCACAGCGGCACGTCCGATGCTCCTGCCCAGCGCGGCCACGGCGGCGAGCACGACCACGGCGGTCGACCGGCCGCTGTCGACCGCACCGGCCGCGGGGGAAGCCGATGCGCCGCGATCCGGCTGATCACCGACCGGCACGGCCTGATCACCACTGGCACGGCCACCACCTGCGCCCGCACCCCCGGCCCGGCCGCCTTCGACACGGCCGGCAGCAACACCTGCCCGGCCGGCACCGGCACCGGCACGGCCTCGTCCCGTTCCGCCGCGGCCCGTCGGGCCTGCGCCCGGTCGAGCGCCGCCTGCCGGGTCAGCGTTCGCCAGGCCACCGTTCATCGGGTCGGCGTTCGCCGAGTCGCCGCCCGTCGGGTCAGCGTTCGCCGGGTCAGCGTTCGCCGCGACCGCCTTGGCGATGCGGTCGGCCACCACGCGCGCGGCGATGGCGACGGCGACCTGCAGGGCTCGGGCGACCTCGGCGAGGTCGAGCGGGCGGTCGTGCAGCACCAGGACGCGGCCGGTGGTGGGGTTGGCGCGTGCGGTGGTGACGCCGGGCAGGCGGAGCAGCGCGGTCTCGACGGCGTGGGCGGTCACGGGGCGCCTGAGCACCTGCGGGACGTCCCAGCGCTGGCGGCCGGGGACGGCCGAGCGCACCCTCGGGCCTGGGGCGGCGACGGGGGTGTTCGGGGCGGCGGCGAGCAGAGAGGTCATGGCGGGGCTGATCTCCAGCGGTTCCCGGACGGGAGGGGTCCGGTGGTCTCGGGGTGTGGGGCGGCCGGGTCAGCGGGCCTTGGCGGGGGTCGCGCCCGTGGTGGCCGCGCCCGCGGTGGCCTGGGGCGCGGTGGCCTGGGGCGCGGCGGGAGTGGCGGCCGGGCGCGCCTTGGCGGCGTCGGCGGAGGCCGTGCCCTGGGCGGGCACGTCCACGTCGATGATCTGCGCGGCGGTCATCTCGGCCGACACCTCGGCCGCGATGTCCTGGAGCTCCTCGCCGATGACCTGCGCGGCGCGGCGGGCCTCGATGGCGACGCCGATGGAGGTCTTCAGGACGCCGCGCACGAGCGGCTTCACGACTCGCTTGGCCACCGGGACCGCCAGCAGGCCGACCAGGAAGGGGGACAGGAAGGGAGCGGGCATCGGTATCCGGGTTCCTCTCGTCTCGCGTCGGTGACGGACGGTGGCCGGGATCATCGGAAAACCTGAATAATATTTTCCGAAGGGTCTCGACGCGCCGCCCCGACCGCTCTCCCGCGGTCAGGCCGATCACTTGCACACGAAGGCTATCGGAGCGATTCAGAAGCACTCGGAAGCGAAGCCGGGATGCACACCGCATTGTGGACCAAAAGCGGAAGAACCTCCCCGAAGGGGTCACAAGACAGGTCAGAGCGTCACTCCATCGACGGAGAGGCGGTTACGGACACCACAGGTTTGTCCCCTGAATATCACCTGCTCGTGACGACGCAACCACCTGCGCGCCAGAAGCTGGAGATCCTAAAAATGCGGACTACCGCCCCTCTTGGGACAAGCCGGGGACTGGCGCCGGGGAACGGCGGAGCATCGCCCGCGCACCCCACATATCGGTGACTCACCGAACTCGATACATCGGCGCTTTGTATTTATCTTGCCCGCAGGAAGCCCCGAACGGGCGGTTTGTTCCGCAAAAAACGCAGGAGTCGTGTGCGCGCTGTCAGGATCAGCGCGCTTCCCCTCGTCGGCAGGGCCCTCGGGCGCCCTCCCCACCGGCACCCCCTCCACAGGTAGGAAAGGGCACGTCGATGCGCATCAAGAACTCGGTGGCCGTGCTGGTCGGCCTGATCGCCTGCGCCACGGTCCTCGCACCCCAGGCGAGCGCGAGCGGCACGGCGGTGAGCGGAACGGTCGTGGTCAAGGGGACCGCGGCGAAGGGCGCAGGGACGCAGGGCACAGGGACGCAGGGAGCAGCGGCGAAGGGCACAGCGGCGAGCGGCACGGGCGTCAAGGCCGGCGCGCCCGCCGGGGCGACCCGCTACACCCTGAGCCTGTCCGGGGCGCAGTCGACCTGGTACCGCGCGGTCCGGCTGTCCTGCCCCGCCGACCCCTCCGGCCACCTGCACCCCAAGGGCGACCAGGCGTGCTCCGACCTGGCCGCGGTCCAGGGCAACATCGCGAACATGCGGCGCGACACGCAGCGGTGCGCGCCCGGCGGCGGCTCGATCACGGCGACGATGAGCGGCACCTACGACGGCCGCTCCGTGCAGTGGAACAAGACCTACCGCGACCAGTGCGAGATGTTCACGGCGACCCGCGCGGTCTTCCGGTTCTGAGCGCGGACCGGCGGCGTCGACGCGATCGGCGCCGCCGGGCGCCCCGCGCAGGACCGGTCCTCCCGCACCGCCGCCCCCCTGTCACGGCCGGTGCCGGTAGACCAGCAGGGCGGTGTCGTCGGGCGGGACGGCGGGTGGCAGCTCGCGCAGCAGCAGATCGGCCAGCTCCTCCACGTCCGCCTCCGCCGAAGAGACGAGCATCTCCCCCGCGCGGGTGATGCCCTCGTCCAGGTCCCGGTCCCGCCGCTCGACGAGCCCGTCGGTGTACAGCAGCAGCGTCGCCCCCGGCGGGATCAGCGCGCTCGCCGGGGTCCGGACCGCGCCGGGCACCGCGGCCAGCGGCGGCCCGAGCCCGTCGGCCAGCTCCCGGTACCCGCCGTCGTGCGCGCACAGCGCGGGCAGGTGCCCGGCCGAGGCGTAGTCCACGTGCCCGGTGCCGGTGTGCACCACCAGGCACAGCACCGTCGTGCACAGCGCTCCGGGCAGCCGCTCGGCGAAGGTGTCCAGCGCGGTCAGCACGGCGGCGGGCCCGTTGTCCTGGAGCAGCAGCACCCGCGCCGCGCTGCGCAGCTGACCCATGACCGCGGCGGCGGCCAGGTCCTTGCCGACGACGTCGCCCACGAGCAGCGCGCACCGGTCGCCGGGCAGCGCGACGACGTCGTGGAAGTCCCCGCCCACCTGGAGCACCGGGCCGAGTCCGACGCCGCCGGGGTGCCCCGGCCCGGTGAACGCGGGCTCGCCCTGCGGGACGGCGGGCCGGTAGCGGGCGGCGACCTGGGCGGGCAGCCCGTCCGTCGGCCCCAGGATGGCGTGCTGCAGGGTGATCGCGACCTCGGCGAGCCGCCGCTGCTCCCGCTCGCGGGTGGCCTGCTCGGCGGCGCGCGGGCTGACGTCGGCGGCCAGCACCCCGACGTAGCGGGTCCCGTCCGCGCCGTCCGGGTGGGCGACCGGGTAGGCGGTGATCTCGATGTCGAGGTCGCCTGCGGGCAGGTGCCGGGTGCGGCGGGTGGTCTCGCCGGTGCGCCAGACCTGCTCGCACATGAGGGTCCACTCGCGGGCCTCGGCCTCGGACATCAGCTCGCGGTGCGTGCGCCCCTCCCCCGCGCCGAGGCCGGCGCGCACGGCGGACGCGGTGTTGAACCGCACCAGCCGGAACTCGGCGGGCGCGTCCGGGTCGGAGCTGGTGCGCTCGGCCAGCCCGAAGCCGTAGGGCAGCTGCTCCAGGGCGGCCCGGTCGAGCGCGCCGTCCTGGGCGGGAGGGGTGGTCATGGGCGTGGCACCACCCGACGGGGATTCACCCACCGGACGGTACCCGCCGGGAACGCGAACACCGCGCAGGCGACTGCGCCACACGCCGCACCCGCGTCACCGCCAGGGGTGAGCCCGGCGGCGCGTGGTGTGACCGAACGCGATCGCGGGAACACGGCGCCGTGACCTACTCGCACTTCTCGATCCGGAAACCCACCGCCGTCCCCACCCCTCGGGACGGCAGGAGACGGCCCCACCTCGAGCCGGGGCGCACCACCGGCCGGGTGGAGGTCGACGCGTCGCTGCGCTGCGAGAACCTGGGCGCGGTGCGGGCGCGCGTCACCGAGCTGCTGGCCGGGCACGACCGGGACTTCGTGGACGACGTGCGGCTGGTGGCGAACGAGCTGGCGGCGAACGCCTGCGACCACGCGGAGCCGCCCCGCACGCTGGTCCTGCGCCGCGAGGTCCACGACGAGCGCGGCGCGGAGCTGGTGGTGGAGGTGAGCGACGCGAGCCCGGAGCGGTCGCCGCTGCCGGGGACGTCGACGCTGGGCGAGTTCCGGGGCAACGGCATCCGGATGGTGCAGGCCCTGTGCGCGGACTGGGGCGTGCGGCGCGGCCCCGACGTGAAGGTCGTCTGGGCCCGGATGCCGTTCCCGTGAGCCGGATCACCCCAGCGCGGTCCGGCGGCAGACCTCGTCCCAGGGCGTCGGCTCGATGCCGAAGTGCTCGCGCGCGGCGGTGTCGTCCAGCAGGTAGGGGCGGGTCCACTGGTAGCCGACCTCGGCCATCTCGCGCATGATCGGCGAGACCAGGCCCACCGCGCGCAGCGCCGCGATCGGCAGCCCGCGCACCGTGACCGGCGGCTTCCCGGCCGCGCGGAGCACGTCGGAGAGCACCCGCTCCTGGGACAGCGGCGGGTTGGACGGCACGTGCCAGGCGCGCCCGTGGGCGGTGGGGTCGGCCGCGGCGGCGACGAGGGTGCGGGCGACGTCGAGCACGTCGGTGAACGCGTGCGGCAGGTCGGTGCGCCCGATCATCAGGACGGGCTTGCCGCGCAGGGCGTCGGGCAGGACGCGGGTGACGTGCCCGTTGGTCCCCACGCCGGGCCCCAGGTAGTCCGAGCCCCTGACCTGCACGACGCGCGCGCGTCCGGCCCGGTGCGCGGCGAGGGCGTCGGCCCAGATCCGGGCGCGCAGGACGCCCTTGTGGTCGGTGGCGGCCTCGGGGAGGTCCTCGCGCATGGGCACGTCGACCGGGCCGTAGGCGTAGAGCCCGTCCGTGATGGCGTAGACGGCCCCGGTGCGCTGGGCTGCGGTGAGCAGGGACGCGGCGAGGGGCGGCCAGACGCGCTCCCACTGGGTGTAGTCGGCGGGGTTGGCGCAGTTGTAGAGCACCGAGGCGTGCTCGGCGGCGCGGGTGAGCGCGTCGACGTCGGAGGCGTCGAGGGCGAGGTGGTCGACGCCCTCGGGGCCGGTGGCGCGGCCGGAGCGGCTGGCGAGGGTGACCCGCTCGCCCGCGTCGGCGAGCAGGGCGGCGACGTGGCGGCCGACGGGGCCCGCGCCGATGACGAGGTGGTGCTGCGACATGGTGGTTCGCCTTCCGGGTTGCTGGGTGCACCGGAAAACTAACAACCTCTAACCAACTTTGGCAGTGTTAGATTTTTCTACTGCTGCTAACCTGCGCGCATGTCGTTGCGCGAACGCAGGCGGGCCACCGCCACCCGCGAGATTCTCGACGCGGCCAAGGCCCGGATGGCCGAGCACGGGCCCGCGGGGCTGGCGCTGCGGGCGGTGGCCCGCGACCTGGACATGACCGTGCAGGCGCTCTACCACTACTTCCCCAGCCGGGACGACCTGCTGACCGCGCTGATCGCGGAGGCGTACGAGGACCTGGCGGCGGCCGTGCGGACCGCGCTGGACGCCGGGCCGCCGGAGCCGTTCCCGGCCGTGGCGGAGGCGTTCCGGAGGTGGGCGATCGAGCACCGGGCCCAGTTCCAGCTGCTCTACGGCACCCCCCTGCCGCACTACCGCGCCCCGCACGAGGGCCCGACCACCGAGGCGGCCAGGAAGGTCACGGCGGTCTTCCGCGCCGCCCTGTTCGACGGCTGCACGGAGGAGGGGCTGGCCCGCGCGGACGCGCCCGCGCTGAGCGAGGAGCTGCACGCCCGCTTCGCGGAGCTGCCCCCGGAGGCCAGGGGCGAGCTGCCCCCGCCCGCCGCCGTGCTGTTCCTGGGCGCGTGGGCCCAGCTGCACGGCCTGGTGGTGCTGGAGGCGTTCGGCCACTTCGACTTCCTCGGCCCGCTGCGGGCCGAGGCGTTCGAGGGGGCGGTGCGGTCGCTGCTGGCCGACGTGCGGCGGCGGGTGCCGGGCTGACCGGGGGCGCGGGCCCGGGCGCCGCGCCCCCGGTCGGGTCAGGCGGCCGGGTGGACGGACAGGGCGTGGCGGAACAGGCCGCGCGGGTCGTAGTGCTTCTTGACCTGCTGCAGGCGGGCGTAGTTGGCGCCGTAGTAGAGGCTGTGCCACGGGGTGCCCGAGGTGTTCCAGGCCGGGTCCGCGAGGTCGACGTCCGGGTAGTTGATGTAGGCGCCCGCGTTGACGGCGTCCGGCACGGGCACGCCGCCGGAGGCGGCGTAGACGTCGCGGTAGAGGTTGCGGACCCAGGCGATGTTGGCGGCGTCCTCCGCCTCGGAGGACCAGGTGCCCGCCGTGAAGTAGACGCGCATGGTCGAGTCCCGGTGCACGGCGGCGGTGGCGCCGGGCGCGGTGGCGTTGATCTGCCCGCCGAGCGCGGAGATGTTCACCTGCGCCCCGGCGTTGGCGTACGAGTCGTCGGTGAGGTAGCTGTGGATGGTGGCGATCTGGGCGTCGGTGTAGCTCCTGCGCAGGTCGGAGGTCTTGTTCTTCTGCCGTCCCGCGGGCTCCTGGTACCAGTTGCCCCGGTCCAGCCAGGGCAGCGAGTACTGGTGGTCGGCGCTGGTGGCCACGCCGACGTTCGCGGTGACCTCGGCGAGGAAGTCGGCCAGCAGGGCCTCGCCGTTGGCGGCGTCAGCGCTGACGCCCGCCATCAGGCCGATGGTGCCCGCCGACTGGTGCGGGGTGAAGTACGAGGCCCACACCTGCGTCTTCGGGCTCCCCGGCGCGCTGTTGTGCTCGAACCAGCGGCAGAAGTTGCGGGTCAGGGTGGTGAACGCGCCGGGGGACACGTCCTCCCAGGACCACTCCAGCATCCGCACGCGCTGGTCGTAGGCGCGGGGCAGCAGGCGGCTGGGGTCCGTCGAGGCGACGCCGGGGGTGCGGAACCAGTACTTGGTGACGATGCCGAAGTTGCCCCCGCCACCGCCGGTGTGCGCCCACCAGAGTTCGCGGTGGGGGTCGTTCCGGTCGCGGGTGGCGACGGTGACGTGGGCCTGCCCCGAGGCGTCGACGGTGACGACCTCGACGGCCTGGAGGTGGTCGACCGCTAAGCCGTGCATCCGGGAGTAGAAGTTGTACCCGCCGCCCAGGATGTGCCCGCCGAGCCCGACCTCGGCGCAGCCCGCCGACGGGATCATCACGCCCCACCCCTTGAACAGGGTGCCCTGGGTGGGGGCGACGATGGCCCCCGGTTCGACCGCGAAGGCCGTGCGCGCCGGGTCGAAGTAGACCTCGTTGAGCTGGGAGAGGTCGATCAGGTGCTTGACCTCGGAGGAGGTGGTGAAGTCCTCCATGCAGTGCCCGCCGGAGCGCGCGGCGACCCGGTGCCCCCTGGCGGCGGCCTCGGCGAGCGCGTCGGCGACCTGGCCCGCCGAGCCCGCGACGGTGACGCGGGCCGGGCTGCCGGTGAAGCGGGTGTTGTGCTGGACGAGGAAGCTGGCGTACCGCGGGTCACCGGGTTCGACGGTGACGGGGCCGAAGGTCGGCGGGGTTCCGGTCCGGGCAGGGGCGGGCGCGGCGGCGAGGGCGGAGGGGGCTGCGGCGAGCCCCGCGCCCGCGAGCGCGACGCGGGTGAGCAGGCGGCGTCGATCGATCAGAGGCACTGGCGGAACTCCTAACGGTCCACGGTGGAACGGCATTGGGCGCGCGCGGTCGGACGGCGTCGCGGGAGGGGCGGGCCGAGCGGTCGAGCCGGGGGCGCGCGGGTCAGCGGTCGTCGAAGCGGTGCATGACGTGCTTGAGGCTGGTGTAGTCATCGACGGCGTAGCGGGAGAGGTCCCTGCCGTGGCCGGAGGCGCCGGGACCGCCGTGGGGCATCTCGGCGGCGAACCGCATGTGCGCGTTCACCCAGACGCACCCGGCGCGCAGCCGGGGCACGAGGCGGTGCGCGCGGGCGTGGTCGGCCGTCCACACGCTCGCGGTCAACGCCTGGCGCACGCCGTTGGCCAGCAGGACCGCCTTGTCCTCGGTGCCGAAGGTCTGCACGGTGACCACGGGGGCGAACAGCTCCCGCTGGACGACCTCGTCGCTCTGGCGGGCGCCGAGCAGGACCGTCGGCGCGAAGAAGAAGCCGGGGCCGGGAAGCGGCGCCCCGCCCGCGACGACCTCGATCCGCGACGGGAGCCGGTCGAGGACGTCCGCGGTGCGCGACAGGTGCGCGCGGGTGATCAGCGGGCCGCTGAACGCCTCGGGGTCGGAGGGCGGTCCCGGCCGGGTGGCGCGCGCGGCGGCGACGAGCGCGGTGGTGAGCGCAGGGGCGATGGACTCGTGGGCCAGCACGCGGGTGACGGCCGTGCAGTCCTGGCCCGCGTTGAAGAACGCGGCCTCGGCCAGCTGCCCGGCCACGGCGGTCGGGTCGACGTCGGGGAACACCAGCGCGGGGGCCTTGCCACCCAGCTCCAGGTGGGTGCGCACGCCGCAGGAGGCCGCGGTGGCCGCCACCCGCGCCCCGGTCGCGGTGGTGCCGGTCAGCGCGATCACGTCGACCCCGGCGATCAGCCGCTGCCCGGCGGCCGCTCCCCCGCACACGACCGACAGGACGTCCGGGCCCAGGGTTCCGACGGCGTGGGCGGCGAGCATGGCCGCGGTGCGGGGTGTGGCCTCGGCGGGCTTGAGGACCGCGGTGTTGCCCGCGGCCAGGGACGGCGCGGCGTGCCAGACGGCCATGAGCAGCGGGTAGTTGGACGGGAGCAGGTGGCCGGTGACGCCAACGGGTTCGCGGCGCACGTAGGAGGTGTGCCCGGCCAGGTACTCGGCCGCGCCCGCGCCGTCGTGCAGCCGGGCGAGACCGGCGAAGAAGCGCAGGTGGTCCACCGCCGCGAGGACCTCCTCCTCCCTGGTGGGGAGCAGCGGTTTCCCGGTGAGGGCGCTCTCGGCCAGGACGTAGTCCTCGGCTGAGGCCTCCAGGGCGTCGGCCAGGCGGAGCAGGGCGCGCTGGCGGTGGGCCGGGGTGGCGGCGGCCCAGGCCGGGGCCGAGGCGCGCGCGGCGTGCACGGCCTGGTCGACCTCGTCGGCGGTGGAGTCCGGGGCGCTTCCGACCACGGCCCCGGTGCACGGGTCGACCAGGTCGGTGCGGGCCTCGGCGCCGAACAGGCGCGGGTGGGTGTTCTCGACGTCGATCACGGCAGGTCCTCGCTGGTGCGCACGCACGTGGCGTCGCTGGCGGTGGGCGCGCCGATGGCTGGTGGCCCCTGGCGCCCCTGGTCCGGGTCGAGCTCCGGCGGTGTCCCGCTGGTGCGGTCGAGCACGACGACCCGCCCCCGACCCGGCGCGAGGGTGAGGGTGAGCTCCACCCCCTCGGGCGGGGCGGAGCGCACCCACAGCTCCCAGGGGCCGGGGTCGTCGGAGTCGGGGACGTCGCTGCGGGCGCCGTCGAGGCTGTGGTCGAGCACCCGCGCGCCGGTGACGAAGAACGCCAGTTCGTGGGCGCCCCGCGCGGAACGGGCGGTGATGGTGATCCGGTCCCCGTCCCGCCTGGTGTCGACCACCGGGGCGGGCAGGGGCAGGTCGGGCGCAGGGGCTCGGCGGAACGGCCAGGTCCAGCCCGGGAACAGGTCGTCCGCGCCGTCCGCCTCGGCGTAGCCGGGGCCGTCCGGCGGCCGGTCCCCGCGGCCCGCCGTGGCGCTGAGCCAGGTGGCCGTGGCGGTGTCGGCGTCGCGCACGTACAGGTGGTCGGGGCGGTGCTCCTGGGCGGGCTCGGGGGCCGCCGCCACCCCGGTCGCGGTGACCGCGACCAGCGCGGCGGCGGCGATCGCGATCGTGACGCGCGGCCGTGGCGCAGGCCAGGCTTGCGGGAGCAGGGGCAGTGCGAGGGCGAGCAGCGCGGTGGCCGCGGCGGCGAGGCCGAACCCGAGCGCGTCGGGCAGCAGGAGCACCAGGGGCAGCACGGTGACGGCGACGGGCGTGGCCACGAGCGCGGCGGCGAGGACCTCGGTGAGCGCGGTGCGCCGCGCGCGCAGCAGCAGCGCCGAGGCCGCGCCCCCGAGCGCCGTCCAGGTGAACGGGTAGCTCGCGCCGGGGAAGGCGAGGGCGGTGGCGACGGCCAGCGCCGTCCAGAGGACGAGGGCGCCGAGGGCGTGGTGGCGCGGGGCGACCAGGGGGCGGGCGAGCGCGGACAGCGCGGCGCCGAGCAGCGCGGTGAGGACCAGGAGCACGCCGAACGCGGTGGTGTGGTCGGTGAGGTCGCCGTAGAGGGCGAACTCGTCGTGCCCGGCGGTGAAGAGCGGAGTGGCGGCGAGGGTGAGCGCGACGGCCAGCACCGGGTGGAGCAGGGCGAGCAGCGCGCCGCGCGCGGTGTCGCGCCACCCGGCCCCGGCGAGTGCGAGCGCCGTGCCCAGCACGGCCAGCACGGCCAGCGGCACGACCAGGGTGGTGTCGTGGTGGACGACGCGCCCGAACGCGGTGAAGTGCGCCGAGTCACCGACGGGCGGGGTGCGGAGGTCAGCCGAGACCAGGGCGCGAGCCAGGGCGAGCACGGTCTCGCCCTGGTGCTGGACGGTGTCCGGGTCGACGGAGTCCGCCGTGTCGTTCGCCCCGTGGTAGCGGGTCAGCTCGCGCAGGTAGGTGAGGTTGAGGCCGGAGTGGCCGTGCTCGCGCAGCACGGTGAAGTCGGTGAGGTTGGGCATGAACCGGTAGGCCTCGGTGACCACCGAGCCCGCCTGGGGGTGGGGCGCGTGCTCGGCCAGCAGGCCGATGAGCCAGCCGGAGTCCGGGCCCGTCTCGAAGGGGATGGTGGGGCCGCCTCCGCCCCTGGCCTCCACGTTCACCACGACGGCGTCCGGCGGCAGCGCGTCGGGGTCGGCGACCAGGGCCTTGGCGCCGAGGAGCCCGGCTTCCTCGGCGTCGGTGAAGACCAGGAGCAGGTCGTTGCGGTGGGCGGGGCCCTCGGCGAGCGCGCGGGCGGTTTCGAGCAGGACGGCGACCGGGACGCCCGCGTCGTTGGCTCCGGGCCCGGCCGGGGTGGAGTCGTAGTGGGTGACCAGGGCGACGGGGCGGGTGCTGTCGGTGCCGGGAACGCGGGCGACGACGTTGTGCACGCGGGCGCCCGCGTAGCGCGCGTCGCCCCCGGTGTCGGAGACGCCGAACGTGGTGGCGACCGATCCGGTGTGGACGGTGGCCGGGATTCCCAGCTCCGCGAGCCGGTCGAGCAGGTAGGCGCGGGCCTCGGCGTGCGCGGCCGAACCCGTGGGGCGCGGGGCCTTCGCGATCGCGGCGACGTGGGGCGTCGCCCTGGCGGCGGAGAACTGCCGCGCGGGCGCGTCCGGCCCGAGCGCCGGGGTGGGCGACGGTGAGCCCACCAGCAGTCCGATCACGACGATGAGCAGCGCGGTCAGTGCGGCGGGCATCTCAGACCTCGGCGGGCAGCGGGACCAGGGCGGCGGAGAGGGTGTCCGCGGCGACCGCGAGGCCTGCCAGGACGCCCGCGCCCGGCGCGCCGTCCAGGGGCAGGTCGCGGTCGTGGACGAAGTGGCCGCGCACGACGTGGCGGGCGGCCATGGCCTGGAGCACCGGGCGCAGGGCGTAGTCGAGGGCGAGCAGGTGGGCGGGGCTTCCGCCGACCCCGACCGGCAGCACGGCCTTGTCGCGCAGGCCGTGCCGGGGCAGCACGTCGAGGAAGACCTTGAGCAGGCCCGCGTAGGCGGCCCGGTAGATCGGGGTGACGAACACGATCCCGGCCGCGCCCTCGGCGTCGGCGAGGGCGGCGCGCAGGTCGCGGTGCCCGGTGTCGGCCAGCAGCAGGGCGGTGGCGGGCAGGTCGCGGACGCGGGTGTGCGCGGTGGGGTGGCCGCGGTGGGCCAGCAGCGCGCGGAGGTGGTCGCCGAGCCAGTCGGGGCGGGAGCGGGGGTGTGGGCTGGCGGACACGACGAGGACGCCGCCCTCAGGCCGTTTGGACGTCATGGACGCCCCTCCCCTCGAAGCGGGTCCCCCAGGCAGCCAGCTCGGGGCGGCGGGGGCGGGTGACGCCGGTGCTGGTGAGCAGGGCGAGGGTGGTGTGCTCCTGGTGGAGCCAGGTGGTGGCCTGGTCGTCGAGCTCGCGCAGCACGGAGCAGCCGGTGCGCTCGACGACGGCGGGGATGGCGGCGGGCTGGGCGCGCCCGCCCGCGATGTCGGTGGCGCGGGCGGACAGCCAGGACGCGACCTCGCCGAGGCGGTCGAGGGCGGTGGCCAGAGTGGCGGTGTCGATCTCGGTGCGGCAGCGCTGGCGGGCGTGGATGCGCACCAGCGGGTGCAGCCGGTAGCGGGAGCCGCCGAGCACGTCCCCCTCCGCGACGTCGAGCAGGTGGTGGTCGACGAGGGTGTCGAGCAGGCACTGGGTCTCGTCCTCGGAGCGGTCGACCAGCGCGGCGGCGGCCCACACGGGGATGGTGGGCAGGTCGCTGGCGCCCAGCAGCAGCCAGACGGCGCGCGCGGGACCGGGCAGGGCGTCGGCCGCGGTGCCCAGTCGGGCGCCCAGGTCGAGGGTGCCGTAGGAGAGCTCGGCGACGCGGCGGCTGTCGTCGGTGAGCCGATCCGCGAAGCGGTCGATGCGGTGGGTGGGCCGGGCGTGCAGGCGGGCGCCCGCGGCCCGCACCGCCAGGGGCAGGTTCCCGCACAGCTCGACCAGGCGGCGGGCGCCCGCGGGTTCGCGGGCGACGCGGTGCTCGCCCACGACGTGGGCGAGCAGGGCGGTGGCCTCGTCGGTGCGCAGCCCGTCGAGCCGGTGCACGTCGACCCCCGGCAGGTCGAGCATGGTCGTGCGGCTGGTGCACAGCACCGCGCCGGTGTCGGCGGGGCGCAGGGGCTCCACGTGCGCGCTGCCCGCCGCGTCGTCGAGCACGACGAGGAGGCGCCTGCCCGCCGTGGCGCTGCGGAACAGGGCTGCGCGGGTCGCGACGTCGGAGGGGATGTGCTCGTCGGACACCCCGAGCGCGCGCAGGAACCCGGCGAGCACGTCGTGGGGGGTGGCGGGCCTTCCGGTGCTGCCGCCCAGGTCGGCGTGCAGCTGCCCGTCGGGGAAGCGGTCGCGGACCCGGTGGGCGGCGTGCACGGCCAGTGCGGTCTTGCCGACGCCGGGCCGTCCGACGACGGCGACGACCCCGCCCCGGCCGGAGCGGCACAGGTGGTCGGCGAGGCAGGTCAGCTCGTGGTCGCGGCCGGTGAAGTCGGCGGTGTCGGCGGGCAGCTGCGCGGGCGCCTTGGCGGTGGGCCTGGGGCGGACGGCGCCGCCGGGGTGGGTGAGCGGTTCACCGGCGATGATGCGCCGTTGCAGCTCCTGCAGGCGGGGGCCGGGTTCGAGGCCGAGAGAGGCCACCATGGTGGCGCGGCCCGCGCGGTAGACCGCGAGGGCGTCGGCGCGGCGGTGCGAGAGGTACAGGGCGGTCATGAGCTGGGCGCGCAGGTGCTCGCGCAGCGGGTACTCGGCGACCAGCACGCGCAGTTCGCTGACCAGTTCGGCGTGGCAGCCGGTGGCCAGCTCGACGTCCAGGCGCTCCTCCAGCACCGAGAGCCTGCGCTCCTCCCAGTGCGCGGCCATGGTCTGCACGGTGGGGCTGGCGAGCTCGGCCATCAGCGGGCCGTGGAACAGCGCGAGCGCGGACCGGTACTCGGCGATCGCGGCGGAGACCTCGCCGCGGCGGTGCAGCTCGCGCGCCGTGCGCACCCCGTCCTCGAACAGGTGGGCGTCGAGCACACCGCCGTCCATGCGCAGCTGGTAGCCGCCGGAGACGGTCTCGATGAGCTCAGCCGGGGCGCCCGCCTGCTCGAACGCGGTGCGCAACCGCCACACGCAGGTCTGGATCTGCTTGTCGGCGGTGGCGGGCGGGGTGGCGCCCCACACCGCGTCGACGAGCCTGCCGACGGGGACGAGCTTGTCGATGTTGATCAGCAGCAGCGCCAGCACGGTGAGCTGGCGGCTGCGACCGACGCGGACGGGGAGCCCGTCTACGGTGACCGAAACCGGACCGAGGATCTGGAAGAACAATCCTTTCTGCCGATTTACCGCGCGCATCGCTTCCCCGCTCATGTGCGCCCCCTCGCAGAAAAATAAAAATGGAGAAAAAGGAAACCCCCCAGGCGGTCACACCTACCCGCGAACCCGAGTTCCCCAGATTCCGCCGCCCGACGAATTCAACCACGGAGCCGCATACCGATCAACATCCGAGAACAGGACCACCCTGTTGGACTAGAATAACCTTCCCCGATAGGGATCATTTGCGGTGGAGTTTTGACTTCGCTTCGCGCACACCCAGAGGAACCCTTCGAAAGGGTTCCGCACACCCGTGGCACCGCCCCGGCCTGCGCAGATGCCCACCCCCGCTCGGGCACGCACCGTGATGACACCGCCGGTTACACAGCGCTTCGCCCCTTGCGGACACAGCCGCCCAAACCGCCCGTACCGAACCCGCCGAACGTTTCCCCGCAGGTCCTCGCGGTCACAGCCGTAGCGCACCGTTAACACGGTCGGCGCACCAAACCCATGATCAAATTACTCTCTGGTGACTTTCCGTGTCACCATCGATGATCTCGTCCTCCACGCGGCAAGCCTCGGCGACGATCATCGCGGCCAACTGCCGCATGAACTCCGGCGAAATCCCCATTCTGCTGCCGCGCGCGGCGTAAGCCTCCCGAACCGCGTCCACCCGGTCGGGCTGCATCATCGGTATGCCCTTTTGCTTCTTCACCGCAGCAACTTCGGCGCACACGCGCAACCGGGCGGCTACCACTTCGGCCAACTGCTCGTCGAGCTGGTTGATGCGCTCGCGAAAAGGACCCAGGACTTCAGCCACCGACAACACCCCTTCGTGCTCGCGCGGAGCACACGGAATAAAGGACGACGGCGGCCACGATAAGGGCGGTCGCTCTCAGCGCGGTCTCAGCTCTTCGGGGTCGCCTCGAACAGCGCGCGGCAGTGCGCGCGCAGCGGTCCGGCCTGCTCCCCCAACGCGGCGGACAGCTCGGCGAGGCAGCGCGCGAAGCGGTCCGGGTCCGAGGCGAGGTCCCCCAGCCCGAGCAGGAAACCGGACATGCGCGCGCGGACCTCCGGGGCGTCGGGGTTGCCCGCCTGCACGTCGCGGTAGACCTCGGGGACCCCGCCGCTGATCCGCGCCAGGAGCGCGAGCACCGTGCGGTGCGGGGGCGGCGCGAGCTCGACGAGGACGTCCGGGCTGACACCGCTGGTGGCGACGACGTGCCCCAGCGCGAGCACCGCCGCGTGGGTGGCGGCCTGCATGACCGAGGCGGCCCGGTCGTGCTCGTCGGGCGACACCCGCGCCACCCGGCCGCCCGCCGCGCCGATCAACCGCTCCAGCGCGTCGACGCGCGGACCGGGCGCGATCGGCACGAGGGCGACCGCGCGCCCGGAGAAGCCCAGTTCGGGGGCGAACATCGGGTTGAGGCCGCAGGCCTGCAGCGCGTGGCGCGCGGCGAGCGCGGTGGCCAGCTCAGCCGCGGCGTGCTTGACCGAGAGCGTCTCCACCAGCAGCGCCCCCGGCGGGAGCAGCGGGGCGCAGGCGGACATCGCCGCGAGCGCTGGACCCTCGGGGAGGGCGAGCACGACCGCGTCGGCGGCGCCCAGGGCTGCGCGCAGCGCGGCGTCGGGTCGGGTGGCGTCGGCCACCAGGGACGGGGCGCCGTCACCGGCCGAGGTCACGACGTCGACGGACGTCACCTCGGTGGAACCGGGGAAGAGGGCCCGCAGGAGGCGGCCCACCTGGCCCGCTCCCCCGATGACGACGACGCGGGCGAAGCGGGTGGGCTCGGGGTGGGCGGTCTCGGACCGGGAGGGCTCAAGGGGCACTGCTGATCTCCTGTCTGGGCGCGACCGGTGCGGTGTCCCTGGGCGCGACGCGCTCCAGCACCACGTCGAAGTGGTGCTCCGCAGCGGTCAACGATGCCACCGGGGTGGCCTCGTAGCCGTGCTCGGCCGCGATCGCCCGGACCCGCGACCAGCGCACGCCCGCGCCCGGCCGCCTGCCCTGCCTGCCGAGGTGCGCTTGCCAGGACGCCAGCGCCTCGGCGGTGGCGGCCACCGGGACGCCGACCACCCGCGCCCGGTCCACGCGCCCGGTCGCCAGCAGGCGGGCCAGGTGCGAGGTGCTGCCCAGCTCCCGCCCCCACCGCAGCGGCGGCCCCGACCCGGTGGGCGCGGCGCGGCCGAGCAGGGCGTCGTAGGCGGCGGTGCCCAGCGGCGGGTAGACGTGGGCGGGCACGCCGAGGGTGAGCAGCGCGCGGGTCAGCGCCGGGGGCGACCACCCGGCGGCGTCGGCGGTGGAGGTCGCGGCCCCGTCACCCGCCCACCGCAGCAACCGCTCCACGCGCGGGTCGCGCAGGTTGGCCAGCAGTACGGTCCCCCCGGCGCGCAGCGCCGCCGACAGCTGGGGGACCAGCGTGGTCAGGGGCGTGGTGGACAGCGACGGCGCCGCCAGGTCCACGACGACGGCGTCGGGGCCGCCGCCGAGCGCCGCCCTGCCCAGGGTGCCCGCCATGCGGGTGCGGCACCGCCGCCGCAGGTCCGGTCTGCGGGCCAACGCGTCGCTGGCCCGCTGCGTCGACGGCTCCACCAGCAGGTACTCGAGGTGGGCGGTGGCCAGCGCCACCGCCAGGTCCGGGTCGCCCAGGCCGAGCTGCACCACCCTGGTCGGCCCGGCGCGCGCGACCCGGTCGAGGATCAGGCCGGTGCGCGCGGTCATGCCATGGCCCGCAGCGCGGCGAGGTCGAGCTTGCCGCTGGGGTTGCGCGGCAGCGCGGGCAGGAGCACGTACCGGTCGGGGAACATGTAGGCGGGCAGGGCCTTGGCGACCTCCGCCCGCAGGTCGTCCTCGGTGGTGGCGGGGTCGGCGCAGGCGACGAACGCGACCAGCCGGTCCCGGTGCAGCACCACCGAGCACTCCTTCGCGGCGCGGTGCGCGCGGACGGCGGCCTCGACCTCGCCCAGCTCGACCCGGAAGCCCCGGAGCTTCACCTGGTTGTCGACCCGGCCGGTGGTGTGCAACCGCCCGTCCGGCGACCAGTGCCCCCGGTCCCCCGTGCGGTAGAGGCGGGCGCCGGGCTCGGCGGCGAACGGGTCCGGCAGGAAGCGGTCGGCGGTCAGCCGGGGCCTGCGGTGGTAGCCGAGGGCGACGGCGGGACCGCCGAGGTAGATCTCCCCCGGCAGGCCGGGCGGCACGGGCCTCAGGTGCTCGTCGAGGACGTGCGCCCGGTAGTTGGGCAGCGGCTCGCCGATCGGGATCTCCGCACCGGCGGCCTCGGCGAACCCGCAGGGGTGCGCGGTGGCCCAGACCGCGCACTCGGTGGGGCCGTAGTCGTTGAGCAGCACGGCGTCCGGGTGGTCGAGCAGGTGCCGGGCGACCAGGCGGGCGGGCATGGGCTCGCCGCCAACCGACACCAGCGCGAGGTTCGGCAGGGGGACGCCGGTCTCCAGGACGAGCCCGTAGTGCGAGGGCACCGAGTGCACGTGGGTGGGGTCGGTGCGGCGCAGCAGCGCGGCGAGCGCCAGCGGGTCGTGCGCCTCGGCCTCGGTGGGCAGCACGGCCGTGCCGCCGGTGGTCAGCGCCCAGTACAGGCCGCCCGCGGCGCCGTCGAAGCACAGCGGCATGGTGACCAGGTCGCGCTCGGGACCGGGGCCGCCGATCGCCCTGGCGCGCGTCGAGACCACGATGGCCCGGTGGTGCACGACCACCCCCTTGGGCAGGCCGGTGGAGCCCGAGGTGTAGATGACGTAGGCGGCGTCGTCGGGCAGGACCCGCACCGCCGGGTCGGTGTCGGCCTCGCCGTCGGCCTCGGCGAGGGCGAGCGCGGGCACGGGCAGCGGGAACGCGGGGACCTCGCGCCCCAGGACGAACCGGGCCCCGGAGTCGGTGACGAGGTGGCGGACGCGGTCGGGCGGGTAGGACGGCTCGACCGGGACGTAGGCGGCCCCGGACTTGAGCACGCCGAGCATGGCGACCACCGAGTCCACCGAACGCTCGGCGATCAGCGCGACGAAGTCGCCCCGGCCGGTCCCCCGGCTCCGCAGGAACCGGGCCAGGCGGTTGGCGCGGCGGTCGAGCTCGCGGTAGGTCAGGACCGCGCCCCCGCAGTCGAGCGCGACCGCGTCGGGGGCGCTCGTGGCGTGGGCTGCGACGAGGGAGTGCAGGCAGTCGGAGGGCACGGCCTGCTCCGGTCCGCTCGACCACGCGAGCAGGTCCCGCCGCTCGCCCAGGGTGAGCGCGGTGGCGTGCAGAGCGCGCCGGTCGGCCGCGATGTCCGCGACCACGGCGAGCACGCGGTCGGCGAAGACGGTGACGGCGGCGCTGTCGTAGGCGGCGGCGTCGTGGTCCACGCGCAGAAGCCCGCCCTCGACGGCGATCCGCAGGCCGTGGGGAGTGCGCGCGTCGGGGACGTGCACCGGTTCGGCGGTGCGCCCGAGGACGCGGACCGGAGTGGTGTCCAGGCGGGCGACGGCGACCTCGGCGCCGGGCGCGGCGGGGACCGCCGGGGTGTCGTCGACGCGACGCAGCAGTGCGCGCAGGTGCTCGGACTCCTCGACCTCGACCTCGATCGCGCCCGCCGGGGTGTCCAGCACGACATCGGGGCGGCCCCGGTACCTGGCCAGCACGACGGCGGTGGCGGCGGTCAGCACGGTCTCGGCCGAGGTCCCCGCGGCGGCGGCCACGTCCGCGACCAGGTCGCCACCGGGGCGGCGCAGGGTGGTGGCCGAGCCGGAGCGCGCCCCGCCCCCGCGCAGGACCGCGGGCAGCTCCAGCGGTTCGGCGGCCGGGACGGGGGGCTCGGGATCCGGGAACCCCGCGCCGGGGTCGAGCACCCACCGCAGCACGCGGTCGGGGTCGGTCCCGTCCGCGGCGACGACGGTCACCAGGTGGCTTCCGTCCGCGCGACGGCCGAGCACCGCCCGCGCGGTCGTGGTGTCCGCGCGGGCGGCCTCGGCCTCGGCCCGGACGAGCTCTCCCCCGCAGGCGGGGTCCGCCTCGGCCAGGTCGTGCACCACGACGCGGACCCCCGCGCCGATCCCGGCAGCACGCGCGCGCACGGCCGGGGGGTCGATGTCCCCGTCGACGATCCAGGTCCGGTCGATCACATGCGCTCCTGTGCGGTCGGTGCGGCGCTGCGGAGGTGCTCAGTCGAGGATTCGGTGGTGCGGGGCCGAGCGCAGCGCCCGCGACTTGCGCAGGTCGCGGGTGACCACGGCCTTCTTGAGCCACCGGTCGGTGCCGTCGTAGCGGGCCTGGAACGCGCACCGGCCGTGGACGGCCTTGTAGTTGTCGACCACGAGCAGGTCGCCCGCGTCGACCACGACCTCGGTCAGCGCGGCGTCGAGGGCCGAGACGACGGCGTCCAGCGCCTCGGCGGCCTCCCGGTCCCCCGGCAGCGCGGACATGAAGGCGGGGTCGACGCGCAGGTAGGGCTGGTCGGGGTGCCCGAACAGGACCGCGCTGGGCTCGGGTGCGTCCGCGATCGCCTGCACGGTGTGCGAGGCGCCGTCGATGTCGCGGGCGCGGTTGAGGTGCTCGTTGTCGGGGCGGATGAGGAACCGGGGCTGCCACAGCGCCGCCCGGTGCGCCGGGTCGAGCTCCACCTGGTCGACGGAGGCCAGGGTGGTGGGCACCCGGTCGTGGTTGCGCAGCCCCAGCAGCAGCAGGTAGTCGCAGCGGCAGGGGTGGAAGCCGTCCTCGGTGTGCCACTCCAGGTTGACCGTGCCGTGGCCGCTCTGCTCGCCCTTCTGCGACGGCATGGGCACCACGTCGTGGATGAGCCTGCCGTCCTGCAGCGTGGTCCAGCCGAAGATGTCGCCGAGCAACCCGGCCACCAGCACCAGGTACGCCTCCTGCGGCGCGGTGCGGGTCTGCCCGTCGAGCCCCCGCCAGTCCAGCGGGGTCGGGCCGATCTCGGCGTCGTCGACGGGCAGGCCCCGGATGACCAGCGCCGACGCCGACTCCGCCAGCCTCAGGTCGCGCAGCTGGTCGACCAGGCGCGCGGGCAGCCGGTGCGCCAGGCCGGGGGCGGCGGCGAGCAGCGACGGAGCGCTGGACGAGCCGTGCTCGCGCACCGCGGCGCGGGCCAGGGCCTCGACCTGCGCGCCGTCGACGGGGTCGAGGTCGACGTACCGGATCCCCGCCAGCGGTGGGGTGGTGGCGGAGCCGGTCATGAAGCACTTCCCTGGTACGTCATCGGGTCCTCCTCGGAGGGGGAAGGGCGCCGGGGCGGGGTAGCCCGCCCCGGCGGTGGGGTCAGGCAAGGGACTCGCTGGTGGTGGGGGCGTTGACGTCGCCGGGAGCGGGCAGGTAGCCGTTCTCGACCAGGAAGCTGAAGCACGAGTGCGCCCACTGCTCGTTGACCGGCGGGCAGGAGATGCCCGAGCCCTCCAGCGCAGCGAGGAGCACGCGGCACTCGTCCATGGGGTCGACCTGCTGCTGGAGCTCGGGGTCGAGCGCGGCGTGGCGCATGGAGGCGACCCGCAGGATGGGGGTGAGCGGGTAGAGGACGTGGTCCTCGTCCACGGCCAGCGCCTGGCGGCGGGCCTCCTCCTCGTCGACGACGTTGAGGTCGTAGCCGAAGGAGCGCAGCCACTGGTAGCACTGCTGCATGGTGGTCGGCTCGGGGTTGGTGATGTTGAAGTTCTTGCCGAGGTTCTCCTCCTGCAGGGAGGTGTGCACGATGGCCGCCGCGGTGTAGTCGACCGGCACGGCGTTGATCACGTCGTTGTAGAGCGGCAGGACCCCGAGGTCCAGGAAGCCCTTGAGGTAGACGTAGAGGTAGTCCGTGTCGTGCGAGGCGCCGGTCTCGGTGTGGCCGGTGATCATCCAGGGGCGCTGGACGGTCACCGGGACGCCCCTGTCGCGGGCGATGACGACGATCTTCTCGGCCACCCACTTGGTGCGCGGGTAGCCGGTGGGGACCTTCACCGGACGGTCGCCCAGGTCCTCCTCGGTGAAGGGGCGCTCGGCGCCGGTTCCCATGAAGACGTCCACGCTGGAGACGAAGTGGAACGCCTTGAGCGTGGTGGTGGTGGCCAGCCGCAGCAGCTCCTCGGTGCCGAGGACGTTCGCGGCCTTCATGGCCTCGTACGGGTAGGTGAAGTTGACGATCGCGCCGCTGTGGTAGATCGCGTCGAGGTCGGTGGCGAGGGTGGCGTACTCGGCCTCGCCCAGTCCCAGCCGGGGCTTGGACAGGTCGCCGGTGACCACCCGCATCCGGGTGCGGTAGGACTCGTCCCAGGCGCGGTACTTGCGCAGGACCTCCTCCAGGCGGTCCCACGCGGCGTCCTGGCTCTCGCCGCGCACCAGGCAGTGCACGGTGGCGCTGGTGCGCTGGACCAGCTCGACGGCCAGGAAGGCGCCCAGGTAGCCGGTGGCGCCGGTGACCAGGATGTTCTTGGGGGAGAACCAGTCGGCGTTGGGCAGCCCGTCGGGGACGATGGCCGGGTCGAGCCGGACGTCGGCGACGAGCTCGGCGACCTGCTGGGCGTACAGGGCGGCGCTGTCGACGTTGTCGCGGCGGCGCTGGTGGACCTCCACCGCCCTGGCGATGCCCTCGACGGTGGGGACGCGGAAGATCTCGTCGATGGGCAGTTCGACGTCGTGCTCGCGGGAGAGCTGGGCGGCGAGCCTGGCCACCAGCAGCGAGTTGCCGCCGAGGGAGAAGAAGTCGGCGGTGGCGCTGATCTGGCGCAGGCCGAGCACGGCGGCGAAGGTCTCCGCGATCTCCGCCTCCAGCTGGGTGCGCGGCTCGACGAAGCCTCCCGCCGCGATCTCGACCGGGGCGGGCAGCGCCGCGGTGTCGATCTTGCCGTGGCGGGTCAGCGGCATCCGCTCCAGGCTGACGAACGCGCTGGGCACCATGTAGTCGGGGATCTGGCCCAGCACGTGCGTGACCAGGGTGTCCTGGGTGAGCACGCGACCGATGACGGGCACCACGTGGGCGACCAGGCGGGGGACGCCCGGCTGGTCCTCGCGGACGGTGACGACGGCCTCGGCGACCAGCGGGTGGCGCAGGAGGACGTTCTCGATCTCCGACAGCTCGATGCGGAAGCCGCGGATCTTGACCTGGGTGTCGGCGCGCCCCAGGAACTCCACGGCGCCGTCCGCGCGGTGGCGGGCCAGGTCGCCGGTCCGGTACAGGCGCGCGCCGGGGTCGGCGGAGAACGGGTCGGGCAGGAACCGCTCGGCGGTCATCGCGGGGCGGTTGACGTACCCGCGCGCCACGCCCTCGCCGCCGATGTAGAGCTCACCGGGGACGCCGGGGGCCACCGGGTTGAGGTTCGCGTCCAGCAGGTGCAGGCGGGTGTTCGGGATGGGACGGCCGATCGGGACCCTGGTGGCCTCGCCGTCCTCGGGGCGCACGGCGTGCACCGACGCCCACACCGCGGCCTCGGTGGGGCCGTACTCGTTGAACAGGGCGGAGCCGGGGTTGCGGCGGAAGTGCTCGCCGATCAGCGCGGGCGGCAGCGCCTCGCCCGCGAGGATGGTGGTGCGCACCGAGTCGTGGGCCTGCGGGTCGGTCTCCAGCAGGACCGCGTACTGCGAGGGCACGCCGTCGACGTGGGTCACCTCGCGGGAGCGGATGAGCGCGCCGAGCAGCCGGGGGTCCAGCACCTCTGCCTCGGTGGGGAGCACGACGGTGCCGCCCGAGGCCAGCGTCCAGTAGAGCCCGCCGCCGGAGGCGTCGAAGGTCAGCGGGGCCAGCACCAGGTACCGCTCGGGCAGGCCGGGGCCCGCGCAGGCGGAACGGGCCTCGGTGGAGTGCACGATCTGGCGGTGCTCGACGGCGACGCCCTTGGGCCTGCCCGTGGAGCCGGAGGTGTAGATGACGTACGCCAGGTCGGCGGGGTCGACGGTCGTCGAGGGGCGGGCGCTGGTGGCCGGGTCGGCGGTGGGGACGGCGATCCGGGTGAGGCCGCTCAGCTGCTCGGGCAGCCCGGCGAGGACCGCCTCGGAGCCGACGACGGTGGTGATGGCGGCGTCGGCGAGGATGAAGGCCAGCCGGTCGGCCGGGTAGGTGGGGTCGAGCGGGACGTAGGCGCCGCCGGCCTTGAGGACCCCGAGCAGGCCGACCACGGCGTGCGGGGTGCGGTCGACGAGCACGCCGACGCGGGTCTCCGCCGCGGCGCCCGCGGCGATCAGCTCCGAGGCCAGGGCGTTGGCGCGGGCGTCGAGGGACCCGTAGGTCAGCTCGGCGTCGCCCGCGACCACCGCGACGGCGCCGGGGTGGGCCTCGGCGGCGGCCTCGACGAGGCCGTGCAGGGTGCGGGTCCGGTCGTGCTCGGTGCGCGTGTCGTTCCAGGTGCGCACCACCAGTTCGCGCTCCCGCTCGGAGAGCAGGGCGAACTCGGCCAGCGGCCTGGTGGGCTCGGCCAGCGCGGAGTCCAGCAGCAGCAGGACGTGCCCGAGCAGGCGCTCGACGGTGTCGCGGTCGAACAGGTCGGTGTTGTACTGCGCGCGCAGCGCCAGCGCGGGCCCGCGCCGGGTGGCGACGAGGTCGATGTCGTGCGCGGTCCAGGTGACCGGCAGGTCGACCGGGACGGCGGTGGCGCCGGGCAGCTCCACCGACTCCGGCTGCCGCTGGTAGGAGAACGACACCTGGAACAGCGGGGTGTGGCTGAGGTCGCGCTGCGGCTGGGCGGCCTCGACGATCCGGTCGAAGGAGAGCCTGCCGTGCGCGGTGGCCTCGGCCGAGACCGCCGCGGTGCGCTCCAGGAGGCGCTCCAGGGTCTCGTCACCGGTCAGCTCCAGGCGCAGCGGGAGCGCGTTCTCCAGCGGGCCGATCAGGCTCGTGCCATCGGCGTGCCAGGTGGCCGGGACGGCGACGCCGATCGCCAGGTCGTCCTGCTGGGAGTAGCGCGACAGCACCGAGGCGTAGGCGGCCAGCAGCAGGTGGGCGTGGTCGGCGCCGGTCGCGGAGGCGTGGGCGTCGAGGGCGGCGGTGGTCGCCTCCGGCACCGGGACCGACACGGCGGCGCCCGCGATGGTCTTCATCGGCGGCCGGGTGCGATCGGTCGGCAGTTCGAGCGCGGGCAGGGCGGCGAGCTGCTCGCGCCAGTACTCGATGTCCTTGATCGCCTCGTCGCCGTCGACCCACTCCCGCTGGGCGGTGACCACGGCGTGGAAGTCCGCGGGGGTGGTGTCGGCGGCGCCGCCCGCGTAGGTGGTCAGCACCTCGTCGGTCAGCAGCCGCACCGAGCGCTGGTCGGCGACCATCTGGTGGGCGGTGATGAGCAGGACGTGGTCGTCAGCCGCGATCCGCAGGAGCGAGGCGCGCACCAGGGGGCCCTTGGCCAGGTCGAAGCGGGTGCGGGTCTCGGCGGCCACGACGCGGGCCAGCTCGCCGGGGATGTCGGCGGGGTCGAGCTCGGTGACGGGCAGCCGCAGCGAGACCACGGGGGCGGTGGTCGCCAGGGGGTGCCCGTCGACCTCGCGGAAGGTGGCGCGCAGCACCTCGTGGCGCTGCACCGCGGCGACCAGCGCCTGCTGGAGGGCGGCGGGGTCGACCCGGCCGCGCAGGCGCACCGCCGTGGCCACCTGCCAGGGCTTGCTGTCGTCGAGCTGGAGCAGCACCCACAGCCTGCGCTGCTCCAGGGACAGGTTGCTGGGGGTCGCCTCGGCCGAGGTGTCCAGGAGCCGGGCGAGCAGCGCGCGCTTCTCGTCGGGCGTCATGGAATTCAGCTCGTGCTGCTGGCTCATGCTGGGGGCTCCTGTCGTCGTGCCGGGCCGAGGGGTGACTAGGCGACGTGCTCGCGGACCGAGCGGGGGCGCATGTCGGTCCAGACGGTCTCGATGTGCTTGAGGCAGTCCTGCTTGGAACCGGTGAAGCCGGTGGCGGTCCAGCCTGACGGCAGTTCGCGCTCGACGAACCAGATGGAGTGCTGGTCCTGGTCGTTGACGACCACCTGGAAGGTGGTGTCGGCGTCGTCGATGCCCATGGGTCCTCCTGGGTGGGTGTGCCGGCCCGGGGTCCGGGCCGGTGGTGGTGGGTCGGGTGCTCCGCCACCCGGTCAGCCGAGCTGGCGCAGCAGCCGCTCGACCTCCTCGTCGGACATGCCCGCCAGCTGCCCGCGCAGCGCGTCGGCGCGGTCGGCGGGCCGCCGGTCGCGGTCCTGCTCCGCGTCGGCGACGGCCTTGGCCAGCCCCGCCGGGGTGGGGGTGCGGAAGAACTCGCGCACCGGCACCAGCACGCCGGCCTCGTCCCGGACGCGGGCGATGACCTTGGCCGCCAGCAGGGAGTGCCCCCCGAGGGCGAAGAAGTCGGCGTGCACGCCGTACCCGCGCGTGGGCAGCAGCTCGTGGAAGACGCCCATGGCGAGGCGTTCGAGCCGGTTGCGGGGCGGGGTGTCGTCGAGCGCGCCCACCAGGCCCTGCCCGCGCAGGGCGGCCAGCGCCGCCCGGTCGGGGGCGCCGTCCGGCAGCCGGGGCAGCTCGGGCAGCACGCCGAAGCGGGCGGGGACCTCGTGGGCGGGCAGCGCGGCCAGCGCGCGGGCGCGGGCGGACGCGGCCAGCTCGTCGCGCTCGCGGGCGGTGCGCGCGGCGCGGTCGGGGACCAGCCAGCCCAGCAGGGCGGTGGCGCCGCCGAGCTCCCCGGTGGACACGGCGGCGGCGCGCACCCCGTCCACCTCGGCGAGGACCGACTCGACCCGTTCGGGGCGCACCGGGTGGTCGCCGACCGCCAACCGGCCGCCCGCCAGGGCGACGACCTCCAGGTCGCCGTCCGAGGTGTGCCTGCACAGCAGACCGGTCCCGCCGTGCCCCACCAGGTGCAGCTCCCCCACCGCGCCGAAGGGCGCCGGGTGGCCGTCGGCTCCCAGCAGCGGGCGCTCCTGCCCGGCCAGCGGCGGGCCGAGGCGGGCGGGGCCCGCGAGCGGAGCGAGGGCGAACGGGAGCGGGACGGCACTGCTGCGGCGACCGACCGCGACCGGGTTCCCGGTGCGGGCAAGCGCGTCGAGCAGGTCGGGGGCGACGACCTCGTCGTGGCACACGAGGGTGGCGCCCTCGGGCACCGGGTGTCCGTCGGTGAGCAGCGACCGCCACGTGGGCGCGTCGGCGAAGAGGAACTCGGCGGGGCCGCCCTCAAGCACCAGTCTGCGCCCGTGCGCGAGGGCGACCAGCAGGTCCACCGGGTGGGGGGTGGCGCCCAGCACGGCGACGTCCCGGCCCTCGACGCCCAAGCGCTCGGCGACCGCGGCGGCGGTCCGCACCAGCGCCCGGTGGTCGACTGGGCGGGCGGCCGGGGTGTGCGCGGCTGCGGCGCGGGGGTCAGCGGCGCGGGACTCGACCGCACGCGGCTCGAGAGCGCTGCGGACAGCGGCCCGGCGGTCGGGGTCGTGGTGGGCGGGCGCGCCTTCGTCGGCGGTCAGATCGGTGGCCGCGCTCGGGGCGCCAGGGCGGTCCGCGAGCCCGTCGTGGGCGACCGGGCGGTCGGCGAGCCCACCCTGGGCGGCGGCGGGGCGGCCGGGCCCGCCCTGGGCGGCGGCCGGGTGCTCTGCGGCGGTGCGGCGGAGGGGCTCGCCGCGGCCGTCGGCTGAGCGCTCTGCGCCTGCCCGGCCCGCGGTTCCGCCAGGGGACGGGGTGCCGGAGCCCGCCAAGGCGGCCGTGTCCGGATCGGGTGCGGAGGACGTGGTGGCCGGGTCGAAGCGGGGACCCGTGGTCACCCGCCAACCGGTGGGGTCGTCGGGGTCGCGACGGAGCAGGGCCCCGGTCCGGTCGGGACGGGTGCCGTAGCGGAGGACCGCGCCCGCCTCCAGTGCCGCGAGCGCGGCCACGACGGTGTCGATCCCCGTTCCCGGCGGAACGGTGACCGTCGTGCCGCGCACCCCCTCGGCGCGCAGCAGGTCGACGGCCTCCCGCACGCGGTCGGCCAGCCCCGCCGCGGTGACCTCGGTGTCCGGTGTGGACACCACGACGTCGTCGGGCACGCGGCGGGACAGCGCCTCGGGCGTGGTGCTCGCGCACGGGGGCAGGGCCGGGCCGGTCGCCCACCGGGCGAGCTCGGCGCGCTCGGCCTCGCCTGCGGGCAGGGTGGTGGCGCCGTCAGGACCCTGGCGCAGCCCGCGCGCGGCTGTCTCGAACAGCCCGAGCAGCCGGGCGGCGGTGGCCCGCTCGTACAGCCCCCGGTCGAAGTCCAGGTGCAGGCGCAGGCCGTCGCCCTCGGGGGCCACGGTCAGCCACAGGTCGAACTTCGCCGAGGTGAACGGCAGCGCGACCTGGCTCATCCTCACACCGGGCAGCGCGGCGCTGACGCCGGGCGTGTTCTGCATGGAGAACATGACGTCGAACAGCGGGTTGCGGTCGAGGACACCCGCGTGCCCGACCTGCTCGACGAGGTGGTCGAAGGGCATCTGCTCGTGGGAGAACGCGGCCAGGCAGGTGTCGCGGGTCGCGGCCAGGCACGCGCGCAGGCCGTCCGCGAGCGGCAGCCGGGTGCGCAGCACCAGGGTGTTGGCGAAGTAGCCGACGACGTCCTCGGTGTCGGGGTGGTGCCGCCCCGCCACCGGGGTGCCCACGGTGATGTCGTCCTGGCCGGTGACCGCCGCCAGCGCGAGCTGGAAGGCGGTCAGCAGCACCATGAACGGGGTGGCGTCCGCGCGGGCCGCGAGCGCGACCAGGTCGGCGGTGGTGGCGGCGTCCAACCTGGACTCGACGCGCCCACCGCCGCCGCCCCGCCCCTGCGCGCGGGGCCGGTCGACGGGCAGGTCGAGCGCCGGGGTGCCCGCGAGCCGCGAGCGCCAGTGCTCGGTGAGCTCGCGCAGGCGGCCACCCGCCAGCTCCCCCCCGTTCCAGGCGACGTAGTCGGCGTACTGGACGGGCAGTTCGGGCCGGTCGTCGGCGCGCCCCTCCAGCAGGTCCCGGTAGGAGTGCGCGAGGTCGCGGTGGAACACCTCGGTGGACCACCCGTCGCACACCACGTGGTGGATCACCGCGACCAGGACGTGGCGGTCGGCGGCCTCGCGGACCAGCACCGCGCGCAGCAGCGGTGGCTCGTCCAGGGTGAACGGCCGGGCGGCCTGCTCCTCGGCAAGGCGCAGGGCCCGCGCCCTGGCGCCCTCGGCGTCGGGCCCGGACACGTCGACCACCGGGAGCGACACCAGCGCCTCGGGGACCACGACCTGGCACGGCTCGCCGTCGACGACACCGATCCCGGTGCGCAGGCTCTCGTGCCGGGCGACGACCCGGTTGAGCGCACCCTGCAGGGCGACCACGTCGACGTCGCCGACCAGCTCGGCGGCGCTGACGATGTTGTAGGCGGCGTTGGCGGCGGGCTCCAACTGGCACAGGAACCACAGCTGGCGCTGCGCCGGGGCGGCGGGCAGCACGAAAAGGCCGGTGTAGTCGCGGGCCGGTCCACCGCCGACCCCGCCCACGTACGACGAACTGCTCATCGCGGTCCCTCCCCGGTCAGCGCGCGCTCGACGGTGGCCAGCACGTCGGCCTCGTGCTCCTGGACGAAGAAGTGGCCGCCGGGGAAGTCCGCGACCCGGCAGTCCCGGCTCGTCAGCGCCGACCACCCCCGGCTGCCCTCGACGGTGACCTGGGTGTCGTCGGCGCCGCGCAGCACCAGCACGGGGGTCTCCAGCGGTGGTCCCGGCCGGTGGACGTAGGTCTCGGCGAGCGCGAGGTCGGCGCGCAGGCTGGGCAGCATGAGGTCGACCAGGGCCGGGTAGGCCAGCGCCTCGGGGTCGAGCCCGCCGGTGGCGGCCAGCCACGCGATGAGCTCGTCGCGCGGCAGGTCGTGGGCGCGGTCGAACTCCACCGCCTGCGGCGCCTCGCAGCCCGCGACCGCGAGCAGCGCGGGCGGCGGGAAGCCGGACGCGCGCAGCCCCCTCGCGAGCTCGAAGGCGATGAGCGCGCCCGCGCTGTGCCCGTAGAGGGCGTAGCGGCGGTGGGTGCGGGAGCCGACGACGGGCACCAGGGCGTCGACCAGCTCGGCCAGGTCTGCGATCGCGGGCTCGTCGAGCCTGCGCTCGCGGCCGGGCAGCAGCACCGCGGACACGCGCACCGACGTGGCCGCGCGCTGCCAGCCGTGGAAGGTGGCGCCCCCGCCGCCCGCGTGCGGGAAGCACAGCAGCTCGCACACCGGGTCCGCCGGGGTGTCCGAGGAGGCGAACCACCTGGACCTGGCGTGTGCTGGCAGCACGGCTGACCTCCGCGTCGGTGGTGGGACCCGAGCTGGTCCGGAGGCGCGGCGGCACCCTCGGGTGCTGTCTGGGCCGCGGTGGTTCTCCGGCTGGCCGCGGTGGGCGGGCCTGGCGCGATCGGGGCTCTTCATCCTTACCAGCAGCGGAGGTGGGCACGTCAACCCTGGTGCGCCGAGGTGAGAGGGGGTGGGGAGACGAGTGAGACCGCCCCGAGAGACCGGCTTCGGCGGGTGAGAGCGCCGCGAGAGTCGGGCTACCTAGATTCGTCCACTGTCCACACCTGCGCACGAGCCGTCCTGCCCCCGCAGGCGGAGGGAGCTCTCCGATGTCGTCCTCGCGCACCCTGGTCCACGTCCTGCTCGACCACGCCTCGGAGCGCGGCGACCAGGTCGCCTACGAGTTCCTGCACGACGACGGGCGCGTGTCGGCGATGACCTACGGGGAGCTGGTGGGCCGCGCGGCCTCGGTGGCGGGGCGGGTGCGGGCGGCGGGGGCGGACGGGCCCGCGCTGCTGCTGTTCCCACCGGGGCTGGACTTCGTGGTGGCGGTGTGGGGGTGCCTGCTGGCGGGAGTGCCCGCGGTGCCCGCCTACCCGCCGCTGCTGGGGCCCGCCGAGCGGGTGACGGAGCGCTTCGCGCGGATGCTGGACGACTCGGGCGCCTCGGTGCTGCTGGCCGACCCGCTGGTGCTCGGCGTGCTGGGAACGCCGGACGCGGGCGTGCCCGCGCCCACCGCGATCACCCTGGAGGGCTTGGAGGTCGCCTCACCGGACCTGGACCGGTTGCCGCGCCCGGACGACGTCGCCCTGGTGCAGTACACCTCGGGCAGCACCAGCGCGCCCAAGGGCGTCGTGCTGGAGCACCGGAACCTGGTGGCGAACGTGGAGGCCATCAGCGAGGTCTTCGCGCTCGACCGGACCACGCGGGCGGTGTCCTGGTTGCCCCCCTACCACGACATGGGCCTGATCGGCTTCATCCTGACCCCGGTCCACGGCGGTTTCCCGGTGCGGCTGATGTCGCCGGTGACGTTCCTGCGCGACCCGCTGCTGTGGCTGCGCCAGATCAGCGAGCTCGGCGTCACCCACACCGGCGGCCCGAACTTCGCCTACGACCTGTGCGCGCGTCGGGCGGGGGACGAGGACCTCGGCGATCTGGACCTGAGCAGTTGGCGGTTGGCGTTCAACGGGGCGGAGCCGATCCGCCCGGCGACGCTGTCCCGGTTCACCGCCCGGTTCGCGGCGCACGGGTTCCGGGGGCGTTCGTTCCTGCCGTGCTACGGGCTGGCCGAGGCCACGCTGATCGTCACCGGCAGGCGGTGGTCGCCGTCGGACGGGCTGGTCGACGGCCGGGTCGACTGCGGGCCGGTGGTGCGCGGGCACCGGCTGGCCGTGGTCGACCCGGACACCCTGGCGCCGCGGCCGGACGGCGTCGAGGGGGAGCTGCTGCTGGCGGGGCCGAGCGTCACGCGCGGGTACTGGAACGACACCGGGGTCGCCGAGGAGGAGCTGTTCGCGGAGCTGGACGGCGAGCGGTACCTGCGCACCGGCGACCTCGGGCTGCTGCGCGCGGGCAACCTGGTGGTGACCGGCAGGCGCAAGGACGTGCTGATCCAGCACGGGGTCAACCACCACGCGCACGACCTGGAGGCCGCCGCGACGGCGGTGGCGGGCGTGCGGCCGACCGCGGCGGCGTTCACCGGGGCCGAGGAGGAGGTGGTCGTGGCGGTCGAGGTCGCGGCGAGCGCGGACGCCGACGCCGTCTCCTCCGGGGTGCGCGAGCGCGTGCTGGCCGCGACCGGTGTCCGGGTGGACGCGGTGGTGCTGTGCGCGCCGCGCAGCATCCCCCGCACCACGAGCGGGAAGGTGCAGCGGTCGCTGGCGCGGTCCCGGTTCCTCGGCGGCGAGCTGTCCGGTCGGGTGGTGGTGGCCGAGGCCGCGCCCGCGGCGGACGACTCGGCCGTCGTGGCGTTCTTCGCGTCGGTGTTCGCCGTGGTGTGCGAGGTGCCGCGGTGCGGTCCCGAGCAGACCCTGAGCAGCATCGGCGGCGACTCGATCCGGGCGGCCGAGATCGCCGCGGTGACCGAGGACGCCCTGTCGCTGGCGGTGCCGGTGGAGGTCGTCCTGGACGCCCAGTCCCCGAGGGAGCTGACCGCGCGGCTGACCGCGCTGTGGGCGGCCGAGGGCGTCGACGAGGCCGATGTGGTGGCGCGCCTGAGCGCGGTGTAGGCCGGGGCGCCCGCGACGGGGCCCTCGGGACGCGCCCGGTCCCGCCGCGGGAACGCGCGGGGACGGTGGCGCGCGGCCTGCGGTCCGCTCGACGGCGCGATTCGCGGTCGCCCCGCCGGGCCGGGCGACCGGGTGCACCGCACCGGGGAACCGGTGCGCGGGATGGGCGTGGCGGGCCGGGGTTCGACGGCCGGGAGCTGTCGACCCCCTCTTCCCACCGCCACCACGACACGTCTGATTCGGAGGGGCCGGTCCAGTGACTGACACAGCGCACGGCAGGAGCACGGCGGCACGGCTGGTCGAGCGCTGGCGCGCGCGTCGCGCCGCCCCCGGCCCCGACTTCTCGGTGACCCCGGCGCAGCTCGGGCTGCGCCTCTTCGAGGAGATCCACCCCGGCACGGCGGCCAACGTGCTGTCCTTCGTCGCCGAGGTCGGCGGAACGCTCGACCTGGACCGGCTCGGCGACGCGCTGGCCCGGCTGTCCGAGCGGCACCCGGTGCTGCGGGCGGTGTTCGCCCCCGGAGCGGCCACCTGGTCGCCGCTGCCGGGGCCGGTCGGGCTGGAACTGCGCGCGTCCGACTCCCGCGCCGACGCGCTCGACGTGGCACGACGAGTGGCGGCCGAGCCGGTGGACCTGGCGGTGGGGCCGCCGTGCCGGGTGGTGGCGCACCGGCACCCGCGCGGCCTGCTGCTGCAACTGGTGGCGCACCACGTCGTGGCCGACGGCTGGTCCCTGGGCGTGTTCCTGGGTGAGCTGTGCGCGGCGTACGCGGGCGCGGAGCTGCCGCCCGCCGGGATCGCCCAGCCCGCGGCGAAACCGGTGTCCGAGGCGGACCTGCGGTACTGGCGCGATGCGCTGGCCGGGGCGGTCCCGGTGGGGCTGCCCACCGACCGGCCGCGCTCGGCGCGGCGCAGGTTCGGCTCGGCGGGCGTGCCGGTGGCTGTCGACGGGACGACGGCGAGCGCGGTGGCGGGGTTGGCGGCCGAGGAGGGCGCCACCCCGTTCATGGTGCTGCTGACGGCGCTGCACCTGGTGCTGGCGCGCACGACCGGGCGCGAGGACCTCGTGGTGGGCTCGGCGATGGCGACGCCGGAGCGGCACGCGGCCCCGACCGCCGTGGGACCGCTGGTGACCATGGTGGCACTGCGCACCGACGGTTCGGGCGCCCGCACGGGCCGGGACCTGCTGCGGGCGGTGCGAGCGACCTGCCTGGGAGCCTACGGCCGCGCGCACGTGCCGTTCGAGGACGTCGTGGCGCAGGCGGGAGCCGGGCGCGAGTCGGTGTTCGACGTGCTGCTCGTGCTGCAACCGGCACTGCCCCGGTTCGAGCTGGAGGGGCACGAGGTGCGCCCGGTGGCGCTAGCCCCCTCGGGGGTGCGGCACGACCTGGAGCTGTACCTGTGGCAGGCGGAGGACGGCTTGTCGGGGACGCTGGGCTACGACCCGGACCTGTTCGACGAGGTGACGGCGAGGACCTTCGCGCGACGCCTGGGCAGGGCGGTGGCGTCGCTGGTGGCCGCCCCGGACGCGGACGTGGCGGAGCTGGAGGTGCGCGCCCCGGAGGAGTTGGCGGCGCTGGCGCGGTGGGCGAGCGGACCACCGGTGGCGGAGTCGGGGCTGTGCCTGCACGAGCTGGTGGAGTCCCAGGTGGACCGCACCCCCGACGCCACCGCCCTGCGCACCAACGAGGAAACCCTCACCTACGCCGAACTCGACCAGCGCGCCAACTCCCTCGCCCACCACCTCATCACCACCCACCACACCCGACCCGGCGACCTCATCGCCGTCTGCCTGCCCCGCACCGCACACCTGATCACCACACTGCTCGCCATCCTCAAAACCGGCGCCGCCTACGTCCCCCTCGACCCCCACTACCCCGCACAACGCACCAACCACCTCATCACCGACTCCAACGCCACCCTCCTGATCACCACCTCGCAGCTCGACCCCGGCGATCGGCCGGTGGTGCTGGTCGACGCGCTGGAACCGACCGGTCCCGCGTCCCGCACCGGGCTCCGGCTCTCCCCCTCGGGTCTGGCTTACACGATCTACACCTCGGGCTCGACCGGCCGCCCCAAGGGCGTGATGATCGAACACCGCCAGACCACCGCCATGCTCACCTGGGCGCGCGACACCTTCCCACCCGAGGTGCTCGCCGAAACCCTCGCCGCCACCTCCATCTGCTTCGACCTGTCCGTCTTCGAGATCTTCGCCCCGCTGACGACGGGCGGGACGGTGGTGCTGACCCCCGACAACGCGCTCGACCTCATCCACCACCCCGACGCCTACCGGGACGTGACCCTGATCAACACCGTGCCCTCGGCTGCGGCGGAACTGCTGGCGGCGGACGCGATCCCACCGGGAGCGCGCACGATCAACCTGGCCGGGGAAGCCCTGTCGCCGGGGTTGGTGGCCGGGTTGCTGGCCCTGCCGACCGTCAGCACCGTGAACAACCTCTACGGCCCCAGCGAGGACACCACCTACTCCACCCACGCGATCACGACGCCGAACGACCCCAGAACCCCCATCGGACGGCCGATCCACGGCACCACAGTCCACATCCTGGACGCCAACCTCACCCCCGTCCCCCTCGGAGCCATCGGCGAGCTCTACCTCTCCGGCGCAGGCATCACCCGCGGCTACCACAACCAACCCGCCACCACCGCCGAGAAATACCTCCCAGCACCCAACGGACAACGCCTCTACCGCACCGGAGACCTCGCCCGCTGGCGCACCGACGGACAACTCGACTACCACGGACGAACCGACAACCAAACCAAAATCCGCGGCCACCGAATCGAACCCGAAGAAGTCGAGACCACCCTCCGCGCCCACCCCGAGGTCACCGCCGCCGCCGTCACCGTCCACGGTGGATCTCTGGTCGGCTACGTCGTGGGCGGGGTGAGCGCGGCGGAGGTGCTGCGCCTGGCCCGGACGGCGTTGCCGGAGCACATGGTTCCCGCGCACGTCGTGGTCCTGCCCGAGCTGCCGATGACCCCGAACGGCAAGGTGGACCGCAACGCCCTGCCCGCACCGGTGGTCGAGCCCGCAGGCTCGGTGGCCCCCCGGACGCCTGCCGAGCGCCTGCTGGTCGACCTGTGGGCGGAACTGCTGGGCGTGCGGCAGATCGGCGTCGAGGACGACTTCTTCCGGCTCGGCGGGCACTCCCTGCTCGCCACCCGCCTGGTGCACCGGCTGGGGGAGCACTTGGGCGCGGTGGTTCCGCTGCGCCTGGTCTTCGACCACCCGGTGCTGGAGGACCTGGCCGCGCGCCTGCCGAGCCAGGGGGTGGGCGCGGAAGCGGTGGTGCTGCCCCGTCGAGCGCGGGAGGACGGCACGGTGGTGCTCCCAGCCTCCCCCGGTCAGCGCCGGTTGTGGTTGCTGTGCGCCCTGGACGAGGACGCCAACACCGCGTACCACATCACGGGCGCGGCCCGGATCGGCGGCGGGCTGGACGTCGCGGCGATGGCGTCCGCGCTGCGGGTCGTGGCGGAGCGGCACGAGGCGCTGCGGACGACGCTGCGCGCGGACGACGGCGAGATCACGCAGGTGATCCACCCGACTTGGGAGTGGGACCCGCTGGCGGACGGCCCGGACACCCCCGAGCTGTGGGCGGCGACGACCACGCGCCTCGATCGCGGCCCGCTGTTCCGGGCCCGCGTCCTGACCGCGGGCGCCGACGAGCACGTGCTGCTGGTGTCGCTGCACCACGCGATCGCCGACGGGTGGTCGTTGGGCGTGCTGCTGGACGAGGTGGCGCGCGCGTACCGGGGCGAGGACCTGGGCGCTCCCCCGGTCCAGTACGCCGACGTCGCCGCTTCGCGGGCCGAGCCGTCACCGGAGTCCCTGGACCACTGGCGGGAGCGCCTGGCGGGGGCGGCGGTGCTGGACTTGCCGACCGACCGGCCGCGCGGGGCCCGTCAGACGCACGGCGGCGCGGCGGTGCCGGTGGGGCTGGACGCGGACGCGGTGCGGACCGCGGCGCGGGCGGGCGGGACGACGGAGTTCGCCGTGGTGGCGGCGGCGGTGGCCGTGCTGCTGGCGAAGTCGGCCGGGCAGCACGACGTGACGATCGGCGTGCCGACCACCGGGCGGCGCACCACCGGCTCGGCGGGAGTGGTGGGCTTCCTGGCCGACAGCGTGCCGCTGCGGCAGCGCACCGATGACCGCACCACGCTGGCCGAGGCGCTGGCGGGCGCCCACGCCGGGCTGCTGGACGCGCACCGGTACGACGACGTGCCGTTCGAGCGGCTGGTGCAGCACCTGGCGCCCGAGCGGGACCGGTCGCGCTCGGCGCTGTTCCAGGTGATGGTGGCGGTGGACGCGGACCCGCCGCGCGGGCTGGAGCTACCCGGACTGTCGGTGACCCGGTTGCCGCTGCCCCCTGCCGGCACGCAGTTCGACCTGTCGCTGCACCTGGAGTCGACCGGGGACGCGCTGGACGGGTACCTGACCTTCAACACCGACCTGTTCGACGAGCCGACCGCGGCCCGGTTCACCGGGCGGTTGGCCGAGGTCGTGCGCGCGCTGGCGGTGGCGCCGTCGACGACCGTGGCGAGCCTGGACGTGACCGGTCCAGGGGAACGCGCGACGCGGGCCGCGCTGGAGACCGGCGTGCCCAGGGCGCCGCGGGGCGGGACCCTGCACGGTCTGGTGGAGTCCCAGGTGGACCGCACCCCCGACGCCACCGCCCTGCGCACCAACGAGGAAACCCTCACCTACGCCGAACTCGACCAGCGCGCCAACTCCCTCGCCCACCACCTCATCACCACCCACCACACCCGACCCGGCGACCTCATCGCCGTCTGCCTGCCCCGCACCGCACACCTGATCACCACACTGCTCGCCATCCTCAAAACCGGCGCCGCCTACGTCCCCCTCGACCCCCACTACCCCGCACAACGCACCAACCACCTCATCACCGACTCCAACGCCACCCTCCTGATCACCACCTCGACCACCGGGGCACCGGTCTCGGGGCGTCCGACCGCGCTGGTGGACGAGCTGGAACCGGGACGGGGCGACCTGCGGCCGAACGTCCCGGTGGCGCCGGAGAGCCTGGCTTACACGATCTACGCCTCGGGCTCGACCGGCCGCCCCAAGGGCGTGATGATCGAACACCGGCAGACCACCGCCATGCTCACCTGGGCGCGCGACACCTTCCCACCCGAGGTCGTGGCAAGGACGCTGGCCTCGACGTCGATCTGCTTCGACCTGTCCGTCTTCGAGATCTTCGCCCCGCTGACGACGGGCGGGACGGTGGTGCTGACCCCCGACAACGCGCTCGACCTCATCCACAACCCCGACGCCTACCGGGACGTGACCCTGATCAACACCGTGCCCTCGATCGCGAGCGAGCTGCTGGCCGCGAACGCCCTGCCCCCGCAGGCCCGCACGATCAACCTGGCCGGGGAAGCGCTCTCACCCAAGCTGGTCACCGAACTGCTCGCCCTGCCGACCGTCAGCACCGTGAACAACCTCTACGGCCCCAGCGAGGACACCACCTACTCCACCCACGCGATCACCACGCCGAACGACCCCAGAACCCCCATCGGACGACCGATCCACGGCACCACAGCACACGTGCTCGACAACCAACTCAACCCCGTCCCCCTCGGAACCATCGGCGAGCTCTACCTCTCCGGCGCAGGCATCACCCGCGGCTACCACAACCAACCCGCCACCACCGCCGAGAAGTACCTCCCAGCACCCAACGGACAACGCCTCTACCGCACCGGAGACCTCGCCCGCTGGCGCACCGACGGACAACTCGACTACCACGGACGAACCGACAACCAAACCAAAATCCGCGGCCACCGAATCGAACCCGAGGAGATCGAGACCGTCCTCCGCGCACACCCGGAGGTCACCGCCGCGACCGTCGCGGCGCGGGCGGGCCGGTTGGTCGGGTACGTGGTGTCCGAGGGGGTCGGGCACGCGGAGCTGGCCGATCACCTGCGGGCCCGCCTGCCGGAGCAGTTCGTGCCCTCGGTGTTCGTGGACCTGGCCGAACTGCCGATGACGCCCAACGGCAAGGTCGACCGCAACGCACTGCCCGAGCCGACCTCGGCGCGGGCGGAGCTCTCGGGCCGGGCCCCGGAGACGGTCGACGAGCGCTTGGTGGCGCGGGTGTGGGCGGAGGTCCTGGACGTGCCCGAGTCGGCGATCGGCGTCGACGACGACTTCTTCCGGCTCGGCGGGCACTCCCTGCTCGCCACCCGCCTGGTGCACCGGCTGGGCGCGGCGCTGGGCGCGGCGGTGCCGCTGAGCCTGGTCTTCGACCACCCGTCGGTAGCCGGGCAGGCGCGCCGCCTGCCGCGTGAGCGCGTCGAGCCGATCCCGGTGCTCGGACGGGTCGCAGGCCCGGACGGCTCGGTGGTGCTGCCCGCGTCGGCGGGCCAGCAGCGGTTGTGGGTGCTGTGCCAGCTCGACCCGGACGCCAACCGGGCCTACCACATCACGGGGGCCGCGGAGGTCGACGGCGCGCTGGACGTCGGTGTGCTGGCCGAGGCGGTGCGGCGGGCGGCGGTGCGCCACGAGGCCCTGCGCACGGTGCTGCGCGAGGTGGACGAGGAGCTGGTGCAGGTGGTGTCGCCCGAGCCACGTGCCGGGTTGGTCGAGGGCGACTGGGCCGACGAGCTGGCGCGCCCGCTGAACCTGGGCGGCGGGCGGGCGCTGTGGAAGGCGGTGCTGACCCGCACGGGCCCCGACCGGCACGTCCTGGGGGTGAGCCTGCACCACGCGATCGCGGACGGCTGGTCGGTGCGGGTGCTGCTGGGCGAGATCACCGAGCAGTACCGGGCCCTGCTGACCGATCCGGCCGCGGCCGAGCCGGAGGCGGCGCCGGTGCAGTTCGCCGACGTCGCCGCGTGGCAGGCGGGTCGGAGGGGCGATCTGGCGCACTGGGTGGAGGCCTCGCGCGGGGCGCCGCCGCTGGCGCTGGCCACCGACCGGCCCAGGCCCGCGCGGCAGACCCACGGCGGGGCGGCGGTGCCGCTGGACCTGCCGGTTGCGGAGCTGCGCGCGGTGGCCTCCGGCGCGGGCACGTCGGTCTTCGCCGTGCTGGCGGCGGCGGTGGCCGTGGCGCTGGCGGCGGGCGGCGGGTCCCGCGACATCACGGTGGGCACCCCTGTGTCCGGCCGCGAGCACCCGGACACGGTGGGGGTGCTCGGCTTCCTGGTCGACACCCTGCCCCTGCGGCTGCGCGCGGAGCCCACCATGACGCTGGCGCAGGTCGTGGCCGCCGCGACGGAAGCGGCGCGCGCGGTGGCGCGGCGCGGTCACGTGAGCTTCGCGGACCTGGTGCGCGAGCTGGCCCCGGAGCGGGACCAGAGCCGCAGCCCGGTCTTCCAGGTGATGGTGGCGGTCAACGGCACCCCCGGCGCCTACGAGCTGCCCGGCCTGCGCGTGCGCCCGGTCCCGGTGGCGCCGACCGCGACGCCGTTCGACCTGGTGTTCCAGGTGGAGGAGGACGGGGAGCGGGTCGACGGCTGGCTGGTGCGCAACACCGACCTGTTCGACGAGTCCACCGCCCGGTTGCTGGTCCGGCGGGTCGGGACCGTGGTCGAGGCGATGGCCGCCGCGCCGCTGACCGCGCTGGCGGAGCTGGACGTGCGCCCCGCCGACGAGCGCGCGCGGGCGGAGGACCTGGCGCGGGGCGTGCCGCAGGCCCCGTCCGGGACGTGCGCGCACGAGCTGGTGCAGGCCCAGGTGGACCGGACCCCGGACGCGATCGCCTTGCGCGCGGGAGACGGGAACCTGACCTACGCCCAGCTCGACCGCGCGGCCAACCGGCTGGCGCACCGGCTGCGCGGGCTGGGTGTGGGGCCGGAGGACCGGGTCGCGGTGTGCCTGCCGCGCACGAGCCGCCTGGTGGTGTCGTTGCTGGGGGTGCTCGCCTCGGGGGCGGCCTACGTGCCGGTCGACCCGGCCTACCCCGCGGAGCGGATCGAGCTCCTGCTCGCGGACTCCGGCGCGGCGGTGCTGATCACCGACGAGGGCGGTCCTGCCCCTGACGGGGTCGTCGTGCTGCGCTCGGCGGTCGAGGACGGGCCGGTCGAGCGGGTGGCCTCCGGGGTCGGGGCTGACAACCTGGCCTACGTCATCCACACCTCGGGTTCGACCGGCCGCCCCAAGGGCGTGATGATCGAACACCGCCAGACCACCGCCATGCTCACCTGGGCGCGCGACACCTTCCCACCCGAGGTGCTCGCCGAAACCCTCGCCGCCACCTCCATCTGCTTCGACCTGTCCGTCTTCGAGATCTTCGCCCCGCTGACGACGGGCGGAACCATCACCCTCGCCCCCGACAACGCGCTCGACCTCATCCACAACCCCGACGCCTACCACCACCTCACCCTCGTCAACACCGTGCCCTCGGCTGCGGCGGAACTGCTGGCGGCGGACGCGATCCCACCGGGAGCGCGCACGATCAACCTGGCCGGGGAAGCGCTCTCACCGGCGCTGGTCGACCAGCTCTACCAGCACCCCGTCCTGGACACCGTGAACAACCTCTACGGCCCCAGCGAGGACACCACCTACTCCACCCACGCGATCACCACCCCCAACGACCCCAGAACCCCCATCGGACGACCGATCCACGGCACCACAGTCCACATCCTGGACGCCGACCTCACCCCCGTACCCCTCGGAGCCATCGGCGAGCTCTACCTCTCCGGCGCAGGCATCACCCGCGGCTACCACAACCAACCCGCCACCACCGCCGAGAAATACCTCCCAGCACCCAACGGACAACGCCTCTACCGCACCGGAGACCTCGCCCGCTGGCGCACCGACGGACAACTCGACTACCACGGACGAACCGACAACCAAACCAAAATCCGCGGCCACCGAATCGAACCCGAAGAAGTCGAGACCACCCTCCGCGCACACCCCGGAGTCCTCCAAGCGGCGGTCGCCGCCCGCGGCGGTTCGCTGGTCGGCTACGTCGTGGGCGACGTCGATCCCGGCGAGGTGCTGCGCACCGCCAGGGCCGCGCTGCCCCCGGCGCTCGTCCCGACCCGGCTGGTGGCGCTGGCCGCCATGCCGATGACCCCCAACGGCAAGGTCGACCGCAACGCACTGCCCGAGCCGACCTCGGCGCGGGCGGCAGGCGGCCCGCCGCGCACGGCGAACGAGCGCCTGGTGGCCGAGATCTGGACCGAGCTGCTGGAGCTGGACGAGCTCGGGGTGGATGACGACTTCTTCGCCGTGGGCGGGCACTCCCTGCTGGCCAGCCGGGTGGTCAGCCGCATCGCGGCGCGCACGGGGACCAGGTTGCCGCTGCGCGCGGTGTTCGACCACCCCACGGTGGCGGGCCTGGCCTCGCACCTGCCGGAAGTCGCAGCCCCGGTGACGATCCCCAGGGTCCGCCGCACCCCCCACCAAGGACAGCGGACCCGCTGAGACCGGTCGGAGACCGCGGGTGAGACCACCGTGATAACCGGTCTCCCTAGCGTTCTACGAGCCGCACCCACTCGCGCAGGAGGACGGTCCATGACCACCGCAGAGATCAAGCAGTCAGCCACAGGCGCCACCACGGCCGAGCACCGGTCCTCCGGGACCGGGGCGGACAACCCCGCCCTGCTGGGCCTGCCGGCGCTGATCACCGGTTCGCTGTCGCTGGTGCTGTACCTGACCGACTTCCGCAGCGCGGGCAACTCGCTCGCCGCGTCGCTGCCGGTGATGGTGCTCTCCAGCGGCGTGCTGTCGATGATCGCGACGGTGTGGGCCGCCAGGATCGGCCAAGGCCACTTCGCGGCGGTGTGGGGGCTGTTCAGCACGTTCTGGTTCAGCTTCTCCGCGCTCACCCTGGGCCTGGGGCACGACTGGTACGGCGACCTGGCCAACCTGGAGCAGCGCAACGCCCACGCCAGCTTCGTGTTCGCCTGGTTGATCGTGCTGACCGCCTTCACCCTGACCACGCTGCGGCTGCCCAAGTCGTACACGATCCTGTTCGTCGGCATCGACCTGGTGCTGCTGGGCATGTTCCTGTCGATCATCCAGGCCGCGGCCAACCCCCAGGCCGGGGACCCGGCGGTGCTGACGGCAGCCAACCTGGGCATGTTCCTGTTCATCGGCTTCAGCGCCTGGATCTTCGCCGGGGCCATGAACGAGGCCACCGGCGGGCGCCCGTTCCGGCTGGGCCGTCCGTTCGTCAAGCGCTGACGGCGTCGTGGCGCCCGGTGCGCTGGGGGTGGGTGTGAAGCGGGCACTGGCAGTGGTGGGCGTGCTGGCGGTCGTGGGCGCGCTGCTCTCCACGGCCCCGCAGGAGCGGGCGGACGGCGGGGTGCGCGTGGAGCACGCCGCGGTGGAGGTGCCTGCGGGGCCCGGCGCGTCCGGGCCGATCCGGTTGGACACCAGCCTGTACCTGCCCGCCGCCACCCCGGCGCCCGCGGTGCTGCTGGCCCACGGCTTCGGCGCCGACAAGCACGCGGTCGACGCCGAGGCCGTGGAGCTGGCCGAGGCGGGCTTCGTGGTGCAGACCTACTCGGCGCGCGGGTTCGGCGACAGCGGCGGCCTCATCGGGCTGAACGACCCAGACGGCGAGGTCGCCGACGCCCGCCGCCTGCTGGACCGGTTGGCCGGGCGCCCCGAGGTGCTGCTGGACGCGCCCGGCGACCCGCGCGTTGGGGTGACCGGCGTGTCCTACGGGGGCGCGCTGGCACTCATGCTGGCGGGCTCGGACCCCAGGGTCGACTCGGTGGCCCCGGTGATGACCTACAACGACCTGGCGCTGAGCCTGGCGCCGAACTCGGCGAGCGGCGGTGCGGGCTCGGCGGGCACCCCGGCCGAGGGGCCCGCAGCGGCGGACGGCGTGTTCAAGCGGGCGTGGGCGGGAATCCTGTTCTCGGCGGGGGCCGACGCGCTCGACCCGGCGCGGGCGGGTTCCGCGCGGCCGTGCGGCCGGTTCACCGAGGCGGTGTGCCGGGCCTACACCGAGCTGGCGACGACGGGCGCCCTGGGCGAAGCGGGGCTGGCCGCGCTCCACCGGCTCTCCCCCACGTCGGTCACCGACCGGATCAGCGCGCCGACCCTGCTGGTGCAGGGTGAGTCGGACACCCTGTTCGGCCTGGACCAGGCCGACGCCACCGCGAGGCAGCTGCACGCGGCGGGCGCGCCGGTGCAGGTGGTGTGGTTCGCGGGCGGGCACGACGCGGGCAAGCCCGACGCGCGGTTGCGGGCCGACATCGGCGGGTGGTTGCGGGCCAGGCTCAGCGGTGACGTCCCGGACCCGTTCGGCCGGTTCCACTACGACGTGCAGGGCGCCGTGCGCCCCGAGGGGGCGGTCTCCGTCCGGCAGGTGCGCGCGGAGTCCTACCCCGGCCTGGGCGGTCCGGCCGTCACCCGCCACGAGGTGCCCGTTCCGGGGGACGAGCGGATCGTGGTGAACCCGCCCGGCGGCTCCCCCTCGGCGATCAGCGCCATCCCCGGCGTCGACCCCTCGGTGGCGGGCGGCCTGCTGGAGGGCGTCGTGGGCGGGGATCCACCGGGGCAGTCGGCCGGGTTCCGGTCGGAACCGGTGGACGCCCAGCTGCTGATCACCGGGTCGACCACGGCCAGGCTGCGGGTGTCCTCCACCGACGGCGGTGGCGGTCTGCTGTTCGCGCGCCTGTACGACGTCGCGCCGACCGGCGCGCGCACCCTGCCCTCGGGGGCCGTGGCGCCGCTGCGGCTTCCCGACCTGCCCGCCGACGGGACGGCGGTGGAGGTGACCGTGACCCTGCCGGGCGTGGTGCGCCCGGTGGAGGCCGGGCACCGGTTGGAGCTGTCGATCAGCACGACGGACCTGGTCTTCGACAGCGCGACCGAGCCCGCCGCCTACCGGGTGTCGGTCGTGGGCCCGCTGCGGGTGCCCGTGGTGGCCGCCGCGCAGGTGGGCACCGCGCTGCCGGTGGGGTCGCTGCTGGGATTGGCGCTGGTCGCGGTCGCGGTGCTCGTGGCGTTGCTGGTCGCCCGCGCGCGCCGCGGCGGTGTCGACTTCGACCCGGCGCTCGCGGACACGCCGCTGCTGGTCGAGGGGCTGGTCAAGCGGCACCAGACCGGGGCGCCCGCGGTCGACGGGCTGGACCTGCGGGCCGAACGCGGCCAGGTGGTCGCGCTGCTGGGCCCGAACGGCGCGGGCAAGAGCACCACGCTGTGCGCGCTGCTGGGGCTGACCACCCCCACCGAGGGCGTGATCCGGGTCTTCGGGCACCGGGTGCGGCCAGGCGCGCCGGTGCTGTCGCGGGTGGGCGCCTTCGTGGAGGGGGCCGGTTTCCTGCCGGAGCTCACCGGCGCGGAGAACCTGCGCCTGCACTGGGCGACCACGGGCAGGCCGGAGCGGTTGGCGCACCTGGCCGAGGCGGTGGAGGTGGCGGGGCTGGGCGAGGCGCTGGACCGCAAGGTCGGCTCCTACAGCCAGGGGATGCGCCAGCGCCTGGCCATCGCCCGAGCGGTGCTGGGGCTGCCCGACCTGCTGGTGCTGGACGAGCCCACCAACGGGCTGGACCCGGCCCAGATCACCCGGCTGCGGGAGGTGCTGCGCCGGTACGCGACGACCGGGCGGACGGTGCTGCTGTCCTCGCACCTGCTCGCCGAGGTCGAGCAGACCGCCACGCACGTCGTGGTGGTGAACCGGGGCAGGGTGCTGGCGCACGGGCCGGTGGCGGCGGTCGTCGCGGACGGCGGGAGAGCCGGGTTCACCGTGGACTCGCCGGAGCGGGCCGCCGGGGTCCTCGGCGCGCTGCCGGGGGTGGCGCGGGTGCGGGTGGCCGGGTCCGAGGTGCACGTCGACCTGGGAGCGGTGCCGCGCGCCGAGGCGGTGGCCGCGCTGGTGGGCACGGGCGTGGCGGTGGACCGGGCCGGGCCCAGGCACAACCTGGAGGACGTGTTCCTGCGGCACGTGGAGGAGGGCGCCTCGTGAACGGCGCGGCAGAGGGTTTCCGGCCCGCCGGGGCGCTGCGGGTGCGGGTGGAGCTGCGCAGGCAGTTGCGCAGGCGGCGCACGGCGCTGGTGCTGGCGCTGTCCTCGGCGGTGCCGCTGGTGCTGCTGGTGTCGTTCGCGCTCGGCGGCGAGCGGACCGAGCCGGGGGTGGTGGACTACTCGGAGCTCGCGGCCAGCGGTGCGGCCAACTTCGTGGTGTTCTGCCTGTTCGTGGCGGGCACCTACCTGCAACCCGTCACCGTGGCGCTGTTCTTCGGCGACGCGGTGGCGGGCGAGGCGGCTCGGGGCAGTCTGAAGTACCTGCTGGCGGTGCCGGTGGGGCGGGGCGCGCTGCTGGCCCGCAAGGCGCTGGTGGCTGCGGTGCTGTCGGCGGCGTCGTTGGCGGTGCTGCCGCTGACGGCGCTCACCGCCGGGGTGGCGTGGTACGGGCTCGGCGACCTGACCAGCCCGACCGGGGACACGGTGTCGTTCGCGCGGAGCCTGCCCCTGCTGGGGGTGGCGGTGCTGTACTCGGTGGCGCAGCTGTCGTGGGTGGCGGCGCTGGCGCTGCTGCTGTCGGTGGCGACGGACGTGCCGCTGGGGGCGGTGGGAGGCGCGGTGCTGGCAACCATGGTGTCGCAGATCCTGGACCAGGTGGGCGCGCTGGGATCGGTGCGGGAGTTCCTGCCGACCCACCGGTCGTGGTCCTGGATGGACGTCGTGGCCACCCGGCCCCACTGGGACGGGGTGGCCGAGGGGTTGCTGGTGTCCTCGGTGTACGCGGCGGTGTTCGCGACAGCGGCGGTGTGGTGGTTCGGCCGCAAGGACGTCCGGGGCTGAGGAGGGCCGGGAGCGGCCGGGGCTCAGGCCTGGAGCACCGCGCAGGACCAGTGCATCCCGCGCCCGTTGGCGGCCAGCGCGACGAGGTCACCGGGGTTCAGCGCGCCGCTGCTCCACAGGTCGGCCAGGCCGAACAGGTGATCCGCGGCGCCGAGGTGGCCGTGCTCGGCGGCCAGCGCCAGGTTGGTGCGCTCGACCGGGACGCCGATCAGCTCCGCCTGCGCCCTGAGCACCTTCGGGTTGTCGTTGAGCAGCACCAGCCGGGCCAGGTCCTCCTCGGCGCACCCGGCGCGCGCGCAGGCGCGGTGCACCGCGCGGGCGGTGCGGTCGTCGACCTCCTCGGCGAAACCGGTGAAGCGGTCGGCGTCGTAGCCGAAGTGGTCCATGACGTCCCAGGCGTCGCGCACCTCGGGGGCGGGGCCGCCCGGTGTGAACGGGTGGGCGCCGCCGCCCAGGTCCATGCGGAAGAAGTCGGCGTAGCGGCCGTCCGACTCGGTGTGGCAGGCGCGCCACCTCAGGGTCGGGGCTCCGCGCACGGCGACGGCGGCGGCGGCCCCGTCGGAGAACAGCAGGGAGTGCGTGCCGAGCCGGTTCCAGTAGGGCTCGACGACGCGGCAGGCGCCCACGACCAGCGCCGTGGTGTAGTCGGGGTGGGTGGCGAAGCGCCCCGCGGTGGTGTCCAGCGCGGTGACCCCGCCCGCGCACCCCTGGTCGACCAGGACGGCCTCGGCGCGGCGCAGCCCGAGCCGGTGGGCGGTGGCCGCGGCGGCATCCCAGTAGAGGTAGTCGGCCAGGTCGGTCAGGGCGAGCACGAGCAGGTCGACCTCGTGGGGGCGCACGCCCGCCAGGTCCAGGGCCCGGCCACCCGCGCGGACGGCCAGGTCGGTCACCCCGACGTCGTCCGGGGCGCGGTGGACGGTGCGGTAGCCGTACCCGAGGACGCGCTCGACGTCGTCGGTGTAGTCGGCGACCACGTCCCGGACGGCGACGGGGTCGCCCAGTGCGGTGGCGAGGGCGGTGATGCCGTGGTCCACGGGGCTCTCCTAGTCGAGGAGCTCGTCGATGCGCTCGGGCTCGCGCAGGCTGTCGGCGACGGCGCGCAGGAACTCCGAGGCTTCGCGGCCGTTGATCGCGCGGTGGTCGTAGGCCAGCCCGAGGGTGACCACCCGGCTCTGCCGGAGTTCGCCGTCGACCAGGTCGAGGCGGGTGCGCGTGGCGCTCAGGGAGACCATGGCCAGCTGGGGCCACATGACGATGGGCACGGCGAGCAGGACGTCGTCGCCGGTGTTGAGGGAGATCGTGATCGTGGCCCCGGTGAGCTCGGCGGCGGAGAACGAGCCCCGGACCGCCTTCACCCGCAGGTCCATGATGTCGTCCGCGAGGTCGATCAGCGGGCGGTCGGCGCAGTCGCGGACGACCGGGGTGTAGAGGCCCTTGCCCGCGTCCATGGTGATCGCGACGTGGGGGGTGGGCGCGAGCGCGACGGTGCGGTCGTCGACGAGGGAGCCGAACAGGAGGCCGAACTCGGGGTGGGCGGCGGCGACGGCCTTGACCAGCGCCTCGGTGATGCCGACCTCGGCGTCGTGGTCGCTGGAGAAGCGGGCCAGCCGGTCCAGGAGCCGGTCGACGCGGACCTCCACGGCGGTGAAGGCCGCCGGGACCTCCCGGTGGGCGCGGGCGACGACCGCCGCGGTGCCCTGCTGGACGCGGTCGAGCAGGTGGGTGCGGGCGGTGGCCGCGGGCGGGTGGGCGGCGGGCGCGGCGCCCAGGGGCGCCAGGTCGGACGTGGCGGTGGGGAGCGCGGCGGCGGTGCCTGCGGGTGCGGCTCCGGCCGCCCGGTCGGACGCGGTTCCAGGGGCCGTGAACCGCTCGCCCCCGGCATCAGGCGCGGGCTCGTCGGCGGGTTCCGGCGCTCGGGGGGAGATCGTGGCCAGGTGGGCGCCCACGGGCACCTCCGTCCCGACCTCGACGTGCGCGCGCAGGAAACCGGCGTGCTCGCAGAGCAGTTCCTCGACCGCCTTGGAGGTCTCCAGCTCGACGACCGGGGTGCCGGGTGCGACGGGCGCACCGTCCTCGACCAGCCAGTGGAGCACCAGGTAGGTGTCGTCGTTGTTGTTGAGCTTGGGCGCGGTGATCCGGTGTCCGCTGCGGGCGGTTCCGGACGGCGCTCCGCCCGCCGGGGCTCCGGCGGGTTCCGACGCGGCGGCGACCTCCGGGCCGGGAACGGCGGCGGCCGTGCCAAGCGCGCCAACGACCTCGGCGCCGGGCACGGCGGCTGCCGCCACGAGGCGCGGGACGGTCGGGAGCACGGCCACGGCTCGCCGCACGGCGGCGACGATGTGGTCGGCGCCGAGCACGACCTGCCGCTCCAGGTGCGCGGCGGCGGGGATGACGGAGTCTGCGGACGTCAGGCGCACGACCGGCGCCCGCAGCGCCCCCCAGGCGCGCTCGGTCAGCGCGGCGGCGACCTCCGCGCCCCAGGTCCCGCCGGGGGTGCTCTCCTCGGCGACGACGACGAGCGCGCCGTCCACCAGCGGCAGCACCGGGTCCAGGTCGAGCGGGTGCAGGCGGGCGGGCACGGCCAGGTGCGCGACGACGCCGTGGGCGCGCAGCTCGCGGGCCGCCCGGAGGGCGCGGTGGACCACGCCGCCGGGGCACAGCAGGACGACGTCGGCGCGGGCCAGGTCGTCGGGGAACACGTGCGCCCAGCCCGGTTCCGCGCCCAGGAACCGGTAGCCGTGCCCCTCCCCCGCGTCGCCGTCGCGCAGCACCCGCCGCGTGTAGAGGACCTTGTCCTCGAAGAGCATCGCGGGCCCCCGGTCGAGCCCGAGGGCGATCAGGTCGTAGGGGTCGTGGAACGGGGTGGTCTCGTAGAGCGCGAGGTTCGGGACGCCCAGGAAGTGCTTCTGCACGCTCTGGCTGTGGGTGGGGCCGTAGCCGCGCCCCGCGCCCACCGGGCAGCGCACGAGAACCGGCATGGGCAGGGTGCGGCCGTACATGGTGACCGACTTGGCCACCATGTTGGCGACCTGGTCGAACACCAGGGTGGCGAAGTCGCCGAACATGACCTCGACGATCGCGGAGTCGCCCGCCAGCGCCAGGCCCGCGGCGACCCCGGCGATCCCGGCCTCGCTCAGCGGGGTGCTCAGCACCCGGCCGGGGTGGGCGGTGGACAGCCCCCTGGTGGCCTTGAACGCCCCGCCGTAGGGGTCGGCCAGATCCTCGCCCAGCAGGTGCAGCCCCGGCCGCTCCCGCAGGTGCCGGTGCAGTGCGGCGTTGAGCGCCTCCACCACGCGCGGCGCGGTCACAGCTCGACGCCCTTCTCCGCGAGGACCGCGCGCAGCGCGCCCACCGAGCGGCAGCGCCGGGCCTCGCGGGCCGCGATCCGCACGCCGTAGGCGTCCTGCACGGCGACGACTATCTGCACGTGGCGCAGGCTGGTCCAGTGGGCGGTGGTGGCCGCCCCGGTGGTGTCGTCCACGTCGGACTCGGCGACGCCGAGGATGCCCGCCACCAGCGGGACGAGAGCGGTCATCGGGTCACTCCGGCGGTAGGGGCCGCCCAGGCGGCCGGTGGTCGGGCGGTGACGCGCTCCACGACGGCGTCCACCGCGGAGCGCGCTCGCCGGTCGGCGTCGTGGAACCGCTCGCCGAGCGCTTCGGCGAGCCGGGGGTGCCAGTCGAGGGCGCGCAGGGCGGCGACCTGCTCGGGGGGCCGGGTGTCGTCGCCCTTGCTGTGCGGCCCGAGCCGGTGGGTGTCGAACTGGACCACGGCGGGCCGGCTCCCGGTGCGCACGGCGTGGACCACGGGAGCCACCGCGGCCCGGATCCCGCCGACGTCCTGACCGGACACCCGCAGGAAGTCGACGCCGAACGCGGCGGCACGCCGCCCGATGTCACCCGCCAACTGCTCCCCGGTCGGGGTCGACTGGGCGATCCCGTTGTGCTCGACCAGGACCAGCAGCGGGACCCCCCACAGCGAGGCCAGGTTGAGCCCCTCGTAGACCGCGCCCTCGCCCCAGGTCCCGTCGCCGGTGTAGACGGCCGCGACGCGCCCGGTGCCCGCGTTCCGGTGGTGCAGCGCGATCCCGACCGCCACGGGCAGCCCCTGGCCCTGCACGCCCGTGGACAGGAAGCCCGGCCGGTGCAGGTGCTGGCTTCCGCCCACCCCGTTGCACACCGCCCCGTCCCGCCCCATGATCTCGGCGAGCAGGCCCTCGGGGTCGGCGTGGGCGGCGAGGTAGTGGCCGTGGCTCCGGTGGTTGCCGACCACGAAGTCGCCCGCCAGCAGCGGGGCCATGGCGACCGGGACGCACTCCTGCCCCAGGCAGGTGTGGGTGGTGCCGTTCAGCGCGCCCTCCTCGAACATCCGCAGCAGCGCGAGCTCGAAGTGGCGGATGGTCAGCAGCGACTCCAGGTCGCCGTCGGACAGCGGCTCGGGGTGGGCGGTCATCCGGCGGATCTCCTCGTCGCAGGGGCGGGTCCCCCGCGACGCTAGCCGGCGGCGCTATCACGCCGGTCTCGCCGCAGGCCCCCGGTTCTCGCCGGGCTCTCACCGCGCTCTCGCACCCTTGCCCCTGGTGGCGGGCGGTCCGTTTACTGCCGAGCGGTAGCCGGGTCGGCCAACGGGAAGCTGGGGAGTCGGATGCGGACGCTGCTCATCGACAACCACGACTCCTACACCTACAACCTGTTCCACCTGCTGGCCGGGGTGGTCGGCGCGCCGCCGCTGGTGCTGAGCAACGACGACCCCCGGTGGTCGACGCTGGACGTCGACGGGTTCGACGCGATCGTGGTCTCCCCCGGCCCCGGTCACCCCGGCCGCGAGCGCGACCTCGGCGCGGCCAGGTCGATCGTGGCAGGCGCCTCGGTGCCGCTGCTGGGGGTGTGCCTGGGGCACCAGGCGATCGGCCTGCTGGCGGGCGCCCCGGTCGTCAGCGCGCCCCGGCCCCGGCACGGCCACCTCACCTCCGTCCAGCACGACGGGCTGGACCTGTTCGACGGGGTGCCCCAGGGCTTCACGGCGGTGCGCTACCACTCGCTGTGCGTGCCGTCCGACGCCCTGCCAGCGGAGCTGGTGGCCACGGCCTGGGCCGAGGACGGCGTGCTGATGGGGCTGCGGCACCGCTCCCGCCCGCTGTGGGGCGTGCAGTTCCACCCCGAGTCGATCGCCTCCGAGCACGGCGCGCTCCTGGTGGAGAACTTCGTCAAGCTGGCCGAGAAGGTCGCCGCCGACCGGGGCCGGGACCTGCGCGCTGCCCCGTGGGCCCGGAGCGGGGGCCGGGGCGCGGGGCGGCCGGGCGCCGGGACCGCGCCGGTGCGGCGGGCGGCGGCGCGGCCGTGGCGGGTGCGGCACCGCGAGCTGGACCACGAGGTCGACACCGCAGCGGCGTTCACGGCCCTGTTCGCCGAGTCCGCGCACTCGTTCTGGCTCGACAGCAGCCTCGTCGAGGAGGGGCTGTCGCGGTTCTCGTTCCTGGGCGCCCCGCAGGGCCCGGACGGGGAGGTGCTGGTCTACGACGTCGACGAGGGCCTGCGCGTCCACGCGGGCGAGTCGAGCCGGGACGAGCCGGGGACGGTCTTCGACGCGTTGCGGGAGCGGCTGCGGGTGCCGGTCCTGGACCGGCCCGAGCTGCCGTTCGACCTGGTGGGCGGGTACGTCGGGTTCTTCGGCTACGAGCTCAAGTCCGATCTGGGCGCGCCCCACGACCCCGGACGCGGCGTGGATGGCGTGCACCCGGCTGGTGGTGGTCGACCACGAGCGGAGGCGCACGCACCTGCTGGCGCTCTCGCGCTCGGACGACGACGGCGAGCAGCTGGCGTGGCTGGCCGACGCCGAGCGCCGGATCACCGACCTGCGCCCGCCACCGCGCCGGGCGCCGGAGGGCGGCGGGGGCGACCCGCGCCCCGGTCTGGTGCGCGAGCGCCCCGACTACCTGGCCGACGTCGAGGAGTGCCGCCGCCAGCTGCGCGCGGGCGAGAGCTACGAGATCTGCCTGACCACCCGGTTCGCCCTGCCCGCGATGCCGGACCCGCTGGCGGCGTACCTGGCGCAGCGGCTGGCCAATCCGGCCCCCTACGCCTCGTTCCTGCGGTTGCCGGGGGTGGCGGTGCTCTCGTCCTCCCCAGAGCGGTTCCTGCGGGTGGAGCGCGACGGGCACGTGGAGTCCAAGCCCATCAAGGGCACGGCCGCGCGCAGCGCCGACCCGGACGCCGACCGGCGCCTGCGGGCGGGTCTGACGGACGACCCGAAGGTGCTGGCGGAGAACCTGATGATCGTCGACCTGCTGCGCAACGACCTGGGTCGGGTGTGCGAGATCGGGTCCGTGCGGGTGCCCTCCTACATGCGGGTGGAGTCGTACGCCACGGTGCACCAGCTCGTGTCGACGGTGCGCGGCAAGCTGCGCGCGGACGTCGACGTCATCGACTGCGTGCGAGCCTGCTTCCCCGGCGGCTCCATGACCGGAGCGCCGAAGGAGCGGACGATGGAGATCATCGACCGCCTGGAGACCACCCCGCGCGGCGTCTACTCCGGCGCGCTCGGCTTCCTCGGGCTCGGCGGCACCGCCGACCTCAACATCGTCATCCGCACCGCTGTGGCCACCGAGGACGGCGTCCTGATCGGGGCGGGCGGGGCGATCGTGCTGGACTCGGACCCCGCCGCGGAGTTCGACGAGATGCTGCTGAAGTCCCTGGCCCCCCTGCGCGGACTGACCGACGACCTGCGCCCGGCACCCCGGAGGATCCCATGACGCGCACGGGAGAGCAGTACCTGGAGTCCCTCCGGGACGGTCGCGAGGTGTGGTTGGACGGTGAGCGGGTGACCGATCTGGGCTCCCACCCCGCGTTCCGCCGGTCGGCCCGGTCCATCGCCTCGCTCTACGACCTGGCCGAGACCATGCCCGCCGAGCTGACCGCCGAGGTCGACGGGATCGAGGGCCCGGTGTCGAGGGCGTTCCTGATCCCGCGCAGCAAGGAGGAGCTCAAGGCCAGGGGCCGCGCGTTCCGCCTGTTGTCGCGGGCCACCTTCGGCTACCTGGGACGGTCGCCGGACTACATGGCCGCGGCGGTCGCCGGGTTCGCCACCTGCCCGCAGGTGCTGCGCGGCGAGGGGTTCGACGGTTCGGCGAACGTGCTCGCCCACCACCGCAGGATGGCCGAGGGCGACCTGTACCAGGCCCACACCCTGGTCAACCCCCAGGTCGACCGGACCAGGCAGCCCTCGCAGCAGGAGCAGGACGACCTTTACCTGCGGGTGGTCGCCGAGCGCGACGGCGGCATCGTGGTGCGCGGGGCCAAGATGATCGGCACGGCCGCCGCGTTCGGGGACGAGGTGCTGGTGGGGGTGACCCAGCTGATGCCCTCCGAGGAGGCCGACTACGCGGTGAGCTTCAGCGTGCCGGTGTCCTCGCCGGGGGTGAAGTTCATCAGCCGCACCTCCTACGAGGGGCGGGCCACCAGCGTCTTCGACTACCCGCTGTCCTCCCGGTTCGACGAGAACGACTCGCTCGTGGTGTACGACGACGTGTTCGTGCCGTGGGAGCGGGTGTTCGCCTACCGGGACCCGGTGGTGTGCCAGCGGCAGTTCTGGTCCACGCCGGCGTTCGTCGGTTTCGTCCACCACGGGGCGACCCGGCTGTGGACGAAGCTGGAGTTCCTGACCGGCGTGGCGATCCTCGTCGCGCGGGCCAACAACACCCACGAGCTGCCGCCTGTGCGGATGCAGATCGGCCGGATGATGTCGTGGGTGGCCACCGCCCGCGCCCTGGTGCTGGCGATGGAGGACGCCTGCGAGCCGGTACCGGGTGGGGACGGCGCGGTGATGCCCAACCGGGAGATCGCGCACGCGCAGCTGGCGGTCGGCCCCGAGCTGTACCCGAGGGCGGTGGCCGAGCTGAAGCTGCTGGCGGGCGGCGGGCTGATCCAGCTGCCCTCGTCGTACCGGGACCTGCTGGAGCCGGAGGTGGCCGCTCTGCTGGGCAAGTACGTGCGATCGCCGGGGCACGACTCGGAGCAGCGGATCAAGCTGTTCAAGCTCGCCTGGGACGCGGTGGGCAGCGAGTTCGCCGGGCGGCACGACCAGTACGAGCGGTTCTACCACGGCGCGCCGCACACCTACCTGCCCGCGATCGTGCGGGAAGGGGACCCGGAGGGGTGCGCCGACTTGGCCCGGCAGTGCCTGGACGGCTACTCGCTGACGGAGGGATGACCGGTGGTGGAGGCGCAACGCCCCGATTGAGTAAACAGTTGTTTACTTTCTGCTACGCTCTCGCGCGCTTCCACAACACCACGTCGATGGGATTCCCATGTCTTCACAAGGGTGGCACAACGGTGCCGCTCGACCGGGGGGAGGGGCGCGGAGCGTGAGCGGCAAGGCCCCGGTGACCCCTGGCAGCCTGTTACGCGGGTACCTGGGCCCCCAGCGCGGCAGCGTCGTGCTCATGGCCGTGCTGCTGCTGTGCAGCATCGCGCTGGAGATCGCCGAACCGCGCATCGTCGCCTTCTTCATCGAGACCGTGCAGGCCGACGGCCCGCAGAGCACCCTCATCACCATCGCCCTGGTGTTCCTGGGCGTGGCGGCGGTGCGCCAGGTCACCAAGGTCGTCGCGGCCTACGCCAGCGAGCGCGTGTCCTGGACCGCGACCAACGCCGTGCGCGAGGACCTGTCAGCGCACGTGCTGGACCTGGACCTGGGCTTCCACGAGTCCCGCTCCCCCGGCGAGCTGATCGAGCGCGTCGACGGGGACGTCAACCAGGTCGCCGAGTTCTTCTCCAGCCTGGTCGTGCAGCTGATCGGCAACGCCCTGCTGGTGCTGGGCATCCTGGTCGCTCTGACCTTCGTCGACTGGCGGGTGGGGCTGACCTTCGCCGCGGTCACCGCCGCGGGCTACCTCCTGCTGCTGCGCGTGAGCTCGGTGGCCACGGGCAAGTGGGAGGCGGACCGGGAGCAGAGCGCCCGCTTCTTCGGCGCCGTGAGCGAGTCGATCCGCGCCGCCGAGGACCTGCGCTCCTCAGCGGCGACCGAGCACGCCATGCGCCGCTTCCACCGCAGGCTGCGCGACTGGTTGCCGGTCAAGGTCCGCGCCGAGGCGTGGGGCAGCTCCATCTGGATCGTGATGTCGCTGGTGTTCACCGCGGGCACGGCGTTCGCCTTCGGCTTCGGCGGCTTCTTCTACCAGGACGGGCGCATCTCGCTCTCCGGCGTGTACCTGATCGTCGCCTACGCGACGATGCTCAACACCCCGCTGGAGGTGCTGCGCGAGCAGGTGCAGGCCCTCCAGCAGGCCCGCGCGGCCATCCGGCGCATCGCGGCCCTGTTCGCCGAGCGCTCCAGCATCGTCGACGGGGACCGGCAGCTGCCCTCGGGCGCGCTGGAGGTCGAGTTCGACGACGTGCGCTTCGAGTACGCGCGCTCAGCCACCCCGGTCGGGGCAGGCGACGCGGCCGAGGGAGCGGCGGAGCCCACCGCGACGGCCGCCCCTGACGCGGCGGCGGAACCGGGCGGGACGCGGGGGCCGCAGCGCAAGCAGGTCCTGCGCGGGCTGTCCTTCCACCTGGAGCCCGGCACCACCCTGGGGCTGGTGGGGCGCACCGGCGCGGGCAAGAGCACCATCGCCCACCTGCTGTTCCGCCTCTACGACGCCACCGGCGGGGCGGTCCGCCTCGGCGGCGTCGACGTCAGGGACGCGCGCATGTCCTCGTTGCGCGCCCGCGTCGGCCTGGTCACCCAGGACGTGCACGTCTTCGACGCCACGCTGCGCCAGAACCTCACCTTCTTCGACGACGACGTCGAGGACGTCAGGCTGCTGGAGATCCTCGACCAGCTGGGCCTGCGCCCCTGGTTGGACGGACTGCCCGACGGGCTGGACAGCCGCGTCACCCCAGGCGCGCTCTCGGCCGGGCAGGCCCAGCTCCTCGCGCTGGCAAGGGTGTTCCTCAAGGACCCCGGACTGATCATCCTCGACGAGCCGTCGAGCAAGCTCGACCTGGCCACCGAGCTGGTCCTCGAACGCGCCCTGGACACCCTGCTGGCCGGGCGCACCGTCATCGTCATCGCCCACAGGCTCGACACCATCCGCCGGGCAGACCGGGTCGTGGTCCTGGACAGCGGCGAGGTGGTCGAGACCGGCCGCACGTCCGCCCTGCTCCAGGACCCCGAGTCGAGGTTGGCCGAGCTGGCCAGGATCGGGGAGGTGCTCCGATGAGCACGCAGACCGGCGGGGCTCCCGCCGACGGCGCGGCGCGTCGCGACGACGTCCCCGCGACGCTGACGTTCCTGCGCAAGCTGATCGCCTACAGCCCCGGCCGCTACGCGCTGGCCGCGCTCGGCTGGGGCGTGTTCCACCTGTGGCCGCTGCTGCCCGGCGTCCTCGGCAAGCTGCTGTTCGACGTGCTCGGGGGGAGCGCGCCCGCAGGCGTCACGGTGTGGACCGTCGTGGCGATCGTCGTCGCGGGCGGCCTGGCGCGGTGCACCGCCATCCTGGGCGCCACCGTGGCCTGGGCGGGCTGGTACCTGCGCGCCAGGGCGCTGGTGCAGCACAACATGCTCGCGCGGGTGTTCCGCAGGCCCGGCGCGCAGGCGCTGCCCGGCACCGAGGGCGAGAGCATCTCCACCGTCCGGGATGACAGCGACGCCATCGCGATGATGGGCGGCTGGGGCTTCGACATGATGTCGGCGATCATCTTCGCGGGCGGCGGCCTGGCGATCATGCTCAGCGTCGACGTCCAGATCACCCTGATCGTGATGGTGCCGCTGGTGGCGGTGCTGGTGCTGGCCCAGCTGGCGAAGGCCAGGGCCTACCGCATCCGCGAGCAGAGCCGCGAGGCCACCGCGCAGGTCACCGGCGCCATCGGCGAGATGGTGGTCGCGGTGCGGGCGATCAAGGCCTCCGACCGGCAGCGCCAGATGGTGGCCCGGCTGCGCGCGCGCAACGACGTCCGCAAGCACGCGATGATCCGCGACAAGGTGCAGAGCCTGGCCCTGGACTCGGTGTTCGCGAGCACGGCGAGCCTGGGCGCGGGGCTGACCCTGCTGGCCGCCGCGGGGCAGATGCGCAGCGGCGACTTCACCATCGGCGACTTCGTGCTGTTCTCGACCTACCTGATGCAGGTGGCCGACTACACCGGCTTCATGGGCTACCTGGTGCGCACCTACCAGCAGTCCGGGGTGTCGTTCACCAGGGCCGCGACGCTGCTGCAGGGCGCGCCACCGCTGTCGCTTGTGGACCACAACCCGCTCCACCTGAAGTCGGAGCCGCCCCCGCCGGCCGAACCGGAGGCGGCCGAACCGCTGCGCAGCCTGGAGGTCCGGTCGCTGACCCACGTGTTCCCCGGCAGCGGGCAGGGGATCCACGACGTCAGCCTGGACGTGCGCCCCGGCACGGTCACCGTCATCACCGGCGAGGTCGGGTCGGGCAAGACCACCCTGCTGCGCAGCGTCCTGGGCCTCTACGAGCCCCAGGGCGGTTCTGTCCGGTGGAACGGGGAGGAGGTGGCCGACCGCGGTGACTTCCTGCTGCCGCCCAGGGTCGCCTACACCGCGCAGAGCCCGACGCTGCTGTCCGGGTCGATCAAGGAGAACGTGCTGCTGGGCCTGCCCGACGACGGCAGGGCCGAGGAGGCGATGGCCCTGGCGGTGATGGGCCCGGACCTGGAGCGCCTCGACGAGGGTGACGCCACCGAGATCGGGGTGCGGGGCGTGCGCCTGTCCGGCGGGCAGATCCAGCGCACGGCCGCGGCGCGGATGTTCGCGCGGCGACCGGACCTGCTGGTGATGGACGACCTGTCCAGCGCGCTGGACGTGGAGACCGAGCAGGAGCTGTGGCGGCGGGTGTTCGCCATCGGCGCCACCTGCCTGGCGGTGTCGCACCGCCCGGCGGTGCTGGAGCGCGCCGACCAGGTGCTGCTGCTGGAGAAGGGGCGTGTCGTGGCCGCGGGCACGCTGCAGGAGTTGCTGGAGAGCTCCCCGGAAATGCGCAGGTACTACCGGCGTCCTTCCGAGGACTGACCGGCCGCGGGCGGACGGGCGCCACTCCGTCCGCCCGCGGTGCGCCGGGGGGGCTCGTCGTCGAGGCGAAGGAGCGCGAGATGAGGCAATCCCCGCGGGTGCTCGTGGTCGGCGCGGGCCCAACGGGCCTGGTGCTGGCGGCGGAGCTGGCCGAGGCGGGCGTCCCCTGCCGGGTGCTGGAGAAGCGCGCGGCGCGCGGCGAGCTGTCACGGGCGTTCACCGTCGAGCCCAGGACCCTGGAGCTGCTGGACATGCGCGGCAGGGCCGGGGCGCTGGTCGACCGGGGGTTGCCGTGCAGGCGCCCGCCGGTCGGCGACGAGGGCGGGTACCTGGACTACGGGCTGCTCGACACCCCGTTCCCGTTCAGCCTCACCATCCCCCAGTTCCACACCGAGCAGGCCCTGCTCGCGTCGGCGCGCGCCGCGGGCGCCGAGATCGCCACCGGGGTGGAGGTCGTCGGCCTCGACCAGGACGGGGACGGCGTGCGGCTGCGGGTGCGCGGTCCCGAGGGCGAGCGCGTGGAGCGCGCCGACTACGTCGTCGGCTGCGACGGGGTCAACAGCACCGTGCGGGAGCTCGCGGGCGTGGAGTTCGACGGGTGGAACTACGACGAGTCGGTGATGATGGCCGACGCCCGGTTGGGCAACCCGCCCGCCCCGCCCGCGTTCGCGCGGATCACCCGGCGGGGCATGGTGGCGGTGTTCCCGTTCCGCGACGGGACGTTCCGGATCATCGCGTTCGACCACGAGAAGATGCGCCTGCCCGCGGACCTGCCGCTGGAGCTGGAGGACCTGCGCGAGAGCTGCACGTCGATCCTGGGCGTCGACGTGCGACCGCACGACCCGGTGTGGCTGTCCCGGTTCCGCAGCTCGCAGCGGCACGCCAAGCGGTACCGGGTGGGCCGGGTGCTGCTGGCGGGCGACGCCGCGCACACGCACATCCCGTCCGGCGGCCAAGGCCTGCAGACCGGCATCCAGGACGCGTTCAACCTGGGGTGGAAGCTGCGCGCGGTGCTCGACGGCTGGGCAGGTGGGGCGCTGCTGGACAGCTACGAGGCCGAGCGGTACCCGATCGCGGCCGAGACGCTGCGCAAGACCGACCTGTCGTTCCGGTTCGAGACCTCCAACGGCCCGGTGGCGCGGGCGGTGCGCGCGGTCGTGAGCAGGGCGGTGCGGATCAAGCCGGTGCAGCGGGTCAACCTGGAGCACCTGTCGGGCCTGACGTTGCGCTACCCGCGCGCGGGGCACCCGTGGACGGGCCGCCGGGTGCCGGACCGGCCGCTGGTGGGCGGGGGCAGGTTGTTCGAGCTGTTCCGCGACGGGGGTTTCGTGCTGATCGGCGCGCCGGGCGCCGCCGGGGCGTGGGGGGCGCGGGTGCGCGAGGCGCGGCTCGCGGAGCCGATCGGGCGCGGGTGCCCGCCGGTGGTGCTGGCCCGCCCGGACGGGTACGTCGCCTGGGCGGGTAAGGCGGGCGATCCGGGGGTGGGCGAGGCGCTGCGCCAGTGGTGCGGGCAGCCGGCGCCGGTGGCCTGACCTCCGCGCCGACGACGCCCCCGAGGGCCTGCCGGGATGCGCCCCGGCAGGCCCTCGGGGTTCGTTGTGGGCGCTGTTCTCCTCGGCGCTGTCACGCTCCTGCGCCACCCACCGCCCCGGCGCGGGGGCGCCGCCTCACCCCAGCAGCGGTTGCCCGGCGGCGAAGCGCCGCAGGTACTCGGACGTGGGGGTCCCGGCCCCCGCCACGTCCTCGGGGGTGCCCTCGGCCTGCACCGTCCCGCCTGCCGCCCCCGCACCCGGTCCCAGGTCGATCACCCAGTCCGCGCTCGCGGCCACCGGGATGTCGTGCTCGGCCACCACCACGGTGTTGCCGGAGTCCAGCAGCACGTCGAGCGCGTCCACCAGGCGCTGGACGTCGGCGGGGTGCAACCCGGACACGGGTTCGTCGAGCACGATGAGCCCCGGCTTGCGACCGCTGGAGCCGCGCTGGACGGCGTTGGCGAGCTTGAGCCGCTGCGCCTCGCCACCGGAGAGCTCCGTGGCGCTCTGCCCGAGCTGGAGGTAGCCGAGCCCGACCCGGTCGAGGGCGCCGAGGATCGCGGCGAGCTGCTTGGGCGCGCGGAAGCGCTCGACGGCCTCGGCGACGGTGAGCTCCAGCACCTGGTCGATGCTGAGCCCGTCGCAGGTGACCGCGAGCACCTCGGGCAGGAACCTGCGCCCGTCGCACTGGTCGCACACCACCCACACGTCCGGCAGGAAGTGCATGTCGACCAGCTTGCGCCCGTGCCCGCCGCAGGCCTCGCACCGGCCACCCGCCGCGTTGAAGGAGAACGCCGACGCCGGGATGCCCCGCTCCTTGGCCTCGGCGGTGTCGGCGAACAGCTTGCGGATGACGTCGAACGCCTTGCTGTAGGTGGCGGGGTTGGACCGGGGCGTGCGCCCGATCGGCTCCTGGTCCACCACGGCCACCCAGCTGAACCCCTCGACGCCGTCCACGGCCTTGACGGTGTCGACCTCGGCGCCGTCGAGCGCGGCCTCGGCGGCAGAGGCCAGCGCGGCGAGCACGGTGCTCTTGCCGCTGCCGCTGACACCGGTGACGCAGGTCAGCCGGTTGACGGGGAAGGACACCGCGTCGGCGGTGACGTTGTGGGCGCGCACCCCCCGCAGGGTCAGCCAGGACGTGCCCACCGGCCTGGGCTCGCGGCGCAGCCGGGGGCCCCTGCCGAGCAGGTACCGACCGGTGACCGATCCGGGGTGGGCGGCGACCTGCTCGGGCGTCCCGGCCACCAGGACCTCGCCGCCGAGCCTGCCCGCGCCGGGGCCCAGGTCGATGACCCAGTCGGCGCGCCGGATCAGCTCGGGGTCGTGCTCGACGAGCAGCACGGTGTTGCCCGCGGCTCGCAGCTCGCCCGCGATGTCGAGCAGGTGGGCCTTGTCCGCGGGGTGGAGGCCGGTCCCCGGCTCGTCGAGCACGAAGATGATGCCGCTCAAGTCGGTGCTCAGCTGCGCGGCCAGGCGCGTGCGCTGGAGCTCGCCGCCGGAGAGCGTGGCGGCGCCGCGCGAGAGCTGGAGGTGCGCCAAGCCGAGCCGGTCCAGCAGCCGGAGCCTGCCAGCGAGGTCGTTGAGCAGGGGTTCGCCGACCTCGCGCTGGGAGGGGGCGAGGGAGTCGAGGACGGTGTCCGCCCAGGCGCGCACGCCCAGGATGTCCAGCCCCACCAGCTCGGGGTAGGTGACCCCGCCCAGCGCGATCTCGCGGGCGGCCTGCCCGTACCCGCTGCCCTCGCACACCGCGCAGGGGCTCTTGCGCATGTAGGGCAGGTACCGCTGCTTGGCGCTGGGGGTGCCCGCGGCGGCGTAGACGCGCTCGACCTCGGCGAGGGCGCCGCGCAGCGGTTCGTTGACGGTGTACTTCCAGGTGCCCTTCTCGTTCTTGTTGGGCATGTCGAGCGTGGCCTCGACCCGCTCCTCGCCCGTGCCGTGGAGCACCTGCCGCCGGAACTCCTCGGGCAGCTCGCGCCACGGTTGCGCCAGGTCGACCTGGCGCAGCCCGGCCAGGGCGGGGACGAGCGCGTGCTCGCCGGAGCGCCACTTGGCGTACCAGGGCGAGGCGCCGTCGAACAGCGGCAGCGCCGGGTCGGTGATGATCAGCTCCTCCCGCGCCTGCCAGCGGCCTCCGACGCCGTGGCAGGAGGGGCACGTGCCCTCCGGGGAGTCCCGGTCGAAGTGCGCGGTGGTCAGCGCCCGGTCCTGCGCGCCCGCCGCCAGGGCGGGCAGGCGCGAGTACATTAAGCCCAGGTGACCGTCGACGCCGGTGAGCGTGCCGACCGTGGAGCGCGGGTTGCGGTTGAGCCTGCGCTGGTCGACCGCCAGGGTGGCCCCGAGGTTGCGGATCCGGTCGACCTTCGGCCGGTTGCGCTGGGTGATGTACTGGCGGACGAACGGTGAGAGCCCTTCCAGGTAGCGCAGTTGCGCCTCGCTGTGCACCGTGTCGATCGCCAGCGAGGTCTTGCCGCTGCCGCTCACGCCGGTGAACGCCACCACCTGGCCGAGCGGGATGCGCACCGCCACGTCGCGCAGGTTGTTCGTCCTGGCCCCGACTACCTCGATGTGGTCTTGCGTGGCCCGAGTCATTCGTCCCCTTCGCCCGTGTCTGGACCGTGAAGGCTACCGAGCGCGTCCGGGTGGTCGCGCACCGCCCGAGAGCGGGGTGAGACCGAGGTGGGAGGTCCTGCTCCTAGCGTTCTGACCACGACCAGGGCGACCTCGGAGGCAGAGGGACATGCAGAGCTACTCGTTCGAGTCCTACGGCCAGGCCATGGCTCCGGTGTTCGACGCGATCAACGACGACCCCGAGGAGGTCGCGGCGATCGTGGCGTTCCTGCGCGCGCGGGCGGGCGACGGGCCGGTGCTGGAGGCGGGCATCGGCACGGGGCGGGTCGGGCTGCCGCTGGCCGAGGCCGGGGTGGAACTGCACGGCGTGGAGATCAGCGAGGCGATGGCCGAGCAGTTGCGGGCCAAGCCCGGCGCGGACAAGGTCGAGCTGGTCGTGGGCGACATGAACGAAGTCGACCTCGGTCGCGAGTTCAGCATGGTCTACCTGGTGCAGGGCACGTTCGGCAGCCTGCTGTCGGAGGAGAACCAGCGCCGCTTCCTGGCCACCGCCCACCGCTTGCTGGCCCCCGGCGGGCGGCTGGTGATCGAGACGATGGAGGTCGACGAGACCCGCTTCACCCACGACCAGTACGTGGCGACGTCCCTGCTGGACGTGGGGTACGCGGTGCTCTCGGCGGCGATGCGCGAGCCGGGCACCCAGGTGCTGAGCATCCAGAACATCATGCTCGGCGCGCACGGCATCCAGGTCTTCCCGGTGAAGTTCCGCTACTACACGGCGGAGCAACTGGACGGGATGGCGGAGGACACCGGGTTCACCCTGGTCGAGCGGTGCGTGGACTGGGGCGCCTCCCCCTACGAGAAGGGCGACCTCAACCACGTGTCGGTGTTCGAGAAGCGCTGATCCGGGCGTTCTCCACGCCGGAGGGCCCGCCCGCGCGCGGCGGACGGGCCCTCGCGAGCGGCCCGCTCAGTCCTGCGCCAGCAGGTCCCGCAGCGGGGTGCCTGCCTTGCCGGGGTTGGCGATCAGCAGCGCCAGCACCATGCACGCCACCACCACGGACCCGACCGCGATCAGCACCACCTCGGCCACGAGCTGCCCCCGCACCCCCGAGGCCGTGCCGCCGCTCAGGCGCGGCAGCGCGTTCGCCCTCCTGCGCTCCACCAGGCCGGGCGCCAGGGTGGCCGCGCCGATCAGGGGCGGGCTTCCTGGTGATCACCGGGCGCAGCAAGGAGATCCTGGTGACCAGCGGCGGCAAGAACGTCTCCCCCGCCGCGATCGAGGACCGCATCGGCGGCCACCTCCCGGTGTGGAAGCGCACGGCGGGCAAGTCCGCGGAGGCGACGGTGGCGGACCTGGCAGGCGACCCGGACCTGCTGGCGGAGTTGCAGCACGCGGTGGACCAGGGGAACGCGGCGGTGTCGCGGGCGGAGTCGGTGCGCAGGTTCCGGGTGCTGCCGGTGGAGTTCACCCGGGAGAACGGCTGCCTGACGCCGTCGCTGGAGGTGAAGCGGGACGTGGTGGTCCGGCGGTGGGCCGACGAGGTGGAGGCCTGCTACGCCGGGTGACTTTTGCGGGAAACCCTTGCGGGGGCAGAGGTTTCCCACACCCCCTACCACCTGCGGCGCACGGTGGCCGCACCCCCGGTCACCAACGCGCCGGCCGGAACGTCCTTGGTGACCACCGCCCCCGCCCCCACCACCGAGTCACGCCCGATGGTCACCCCCGGCAGCACGACGACCCCGACCCCGAGCCACACCCCGTCCTCCAGCACCACCGGCGCCTCCTCGGTGAACGCCCGCCGGTCCTCGGGCGGCACCGGGTGGTCGGAGGTGATCAGCGTGACGCGCGGCCCGAGCATCACACCACCGCCGATCCGCAACCCGCCCCGGTCGTAGAAGGTGCAGCCGTGGTTGACGAAGACGTCCTCCCCGAACTCGGTGCCCAGCCCGCAGTCGGTGTGGAAGGGCGGCAGGATCCGAACCGACTCCGGCAGCGGACGACCGAAGATCGCGGCGTGCAAGGCGGCGCGCTCCTCCGTGCTGTTGTACGGCAACGAGTTCAACCGCGAGGTGAGATCGGTGACCGCGAAGATCCGCTCGGCAGCACGGGCGAACTCGGGCCCGTGGACGTGGGTGCGCGCTCTTGGCAGGCTGCTCATGTGCCGATCCCACCAACGACCCCGCCCGACGGACCAACAACCAACACGCCCACCGGCCACAACCGACGGTTGAGGCGCACTGGTGGACGTTGAGAGCGTGCGCGCCTTCGTAGCCGCCGCCGAGTCCGGCAGGCTGGGGGACGCGGCGGCCGAACTGGGCATCAGCCAGCAGGCGGTGTCCAAGCGGATCAGCGCGCTGGAGCGCGTGGTCGGCGTGCCCCTGTTCACCCGAACTCCGCGCGGCGTCCGGCCAACCCTGGACGGCGAGGTGTTCCTGCCGCACGCCAGGGCGGTGCTGCGAGCCGTCGAGCGGGCGGCCCGCTCAGTGCGACCGGACCACCGCGCGCTGCGCGTGGACGTGCCGAACCGCCGAACCGCCCCGTCCACCGCCCTCCGCGCCTTCCACACCGCCCACCCCGAAATACCCCTGGAGGTGGTGACTCTGCCGGAGAACCACCTGCTGGGCGCGCTGGAGGCGATACGCGCGGGCGCAGTCGACGCCTCGTTCCGCGCCGTCCCCCTGGCGCACGCGGACCTGCCGGACGACGTGCGCACCGCACGGGCAGTGGACAGCGCCCTGGAACTGCTCACCGGTCCCCAGCACCCGCTGGCCGACCACCGGGAGCTTGCTCCACCCGATCTGTCCGGGCACCGGGTGTGGGTGCCGGGAATCAGCAGGGGAACCGAGTGGGCGCGCTTCTACCGCGACCTGGCAGAGGAGTTCGCCCTGTCGATCGACGGCGCGGGCCCGCACTTCGGCGACGAGGCCCTCCTGGAACTGCTGGCGAACTCACCAACCCCGGCCACGCTAGTCGGCTCAGGTGACCACTACCTGTGGCCCGGGCACTACGACCTGCGCCGCCTCCCCCTGCGGAACCCGACCCCGGTGTACCCGCACCGCCTGCTCTGGTCGACGACGAACGACCACCCCGGTCTGGCGGACCTGCGCGCGTTCCTGAAAGCGGCCCACGAGCCGGTCCCGCACCCCCGGTGGGAACCAACCTGGGCTTAGACCTCCTTTCAGGATGAGCGGAGGCGGTGGCAGATCAGTGCGCGCACCAGGTTCAGGAAGCCTTGGTGAAGGCCGCCCCCGAGGGACGATCGACCGCTGGCTCAGGCTTCTCCGGTTGGCCGCGCTGCCGCGGTCGGCGAGCATCACAGCGGGCCGCCACCTCGGGCGTCCGGGTTCGCCGGTGCTGACCGCCACGACCAGCGGGTGACCTGCGCCGCCGACGGCGACTTGGTGTTTCGAGCCGGTCTTGCGCCGATCGGGTCGATCCTGTCCGCGACGTGCGACTCGGCGAGCATCACCCCGTCCAGGAATTGCCCGACCCCGCCCTCGGCCCATTTCAGCATCCTGTTGCGGCAGGTCGAACCGGAGCCGAACCCGGGTTCGGTGGGCAGGTCGGCCCGCTCGATGCCGATGTGCAGCAGGAGCAGGGTCCCCTGAGGAGCTGTAAGCGTGGCCACTCGACTTCCAATCGGACTGGGCGGGCCTGCGCGCCTTCTTGACGGAGGGCCGCACGCCCCCTGGGCAGGAACCCGCCCAGCCCTGGCTTGACCTCCAGATAGGTGGAGGTACCAGGCTGATCCCCGTGGACCGCAACGAGATCACCGAGTTCAGCGCGCTCGTCAGCCGCTTCTTCCGCGCCATGGACGCGCGGGAGTTCCCCGAGGGCTGGGCGGAGGACCACTTCACCGACGACATCAGCCTGTCCTCCCCGATCGGCTCCGCCCAGGGCGTCACGGCGGTGGCCGCGCACGTGGAGGAGTCGGTCCACCGCTTCGCCCGCACCCAGCACACGTCCTCGGACCTGCTGGTGGACGAGGCGGAAGGCGTTGCGGTGACGTGGAACGCGCTCATGACGCACGTCCACCTGGACAGCACCCTGCGGTCGCGCGGCGCGGACGCGAACCCGATCTTCCAGGTCGGCGGCCACTGGCGGGCCGAACTGCGCCGCGCGCCCGAGGGCTGGCGGATCAGCGCCCTGTCCCACGAGGCGCTCTGGACGACGGGCCTGCCCCCGCTGCTGCCCGAGGGCGTCAAGCCGGTGGTGGCCGGGGACCACTAGGTCACTTCAGGTCACTTCCGGACGTGGCGGCCGGTCGAGCCGCCACCGGAGCCCCCCTGGACGCTGCCCGCCGCCACGCGCGTACTCGTGCACGGCGGCGCGCACCACCGCCAGGGGCAGCTCGGCGTTCGCCGGGAAGTCCCAGTCGAGCCCGATCATCAGGTACCGCACCGGCCCGCCCGTCCCCTCGCCGATCCACACCTCACCACCGTCGACGTGGCACAGCGCCCCCCGCCCGCGCGGCCCGTCCACCCCCACGGTCAGCAGCGGCCCGGCCGGGTCGTCGCGGTCGAACAGCTGCGCCGCCACCGGCTCACCCCGGCGCACGAGGTCGTCCAGCACCCCGTCCACGTCCTGCGGCCCGCGCAGTTCCACGTCGACCGTCTGACCGGGGTAGTACCAGGCCACCAATTCCGTCACGTTCACTCCGACGTGGGTCACCACTGCCACGGCAGAGTGAACCGCACAACATCTGGTACGCAGGTTCCACTCCATGTGGCACAGTGGCCCCGGAGCCGAAAGGCCCACGCGGCACCCCCGCACGCGCGCAGCACGCCGCGTCGCCGGGCGGAGGCCGTGGTGTGTATCTACCTGCCCCGTGTCACGGGGTAAGGCGGCACTGGTCCAGTCCCGCCTCGTGAAAGCACGTCACCATGACCACGCGTTCCGCCACCCTGCTCGACGAGTCCCCGCACGCCCCTGCCGAGCCCCCCTCGGTCGCGCGCGCCGTGTTCGACTCCGCGGGCCCCTCCTTCTTCCCGCTGGCCCTCGTGGCCCGCTTCCCCTACGCCATGACCGTCGTCGGCGTGCTCACCCTGGTCGTCGCCGCGCGCGGCTCGATCAGCCTGGGCGGCCTCACCTCGGCGACCGCCGGGGTCGGCATGGCCGTGTTCGGGCCGCTGATCGGCGCGGCGGCCGACCGGTGGGGGCAGCGCCGGGTGCTGCTGGCCACCGGGGTCGCCACCAGCGCCGCGCTGACCGCGCTGGTGGTCCTGGCCTACTCGCCGCTGCCCCCGGCGGCGGTCCTGGTCGCGGCGTTCCTGGTCGGCGCGACCACCCCGCAGGTGCCGCCGATGTCGCGCAGCCGCCTGGTCGGCCTGGTCACCCGCCGCACCAGCGGTGGGACCCGGCCGAAGGCGGTCAACGCCGCGATGGCCTACGAGTCCGCCGCCGACGAGATGACGTTCGTCTTCGGACCGACCCTCGTCGGCGTCCTCGCCGCCGCCTTCTCCCCCGCCGCCCCGATCATCGCCGCCGCCGCGCTGACCCTGGTGGCCGTGTGCCTGTTCGCCCTGCACCCGAGCGCGACCGCCGCTCAGCCCACCGCCGAGGAGCGGGTGACCCCCGACCCGGTGAGCGACCTGTTCCGCCCGTCACTGCTGGTGGTGCTGCTGGGCATCGTCGGCATCGGCCTGTTCTTCGGCTCGGTGCTGACCTCGCTGACCTCGTTCATGGCCGACCACGGCGACGCCGAGCAGGCCGGTCTGGTCTACGGCGCCATGGGCCTGGGCTCGGCGGTGTGCGCGCTGCTGGCCGGGATGCTCCCGCCCGCGTTCGCGCTGCGGGACCGCTGGCTGGTGTTCGCCGCGCTCGCGCTGACCGGCGCGATCGGCCTGAACCTGGCCACCTCGGTCCCGGTGGTCGCGCTGGCGCTGGCGGTGGCGGGCACGGGCGTCGGCCCGCTGCTGGTCACCCTGTACACGCTGGTCTCGGACCTGGCCCCGGTCGGCCGCAACGCCACGGTGATGACCATGGCGAGCACCGCGATCGTGATCGGCCAGGCCCCGGCCTCCAGCCTGACCGGCTACCTCGCCGAGGACAGCGGCACGGCGACCGCGCTGGTGATGCCCCTGGTGGCGGTGGCGGTGATCGTCTCGGCCGGGCTGCTCAACCGGTTCCGGTCGGCGACCGCGCGGGCCTGACGGGCGCGAAAACCACCTGCACCGCGGGCGGGGACGTCGAGCGGGTGGACGCGGTCAGCGGCTACCGCCTGCGGTCGCCGACCCACGACTCCCCGAACACGGCGTTCGACCTGGCCCAACCCCTGGTCGCCGGGATCGCGCACGCGGGTCCCCCGTGGCACTTCCGGCACGGGAACCGGTGAACCGCCCGGAATTGTCGGACCCACTGCCTACGATGCCGCCGTGACCGACTTCGACGCACTGCGCAGCGACGGCTCCTGGCAGCTGACCACGACCGGTGACCGGATCACCGGTGCGGTGTTCCGGCTCGCGCCCAACCCGGACCGGCGGGCGCTGGTGGAGGCGCTGGGCGCCGACGCGTCCGACCCCGAGCAGTGGGAGTCGGTGCTGCTGGAGGCGTTCCTGACCGCCCCCGAGTCGGCGGACCTGACCGTCCTGGAGCTGCACCTGACCGACTTCCACCACTCGGCGGCCCGCGCGGCGGCGGCGCTGGCCTCGCGCGGGCGGGAGCACCTGGTGGAGCTGCACCTCGGCCACGACTTCAAGCTCCTGTACGAGCACGCGACCACGTCGACCGGCCGCAGCTTCGACCCGCTGGAGAAGCTGAACGAGGGGTTCGCGAACGAGAGCGCGGTGGACCTGTGGTCCGCGCTGCCCGCGCTGCGCGCCCTGACGCTGCGGGGCGGACTGCTGCTGGACGACATGGGCTCGACCACGGTCACCGACCTGCACGTGATCGGCGCGCCGTTCGCGATCGGCGCGCTGTTCCCCGACCGCGCGCCCGGCGTGGTGACCCTGACGGCGGAGATCGGCTACGACGTCTTCGGCGGCGTCTGCCCGGCGGGCCAGCTGGAGCTGCTGACCCCGGAGGGCTACCCGGCGCTGCGGCACCTGGACATCAGCCGGGCGGTGTTCGACGAGGCGGACGAGGAAGTGCTGGAGACCCTGGCGGAGCTGCCGCTGCTGCGGCAGTTGGAGACCCTGGACCTGGAGCTGGAGGAGGACGTCCCCGAGCGCCTCGCGCCCGCGTTCGCGCACCTGGAGCGAGGGCCGGAGGCGGGGTGAGCGCGGACCTGGCGCTGCTGGGCCGGGCGGCCGGGATGTTCGCGGTCACCAACATCGACGACCTGCTCCTGCTCGCGGTCTGCTTCGGCCAGGCGCGCGGCGACCGGCGGGCCGCGCTGCGCGTGGCCGCGGGCCAGTACCTGGGGTTCCTGGCGATCGTGGCCGTGGCCGTGGTCGGCGCGCTGGGCGCGGGCCTGCTGCCGGGGGCGGTGGTCCCGTACCTGGGGCTGCTGCCGCTGGCGCTGGGCGTGCGCGCGGCCCTGGCGGCGTGGCGCGGGCGCGGGGCGGACGGGGAGGCGGAGGTGGCGACCGGCGCGGGCGTGGCGCAGGTCGCGGCCGTCACGTTCGCCAACGGCGGCGACAACATCGGCGTCTACGTGCCCGCGTTCGCGGTGGCGGGCGTGGCCGGGATGCTCGGCCACGTCGCGGTGTTCCTGGTCGGGGTGGCGGTGTGGCTGGCGGCGGGCTGGTTCCTGGCGAGCCGTCCGGTGGTCGCGCGCTTCCTGGCGCGGTGGGGGCACGTGGTGCTGCCGGTGGTGCTGATCACCATCGGCCTGGTCATCCTGGTGGAGGGCGGCGCGTTCGGCCTGTGACCGGTCACCGGTCGACCACCCGCTCGGCCACGACCAGCAGGTAGTTCACCCGCCCGCTCCGGTAGCCGTCGAGGAACGCGGTCTCCACGCCGGTGCGCAGGTCGGAGCGGGCGCGCAGCTCCCAGCAGGGGATGGCGCGCGCGGTCAGGTCGGTGACCTGCAGCGGCGCGAGGCCGTGGTCGGCCAGTGCCCGGAAGTACGTGCTGCGCCGGTGGATGCGGCAGTCGTAGTGCCGGTCGATCGCCTCGCCCTCCGGCGCGCGCCCGGTGACCGCGTCGTTGTGACAGCCGGTGACCAGGACGTGCCGCCCGCCGGGACGCAGCAGCCGGGCGAACTCGGCGAACGCCTCGTCCAGGTCCACGTACATGGTGCTCTCGTTGGTGATGACCCGGTCGAACGCGCCGTCCGCGAACGGCGTCGCGACCATGTTGGCGCGGTGGAACCGCACCCGGTCGCCGCACCCGCGCCGCCGCGCCAGGTCCGAGGCGAGCTCGACGTGGTGGGAGCAGAAGTTGACGCCGTCGACCGCGCACCCGAACCGGTCGTGCGCCATGAACGAGGTCCCGCCCCTGCCCGACCCCGCGTCCAGGATCCTGGCGCTCGCGGGGACCTCGCCCAGCGCGGACAGCACCAGGTCGGCCTGGGCGCTCTCCATCCGGTGCAGCTCCCGCGCGATCCGCCGCTGGAGCCCGTGCGGCGGACCGGTGAGCGCATCGGGATCGGGGGCGTCGATGCCGTAGTGGTGGTGGTAGAGGCCGTCGTCCGCGCCGAGCAGCAGGTTGACCGGGTCGTCCCGCTTGTCCTCCCAGTGGGCGTTGACCTTGCGCTCGTAGTCGTTGCGCAGGACGTTCCCGGTCGGAGAACTCGGCACGGCGCCTCCTCGGCGGATCGGGTCGACCGCCCCCGCGTCGACCGCCCCAGCGTCGAGCGCCGAGGGGCGCGGGACCAGCGCGCTCACCCGCGTGCCCGCCGCGAACCACCCGCCGGGCAGCACCGGGGACCACCCAGCCGCGCCCCCTTTCGGCCGCGCGGGTGACCGCCGCGACACCGCGGGGCGAACGCCGCCACCCGGTCCGCTGTGGACACTTCGGGAAAGCCGCCGGAAGACCTGCGGCTGTTCACCTGGCGATCACCGGCGACCGGGAGCACGGGGCGCGCGGCTCCCGCTCGGCTCAGACCCGGTGTCGTCCTGCCGCTGACCGGCGCGGCCTCGATCCTGCTGCTGCTGTCCGCGCTGGGGCCCGGCGCCCCGGTCGCGGACGTGATCGGCGACTGCGCCCTGCACCCGTCGAGCGCGCCGCGGTTCGCGCTGTGCGTGCTCCTGCTCGCGACCGGCGGCACGGCCGCGCTCACCGGGCTGCCGCGCTCGTGGGCGTTCCGGGCGTGGCAGGGCGGGGCGGCGGCCGTTGCTGGTGACCGCGCTGCCGTTCGGCGTGAGCCACCTGACCGCTTCCCCGCCGAGGGTCGCTCGGGGGCTTTTCGAGCGGATCACCGTGTTCGCGCAGGCGGGTCTGCCGCTGGCCATCGCGGCGACGCCTCGGCTTGTCCCCGCAAAGGCGGAATCGCGACCGGACGACGCCCCGGAAAACGCCGATAAACGGAACACCACAGTCCTCCCACCTCCGGTTTGACGGCGTTCGCGCCCGTATGCCGGTTCCCTCCCGAAGCTTTTCCCCGCACGCCCGAAGCGCTACCTTCCCGCAGTAGAAAATGACCGGCAGGGAATTCCACATTCGGGCGCATAGCATTCTTCCTCGATCGGCCGGGCGCCCCGTGGACGAGCGTGGCAGGGGGCGGGGCGGATGGCGGATGCGTTGTCGGCGGAGGCGGTCGGCGTGGCGCGGGCCGTGGTGGCGCGGTGGCACGCGGGTGAGCTGGAGGCGTTCGAGGACCTGGTCGAGGCCTACCGGGCCGACCCGGACGGGACCGTGCGCGGGGTGCGGTTGGGCGCGCCGGTGGGGATCGGGATCGATCTGGCGGCGGTGACGCCGTGGGTGCTGGCGGCGGTGAGCGCGGCGGGCGGGGTGCTCGTGGAGAAGGCCGCCGAGGACGCCTGGTCGGCGGGGCGGCGGTGGCTGTCGCGGGCGTGGGGCCGGGGCGGGAAGCCGGAGGCGGAGGCGGAGGCGGAGGAGGCCGGGCAGGCGACGGTCGTGATCACCGTGCACCTGACCGGGCTGGGCGCGGCCGAGCCGGTCGCCCGCGCGGTGGCGGAGCAGGTCGTGCGCGAGCTGGGGGGCCGCGATGACGCTCCCGCCGCGTGAGGCGGGCGCGCCCCGCGCCCGGTACGCGCTGCTGGTGGCGGTCCTGCTCACGGCGGCGGTGTGCTCGGGCAACCTGATCTTCTACACCGCGTTCGGCGAGTGGTTCGGCAACGCGCTGAAGGCGTGCGTGAACGCGGGGGCCGACCTGCCGCCCCTGGAGCGGGCAGCCGGGTTCCAGCGCTGCGGAGCGCCCTACGAGCAGGCGCGGACGGGGTTCGCCTTCCTGTTCGCCCTGCTCACCGCGGCCCTCGGGTGGGTGGTGCTGCGGCGCCTGCCCGCGCGGCTGCACCGGCGAGCCGGGATCACGCGCGCGGCCGGGGCGCGCTGGCAGGAGGAGGCCGCCGAGGCGGTGCGGGCGCTGGGCGGCCGGGTCGTCCCCGTCGTGGAGTTCGGCTCCACCTGCCGGGAGGCGTTCACCGTCCGGACGGGCGGCCGGGTGCGGATCGTGCTGCCCTACGGCGTGCTGGCGCTGCCCGGACCGGAGGCGTCCGCGCTGCTGCGGCACGAGTGCGCGCACGTGGCCGCCGGTGACGTCGACCGGGTGTGGCTGACCAGGGCCGTGTGGTGGGCGACCCCGGTGGTGCTGGTGCTGCCGCTGCCGCGGCTGTGGTCGGAGAGCTCGTTCGTGCTCGACTACGCGATCCGCGCGGCGCTGCTGCTGGCGCTGGTGTGGGTGGTGTCGCGCAGCGTGCTGCGCTCGCGCGAGCACGCGGCCGACCTGCGGTCCGCGCGCGAGGACCCGACCGCGCTGGACGCGCTGCTGCGCCGGGCCGCGGACCCGCCCCGCTCGTGGTCCCGCTCGCTGGCCGCGCTGCACCCGTCCACCCGGCGCCGGTTGGAGGTGCTGGCGCGCGGCGAGGTCGAGCGGCACGTCCGCGCGGTGGAGGGGTTCGCGTTCGGCGCGCTGGCCGGACTCGTCCAGCCGCTGCTGTCGCACTTCGTGCAGTCCGCGCTGCTGCCGAGCGCGGGCCTGCGGGTGACCACGCTGGTGCTGGCCCTCGTGCCCGGCGTGCTGCTGGGCTGCGCCTGGGGCCCGGCGGTGTGGCGCTCCCGCACGGCGGCGGACGTCCGGCCGGGCCGGGACCGGGTGGCGAGCGCGCTGGGCCTGCCGCTGGGGGTCGTGGTGGGCATGGCGCTGTCGCTGATCGGCACGGGCACCCCGCTGGTCGAGTCGGCGACCGCGTGGACCTGGGGTTTCACCGTCGTCATGCTGGTCGGCGCGACCGCGCTGTGCGAGGGGGCCGCCGCGCTGTGGCACCGGCGCCTGCCGGGCGGCTCGCCCCGGTGGGTCGGCGTGCTCGCGGCGCTGCTGTTCACCGGTGTGCTGGAGGCGGTCTTCTCGTTCCGGCCCGCGATCGGGTTGGGCGAGTTGACCACGGCGTGGCTGTCGCTGACCTACACGCCGTTCCTGGCGCTGCTGGCGGGCAACCTCGCCGTCGCGGTGCTGGCCTGGCGCACGGCGGTCGGCAGTCGGTTGCGGGTGCTGCTGCTCGCCGCAGCCGTGACCGCGCTCGCCGCGGCGCCCCGCCTGGCGCTGGCGGGCGAGGTCACCGAGGAGAACGCGCTGGACCACCTGGTGCTGAACGCCTGCCTGGCCACCGCCGCCGGGCTGGTGGTGTTCGTGGCGCGGGTCGTGGTGAGCGGGCGGCCGGGGATCGCCGAAGGGGCCGCAGGCGCGTGGGTCGCGACGCCGCTGACCGCGTTGGCGCTCACCCCGGAGTCCGGCCAGCCGCAGCACGTGCTGTGGTTGGCGCTGGAGCAGGCTGCGGCTTGCCTGGCACTCGTGCTGCCGCTCACGGCCGCCGTCGCCGCCGCGCTGACAGCCGCCCGCGGCGGGACCCCGGTCGCGCGCGAGCCCGTGGTGGAGCCGAGCCGGGCGTGACAACCGGGCGGGGCCGAGGGCGCTCCAGCCACCGCTACCGTGGCTCGATGCGTGAGACGCCCGAAGAACTCAACGAGCTCCAGGCCCTGCTCGACGCCTCCCTGTCCCGCTCCACCGACCACCTCCGCTCGATCGTCGTCGAGCACACCATGACCGCCGAGCAGCTCACCCAGGTCCTGACCGGGATGTGCACGCTCGCCCTGTCCACCGTGACGGCGAAGGGCGAGCCGCGGATCAGCGCTGTGGACGGGCACTTCCTGCACGGCAAGTGGTACTTCGGCACAGCGCGCACCGCCGCCAAGGCCCGCCACCTCGCGGCCCGCCCGGCCGCCAGCGCCGCGCACCTGCGCGGCGAGGACCTGGGGGTGTTCGCGCACGGCGCGGTGGAGGTCCTCAACCCCCCGGACGGCGAGGCCGCCGCGGACTGGCCGGAGGTGCTCGCCCACCTCAAGGACTTCTACGGCGACCAGAGCGACTGGGACGGGGAGGTGTTCTACTACCGGCTGCGCCCGCACTGGATGACCGTCTACGCGCCCGACGCCGCGAAGCTCATCACCGGGTGACCGCCCCCGGCTCTCCGCACTCCTGCGTTCCGCCGCACCCCTGTGTCCACCCGTTGGCGGTCCGATCGCACCCCCAGGTCGCGTTACCGTCGGTGCGCTCGCCCCCGGCAAGTCCCCTCCTGCTGGAAGGACGCCCACCGTGACCGAGTCCGCCATCCTCCCCGTCCCCCGCGACCAGCGCGCTCACCCCCTGGGACCACCGGCCGGGATGGTGGAGGCGCTCGGGCACGGACCGGTGCGGATGGTGTGGCCCAACGGGGTTCCGGCGTGGGTGATCAGCAGTTACTCCGGGGTCAGGACGGTGCTGTCCGACCCGCGCTTCACCTCCATGCGCGAGGGCGGGCCGGACATGCGGGCCTCCGGGGACACGATCATCGGCGAGAAGCGCCCCGGCAACATCAACGTGCTCGACGGGGCCGAGCACATGCGGCTGCGCCGTCCGCTCTCCCGCGCGTTCATGGTCAAGAAGATGAACGCCATGCGCCCGTTCATCCAGCGCGTCGTCGACGAGCACCTGGACGACATGGAGCGCTCCGGCGCGCCCGCCGACCTGGTCTCGGCGTTCTGCCTGCCGATCCCGTCGCTGGTGATCGCCGAGCTGCTGGGCGTGCCCACCGAGCACCAGCCGCTGTTCCAGGCCACCGCGCGGGGCATGTTCGGCGTGGACAACGCCAAGGAGGACTACCTGCGCAACGCCGCCGAGCTCGCGGGCGTGCTGGTGCCGGTGGTGGAGGCCAGGAAGCGCGAGGGCACCAGCGACGACCTGATCGGGCTGATGGCCAACGAGACCGACTTCGAGCTGGACGAGCTGCTGTTCCTGGCGATCGGGCTGCTCGCCGCCGGCCACGAGACCACGTCGGGCGCCATCGGGCTGTTCGCGCTGACCCTGTTCGAGAACCCCGAGCAGCGGGCGGTGCTCCAGGCCGACCCGGACCGGGTGGACGTGATCGTCGAGGAGCTGCTGCGCTACTCGCAGGGCAGGCTCGGCGGGGCCGCGCTGGCGCGGCGGGCGCTCCAGGACGTGGAGCTGGACGGCGTGACGATCCGCGAGGGCGAGTGGGTCACGGTCTCGCTCACCGCGAACCTGGACGACGCGCTGTGCGAGCAGGCTGGCGAGCTGGACCTGACCCGGAAGAGCGTGGCGCACCTGGGCTTCGGGTTCGGCCCGCACCAGTGCCTGGGCGCGAACCTGGCCCGCACCGAGCTGCAGATCATGCTGCGGTCGCTGTTCACCCGGTTCCCGGACCTGGCCCCGGCGGTCCCGGTGCCGCAGATGCGGTTCCGGACGGACTCGATCACCTACTCGGCCGTCGAGATCCCCGTGGTGTGGTGACGGCGGTGACCGTGCGGATCGAGCGGGACGGGTGCATCGGGTCGGGGCAGTGCGTGCTCGCCTCGCCGGAGGTGTTCGACCAGGACGACGACGGCGTGGGCGTGGTGCTGCGCCCCGACCCGCCGGACGAGCTGCTGCCGAAGGTGCGCGACGCGGTGCACCGCTGCCCCGCCGGGGTGGTGGCGCTGGACTGACCCCGCGACCCGGTCAAGGACCCTCGGGCCCGCCGTCGCGCTCGTAGTCGGTGAGCAGCTCGTAGTCCTTGGCCGGGCCGGTGGCGCGCCAGCGCTCGGTGTAGCTGTCCGGGCCGGTGATCCGGCCGGTCACCAGGTAGGTGTCCGGGCTGCACCAGTGGTCCGCGCTCCAGCCGCCCTCGCCCAGGCGCAGCCGGTAGAACTCGCGGCCGTCGGCGAACGTCACGTCCAGCACGTCCGCGCCGCGCTCGGCGTACCGCAGCGCCCGCGTGGCGGGCCGCCGCACGCCGCCCAGCTCGACCTCGCCCTCCTCGTGGTAGGCGAGCTGACCGGACTCCGGGTCGTCCGCGAACACCGCCCACCCGGTGAAGGCGCCCTCCTGCCCGGCCCGGTGGTCCACGACGCGCCGCCGCACCCGCCACCGCCCGCGCAGGAAGTCCGCGACCCCGTGCTGCTCCTCGCTCACCCCGCGAAGACTTCCAGGTCCACCCCCGCCGCGCCAGGCGGCCCGGGCGCCACAGCGGGTGCGCCCGCGTTCGGCGGACGGGGGAACCGGTTGGGGCAGAAGTGTTATTCGATCGCCCGGCCCCTCCGGCCCGGTGCAGCATCGGGCGCCGGGACCGATCCTGGAGGAGGCGATCCGTGGGGGCACCACCGGAGCAGGGCGCAGGAGAGCAGGGCGCAGGAGAGCAGTCCACCACCGTCCGGGGCAGGGCGGTGCTGCTCGCGCTGCGCCTGTACCTGCGGGAGCTGCGCCGCCACGGCCCGCTCACCGCGGGCGGGATGCTGCTGCCCGCGCTGGGCAACACCTGCCTGCTGTACGTGGCCCCGCTGGCGGTCGCCGCGCTCGCGGGCCGGGTCGTGGAGGGCGCGGGCGTCGCCGAGGCCGCGCCGCTCCTGCTGGCGTTCGGCGGCGTGATGCTGTTCGCCGAACTGCTGTGGCGCGTCGGCATCCACTGCCTGAACCGGGTCGACGGCCGGGGCATCGAGCACCTGTCGGTGTCCGGCTTCGACGCGCTGCTGGCCAAGGACGCGGCGTTCTTCCACACCAACTTCGCCGGGTCGCTGACCAAGCGGGTGCTCGGCTTCGCGGGCCGCTTCGAGGACTTCACCGACGCGCTGGTGTTCAGCGTGGTCGCCAAGGTCGTGCCGCTGGGCTTCGCGTGCGTGGTGCTGTGGGGCTACCACCCGGCGCTGGTGGCGGTGCTGCTCGGCCTGATCCTGGTCACCGGCTTCACGGCTGCCCCGCTGGTGCGCCGCCGCCAGCGCCTGGTCGACGAGCGCGAGGCCGCCTACGCGCGGGTGTCCGGGCACGTCGCGGACGTGCTGTCGAACGTGGAGGCGGTGCGGGCGTTCGGCGCGGAGGAGCGGGAGGGCGCCGAGCACCGGCGGCGGGCGGCCGAGAGCCGGGCGCTGGCGCTGCGCTCGTGGGACTACGGGAACCTGCGGGTGGACGTGCTGGTGGCGCCGATGTCCGTGCTCACCAACGTCCTCGGCCTGGTGGTGGCGGTGTGGGTGAGCGGCGGGCTGGGCCTGGAGGCGCTGCTGGTGACGTTCACCTACTACGGCAACGCCACCCGGATCATGTTCGAGTTCAACCACGTCTACCGGCGGTTGGAGGGCTCGCTCACCGAGGCCGCGCAGTTCACCGAGCTGCTGCTGGACGAGCCGACCGTGCTCGACCCCGCCGAACCGGAGCCGGCCCCGACCGGGGACTCCCGCGTGAGCTTCGACGGCGTGGCGTTCGCGCACCCCGGCGCGCCGCCGCTGTTCACCGGGCTGGACCTGGACATCCCGACGGGCGCCAGGGTCGGCCTGGTCGGGCGCTCGGGCGGGGGCAAGACCACGCTGACCCGGTTGCTGCTGCGGCTGAGCGACGTGGACGGCGGCAGCGTGCGGATCGGCGGGCAGGACATCTCGCGGGTGCGGCAGGCGGAGCTGCGCGGGCTGATCGCGTACGTGCCGCAGGACCCGTCCATGCTGCACCGGACGCTGCGGGAGAACATCGCGTTCGCCAGGCCCGGCGCGAGCGAGGCCGAGATCCAGCGGGCGGCGGGCGCGGCGCACGTGGTGGAGTTCGCGCGGGAGCTGCCGGAGGGGTTCGACACGGTGGTGGGCGAGCGCGGCGTGAAGCTGTCCGGCGGGCAGCGGCAGCGGGTCGCGCTGGCCCGCGCGATCCTGCGCGACGCGCCGATCCTGCTGCTGGACGAGGCGACGAGCGCGCTGGACTCGGAGAGCGAGGCGCTGGTGCAGCGGGCGCTGTGGCGGCTGCTGGAGGGGCGGACGGCGCTGGTGGTGGCGCACCGGCTGAGCACGGTGGTGCGGATGGACCGGCTGGTGGTGCTGGACCGGGGGCGGGTGGTGGAGCAGGGCACGCACGCCGAGCTGCTGGACGCGGACGGCGCGTACGCGCGGCTGTGGCGGCACCAGTCCGGCGGGTTCCTGGACGAGGCGACGTCCGGGAAGCGCTGACGGCCCGCCCGGAAATTCCATTGAGGACAGTACGCAAAGGACTGTGCTCGGTGGACCGTCAGCGCTCGACCAGTCCGGCGTCGTGCGCGAGGACGGCCGCCTGGACCCGGTTCACCAGGTCCAGGCGGGTCAGGATGGTGCTCACGTGCCCCTTGACGGTGCCCTCCACCAGGTTCAGCCTGCGCGCGATCTGGGCGTTGCTCAACCCGGCGCCCACCAGCGCCAGCACGTCCCGCTCGCGCGGGGTCAGCGCGTCGGCGCGGGCGCGCGCCTCGGCGGCCCGGCCGAGCGGCCGGGTGTCCAGCGCCGCCAGGACCCGCGCCGCGACGCGGGGCGCCAGGTACGCGCCGCCGCCCGCCACCGCGTGCACCCCGGCCAGCAGCTCGCGCGGGTCGCCGGACTTGAGCAGGAACCCCCTGGCACCGCCGTCCAGGGCCCGCGCCACGTAGGTGTCGTCGCCGAACGTGGTCAGCACGGCCACCGCCACCCCCGGCGCGGTGCGCGCGAGCTCCTCGGCGGCGGCCAGCCCGTCGAGCCGGGGCATCCGGATGTCGAGCAGGGCCACGTCCGGGCGGTGCTCCAGGGCGAGCCGGACCGCCGCGCGCCCGTCGTCGGCCTCGGCGACCACGGTGATGGCGGGGTCGGTGGCGAGGACGGCCCGCACGCCCGCGCGGATCAGCGGTTCGTCGTCGGCCAGCAGCACCCTGATCACCGCGCCTCCCGGCCGGGCAGCGTGGCGGTGAGCCGGAACGCGCCGCCCGAGGTCGACACGTCGAGCGCGCCACCGGCCGACCGGACCCGCTCGGCGAGCGCGGCCAGCCCGGTGCCCGAGCCGGGGGCGCGGCGCCGGGTGGTGACCGGGTTGGCGACGGTCACCACCACGTCCTCGGCGGCGGTGACGGTGATCCCCACGGGTGCGCCGGGGGCGTGCTTGGCGGCGTTGGTCAGCGCCTCCCTGACCACCCGGTGCGCGGTGGCGGCGACGGCGGGCGGGAGCGGTCTCGGGCCGTGCCAGGTCAGGGTGACCGGGAGGCCCGCGGCCGAGGCGCGGTGGGCGAGGTCGGCGAGGTCGGCGTCCTGCGGGCGCAGGGGTGGTGGTTCGCCGTCGCGCAGCAGGGCGACCAGCCCGGCGAGGCGCTCGGTGGCCGCGCCCGCGCCCGCGCGCAGCTCCCCCACCGCTCCCCGGTGCCGCTCGGGCAGGTCGGCGGCGAGTTCGAGGGCGCCCGCGCGCAGCGCCAGCAGGCTCAGCTCGTGCCCGAGCAGGTCGTGCGCGTCGTGCGCGATCCGGGCCCGCTCGCGCAGGTGGACGCGCTCGGCGGCGGCGACGGCCAGCTCCGCCTGCTGCCGCGCGGACCGCCCGACCAGCCACGGCAGCAGCACGGCCAGCAGCGCGAGCAGCGGCGCGGTGGCCCAGGCGTGCGGCGCGGCCAGGCCCAGCGGGACGGTCTGCAGTAGCGACACCAGCAGCACCGCCCACGCGGGCCGCCCGCCGCTCTCCCGCCGCCCGACGACGAACGCGCACACCGCCACCACGACCAGCACCGCGCCGGTCCACGGCGGGACGCCGTCGCCCATCGCCAGCGCGGTCGCCTGGGCGGTGGTCGAGCACAGCGCCAGCAGGACGAGCGGTCGGCGGATCGGCACGCCCACGGACGCTACCCCGTCACCGGGCGGGCGAGGCGGACCAGGCGGGTGATCAGGACCGCGAGGTTCAGCGCGGCCGAGAGCGCGAGCCAGAGCACCAGGGCGGGCGAGTAGAAGGCGAGCTGGAACGCGGTGATGTCCCGCCCGCCGCCGACCAGCAGCCCGAGGAGCGCGGGCGCGAGCAGCAGGAGGGCCGCCGGGACGACTCGCGGGGCCAGTCGGACCACGACCTGCCAGGTCTTGCGGGGCCTCCACGGCCTGCGCAGGGCGAGGACCCCGAGGACGAGGCTGAGCGCGGTCAGCGCGCCCAGTGCCAGTTCCACCGCGGAGCGGGGGGACGACGGCTGCGCGTCGCGGCCCTCCAGGATCGCGGCGATGCCGTCCTCCAGCGCGCCGGTGCCCTCGTTCCCCAGCGCCACACCGGAGTTCGCGAGGACGACGACCCCGTGGCCGGAGTCCAGCAGGAGCTGACCGGCGCAGTGCGTGAACCAGATGCCGCCGTGCCGGGCCGCGCCGTCGCCGGTCTGCCAGCCGAGGCCGTAGGCGCTGCCGGGGAAGGCCGGGACCCGCATGGCCGCGAGGGTGTCCGGGGCGGCCAGCCGGGTGTCGCCGGACTGCGCGGCGAGCCACTTGCCCATGTCCTCGGCGGTGGTGACGATCCCGTCCGAGCCCGCGACGAACCGGCTCGGCTCGGTGGCGGGGATCGAGGCGCCGTAGGCGAAGACGTGCCCGTCCGCGACGTCGTCGGGCAGCTCGTCGGTGGTGGTGATCGCCGTGGTGCCCCGCATCCCCAGGGGGGCGAAGACGTTGTCGCGCAGGTAGTCCGCGAACGGTTCGCCGGTGACGCGCTGCACGACGAGCGCGGCGAGGTGGAAGTTGGTGTTGGTGTAGTGGTAGCGGGCGCCGGGGTCCGAGGCCAGCGACGTCGGGTTGACCCGCGTCACCACCGCGTCCAGCGAGGCGGGCTGCGGCAGGCTCTTCTCGGGCAGGGTCCGGTCGGTGATGCCGGAGGTCTGGCCGAGCAGGTGCCGGGTGGTGATGGCGGCCCCGCGCGGGTCGGCGAGGTGGAACTCGGGGACGTGGCGGGTGATCGGCGCGTCCAGGTCCAGCTCGCCGCGTTCGGCGAGCTGGACGGCGGCGAGCGCGGTGAACGACTTGCTCACCGACGCGACGGGCATCCTGGTTGTGGCGGTGACGGCGTCGCCGCCGGACGTGCGTCCCCGCCCGAAGGCGCGCACGACCCGGTCCCCGCGCGTGATGGCGACGGCGACACCGGGGTAGGCGGCGGCGTCGGCCTGCTCGGCGACGAACCGCTCGACGGCGGCGAGGTCCGGTTCGGGCGCCTCGGTGGCAGGTGGCGCGGTGGCAGGTGGTGCGGCGGTCAGGAGCAGTGCCGCGACGAACGCGGCCGTGGTGGTTCCGGTCATCGTCCCGCTCTCGGTGGTGGTCCCCTGGGTCGACGGCGACGCTACGAACAGCGGGATCGGTGGCGCAGGGCCGGAAGGTCAGGCGGTGCCCCCGACTTTCGTCAGGGGTGCCGGGGAGGGGCGTCGACCGGTAGAACTGACTGGGAGGCGACGATGACCACCGCTGTCGCGATCGTCGGGGCCGGGCTGGGCGGGCTGGCGCTCGCCCGCGTGCTGCGCGTGCGCGGCGTGGAGGCCGTCGTCTACGAGCGCGAGCCGGGACGCGGGGCGCGCGGGCAGGGCGGGATGCTCGACATCCACTCCGGGCAGGCCGCGCTGCGCGAGGCGGGCCTGGTCGACGGCTTCCGCGCGATCGCGCGCGGCGCGGGCCAGGACATGCGGCTGCTGGACGCGGACGGCACCCTGCTGCTGCGGGAGGACACCCCGCCGGACGCCCCGCTGGAGCGCCCCGAGGTCGACCGCGCGGACCTGCGCGACCTGCTGCTCGACTCGCTGCCGGAGGGCGTCGTGCGCTGGGGCCGGGCGTTCGAGTCGGCGGCGGACGGCGTGCTGCGCCTGGAGGGCGGCGGCAGCGCGCGGTACGACCTGCTGGTGGGCGCGGACGGCGCGAACTCGCGGGTGCGCCCGCTGCTCACCCCGGCGCGGCCCGAGCACACCGGTCAGCACGTCGTGGAGCTGGGCATCCCCGACGCCGACCGCACCCACCCGGAGCTGGCGGCGATGGTGGGCCGGGGCAACTACTGGGTGCTGGGCGACGGGCAGTCGCTCGCGGCGCAGCGCAACGGCGACGGCCGGGTGCGCCTCTACCTGAGCTTCTACCGGACCCCGGCGGACTGGATCACCACCTGCGGCGTCCCGTTCGACGACCCGGAGGCGGCCAAGGCGCGCCTGCTGGAGCTGTTCGCGGGCTGGGACCCGAGGTCGACGGCGCTGATCGGGGCGTGCGACGACCTGGTCGTCCCCCGCGCGATCACCGCCCTGCCGGTGGGCCTGACCTGGCCGTCGCGCCCGGACACGACCCTGCTCGGCGACGCCGCCCACCTGATGCCGCCCGCGGGCGAGGGCGCGAACCTGGCCCTGCTCGACGGCGCGGCACTGGGTCGCGCGGTGGCGGCGCACCCAGGTGACCTGGGGGCGGCGGTGGCCGAGTACGAACGCGGGATGTTCGAGCGCTCCGCAGCCGCCGCGCGGCAGTCCGCGCGGCTCCAGGGGGTGATGGCGGCCCCGGACGCGGCGCAGCGGGTGCTGGCGTTCTTCCAACCGGGCTGACCGGCTCCGGGCGCGCCGCGGGCCACCCGGTGACCGGCGGGGAGGTGGTCCCGGTGAACCGGTGGGCGGTGTCCTGCTGCCGCTCCCCCAGCGGTTCGCACCTGGCGATGAGCGCGCGCGACCTGCTGGAGTTCGTCCGCGCGCACCTGACCGACCCGGCGCTCGCCGCGCTGCGCGAACCCCAGGTCGAGCGCGTCCCGGACTTCGGCGGCGGTGTCGAGGGCTGGGGCCCTGGCTGGATGCTGCACCGGGACGGCGTGGTCGGGCACACCGGGGTCGCCGAGGGGCAGAAGGCGTTCCTGCGCGTCGCGCCCTCGGCGGGGGGGTGGTGGTGGTGGTGGCCGTGCTGACCAACAGCGCGGGCGGCGAGCCGCCGGCGCACCGGGTCTTCAGCGCGGTGCTGCGCGTCCTGGCCGGTGTCGACACGGCACCCGTGCCCACCCCGCCGGAGCACCCGGCCGCGCGCTGCTCACCAGGCGGGCCCGCACCGCCCTGGCCGAGTCGGACGGGCGCGGTCGCGCCCGGTTCCCGCACAACGGCTCGGCCGCGTCCAGGATCGCCTGACCGCGCCGCGGCTACCGCGCGATCTCCGCGAGCCGACTCAGTGCGGTCCCGGTGAACGCGGCCAGGTCGGCGGGGTCGTCGGCGCGCAGCCAGCGGCGGTAGGCCGTGCGGAAGAGCTGGGCGCCGACGTGGGCGGCGAGGTCGGCGGTGTCGGGGTCGGCGCCCCGCAGGCGGAGCACCTCGGCCAGGGCGTCGGCCAGCGACCGCTCCTTGCCCAGCTCCCGCTCCAGCAGGCCGGGGTTCGCCGTGATCAGCTCGTCGCGCTTGCGCTGGGTCTCGCGGGGGCCCAGGGACTCCCAGTCGTGCTCCGCCAGGGTCTGGACCACGGCGCGCAGCGGCTCGGTGACGTCGGCGCGCTCGCGCAGGGCCTTGACCAGCGCCGCGTGGAGCGCGTCCGAGTCGGCGAACAGCACCTCCGCCTTGTCGGGGAAGTACCGGAAGAAGGTCCGGGTGGTGACGCGGGCCCGTTCGGCGATCTGGACGGCGCTGGCGCCCTCGAAGCCCCGCTCCTCGAACAGCTCCATGGCGGCCCGCTTCAACCGGTCCCCGCTGCCGTGCTCCCACCTGGGCATGGCGCCCAAGGTAACCGGACGCCGGGGCCGGCTCCAGCGGGGTGCGTCGCGGCGTGACATCACCCACCGTGATGTCACGCCGCGACATCAGTGCTACGGTGATGTCACGCCATGACATCACGTGGGGTGGCGCCCCGCGAACGCGGAAGAGGGACGGACGATGGCACTGACGACCGAGGACCGCCGGGAGATCACCGAGACGCTGTCGCTGCTCGGGCACCTCGCCGACAGCGGGCGCGCGGACCGGTTGGAGGAGGTCTTCACGCCCGACGCCGTCTACGACCTCACCGCCGCCGGGCTGGGCGCCTTCAGCGGGATCGACGCGATCCGGCAGGCGTCCGAGCGGATCGGGGCGCACGGCCCCGTCGCCCACCACCTCACCAACGTCGTCGTCGGCGGCGAGGAGGACGGCGTGGTGTCCGTGCTGTCGAAGGGACTGCTGCTGATGGCGGACGGGAGGGTCGAGAGCATCGTGGTGGCGGACGACGTCCGGCGGCACGGGGGCGGCTGGCGGATCGCCCGGCACGTCGTCACGCCGCAGCCCGCCCCGGAGGCCGGCGGCGCGTGACGACGAGGGGCGGTGGCAGCCCCCTGGCCACCACCGCCCCCCAACCGTCCCACCGGCTCAGCCAGCCGTCGCCTTCTCCGGCTCGGCCGCCACCGCCGCGCGCTTCGCGCGCACCCGCAGCACCACCGCCGTCACCAGCACGGCGACCAGCACCGCGTAGGCCGCCGCCGCGAACGGGCTGGTCACCAGGGCCGTCGCGTCGCCCTCGCTGATCTGCAGGGTCCGCCGCAGCTGCTCCTCGGCCATCGGCCCCAGGATGAGCCCGACCACCATCGGCGCCACCGGGTAGCCGTGCCGCCGCATGAAGAACCCGATCACGCCCACGACCAGCAGCACGATCAGGTCGTCCGTCACGAAGTTCACCGCGTACGTGCCCAGCGCCGCGAACAGCAGGATGCCCGCGTACAGGTACGGCCGGGGGATGCGCAGCACCTTCACCCACACCTTGACCAGCGGCAGGTTCAGCACCAGCAGCATCACGTTGCCGATGTACAGCGACGCGATCAGCGTCCACACCATCGCCGAGTTGTTGGTGAACAGCAGCGGCCCCGGCTGGATGTTGTAGCTCTGGAACGCCGCGACCATCACGGCCGCCGTGGCGGTCGTCGGCAGGCCCAGGGTCAGCAGCGGCACCAGCACGCCCGCCGCCGCCGCGTTGTTCGCGGCCTCGGGACCGGCCACGCCCTCGATCGCGCCCTTGCCGAACTCCTCGGGCCGCTTCGACAGCTTCCGCTCCGCCGCGTACGACAGGAACGTCGACACGTCCGCCCCGCCCGCCGGGATGGTCCCGATGGGGAAGCCGATCGCGGTGCCGCGCAGCCACGGCTTCCAGGACCGCGACCAGAACTCGCGGGTGTTCCACTTCCCGCCGACCGGCACGACCTCGATCGGCCCGTGCCGCAGCCGCGAGGCCACGTACAGCGCCTCGCCCACCGCGAACAGCCCGACCGCCACCACGACCACGTCGATCCCGTCGGCCAGCGTGCTCACCCCGAGGGTGAACCGGGTCTGGCCGGTGAGCGTGTCCGTGCCGACCAGGCCGATGAACAGCCCGAGCGCGAGCGAGGCCATCCCCCGCACCGGCGAGGACCCGAGCAGCGCGGCGACGGTCGTGAACGCCACCACCATCAGCGCCACGTAGTCGGCGGGCCCCAGCTTGACCGCGAAGTCCGCGACGGTGGGCGCCAGCAGGGTCAGCAGGACCGTGGCGATGGTGCCCGCCACGAACGAGCCGATCGCGGCCGTGGCCAGCGCCGCGGCGCCCCGCCCGGCCTTGGCCATCCGGTTGCCCTCCAGCGCCGTGACGATCGACGCGGACTCGCCGGGTGTGTTGAGCAGGATCGACGTGGTCGATCCGCCGTACATGCCGCCGTAGTAGATGCCCGCGAAGATGATCAGCGCGGCGGTGGCGTCCAGGGTGTAGGTCAGCGGCAGCAGCAGCGCCACCGTCATGGCCGGGCCGATGCCCGGCAGCACGCCCACCGCCGTGCCCAGGGTGACCCCGAGCAGGGCGTAGAGCAGGTAGGCGGGCTGCGCGGCGGTCGCGAAGCCCTCCAGGAGCAGTCCGAGGTCACCCATCGATGAACGGCACCCCCTCCAGGATCCCGGCGGGCAGCGACAGGCCCAGACCGGAGGCGAACACGACCTGCACGACCAGCGCCAGCACCACGGCCAGCCCCAGCGCCTTCCACCAGGTGGCGCCGAGCGTCCACGCCGCCCCGGCGAACAGCAGCGCCGCCGCGACCGGCCACCCGGCCGGCTCGATCAGCACCAGGTGGGCCACCAGGATGGCGACCAGCTTGACCACGGTCAGCCAGTCGGTGCGCACCCCGGCGTCCACGTCCTCGCCGTCCTCGGCCTCGCCGAGCTTGCCGCGCGCGGTGGCGACCACCGCGGCGATCCCGGTGGCGATGAGCAGCGCGCCCACCGCGTAGGGGAACGCCCTTGGCCCGACCGAGCCTGCGACGCCGCGCGCGGCGATCGTGGTCGCGTCGACGAGGGTGAACACGCCGAGCGCCGCGACCAGGGCGCCGAAGACGTACTCCTCGATGCGGGCGGAGATCACTTCTTCACCAGGCCGAGCTCGGTGAGGATCGGCTGCACCCGGCTGATCTCCTCCTTGAGGAAGACCTCGAACTCGGTGCCGCTCAGGAACGTGTCGGTCCAGCCCTTCTTGGCGACCTCGTCCTTCCACTGCTGGCTGGCGCGCATGTCGGTGACCAGCTTGACCAGCTTGTCCTTGGCCTCGGGCGCGAGGTCCTTGGGCGCCACGACGCCGCGCCAGTTGATCAGCTCGACGCCCTGCTCGGCGAGCGTGGGCGCCTTCAGGTCCTCGTGGACCTTGGAGCCGGAGGTGGCCAGCGCGCGCAGCTTGCCCGCCTTGACCTGCTCCCGGTACTCGCCGACGCCGGAGATGCCGACGTCGACCTGGTTGCCCAGCAGCGCGGCCAGGGACTCGCCGCCGCCGGAGTAGGGGACGTAGTTGAGCTTGTCCGGGGTGAGCCCGGCGGACTTGATCAGCATGGCGGCGAGGATGTGGTCGGTGCCGCCCGCCGAACCGCCGGTGAAGCGGACGCCGGTGCCCTTCTCCTTCACCGCGGCGAGCAGGTCGGCCACGGTCTTGAACGGCGAGTCGGCGGGCACGACCACGACCTCGTCCTCGGCGGTGAGGCGGGCGATCGGGGTGGTGTCCTCCATGCGCACGTCGGAGCCGTTGGTCTCGACCGCGCCGACCATGACCAGGCCGGTGACCATCAGGAACGTCTCGGACCTCTCGTTGGCGAGCTTCTTGAGCCCGACCGTGCCGCCCGCGCCGCCCACGTTGCTGACCTGCACGGTCTTGACCAGGTCCGCGCCGGTGATGCTGGCCTGCATGGACCGCGCGGTCTGGTCCCAGCCGCCGCCGGGGTCGGCGGGGGCCATGATCTCCAGGCGGTTCACGGACCCGGCGGCCTTGCCGCCCCCACCGCCGCCGCCAGCGCCGCAGCCCGCCAGCGCCACGCCCGCGGCGATGACCGCCGCGGCGATGCGGGTGTGCTTTCTCGACATGTCGCGCCTCCGCTGTTGCTCCCCGGAGCGACGGTGCTCCGGTTCCGGGGAACGTAGGGGGACGGGAGCAGGTCGGTAAGACATTGGTCGTAAGGGCCGTATTGTTCGTTTAGGTCGTGGCGTCGATCACACCCCTTGGTTCAGAATGCCCAACATGCGCCGCCGTTCGGTCCCCCTGGGTGTCTCCCTGCTCGTGCTGCAGGTGGGCATCGTGCTGCTCACCACCTGCGCGGCCGGGCTGATGGCGGCCAAGCTGCAGAGCGACCGCATCCGCGAGTCGTACCGGGAGCGGATGCTGTCGGTGGCCGAGAGCGTGGCGCGGCTGCCGTCGGTGCTGGAGGCGTTCGGCTCCCCCGACCCGGCCGCCACGATCCAGCCGCTGGCGGAGCTGCTGCGCAAGGCCTCGCAGGTCACGTACGTGGTGGTGACGGACCGCAACGGCGTGCGCTACGCCCACCCGGACCCGGCGCGCATCGGCGAGCCGGTGTCCACCGACCCCAGCTCGGCGCTGTCCGGGACGGTGTACGTGGGCACCGAGACGGGCACGCTCGGCACGTCCCTGCGGGCCAAGGTGCCGATCCGGAACACGGCGGGGACGGTCATCGGCATGGCGTCGGTGGGCATCCTGGAGGAGGAGCTGGCCGCCGACCTGGCCGAGGACCTCGGCGAGCTGATCGGCTGGCTGATCGCGTCCGCGCTGGTCGGGGTGCTCGGGGCGGCGCTGGTGACGCGGATGGTCCGCAAGCGCACGTTCCGGCTGGAACCGGCCGAGATCGCGCAGCTGCTGGAGACCCGCGAGGCGATGCTGCACGGGGTGCGCGAGGGCGTGGTCGCCATCGACGCGACCGAGCGGTTGGCGCTGGTCAACGACGAGGCGGTGCGGCTGCTGGGGCTGACCGACGACCCGACCGGGCGGCCCGCCGCGCAGGTGCTGGAGCACGGCGGCCTGCTGGACCTGGCGCGCGGCGACGACGCGGCCGACCGGCTGGTGCTGGCGGGCGAGCGGGTGCTGGTGGCGAACCGGATGACCGCCCGCACGCACGGCCGCCCGGTCGGCGTGGTGCTCACGCTGCGCGACCGGACCGAGCTGCACGACGCGCTGCGCGAGATCGACGGGCACCGGGCGGTCACCGAGGTGCTGCGGGCGCAGGCGCACGAGTTCTCCAACCACCTGCACGTCATCGGCGGGCTGCTGGAGCTGGAGCGCGGCGACGAGGCGGTGCGCTACATCGAGCGGGTCGGTGGCGCGGGGTCGGTGACGGCCGACATCATCGGCGGGGCCGAGGCCGACCCGGCGCTGGCGGCGCTGCTGCTGGCCAAGTCGAGCACCGCGCACGAGCGGGGCGTGCGGCTGCGGCTGGACGCCGGGTCGCGGGTGCTGGCGCGGGCCGGTGACGACGCGCTGACCGTGCTCGGGAACCTGGTGGACAACGCCGTGGACGCCTCCGGCAACGGCGGCGAGGTGCGGGTGCTGGTGGACGCGGGCGGGTCGGGGGTGCGGGTGCTGGTCGAGGACGACGGGCCGGGCGTCGCGCGGGAGCGGCGGGCGGAGATCTTCACCCTCGGGGTGAGCACGAAGGCGCCGAGAGGGGCGCACGGACGAGGGATAGGACTGGCGTTGGTGTCCAGGGTGGTCACCCGGCGGCGTGGCCGGGTCGACGTGTCGGATTCTTCGGAGCTGGGTGGCGCGTCGTTCGACGTGTGGCTGCCGGAAGCGGGGTCCCGGTGACGGTGGTGCGGGCGCTGGTCGTGGACGACGACTTCGCGGTGGCCGCGGTGCACCGGGGGTTCCTGGCGTCGCTGCCGGAGTTCGAGGTGGTGGGCGAGGCGCACGACGGCGACGCGGCGCTGCGGGCGGTGGACGAGCTGCTGCCGGACCTGGTGCTGCTGGACATCCACCTGCCGGACATGTCCGGGCTGGAGGTGCTGGCCAGGCTGCGGGCGCGCGTCGGGCCGCCGGTGGACGTGATCGCGGTGACGGCGGCGCGGGAGCGGGAGACGGTGCGGCAGGCGATGTCCAAGGGGGTGGACCACTACCTGGTGAAGCCGTTCACGCGCACGGCGTTCCTGGACCGGATGCGCGAGTACCTGGCGCGACGGGTGGAGGTGCAGCGGCTGGGCGACTGGCTCGACCAGGACGAGGTCGACCAGCTGATGCAGCACCGGCCTGCGAACGTGCTGCCGAAGGGGCTGTCGGCGGTGACGCTGCGGCTGGTGACCGAGGCCCTGCGGGCGGCGGAGGGCAGCACGGCCGCGGGGAACATGTCGGCGCAGGAGGTGGGCGACCGGGCGGGGCTGTCGCGGGTGAGCGCGCGGCGGTACCTGGAGCACCTGGTGGCGGTGGGCAAGGCGGAGGTGCAACCCCGGTACGGGGTGGCCAACCGGCCTGCGCACGGGTACCGGTTGACGTGAGGCGGGTGGGGGTGGCCGCGTTCGCGCGCGGCCACCCCGCCGGGTTCCGGGCCGGGACCACGCCGGTCCCGGCCCGGAACCGCGCTCTCACGTCACCCGGTCCACGTCCGTGCGGAACCACCGGCACCCGTACGGCTCCAGGGTCAACCGCACCACGCCCTCCTCGTCGGCCTGCACCGTCCCGTCCACCAGCAGGTCCGTCAACCGCTGCCCCGGCTCCAGGTCCGGCACCTCGAACTGCACCTCCCGGTCGTCCAGGTTGTGCGCCGTCAGCACCACGTGCCCGTCGACCTCGCTGTGCTGCACCAGCACCGCCGCCTCAGCGGTGTCCACCACCCGGTGCGCGCCCCACGCCAGCTCCGGGCACTCCCGGTACCGCTCCACCAGCAGCCGGAACCACGCCAGCAGCGACCCGGAGTCCCGGCGCTGCTCGCTGACCGCCTCCCAGTCCATGGGCACCCGCACCGCCATCCGCCCCTCGCGGGACAGGTCCTCGCCGAGGCCGATCTCCTCGCCGTAGAACAGCACCGGCGTGCCCGGCAGCGAGAACAGCAGGCTGTACACCATGCGCACCCGCCGCTCGTCGCCCTCCAGCATCGGGGGCAGCCTGCGACGCAGCCCCCGCCCGTACACCTGCATGTCCGGGTCGGGCCCGAACGCGGCGAACACCTCCTGCCGCTCGGACTCGGTCAGCTTGTCCAGGGTCAGCTCGTCGTGGTTGCGCACCATCGTGGCCCAGTGGGCGTCGCGCGGTGGCTCCGGGCGCTCGCGCAGCGCGTGCGTGAGCGACGAGGCGTCCCTGCGGGCGAGCGAGAGGTACATCTGCTGCATCCCGACGAAGTCGAAGCACATCGTCAGCTGGTCGCCGACGCCCTCCGAGCTGCCGAAGTAGCTCAGCGCGTCGTTGTAGGGCACGTTCACCTCCCCCAGCAGGATCGCCTCGCCGTCGCGGCGGGACATGAACGCGCGCAGGTCCTGCAGGTAGTCGTGCGGGTCCGGCAGCGCCTCGATCGGCGCCTCCAGCAGGAACGGCACCGCGTCGACCCGGAAGCCGGACAGGCCCAGCTGCATCCAGAAGCCCATGACGCGGGCGATCTCGTCGCGCACGTCCGGGTTGGCCACGTTCAGGTCCGGCTGGTGGCGGTAGAAGCGGTGCAGGTAGTACTGCTTGGCCTTGCGGTCGTAGTCCCACAGCGAGGTCTCCTTGTCCGGGAAGACCACGCCGTCGTCGGCGTTCGGCGGGCGCTCGTCGGCCCACACGTACCAGTCGCGGTAGGGCGAGTCCGGGTCGCTGCGGGCGGCCTGGAACCACGGGTGCCGGTCGGAGGTGTGGTTGACCACGAGGTCGGCGATGACCCGGATGCCCCGGTCGCGGGCGGTGCGCACGAGCTCGGCGAACTCGCCCAGGGTGCCCAGGCGCGGGTCGACCGAGTAGTAGTCGGTGATGTCGTAGCCGTCGTCGCGGTTCGCGGTCGGGTAGAACGGCATCAGCCACAGGCAGGTCACGCCGAGGCGGTGCAGGTGGTCGATCTTCTGGATCAGGCCGCGGAAGTCGCCGATCCCGTCGCCGTTGCCGTCGTGGAAGGTCTCCACGTCCAGGCAGTAGACGACGGCGTTCTTCCACCACAGGTCGGCGGTCTCGGTGAGCCTCACGCCCGCACCTCCGGGAGGACGCGCTCGCCGAAGGCGTCCAGGAAGCGGTCCTGCTCCTGGCCGACGTGGTGCAGGAAGACCTTCTCGAAGCCCAGCTCGACGTAGCCGCGCAGCAGCTCGGCGTGGCGGCCGAGGTCGGAGGAGACGTTGACGACCCGGCCGATCTGCTCGGCGGTGACGTGCTCGGAGACGGCGTCGAAGTGCTCGGGGGTCTCCAGGTCCCAGCAGATCGGTGGCGGGAAGACGTTGCTGCGCCACTGGTCGTGGGCGATGGCGCGCGCGGTGTCCTCGTCCGGGTCCCAGGAGAGGTGGACCTGCAGGTGCAGCGGCCCCTGGCCGCCGGCGTCGCGGTAGGCGTCGACCATCTTGCGCAGGTGCTCGGCGGGGGCGTTGACGGTGATCAGGCCGTCGGCCCAGGACGCGCACCAGCGGGCGGTCTCCACGCTGACCGCCGCGCCCACCAGCGCGGGGGGCTCCTCCGGGAGCGTCCACAGCCGGGCGCGGTCGACGGTGACCAGGCCGTCGTGGCTGACCTCCTCGCCGCGCAGCAGCGCCCGGATGACCTCGACGCACTCCAGCAGGCGCTCGGAGCGCAGGTCCTTGCGGGGCCAGGGGTCGCCGGTGATGTGCTCGTTGGCGGCCTCGCCGGTGCCGAGCGCGGCCCAGAAGCGGCCGGGGTACATGGCGCCGAGGGTGGCGATGGCCTGGGCGATGATCGCCGGGTGGTAGCGCTGGCCGGGGGCGTTGACGACGCCCATGGGGAGGTTCGTGGCCTGGAGCGCGGCGCCGAGCCAGGCCCAGGCGAGGGCGGACTGGCCCTGGCGGGCGCTCCACGGGGCGAAGTGGTCGGAGCACATGGCGGCGTCGAAGCCGACTTCCTCGGCCTTGCGCACGGCGTCCAGCAGTCCGGTCGGGTGGATCTGCTCGTGGGAGGCGTGAACGCCCAAAACGGTCATGGACAGGCGATACCCCGTCGCTCGGGTGGGTGAACCTGGGGATGATCACTTGGGGTGGGGGGTTGGGGTGGGGGGTTGGGGTGGGGGGGCGCCGGGGCGTGGGCGATGATGAGCGACGCTGGGCACGCCAGGCTCTAGTCGCGGTACCGGCCAGGGAAATCGAGACTGCGACGAACCGAATCAAAATGACCCTTTGAGCGCTTGAACTCGCTGGTCAACAAGTGTTTTCCCCGCACAAGCGGGGGTGGTCCAGCGCCCCCCTAGCGAGCCCCGGTCGCCGGGGCGCTCATCGCCGCCGCCAGGAACGTGATCACCCACCGCCGCGCCCGCCCACCTCCGGATGACCCACCCCCGGACGGCCCGCACTCGGGATCGGTGTCCCCGTTCGCCGCCCCGACCCGGTCCACCGCCGTCACCGCGAGCACGCTGCGCAGCCGGAACGCCAGTTCGTCGAGGGTCAGCCCCGGCAGCGCCCGGCCGAACGCCGCCAGGTAGCGCGCGCGCACCTCGTCCTCCGCGGGCCCGGTCCAGCCGCGCATCTCCTCGGCCGGATCGCAGACGATCGCCACGACCAGCCGCGACCTGCTCTCATCGCCCTCGGCCATCCCGTCGAACAGCGGGCCCGCGAACGCCTCCACGAGGTCGGCGGCGGTCGGCGGGTCGGGCAGCGCCAGCAGGTGGTCCAGGCCCGCGGACTGCGCGGCGGTGATCGGGTCGACGACGCGGCGCACCACCGCGGTGAGCAGGTCCGCCTTCGACCCGAAGTGGTACTTCACGGCGGCCAGGTTCGCCCCGGCCAGGTCGGTGATGGCGCGGACCGAGGCGCCCGCGAAGCCGCGTTCGGCGAACAGGCGCTCGGCCGCGTCGAGGAGCTGGGTGCGGGTGTCGGGGGCGTCCACGTGGTTATCATACGGTCGTTTGAGTCAAACGGTCGTTTGACCGACCGCGTGGAAGGGGATGACCGTGAAGCTTCTGGTCTACGGGGCGGGCGCGCTGGGCAGCCTGTTCGCCGCCAGGCTGCACGAGGCGGGGCACGAGGTGTCACTGCTGGCCAGGGGCGCGCGGCTGGCCTCGGTGCGCGCGCACGGCGTGCGGCTGGCGCAGGAGGGCCGGGCCGAGGTCCGGTCGGTGCCGGTGCGGGTGGTCGACGAGCCGGGCGGCGGGTACGACCTGACCGTCGTGATCGTGCGCGCGCACCAGGTCGGGCCGGTGCTCGACTCGCTGGTGGACACCGGGGGCGACGTGGCGCTCCTGGCCAACTGGGCGGCCGGGCCGGGGCCGCTGGTGAAGGCGCTCGGGCCGGAGCGGGTGCTGCTCGGCTTCCCCGCGGCGGGCGGCCGGGTGGTCGACGACGTGCTGCGCCACCGCGCCGAGACGCCGCTGACCCGCCTGGTCACGATGCCGGTCGGCGAGCCGGACGGGCGGGTGACCCCGCGCCTGAAGGAGGTGGTGCGGGTGTTCCGCGGCGCGGGGCTGCCCGCGCGGGCCGAACCAGGGGTGGACGCCTGGCTGGCCACCCACGCCTCGTTCGTCGCGCCGCTCGGGCAGGCGGTGGACGCGGCGGGCGGCCCGGCGGAGCTGGCAGGCGACCGGGACGCGGTCCTCGCGCTGGCCCGCCGGATCAAGGCGAACCTGACCGCCGCGCCGACCCCGGTGGCGCCGCTCGGGTACCGCGCGCTGCGGGCGATGCCGGACGGGCTGGTCGCGGCCGGGCTGCGGCGGTTCCTGCGGGGGACGATCGCCGAGCTCGGACTGGCCCCCACCGCCGCGGCGACGGCCGAGAACGCGCTGCTGGTCGAGCAGCTGCGCGAGCGCGCGGGGTGAGGAGGCCGGGTCGCCCCACGTGCGTGACGGCGTGCGGCCCGACCCCGGCCAGCGCGGTCTGGCACAGCCGCGACCGGCCGCCCGCGCCGGGGTGAGCCGCCCCGCGCTGCACCGGCGGTGGCCGACCAGGCTGCACCTGGTCGCGCACGTGCTCGCCGAGTCGGTCGCCCCGATGCCCGACCCGGACACCGGCAGCGCGCGCGAGGACCTGCGGGTGCTGGCGACGACATTGCTGGACGCCCTGTCGTGGGTGCTGCCCGCGGTGCACGCCGAGGCAGGGCGCGCCCCGGAGCCGGGGCTGCACGAGCGGTTCCCGGCCGGGCGGCACGCGCTGGTCGCCGAGGTCGTGCGGCGCGGGGTGGCGCGCGGCGAGCTGCGCGGCGACCTCGCGCCGGACCCGGTGCGCGACCTGCTGCTCGGTCCGCTGCCACCACTGGTGCGCGACCGACGAGGGCCCCTCGGGGGACCGGGTGTTCGACCACGTGCGGCCCACCCCGTCCCCGGCTGAGCGCCCCCGGACGCACGTCAGGCCCCACCCGAACCGCGGGCGGGGCCTGACGTGCGGGAACAGGCTCAACGGGTGCTGGGACCCGAGTCTCCGGAGGGCCCGTCGACCACCCGCGAGTCGATCACCACGCCCTCGATCGCGTTGCCGCCCAGCGGCCCGCTCCCCGAGCGCGGCCGGGGCGCGCCCGCCTGCCCGCCCAGGTCGATGATCACGCCGTCGACCACGACGTTCCCCGCGCCCGGCGGCCTGCCGAAGCGCTGGTTGAGCACGGCGTTCGCGGCGCGCTCGCGCGAGCGGCGGGCGATCCGCGCCCCCACCGCGCGCCGCACCGGCGGCAGGAGCAGCAGCAGGCCCGCGACGTCGCTGAGGAAGCCCGGCAGCACGATCAGCAGCCCGGCGGCGACCAGCAGCACCCCGTCCGCGACCTCCTCGTGCGGCTCGCGCCGGTTGCGCAGGGCCTCGTTGAACGCGGCCATGCTGCGCGCCCCCTCCCGCCGCAGCAGGAACGAGCCCGCGACCCCGCCGAGGATCAGCAGGCCGAGCGTGGGCAGGAACCCGAGGTTGACCGTCACCGCCACCAGGGTGGCGATCTCGACCCCCACGGCGACCAACAGCAAGGCGAACACGCGCATACCCCCACAACGCACGAACACCCCGAAACGCTCCCCGGCGAAATATTTACGCCAAACCCGCCCTCTGTCAGCATGGTTTATCGCCATCTCGCGACTGAGGAGGACAGATGACTGCGCTCCACGACGCGAACGCGGTCGGCGCGGGGCCGCAGCCCTACGCCTACCGCAGGGACGAGCTGGTCGAGCCGGACTGGCGGCGGTTACCGGGCTGGCGGGACGTGACCGCCCGGCAGTGGCGCGACGCCCAGTGGCAGCGCGCGCACTGCGTGAAGAACGCCAAGCAGCTGCGCGCGGTCCTGGGCGACCTGGTCGACGACCGGTTCTACGCCGACCTGGAGGCCGACCAGGAGCAGCTGGCGACCATGTCGATGCTGCTGCCGCCGCAGATGCTCAACACGGTCGTGCCCCGGTTGGAGGAGGGCGGCGACTTCACCGAGGCCTTCTACGCCGACCCGGTGCGCCGCTACATGCTGCCGGTGCGCTCGGACCGCGACCCGGACTGGCCGAGCCACCCGCACTCCTCGCGGGACTCGCTGCACGAGGCCGAGATGTGGGTGGTGGAGGGCCTGACCCACCGCTACCCGACGAAGGTGCTGGCCGAGCTGGTGTCCACCTGCCCCCAGTACTGCGGGCACTGCACCCGCATGGACCTGGTCGGCAACTCCACGCCGCAGGTCGCCAAGCACAAGCTCGCGCTCAAGCCGGTGGACCGGCAGGACCGGATCGTGGAGTACCTGAGGACCACGCCGGGCGTGCGGGACGTGGTGGTCTCCGGCGGCGACGTGGCGAACGTGCCGTGGCCGCAGCTGGAGTCGTTCCTGATGCGGCTGCTGGGCGTGGAGACCGTGCGGGACGTGCGGCTGGCCACGAAGGCGCTGGCCGGGCTGCCGCAGCACTGGTTGCAGCCGCAGGTGGTGGAGGGCCTGGAGCGGGTGGCGCGCACGGCGGCGCGGCGCGGGGTGAACCTGGCGATCCACACCCACGTCAACCACGCCAACTCGGTGACGCCGCTGGTGGCGGAGGCGGCGCGGACGGCGCTCGCGGTGGGCGTGCGGGACGTGCGCAACCAGGGGGTGCTGATGCGCGGGGTGAACGCGACCGCGACGGACCTGCTGGACCTGTGCTTCGCGCTGCAGGGCGAGGCCGGGGTGCTGCCGTACTACTTCTACATGTGCGACATGATCCCGAACGCCGAGCACTGGCGGGTCGCGGTGCGGGAGGCGCAGGAGCTCCAGCACGCGATCATGGGCTACCTGCCGGGGTACGCGACGCCGCGGATCGTGTGCGACGTGCCGTACGTGGGCAAGCGGTGGGTGCACCAGGTGCAGGAGTACGACCGGGAGCGCGGGGTGTCGTACTGGACGAAGAACTACCGCACCGGGATCGAGCTGGACGACGCGGAGGCGTTGGACCGGCGGTACCCGTACTACGACCCGATCCGCTCGCTGCCCGAGGCGGGGCGGCGGTGGTGGGCCGAGCAGGGGTGAGCGCGCCGGGGCGCCGCGACGCTGGTGCGCGTCGCGGCGCCGGTGCGGGTGCGGGCTAGAGCGCGTCGGGGTCGGGGACGGCCCGGTCCCACTCGCGCTCGAACTCCTCGGCGGTGATCTCGTGCCGGGCGAGCTCGGGGTCGTGCAGGTCGTACGGCGGGTTGAACGGCCAGTCGTCGGTGCGCAGCGCCCGCCCGTCGGGCAGGAGCACGACCTGGCGGGTGCGGTACCCGTCCCCGCCGATCTCGACGAGCCACTCCCCCAGCTCCTCGTCGCCCTCGACGGGAGGCGTCCTCAGGTGCACGGTCCCCCGCGCGGCCAGCGCGCCGAACAGGGGGTCCCGCCGCTGCTCGCGCCGCTGCTCCCGCATGGAGTCCAGCGGTGCGGGCAGCACCTCGGAGGACAGGTCGACCTCGTCGACGCCGGTGGCGCCCAGCGCCCGCGCGAGGGTGTCGGGGTCGTCCTCGACCCACACCTCGCTCAGCTCGCGCTCGACCTGCTCGGCCGAGTCCGCCGTGATCCACCACCACAGCGATCCCATGCCGTAGTGGTGGGCCGCCAGGTACCTGGGCACGCGCTCCTCCGCTTCTCCGCTCCTCCGCGTCCTCGGGCAGGGCGCACCCTGCGCCGGGTCAGGCGGCCGAGTTGTGCTTGGGCGACTCGAACCAGTCGACGGCCAGCAGCGCCACCATCTCCGGCGAGGACCCGTCGGAGTCCCACTTGAGCCCGTCGAGGCTGGTCACGTCCACGCCCGCGCTCTCGGCCCGGCCCTGGTCGGCCGAGGCGGGGCCCCAGCCGGCGCGCAGGCCGGACGCGTCGTAGTCCAGGCGCAGGGTCGCGGTGGTGCCGCCGCCGCCCAGCTCCAGGACGACCAGCAGCCACGGGGAGCCGTCGGGGTCGCTGCGCAACCGGTAGGACATGCCCGGTAGCTGCGCGTCGAGCACCGCCGCGAAGGTCTTCTCGTCCCCGGTCGGCTCGCGGGTCTCCCCGGTGAAGGTGATAGCTGTGTCCACAGTGGAGGAGGGTAGGCGGTCACAACCAGTCTTCGTGCTTGAACAGCGAATAGAGCCCGAGGCCGCCGATCGCGATCGCGGCGGTGGACGTCCAGAAGCCCCAGGGCTGCTCGAAGCCGGGGAAGGGGATGTTCTGGCCGAAGTAGCCGGTGATCGCGGTCGGGACGGCGATGACGGCGGCCCAGCCGGTGACCTTCTTCATGACCAGGTTGAGCCGGTTGGCCTGGATGCTGAGCTGGGTCTCGCGGACGGTGGCGACCAGGTCGCGCAGCGAGTCGGTCCACTCGGCGGCGCGCAGGACGTGGTCGTAGACGTCCTGGTAGTAGGGGGCCATGCGGGTGTCGACGAGGTCGTGGTCGCGGCGGACGAGGGTGTTGACCAGCTCGCGCATGGGCAGCACGACGCGACGCAGCGCGACCAGGGACTTGCGCAGGGCGAGCGCCTGGCGCTGGACGTCGGCGTCGCGGCTCCCCGGCCCCGACCGGTCCTGGTCGGCGAACACCAGGTCCTCCAGCCCCTCGATCCGCCCGTCGAGGGCCTGGACGGCGTCGAAGTGGGTGTCGACGGCGTAGTCGAGCAGCCCGTGCAGCAGGTACCCGACGCCGCTGGCGGCCAGGTGCGTGGTGGCGTCCCAGCGCTCGACGACGGCGTCGATGTCGAAGGCGTCGTCGGGCCGGACGGTGACGAGGACGTCGGGGGTGGCGAAGGCGGTGATCCCGGCGGTGGACAGCGCCCCGTCGTCCCCGAGCCGGACGGCGTAGGCGGTGAGGAGCCGGTGCGTGTCGTACTCGTGCAACTTGGGCCGCTCGTGCGGCTCGACCGCGTCCTCGACCGCGAGCACGTGCCACCCGAACTCCTCGCCGACCCGCCGCAGGAGGTCGGGGTCGGGGGCGAGGAGGTCGATCCAGACCAGCGCGCCGTCCCCGCGCCGGAGGCCGGCGGCCTCGCGGGGGTCGAACCCCTCGGCTTCGAGGACGCCGTGCCGGTAGAGGCGGGTGCGGGGCACGGGAGTGGACAGTAGTCCGGTCGTGTGGCGGGCGCGCGGGGGCGTTCCGGTGACGGCGGGGATGCGATATGCACGTGCGGTGATCGCGGGATCAACGGAATCACGGGGTTTTCGGCGGTTGTTGGGCGAGCCGGGGTGGCAGGGGCTGCGGGAAGCCGGGGTGCTGTGGAAGTACCGGAAGGGTGAGCGGCTGCTGCGCCAGGGCTTCCGGGGAACCTCGGTGCTGGCGCTGGTCGCGGGCCGGGTGAAGGTGGTGCAGAGCACGCAGGACGGCAAAGAGGCCCTGATAGCGCTGCGGGGCGCGGGTGATCTCGTGGGCGAGATCGCCGCTCCGCACAACGGGGAGCGCACCGCGAGCGTGCAGGCCGTGGACTCCTGCGAGGCGGTGCGGCTGGAGTGGGGCGCGCTCCAGTCCAGCCTGGGAAAGCTCTCGGACAGCCTGCTGCGCGAGTACATGGCGTTGAAACTGGCCCAAGCGGGGCCCTACAAGCTGCGGCTGGTGCACTTCAAGCCCGAGCGCAAGATCGCCAGGCTGGTGCTCGAGCTGGCGGCCCTGGCGGACCCGAGCATCGCGGATCCGAACCGCGTCCCCTTCACCCAGCAGGAGATCGCCGACTCCTTGGGCATCCGGACGAGCACGGTCGCCGAGCACGTGAAGCGGCTGCGAGCCAAGGGGGCGCTGGTCGAGCGGGGCCACCTGGTGCTCGGTGACAGGGAGGCGCTGCACCAGGCAGCCGGAGTGTGACCCGCGACACGCTCAATTCCTCCGGCTGCGGATGATGGGCGCGCTGAAATCGCGAAAATCTGCCCCACGTGGATCACACGAGTGACACCCGTGCGACGGCACGGGAACCGAAGCCCCTCCCCGCCTACCGCGCGATGCTGGAGGTGGACGTCAAGGACTTCAGCGGGCGCAAGGCGGTCGACTACCCGAAGATCGCCGAGGCGATCCCCAGGATCCTGGAGGCCGCGTTCGAGCGGTGCGGGCTGACCTGGCTGTGGGAGCAGCAGCAGGCGCGCGAGACCTCGGGGGACGGCTACGCCGCCGTCTTCCCCACGGCTTTCCTGCCGCACCTGCTCAACCCCTTCCTGGGCGCGCTCCAGGACGAGCTGGACTACCGGGAGCAGGTGGACGCCAAGCCTGCGGGTCTGCGGATGCGGGTCAGTGTCACGACTGGCCCGATCACCGACGCCGGGCCGAACGCGACCGGCACCGGCACGGCGAGGATCGAGCTGAACCGACTGCTGAACTGCGATCCGGTGCGGGACCTGCTGTCCCGCTCCGGCCCGCTGACCAAGGTCGCGGCGGCGGTGTCCCCGAGGGCCTACGAGGACGCCGTCATGAGCGGCTACTCCGGCGAGACGGAGGATGACTACGTCGCGATCCCGGTGACGGTGAAGACCTACCAGGACACCGTCTACCTCAGGGTCCCCCGTCCTTCCGGAGACCTGCTCAAGAACGGGTTCGACCCGACTCCCACCGCCTCCGGCAGCACGGCGGCCATGCCCGCGCCCGAGGCGGGCGCGCACGTCTACAACAACACCGTCAACGGCACCACTGCGGGAACCGTCCTTCAGATAGGTTCCGCCCACGGACCGGTAAACGCGGAACAGCGCAGGGACACCTACAACACCCGCGGCGACAACTACCACCACAGCGGGTCGGGCCCCCAGTTCAACCGGAGCGACGTCAAGCGGTACGACGACCGGCGCGGGGAGCACCGCGAGCCGTGACGCACTACGAGATCAACCGCGACAACTACCACCACAGCGGGTCGGGGGCCCAGTACAACTTCTTCCAGCACGTCCGCCCGCCCCGCGCGCCCTGGCTGGTCGCTCGGGGGCAGGTGGACTGGCTGGCCGCGCGGTTCGCCCCGCCCGCCGGGTTCCGCGTGAACGCCTTGGACCGCCCCGGTGTGGTGGTGCTGGCCGCACCCGAGGGCGCGGGGGCGCGCACCGCCGCGCTCATGCTGCTCACCGAAGGCGGCAGGCTCGGCGTCAGCAGGCTGCGGGAGCTGTCCGACCACAACGAGGACGGTCAGGGCCTTCGGGCGTCCGAGCTGGACGTCGAGGACCGGCTGCTGCTGGACCTGACCGAGACCTCCGAGGAGCGCCTGCGCGCACTGGGCGGGAACCTGGAGAACCACCGGGCGCTGGTCGAGGGGTCTGGCGCCCGGCTGGTGGTGGTCGTGCGCGACTCGCAGCTCAGACTTCTGGCCGCGTCGCTGCGACCGCTGGTGGTGGAACTGCCGCCCCCGTCCGCGCGGGAGGTGCTGGCCGCGCACCTGCGCCCGGAGGGGGTCGAGCTGCCCCGGTCGTTGTCCAAGGCCCAGGCCGCGTACCTGGCTCGGGCATCGGTGCACGACGCGGCCGAGCTGGCCAGGCTCGTGCTGGTGGCGCGCGCGGCGGGTCCTGCGCTGTCGCCGGAGCGGTGGCTCGCGGAGGCGGTCACGGGCTGGCAGCAGCGGAACGAGCACGCGCGCACCCTGTTCGCGGAGCACACCGGCAGTCACGAGCGGTCGCTGCTGGTGGCCACCGCGTTCCTGGACGGGGCCCCGCTGGAGGTGGTGTCCGCCGCCGACGTGGCGATGCGCCACCTCCTCGGGGTCCCGCAAGCCGAGGAGCCGCTGCACAGCCCGTACCTGCCCGGACAGCTGGCCGAGCTCGGGATCGCGGAGCGGGAGCGGGCGGTCGCGTTCACCCGCCCCACGGTGGCCCGCGCGCTGCGGGAGCACTTCTGGACCTACTTCCCGCACCTGCACGGGACGCTGCTCACCTGGGTGGCCGAGACCGCGGTGCTCAGCGGTCCCGACGGCGCGGTGCTGGCCGAGCGGTTCACCGAGCAGGCGCTGGTCTCGGGGATCGCGCCCGAGTTGATCGGGCTGGCGGCGAGCTGGGGCGAGGCGCACCCGGAACTGGCGATCCCGGTCCTGGCGGGCGGGCTGGCCGACCCGCACCTCGGTGGGGACTTCCGCAAGCACGTGTACGAGCAGGCCAAGTCGACCAGCACCTCGACCGCCCACGCGCTGGCGCTGGTCGAGGTGTGCGTGGGGGAGATCGCGCCGCTGCGGCCACGGCCCGCGCTGGTGCGGTTGCACCACCTGGCCAGGCACCCGGACGCGGAGGTGCGCCTGTCCGCCGGGGCGGCGCTGCGGGAGCTGGTGCGCGAGCGCAGGTTGGAGCGCTGGCTGCTGAACCGGTTGGCGCACGAGGTGCAGCAGCCGAAGCTCGAGGACTCGCGTCAGCTGCTCGGGTTGCGGGTGCCGCACGGGTCGCGCGACGCCCTGGTCCGGGTGTGGCGGCGACTGCTCGCGCTGGACGTCGAGCGGTTGCCCGCCGAGGTCGTGGCGGAGTGGGCGCGGCGGACGCCCGAAGTGCTGGTGGAGGCCTGCGACCTGCGGATCGGGTTGATGGACCGGCTGTACCTGTGCGCACGGAGGCACGCGGGCGCGGCGAGCGCCGCGGTGCTGCTGGAGCACGTCGACGCCGCACTGGGTGTGGCCGATGAGAAGGAAGAGGCGTGACCGAGAAGAACATCCCCGCCATCTCGGGCGGGGCGGTGGCACTGCTGCTCTTCTTCACCGGGGTGAGCACGGGGTGGCCCGCGCCGGTGATCCTGCTGTGCCTGCTCTGTCTGGTGGCCGGGGCCGTGATCACGATCCACCGGCAGAACGAGCGGCAGTCGGAGCAGGAGCGTCAGCACGCCGTGGCTGCCGACGCGCATCGGATGGCCCAGGTCCAGCGCGCCGCGGCGGAAGCCGAGGAGCAGCAGGCCGCGGAAGAGGCCGCCGCGCCCGTGCTGTCCAGCAAGGAGCTGAACGGCGTGGTGCTGCCCAGCGCGCTCCCCGAGTTCCCGCTCGAGTTCACCTGCGTGGCGCACTGGCGGGCCACCCCGGACGTCCCGCACGCCGACCCTGGCGCGCTGGCGGTGGAGTCGGTGCTGCTCAGGGCACGGGCGTTCGCCTCGCGCGTCGCCCCGGACGACGAGGTCGCCGGTCACCTCCTGGCTTCGGCGCTGGGCGAGGTCCACCGGGACGGGCGCGATCTGGTGGACGTGTGGGCGACCGGGGTGGTGCTGCGCACCCCGGAGGCTGAGCGGGCGCGTCTGCGGGAGGCGCGCACGACCCACCAGGAGCACCACGTGTGGAAGCGGCAGGTCGAGGTGGAGCGGGAGGTGCGGGACTACTTCGAGCACGAGGTGCTGTCCAGCTCCGGCGACGCGCTGCTGTGGTGGTTGGCCAACAACCGGAACGCGGTGCCGAAAGCCGTCGACGTGGTCGACCCGCTGGCGCGCCTGTCCTCGGCGGTGCGGGGCGAGCAGGAGGTCCTCGGAGCGGAGCCGGTCGCGGCGCCCGAGCCCGCCGGGTTCGTGGTGGACGCGGACGGCGAGGCCAGCGTCGTGGACCTGCTGCCGGAGCCCGACGAGCCCGGCGGCACGCTGTTCGGGGCGAAGTCCTCAGATCTCCTGGACGCTTTGAAGCACCCGGAGCGGGCCGAGCGGATGCGGGAGCGCTACGGGCTGGTGGACGAGCGCGAAACGCCCGAGGCGCCCTCCGACGACGCCGAGGACACCCCCGCCGAGCAGGCCGGGAACGCCCCCGCCGAGGACGCGCTGAGCGGGGCGGGCGTGAACGGGCACGGGCCGTCGGCCAACGGCGCCTCGCCGAACGGCTCGGGGCCCGACGGCCCCTCCCCCGGCGCCACCGGGCGCGACTGAGGGCTCACCCACCGCGCCCAGCGCCGCCGCCCCCGCCCCCAGCGGGGAGCGGCGGCGCTAGCGCATCGCCATGATCGACGACGCGAGGTACACCGACACCACCACCCCCGCGATCCCCGCGTACGGCATCCCCGCCCGAGGCGCCCCCCGCCCCGCCCATGTCCCCACGAACCCCACCAGCGCGAACACCGCCACCCCAACCATCCCGATCACCATCGGCGCCCCGCCGTGCGCGCACGCGCCGCCGCCGGACGAGCCGGTGCAGCTCCCGGTCGGGGTGAACGCCATCACCGAGTAGAGGAACGCCAGTGGCGCGAGCAGTCCCAGCAGGACTGTCCCGATGATCGCGAGAACCCTCGCACCCGAGCTCTTGGACGGCACCGCACGAGTGTGCCCGTTGGGCCGCCCGGCCGCAGCCGGTTTGGTGCGAAGAGCCGCGTCCCCGGCGCCACCGCGCGGCGCGCGATGACCATGGTCCCCGCCCTCCGGTGACTTTGTGCCCTGTCCGCCCCCACGCGCGCGCGACGAACCTGAGCCGAGGTTGATCACACCGAATCAGGAGAGATCGTGACTGCGCTGTCCCCGACACCCGTCGACGTCCACCAGAGCCCCCCGACACGGGGTTCGAAGGGGGCGGCGCTGCTGCGGCTGTTCCACACCACCGACCACAAGCAGATCGGCGTGATGTACCTCGTCACGACGTTCTTCTTCTTCATGGTCGGCGGTGCGATGGCAATGCTCATCCGCAGCGAGCTGGCCGTTCCCGGACTGCAGTTCCTGTCCAACGAGCAGTACAACCAGATGTTCACCATGCACGGCACGGTGATGCTGCTGCTGTACGCCACCCCGAGCGTCTTCGCGTTCGCCAACTTCATCCTGCCGCTCCAGATCGGCGCGCCGGACGTCGCCTTCCCGCGGCTGAACGCGTTCTCGTACTGGCTGTTCCTCTTCGGCGGCCTGCTGATGCTCGGCGGGTTCCTGACGCCCGGCGGCGCGGCGGACTTCGGCTGGTTCGCGTACACCCCGCTGTCGCTGGCGAACTACTCGCCGGGCGCCGGCGCGAACATGTGGATCGTCGGCCTCGCGGTCGGCGGTCTGGGCACCATCCTCGGCGCGGTCAACATGATCACCACGATCGTGTGCCTGCGGGCCCCCGGCATGACCATGTGGCGGATGCCGATCTTCACCTGGAACATCCTCGTGACCAGCGTGCTGATCCTGGTGGTGTTCCCGATCCTGACGGCGGCGGGCTTCGGCCTGCTGGCGGACCGGCTGATCGGGGCGCACGTGTTCGACCCGGCCAACGGCGGCGTCGTGCTGTGGCAGCACATGTTCTGGTTCTTCGGCCACCCCGAGGTGTACATCCTGGCGCTGCCGTTCTTCGGCGTCGTGTCGGAGATCATCCCGGTGTTCTCCCGCAAGCCGATCTTCGGCTACCGCGGTCTGGTGTGGGCGACCATGTCGATCGCGGCGCTGTCGATCGCGGTGTGGGCGCACCACATGTACGCCACGGGCGCCGTGCTGCTGCCGTTCTTCGCGTTCATGACCTTCCTGGTCGCGGTGCCGACCGGTGTCAAGTTCTTCAACTGGATCGGCACCATGTGGAAGGGGACGATGACCTTCGAGTCCCCGATGCTGTTCTGCGTCGGGTTCCTGGTCACGTTCCTGTTCGGCGGTCTGTCCGGCGTGCTGCTGGCCTCCCCGCCGCTCGACTTCCACGTCTCCGACACCTACTTCGTGGTCGCCCACTTCCACTACGTGCTCTACGGGACCATCGTGTTCGCGACCTTCGCGGGCATCTACTTCTGGTTCCCCAAGATCACCGGGCGGATGCTGGACGAGGGGCTGGCGCGCTGGCACTTCTGGACCACGATGATCGGCTTCCACGCCACGTTCCTGGTGCAGCACTGGCTGGGCAACGAGGGGATGCCGCGCCGGTACGCGGACTACCTGGCCGCGGACGGGTTCACCACGCTCAACATCATCTCCACGATCGGCTCGTACCTGCTCGGCGCCTCGACGCTGCCGTTCCTGTGGAACGTCTTCAGGAGCTACCGCTACGGCGAGCGCGTGACCGTGGACGACCCGTGGGGTTACGGCAACTCGTTGGAGTGGGCGACCTCCTGCCCGCCTCCCCGGCACAACTTCACCGAACTGCCCCGCATCCGCAGCGAGCGCCCGGCCTTCGAGCTGCACTACCCGCACATGGTGGAGCGGATGCGCAACGAGGCCCACGTGAGCTTCACCGGGCGCAGCAAGCACGTGGAGTCCGGGCTGGAGCCGGCCGCGATCTCCGCGGACCGCGGCGAGGGCGCCGACGGGGACGGCAAGCCGTCCCCGAGGACGGACGACAAGGGCAAGCCGCTGTCCGATTAGGACGGTCCGGCGGACCCGAACGCGCAGCACGGGCCACGGGGGCGGCGACCGGACACGGTCGCCGCCCCCGCGGCTTTGCGGGGCGAGGAAAGTGGTACCGCCGAGGGGGGCCGGTGGTGCCAGGCTGTTCGCCAGGTGAACACCCGCAGAATTTGTGACCGGGGTCACAGAATCCACTGACCGGAATCGCGGGTAACACCCCGTCCGCCCGTTTGCGCAGCCACCGTGAACCAGCCGCCGGGCACCCGCCGCACCCGGTCGCCACCCCCCTTCGGCAGCCCGCACCGCCACCGCCGCTCGCCGCCTTGTTGCGGGTTCCCGGCCGCTGGTAGCTTGCCCGCGCCGCAGCGGTCCAGGGGGGCGGAAACGCACGGCGAGCTGCACTTATCCCCCGCACACACCCCTGTCCGCGCCCCCGCGCGGACCCCCGCTCCCTGGAGGCAGTCGATGACCGTTGCCCACGACGATCCGTACGTGGGACGGCTGTTCGAGGAGATCGCGACCCTGCTGGTCGACGGCGATGGCGACCCCGAGTCCATCCACGACCAGCTCCTCGAACTCGCGGAGGCCAACTCACCCGAGGTGGCCCGCTACTGGCGGCAGAACGGCAGGGGCATCGGCATCCCCGACGTCGCCTACAAGTCCGGCGGCCCGCACCTGTTCCCCGACGAGACCCCCGTGCGCGTGTTCCGCACCAGCGGCACCACCGGCAGCACGCGCGGCGAGGTCCGCTACACCAAGCTCGGCCTGGAGCTCAAGCGCTTAGCCGTCACGGCGGGCGCCAAGCTCAACGTCGCCACCGGCGCCGGGCGCACCGCCGTGATCCGCTTCGCCCCGACCGAGGAAGACCAGCCCGCGATGGCCATCGCGTTCGACATGGCCCGCATCGAGGAGGAGGTCGGCGCGCCCGAGCTGAGCGGGTCGATCATCGGCCCGAACGGCATGGAGCTGGACAAGCTCACCGCCATGCTCGACGCCGCCGTCGCCGAGGGCGCGCCCGTGGTGATGGTCGGCGCCACCTTCGCGTTCGTCAACGTCTGCGACGCGCTGCGCGGGCTGGGCCGCTCCTGGGAGCTGCCGCCCGGCTCCAAGGTGGTCGACGGCGGCGGCTTCAAGGGCCGCTCCCGCGTCATGGCCGTCCCGCAGCTGCGCGCCACCCTCACCGAGGTCTTCGGCGTCGTGGAGTTCGACAACATCTTCGGCATGACCGAGCTGGCCCACCAGCTGTTCAACGCCTCCCCCACCCGGCTCGGCCCGCTCGGGGAGAGCCCGAAGGCGTGGCGGCCCTGGGGCGGGGCGCGGCTGCGCGCCTCCGGCACCCGCGAGCTGATCACCGAGGGCCGGGGCCTGGTGGAGGTCACCGACCTGTGCCTGCTCGACCGCCCGTGCGCGGTGCTGACCGGTGACGTCGGCATCGGCTCCCCCGAGGGCGTGGCCATCGCGGGCCGCGTCGCCGGAGCCGCGAGCCGCGGCTGCTCCCTGTCGCTGGACGAGATGACCGGAGGACGTTGACCGTGGCCACCACCACCGCCGTTGTGGACGACTTCACCGCCGTGACCGCGACCGAGCCAACCCCGGACGTGTCGTTCCAGCCGTCCTGGCTGGCCACCGACGCGCTGGAGCGCTTCACCCTGCGCTCGGGCGCCCGCGAGTGGCACGGCCTGCGCCCGACCCCGCAGGACTGGGCCGAGGCCGGCGACGGCCTGCGCCGCGCCCACGAGGCCCTGCGCCGCCTCCCGGTGCGCCGGATCGTCGCCGCCCTCGACACCGCGGCCGAGCTGTGGGCCAAGCGCGACTTCCCCGAGCGCCGCGACACCGTCCGCTCGGCCGCCGCGATCACCGGCATGTCCGAGGAGACCATCGACCGCGCCCTGGACGGCGAGCTGTCCGGGCTGCGCGCCGAGCACCTGCTGGCGGCGCTGGAGCGCGAGCTGGGCGTCCCCGAGGTGCTCGACGGCTTCGAGCGCGACGAGCGCCTGCGCGGCAGCACCACCGCGATCGGCCCGCGCGTGACCCTCGCGGTCTTCTCCGGCAACGTCCCCGGCCTGCCGGTGCGCTCGCTGGTGCGCGCCCTGCTGGTCAAGTCCGCGCTGATCGCGAAGATCCCGGCCCGCGAGCCCAGCTTCACCGCCGCGTTCCTGCGCACCCTGCGCGAGGTCGAGCCGGTGGTCGCCGACGCCGTCGTCGCGCTCTACTGGGACCGCGACGACGAGGCCAACCAGTCGGCCGCGCTGGCGCAGGCCGACGCCGTCATCGCCTACGGCAGCGACGAGGCGTGCGCGGCGATCCGGGCCCGCGTCGCCCCGCACCAGATCTACGAGCAGCACGGCCACAAGCTCTCGTTCGGCGTGATCTCGCGCGCCTACCTCGCCGCGAACGGCGCCGCCGAGGTCGCCCGCCGCATCGCCGCCGACACCAGCGAGCTCAACCAGCACGCCTGCCTGTCCCCGCAGGTGTACCTGGTGGAGGCAGGCCGCGAGGAGGCCAACGCGCTCGCGGGCCGGGTCGCCGAGGCGATGCGCGCCGCCGCCGCCGACTTCCCGCCCGGCGAGGTGCCGCGCGAGGACGCGGTGATCGTCGAGCACCGCAGGCTCCTGGCGGGCTGGCGCGCCGCGTCCAGCGCGGACGCCGGGGTGTGGGCCTCCGAGGGCGACACCGACTGGACCGTCGTGCTGGACGACGCGCTGCTGCCGCTCAGCGGCGCGGGCAACCGGGTGGCGCGGCTGGTCGTGGTGCCCTCGCTGGCCGCCGCCGTGGACGCGGTGCGGCCGTACGCGAAGCACCTGCAGAACGTCGGGCTGGGCGCGGTCGGCGAGGAGTTCTGGCAGGTCTCGCGGGAGCTGGCCGGGCTCGGCGCGAGCCGGATCGCCGCGCCCGGCGCGATGATCGGCGCGTCGATGGTGTGGAGGCACGACGGGCAGCCGCGCATCGCCGGGCTGCTGCGGTGGTGCGACGTGGAGAACCACCCCGAGGTGGACTGAGAGAGCCTGGGGGTTCCCGCCCTGTCAAGGGGCGGGGCGGGAACCCCTGCGGATCGATCAGGAACGGAGAAGCGGGTGTCGGGGGTCGGGCCTAGCATGACCGCCGTGAACGCCGCCAAGCGCACCGCAGCCCAGCAGGCCACCACGCCCCCGACGTCCGGTCACCCCGCCGACGGGCACGACCTGATCCGCGTGCACGGGGCCCGCGAGAACAACCTCAAGGACATCCACGTCGAGCTGCCCAAGCGCAGGCTGACCGTGTTCACCGGCGTGTCCGGGTCGGGCAAGTCGTCCCTGGTGTTCGGCACGATCGCCGCCGAGTCGCAGCGGCTGATCAACGAGACCTACAGCGCGTTCGTGCAGGGCTTCATGCCGAACCTGGGCCGCCCGGACGTGGACGTGCTCGACGGCATCACCACCGCGATCATCGTGGACCAGCAGCGCATGGGCGCCGACCCGCGCTCCACCGTCGGCACCGCCACCGACGCGAACGCCATGCTGCGCATCCTGTTCAGCCGCCTCGGGAAGCCGCACATCGGCCCGCCCAGCGCGTACTCGTTCAACACCGCCTCGGTGCGCGCCAGCGGCGCGGTCACCGTCGAGCGGGGCAACCGCACCAAGTCCGAGAAGGCCACGTTCAACCGGCTGGGCGGCATGTGCCCGCGCTGCGAGGGCCGGGGCTCGGTCACCGACTTCGACCTCACCGCGCTCTACGACGACTCCAAGTCGCTGGCGCAGGGCGCGCTGACCGTGCCCGGCTTCAGCACCGAGGGCTGGTACGGGCGGATCTTCGCCGGGTGCGGCTACTTCGACGTGGACAAGCCGATCCGGAAGTTCACCAAGAAGGAGATGCACGACCTGCTGCACCGCGAGCCCACGAAGATCAAGATCGACGGCGTCAACCTGACCTACGAGGGCCTGATCCCCCGCATCCAGAAGTCGTTCCTGACCAAGGACGTCGAGGCGATGCAGCCGCACGTGCGGGCGTTCGTGGAGCGCGCGGTCACCTTCACCACCTGCCCCGAGTGCGACGGCACCCGGCTCAGCCCCGAGGCCCGGTCCTCGAAGGTCGCGGGCAAGTCGATCGCCGACGCGTGCTCGATGCAGATCAGCGACCTCGCCGAGTGGGTCGCCGGGCTGGCCGAGCCGTCGATCGCGCCGCTGCTGGAGAAGCTGCGGCACACCCTGGACTCGTTCACCGAGATCGGCCTGGGCTACCTGAGCCTGGACCGGCCGGCGGGCACGCTGTCCGGCGGTGAGGCGCAGCGGGTCAAGCTGGTGCGGCACCTGGCGTCCTCGCTCACCGACGTCACCTACGTGTTCGACGAGCCCACCGCCGGGCTGCACCCGCACGACATCCGCCGGATGAACGACCTGCTGCTTCGGCTGCGGGACAAGGGCAACACGGTGCTGGTGGTGGAGCACAAGCCCGAGGTGATCGCGATCGCCGACCACGTCGTGGACCTCGGTCCCGGCGCGGGCTCGGCGGGCGGGACGCTGTGCTTCGAGGGCGACGTGGCGGGCCTGCGGGCCAGCGGCACCACCACCGGCAGGCACCTGGACGACCGCTCGAAGGTCAAGGACTCGGTGCGCGCGGCCAGCGGGAGGCTGGAGATCCGGGGCGCGGCCACCCACAACCTCAAGGGCGTGGACGTGGACGTGCCGCTGGGGGTGCTGGTGGCCGTGACGGGCGTGGCGGGCTCGGGCAAGTCCTCGCTGATCCACGGCTCGCTCGCCAAGCGGGACGGGGTGATCCCGGTGGACCAGGCCCCGATCAAGGGCTCGCGGCGCAGCAACCCGGCCACCTACACCGGGCTGCTGGAGCCGATCCGCAAGGCGTTCGCCAAGGCCAACGGGGTCAAGCCCGCGCTGTTCAGCGCGAACTCCGAGGGCGCCTGCCCGACCTGCAACGGCGCGGGCGTCACCTACACCGACCTGGCGATCATGGCGGGCGTGGCGAGCACCTGCGAGGACTGCGAGGGCAAGCGGTTCCAGGCGCAGGTGCTGGAGCACCGGCTGGGCGGGCGCGACATCAGCGAGGTGCTGGCCATGCCGGTCGGCGAGGCGCTCGGGTTCTTCGGCGAGGGCGAGGCGCGGGTGCCCGCCGCGCACGCGATCCTCAAGCGGCTCGCGGACGTGGGCCTGGGGTACCTGAGCCTGGGGCAGCCGCTGACCACGCTGTCCGGCGGCGAGCGGCAGCGGCTCAAGCTGGCCACGCACATGGCGGGCAGCGGTGAGGTGTACGTGCTGGACGAGCCGACCACCGGGCTGCACCTGGCGGACGTGGAGCAGCTGCTCGGGCTGCTGGACCGGCTGGTGGACTCGGGCAAGTCGGTGATCGTGATCGAGCACCACCAGGCGGTGATGGCGCACGCGGACTGGATCATCGACCTGGGGCCGGGGGCCGGGCACGACGGCGGGCGGGTGGTGTTCGAGGGCACCCCGGCGGAGCTGGTGGCGAGCCGGGCGACGGTGACCGGGGAGCACCTGGCGGAGTACGTGGCCTGAGGACTTCGGACGCGACGAGGGGCCACCCGGAGCGAACCGGGTGGCCCCTCGTCGCACGTCCAGCAGCCGGTCAGGACAGCAGGTACTGCGGCACGACCATGGTCAGGATCGTGAACGCCGGCCCGATCAGCACCATCGCGAAGCCCCACACCGTGAGCCGCCTGGTCAGCAGCGGGCGCTCCGGTTCGGCCGCCGACGCCACGATCGTGGCGCCGGTGGTCGAGAACGGGGCGCAGTCCACCAGGGACGCGGAGATCGCCAGCGCGTAGATGAACCCGGTGGCCTCCAGGCCGCCGCCGTCCACCAGCAGCGGCACGGCCAGCGGGATGAGCGCGCCGAGGATGCCGATGGTGGAGGCGAACGCGGACACCAGGCCCGCGATCACGCAGATCACCACCGCCGCGACCAGCGGGGCGCTCACCGAGCGGGCCAGCTCGCCGAGCTGGTCGATCGCGCCGAGCCTGGTGAGCACGCCGACGTAGGTCAGGATGCCGCCGAGCAGCAGGATCGTGCCCCAGTCGACCTTGGACACCGCCTTGCGGCCGATCTCCGGGAACAGCAGGGACAGCGCCACCGCGAGGGTCAGGGCGACCACGCCGAGGTTGACGTCCACGTCGAGCACGGTGAGCGTGAAGAACCCGGCGATCAGCAGGAACAGGGTGACCAGCACGGTCACCTGCACGCGGGTGACCGGCACGAGCGGGGACTCGTCGACGGCGGTGGTCGTGTCCGCCCCGGCGCGGGAGCGGCGGATCAGCTCCCGGCCGCCGAACATCAGGAACGCGGCCAGCACGACCAGCGCGTTCACCCCGACCGACAGGAAGAACATCAGCCCGGTGCTGTACGGCAGGCCCGCCTTCTCCGCGACGGTGGCGACCGTGATGCCGTTGATGCTGGTCGGGGCCAGCGCGCCGCCGACGATCGCCGAGCTCATGGCGATGCCCATGAGGGTCGGGCTGATCCGGTGCGTGGTGGCCAGCGACATCGCGATCGGCACGACGGCGAACGCGGCGTGCGAGGTGCCCAGGCAGGCGACGGCGGTGCCGATCAGCCACATCGCCCACGGCAGCAGCGCCACCCTGGGGCCGACGAGCCGGATCGAGCGGTCGACCAGCCAGTCGATCGTGCCGGTCTCCCTGGCCATGCCGAACAGGTAGGTGATGCCGAGCAGGATCAGCAGGGCGTCGACGGGGAAGCCGCCGAGGACGGTGTCCAGGTCCTCGCCGACCAGGCCGATGCCGATGACGAAGGCCGCGACCAGGGCGAGGGCGCCCATGTGCACGTTGCGGATGGCCGAGATCGCGAAGACCGCCGCGAACACGACCAGCGCGATGATCTCCGCGTTCACGCCTGGACTCCCTCGGTCGCCGCCGCCGCGACCTGGGCCTGCGCGATCTGGGCCTGCGCGATCTGGGCCTGCGCGAACAGGTGCGCGTCGAGCGGTCCGGGGGCCAGGCCCTCCAGGTCGTCCAGGCGCACCAGCTCGCCCGCCGCGACGGGCCTGCGCAGCCGCGCGCCGTCGAGCAGGTAGTACGGGGCCGCGCCCGGCTCGGGGGCGACCACCACCGGGGTGACGCCGTCGATCTCGTGGTGGTGCCCGGCGACCGTGAACTCCGTGCCCGCGTCGAGCGCGGTCGCGGTCCTGGCGGCGAGCAGCACGGACGGGCTGGGCGCGTGCGCGGGGCCGGTGCCGTCGACGGCGGCGTGCACGGTCAGCGGGGTCTCCACGCCCATCGCGTGGTAAGGCCAGTACAGGCAGGCGTAGCGGCCGTCGCGGCTGACCACGTGCCCCTTGCCGCGCAGCAGCTCCCAGGTGACCGGGTCGCCGGTGCGCACCACCGCGAACACCCCGCCCGCGAAGCTGGCCTCGTCGGGCAGGCGCAGCGCGGAGAAGACGTCGATCACCCCGGAGCGCTCCAGGAGGCCGCCGTGCTCGCGGGCGGCGTAGACGTCGGCCAGCTCGGTGACGCGGGCGACCGGGTAGTGCAGGTCCTCGCGGTCGGGAACGGCCCCGCAGCGGGTGGCGACGACGGTCATCTCGCACAGGTCGGCGGCGGCCGAGCGCTTGAGGCCCGCGACCAGCTCGGCGCGGCGGGCCAGCGTGGCGCGGACGTCGGCGCCGAGGTCGAGCAGGTCGACCAGGCCCGGCGCGTGCACGGTCGCCCCGGCCTGGGTGACGACGCCGGTGGCCGGGTCGAGGACCAGGTCGTACTCGCCGGACTTGCCGATCGCGACGACCTCCAGGCCCGTCGCGGTCACCCAGTCGAGCAGGCGCAGCAGGTTGGCGGGCTGGTCGCCGTCGCCGGGCAGGTAGCGCAGCCCGGCCTCGGCGGCCCTCGCGGCTAGCGCGACGCCCGCGACGGTGTCGACCTCCTTGCTGACCATGACCACGTGCACGCCGTGCTCCAGCGCGGCGGTGGCGTAGCCGGTGCCCGCGGCGACCTTCCCGCTGGCCTCGATCAGCACGTCGACCCCCGACCAGTCGACGTCGGCCCCGTCCGTTATCGCGCCCGCGTCGAGCCCCAGCTCGGCCAGGGTGCGGCGCATCCCGTCGGCGTCCGGCTCGACCAGCAGCGCGGGGACCAGCTCGGGCGTGCTCCGCAGCTGCGCCAGCAGCGTGCGGCCGTAACCACCGTTCGCGCCGGTCAGCGCGATCCTGACCGGGTCCCGGTCCCGGACGGCGTGGGAGTGGATCACCGTTGCTCCAATCTGGGCGCGCGTCGTCGCGCTGCCTGCCGCTTCCCCCGCTCGGAGCCGGGGTGGGCCGTACTGTAGGCACACCATCTACTTTTGTACAAACTTGCACCAAATTTTCACATCGTGTGTGATGTGCCCATGCTGGGAGCCATCGCCGACGACTTCACCGGCGCGACAGACCTCGCGATCATGTTGCGCCGCAACGGACACCGGGTCGCGGTCGCGATCGAGGACCACGACCCCGGCGAACGGGTCCGAGCCGGGCTCGACGCGCTCGTCATCGCGCTCAAGTCCCGCACCGCGCCCGTCGACGAGGCCGTCGCCGCCACCCGCGCCGCCCACGAGCGGCTGCTCGCCTGGGGCGCGCGGCGGGTGTACGTGAAGTACTGCTCGACCTTCGACTCCACCGACGAGGGCAACATCGGCCCGGTGCTCGACGCGGTGGCCGACCGGGCGGGCGCGGCGCGCGTCGTGGTCGTGCCGCCGCTGCCCGCCAACGGTCGCACGGTCCACGAGGGCCTGCTGCACGTGAACGGGCAACTGCTGGAGCACTCCCCCATGCGCCACCACCCGCTCACCCCCATGACCCGGTCGCGGGTCGCCGACCTGCTGCGCCCGCAGACCCGGCACGAGGTGGCCGAGGCGCACCTGGACGTGGTGCGCTCCGGCCGGGACGCCCTGCGCGCCGCGCTGGAGGCCACCGCCGCCCGGTACGTGGTCGTGGACGCGGTCGACGACGCCGACCTGGCCGTGATCGGCGCGGCCGTCGCCGAGGACGTGGTGGTCAGCGGCGGTTCCGGGCTCGCGCTCGGCCTTCCCGACCCGCACGGCGACACCGGCCGGTGGACGGCCCCGGCGAGCGGGCGGCGGGCCGTGCTGTGCGGCAGCGCCTCCACCGCGACCCGCCGCCAGGTCGCCGACGCCACGCGGACGCAGCCCGGTCTGCGCGTCGACCCCGTGGCCGCCGTGCGCACCCCGGACCTCGAAGTCGACCGGATCTCCGCGTGGGCCGTCCAGCAACCCGCGGACTCGGTGCCGGTCATCTACAGCACCGCCGACGCCGCCGACCTGGTCCCCGAGGTCGACGGCCTGCCCGTCGCCCCGGCCGTCGAGACCGTGCTGGCCGGAGTCGCGCGACGCCTGGTCGTGTCGGGCGTGCGGCGCCTGCTCGTCGCGGGCGGTGAGACCAGCGGCGCGGTCGTGCGCGCCCTGGGGGTCGGCGTGCTGCGCGTGGGGCCCGAGATCGCCCCCGGCATCTGCTGGGCCGCCGCCACCACCGCCACCCGCCGCGAGATCGCGCTCGCGCTCAAGAGCGGCAACTTCGGCCCCGACGACCTGTTCACCTCGGCCTGGGACGCGCTCGCGTGAGCGCGGCGGAACAGCTCGCCGAGGCGGGCGCGCGCGTGGTCGAGGCCGGGCTCAGCCCCGGCAGCAGCGGCAACATCAGCGTCCTGGACGGCGACCGCGTCCTGCTCAGCGGCACCGGCGTGCCCCTGGGCGAACTGGGCCCCGAGGACATCGCCGTGCTGGACCTGGGCGGAACCCACCTGGGCGGCGCACGTCCCTCGAAGGAGTGGCCCCTGCACGTCGCGTTCTACCGCCGCTCCCCCGAGCACCGCGCGGTCGTGCACGTGCACTCCCCGTCCGCCGTCGCCGTGGCCTGCCTGGAGCCGTGGGCCGAGCACAGCGCCGTCCCGCCGCTCACCCCGTACTTCGTGATGCGCGTCGGCCAGACCCCGCTGCTGCCCTACCGCGCCCCCGGCGACCCCGGACTCGGCGCGGACCTGCTGGAGTGCCCCTGGGAGCTGCGCGCGGCGCTGCTGGCCAACCACGGTTCGGTCGTGGCGGGCGCCGGGCCTGCGGAGGCGGTGGACCGGGCCGTGGAACTGGAGGAGGCCTGCCGCATTACCCTGCTGACCAGCGGACTGGCCCGCAGGGAGCTCGACGCGACCGCGATCGCCGAGCTGTCGCGGCGCTGGTCGAGCCCGTGGGGCGGGCGCGCGGACCGATGAGGAGTTGACTGAACAGATGGCGCCGCTCATCCCGGAGCAGCGACGGCAGGAGATCCTGCGCAGGCTCAGGCAGGCGCAGGTGCTCAGCTACCACCAGCTCACCGAGCTCCTCGGCGTCAGCCACATGACCATCCGCAGGGACATCGCCGCGCTGGAGAAGCTGGGCAGCGTCGAGGTGACGCCGGGGGGCGCGAAGATCGCCACCAGGCTGCTGCGCGAACCGGACCGCGCCGAGAAGACCGGCTCCGACCGGGCGGCGAAGACCGCGATGGCCCGCGCCGCCGCCGCGATGGTCACCGACTCGATGACGGTGTACCTGGACGCCGGGACCACGGTGCAGGCCATGCGGCCGTTCCTGGACGGGGCGCGGGACCTGACCGTGGTGAGCAACGACCTGGCGACCGTGGCCGACTTCTGCGACCACCCCGGAGTCGACCTGATCTGCCTGGGCGGGCGGGTGGAGGTGTCGAACCGGTCCACGGTCGGGCGGCTCGCGACGCTGGCGCTGCGGGAGCTGTCGCTGGACGTGGCGTTCCTGTCGTCGAGCTCGTGGGACGTCGAGCACGGGGTGAGCACGCCGGTGGAGGCGAAGGTCGACGTGAAGCGGGCGGCGCTGGCCGCGGCGACGACGTCGGTGCTGGTGGCGGGGAGCGCGAAGTACGGGCGGTTCGCGCGGTACCGGGCGCTGCGGCTGGAGGAGATCGACACGATCGTGACGGACGACGAGCTGTCGGACGAGGCGGCGGGGTTGGTCGAGGGGATTGGGGTGACGCTGGTCCGGGCTGGGGCGGGTGACGGCGGGATCGGGGCGGGGTCGGGCGACGGGGTGGCTTGAGCGGGGGCGCGGGTCTGACTTCGGGACTGGGCTGCACCGAATAAAAAGGCCGTCTTGGGCGAGGAAACTCGCTGGTCAGGAAGCGTCCTCCCCGCGCACGCGGGGGTGGTCCTAGCAGCAGCGCGGCGCGTGCGGCCCGGTCGGCGTCTTCCCCGCGCACGCGGGGGCGCTCCGGCTCCCCAGCCCTCGTCTACCCCCGCCTCTGCTCGGGAATCACCCTCGGCCTCCGGGCGCCCGCCACCACCCCGTTGCGCACGTGCCGGGCCGCCTCCCGCTCCGTCCACCCCTCCACGCCGACGTGCCCCGCCGCCGCGTCCAGGATCAACTCCTCGGCCTGCCGCTCCCCCAACCACCCCGCGCCGACCAGCTCCCCGAGCCTGCACGCGGCCGTGAACACCACGTGCGCGCGGGTCCCCGGCAGCGCCCCGCGCACCCGCTCGACCTCCCCCGCCACCACCGCGTCCCGGTAGGCCCGGATCCGCCGCGACGACGGGGTGACCGCAGGCGCGGCGGGCAACCGTGGCACCGGTGCGAGGGCGGCGACCAGCCACTCGGGCGCGGGGGCCACCGGCTCGTCGCACAGCACCCGGTACCGGACGCCCCGCACCACGGACCCGGCCGCGACCACGTACCCGCCGACGCCCCTGGTGTCCACGCGCGGCCCGAGCCGGCCCGCGGAGTTGCCGAGCCGGACGGGTGGGGCCCGGAAGTAGTGGTGCTCGCCGCCGCTGGGCGTGCCGACGCGGTAGGTGACCGGGCAGGACCCGAGCCCCTCGAACACCTCGCGACCGCCGGGGACGTCCAGGTCCACCACCAGCAGCCCGGCCCCCCGGCAGGCGATGCCGACGTTGAACGGCGCGCGGGCCCACCAGGCGCGCACCCGATCGGGGTCGGCGGTGGCCCGCCGGTCCCAGTCCCGCAGGACGGGCGCCTTCCCACCGGGCCGCAGCGGGATCACCGGCCACCCCCGCTCCACCGCGGCCAGCGCCACCCGCACACCGGACACGCGCGCCCCCCACCCTCGGCGAACCACTCGCCCGACGCGGGGGAAGCGCGCCAAGTCCTCACCCCCAGTGTGCCCCCGGCGAACACCCCGGAACAGGTCCACCGAGCCGCACACCGGCACCCAGCCGGACCAGCGCGGAAGCAGCGGGGTCCGTCCCGGCGGCATCGGCACTCAGGGCAGCGCCAGCGCCCAGGGCTCCCACCGGAGGTCTGCTTTCGATCAGCACTGAAGTCATGGAATCAATTGGAATCACGGCGCCCACCCCACCCCTGGCCAACCGCCGGACAGGTCTCAGGTCCGCCGCACCAGCGCAGCGGCCTCGCTCAGGTCCACCGACTCCCGCACCGTCAGGTTCGGATCAGCCCCCCGCAGCGCCAGCGCCTGCTCCACCAGCCGCACCGGGTTCCCACCGGCCGCCGCCAGGAACACCGGCAGCACCGCGCGCGCCAGCGCCGCGTCCCCCGCCTGCCCGCCCACCGCGACCTGCCCCAGCGCCACCGCGGTCGCCGCCACGTCCAGGTCGGGCAGCCCCTCCCCCGCGCGCGTCCAGTCGACCACCACCGGCCCCTTGGGCGTGAGCACCACGGTCTCCGGCCGCAGGTCCAGGTGCAGCACCCGCTGCGCCTTGTCCCCCTGCCGCCCCGGCACCCGGTGCAGCCGCGCGTGCAGGTCCGCCAGCAGCCGCCCCGCCAGCCCCGGCTCCGCGTCGCCCGCCCGCAGCGCCGCCTGCAGCGTCCGCCCGGACAGCCGCTCCATCACCAGGTTCGGCCCCTTGGCCTGGTACACCTCGGGCACCGGGAACGCGTGCCGCGCGAGGTGCCCCATCAGCTCCGCCTCGGCGGCGGCGTCACCGCCCCGCCGGTACCGGCGCAGCACCCGGTTGGCGTCGAGCGCGTACACGTCCGCGTCGCGCCCGGCAGCGAGCAGCTTCACCGGACCGCGCCCCTGGTGGGGTCGAGCGCGCGAAGCGCCCCGCCCTGGGGTAACCCGCCACCCCGGTCCGACATCGGCACCCCCGTCCCCCCGCGCCGCGCACCGCGTCGCGCGGCCCCGAGCCTAGTGCCTCGGACCGCCCGGCAGTGCGGCGCCGAGGACCGCCCTCGGCCCGGAGAACCCGAAGGGCCCCGGCACCGGGAACCGGCGCCGGGGCCCCGCTGGGCCGAGCGGACCCTCAGGGGTTGACGGCCAGGAACAGGAACGCCGCGAGCAGCACCAGGTGCACGCCGCCCTGCAACCGCGTCGCCCGTCCGGGCACCACGGTCAACATGCTCACCACGACGGTCATGGCCAGCAGCACCATCTGGGTCGCCTCCAGCCCGAGCATGAGCGGACCGTCCAGCCAGATGGTGGCCAGCGCGATCACCGGCACGGTGAGGCCGATGCTGGCCATCGCCGAGCCGTACCCGAGGTTGAGGCTGATCTGCACCCGCCCGCGACCGGCGGCGCGCACGGCGGCCAGGGTCTCCGGCAGGAGCACCAGCAGCGCGATCACCACGCCGACGAAGGACTGCGGCAGCCCGAGCGAGGCCACCCCGGCCTCGATGGCGGGCGACTCGACCTTCGCCAGGCCGACGACCGCGACCAGCGCGACCAGCAGCAGCCCGAGCGAGGTCCAGGCCTCCCGGTTGGACGGCGGCGGGGCGTGCTCGTCGTTGGAGTCGACGGGCGCCTCGTCCTCCATGTCCACGGGGAGGAAGAAGTCGCGGTGCTTCACCGTCTGGGCGAACACGAACATGCCGTACAGGGCGAGCGAGGCCAGCGCGGCGAACACCAGCTGCGGCGTGGTGAACTCCGGCCCGGCCGCGCCGGTGGTGAACGTCGGCACCACCATGCTCAGCACGGCCAGCGTGGTCACCGTGGCCAGCGCGGCTCCGCTGCCCTCGGCGTTGAACGGCACGACCTGGTACTTCAGCGCGCCGCGCAGCAGCGACAGGCCGATGATGCCGTTCGTGGTGATCATCACCGCCGCGAAGACGGTGTCCCTGGCCAGGGTGGCGGCCTCGGGCCCACCGGAGATCATCAAGGTCACGATGAGCGCGACCTCGATGATGGTCACCGCGACGGCGAGCACCAGTGACCCGAACGGCTCGCCGACCCGGTGCGCCACCACCTCGGCGTGGTGGACCGCCGCGAGCACGGAGCCCGCGAGCATGAGTGCCACCACGGTGACGAGGATCGGACCGGTTTCCCGGCCCCAGGTGAGCAGCAGCGCCAGGAGGGAGAGGACCGGCACCACGTTGGTCCAGGACAGCATGGGCGGGATGCGCGAGCGCGTCGCTGAGGTCATCGTTCTCCCGTGTCGGAGGAACATCGGATGATTCATTTTCCCAGTTCGCACCCTTGATGCCCAATCGCCCCTTTTCACCGGTGCGGGTGAACGCGGCCGTTCGGACGGCCGACGGCGGCCGAAGCGGACCCGGTCGGCCCGGCGCGGCCCGGCCCCCGCGGCGCCCCCGGTACGCTCTGGCGGTGTTCGATCTCCGCGCAGACCGTGCGAGTTCCCCGGTCCTGGTGGCCCACCTGGGGGTCGACCGGACGCTCCTGTCACTGGCGCCCGAAGGCCGCACCCTGCTCGGCCTCTCCGCAGGTGAGGACCTCGGGGCCCTCCCGGAGAGCCTGCGGGAGGCCGTCGACGGCGCGGCCGAGGAGGGGTCGTGGACCGGTGTCGGCGAGCTCGCGGGCGTCCCGGTCCGGGTGGTCTGCGTCGCCCTCGGCGAGGGGTACGCGCTGGTGGCGACCCCTCTGGCCGCGGGTGCGGGCGCCGGCGGCGACACACCTGCCGTCGACGTGAGAATTCACACAACGCCTGACACAAATTTTGCCCCCTCCGAGGCGCGGGGGGAGGTCCCCGGCGAGCACCTGCGCGGGCTCGTGGACGCCCTCTCGGTGGTCGTCTGGGCCGCCGACGCGACCACCGGGCGCTACACCTTCGTGTCGCGGCACGCCGAGCGGCTGCTCGGCTACCCGGTGGAGCGCTGGCTGGGCGAGCCCGGCTTCTGGGAGTCCGTCGTGCACCCCGACGACCGGGCCGCGATCGCCGACCGCGACGTGGAGGGGCTCTCGGACTACGAGCTGGACTACCGCGCCGTCGCCGCCGACGGGCGCGTGGTGTGGCTGCGCGACCTGGTCCGGGTGGCCCGCGACGAGCGCGGCGAGCCGACCGCGCTGCACGGCGTGCTCGTGGACACCTCCCCCGGCCGGGCCGCCGAGGAGCGCCGCCGGTTCCTGGCAGGCCTGGAGGCGCAGCTGCAGCGCCTGGAGGACGCGGGTGAGGTGATGACCGCCGCGACCAGGCTGCTCGGCGAGCACCTGGCCGCCGACCGGTGCGCGTACGCCGAGGCCGAGTCCGACCAGGACCACTTCACGATGAGCGGCGACCACGCCACCGGGCTGCCGCCGCTGACCGGCCGGTTCGCCATGTCCTCGTTCGGGAGGGACGCGCTGCGGGCGATGCGCGCGGGCGAGCCGTGGGTGGTGCACGACAGCGAGGACGACCCGAGGTTGACCGCCGAGGACCGCCTCGTCTACCGGCGCACCGGCATCCGGGCGGTGATCTGCCTGCCGCTGCTGCGCGGCGGCCGGTTCGCCGCCGCGATGGCCGCCCACCAGGCCACGCCGAGGCGGTGGGCGCCCGCCGAGGTGGAGCTGGTGTCGGTGGTGGTCAACCGGTGCTGGGAGTCGGTGCAGCGCACGCACGCCGACCGGGCGCTGCGGGAGAGCGAGCGCCGCTTCCGGCAGCTGGTGGAGCGGGCCACCGACGGGATCTGGGTGCTGGACCGGGACCTGCGGTTCGTGGAGGTCAACCCGGCGGCGTGCGCGCTGCTCGGGCACGCCCGCGAGGACCTGCTGGGCAAGCCGGTGGCGGCGCTGCTCGGCTCGGAGCGCGGGGAGCGGCTGGCGGCGCTGCTGGGCGACGAGGGCGCCCCCGACGTGGTGACCGAGGTGTGGCAGGTGCGGCGCGCCGACGGCGGCGCGGTCGCGCTGGAGCTGAGCATCCAGGCCACGCCGACCGGGTTGCAGGCCATCGGGCGGGACATCACCGAGCGGCAGCGGGCCGAGGCGGAGCGGGAGGCGCTGCGGCACCGGGAGCACGAGATCGCGGAGGCGCTGCAGCGCAGCCTGCTGCCGCGCGAGCTGCCCGCCCTGCCCCGCCTGGCCGCCGCCGCGCGCTACCTGCCCGCCTCGGCGCACACCCAGATCGGCGGCGACTGGTACGAGGTGCTGCCGGTCGGGGAGACGACCGTGGCGCTGTCGGTGGGCGACGTGGTCGGGAAGGGCCCGCAGGCCGCCGCCGTGATGGGGCAGCTGCGCAGCGCGCTGGCCGGGTACCTGCTGGACGGGCACTCGCCCGCGGCGGCGCTGGAGCGGCTGGACGCGTTCGCGCTGCGCACGCGCGGGGCCCCCGGCAGCACCTGCGCCTGCCTGACGCTGGACTGGAGCACCGGGGAGCTGCGCTGGGCGAGCGCCGGGCACCCGCCGCCGTTGCTGGTGGAGCCCGAGCGGTCGCGGTTCCTGCCCATCGGGACCGGGACGGTGCTGGGGGTTCCCGGCCGCGCGACCTACCGGGACTCGCAGGTGGTGCTGCCCGCCGGGGGCACCGTGGTGCTGTACACGGACGGGCTGGTGGAGCGGCGCGGGGCGCTGATCGACGCCGGGCTGGACGCGCTGCTGCGGCTGGTGCGGGACGAGCACGAGCTGGGGCCGGACGAGCTGGCCGACCGGATCACGTCCGCGCTGCTCGACGGCGGGCAGGACGACGACGTGGCGCTGGTGGTGGTGCGGAAGATCCCGGAGCCGCTGCGGCGGCGGGTCGCGGCCGAGGCCCCCGAGCTGTCCGGGATGCGGCGGCGGGTCGCGGAGTGGGCGGGCCGGGCCGGGCTGTCCGACGACCTGCTGTGCGACCTGCAGCTCGCGCTGGGCGAGGCGGCGGCGAACGCGGTCGACCACGCCTACCCGGACGGGCCGGGCGAGTTCGAGTACCGGGTCGAGCGGATCGGGGACGGCGGGGTCCGGGTCCGGGTGTGCGACTGGGGGCGGTGGCGGCCCGAGCCCGAGGACAAGGGGCACCGGGGGCGCGGGGTGCAGCTGATCCAGACGGTGGGGCGCGACGCGGTGTTCACCAGGGGGCCGGAGGGGACCGTCGTGGAGTTCGTGGTCCCCGAGGGCGACGGCCCCGGCGTTCCCGCGCCCCGGCGGCGGGTGCGCGGGCCGGTCGTGGGGGTCCGCTGCACGGCGGGCGAGGAGTTCCGGGACGCGGTGCAGGTGCTGCACCTGGGCGGCGACCTGGACCTGGACGGGGTCAGGGCGCTGCGGGAGTTCCTGCTCGGCCGGGTGGACGTGGCCGACCGGCGGCCGGTCGAGCTGGACCTGACCGGGCTGGGGTACCTGAGCAGCTCCGGGGTGGCGCTGCTGCTGGAGGCCGCCGAGGTCGCCGCCGGGCGCGGGCGCGGCGTGGGCGTCGTGGTCACCGAGGGGAGCGCGCCCGCCCGCATCATGGCGGTGTCCGGGTTGCACGGGGGCGCGGCCGGGGACCGGCTCTCGCTCCGGGTGGTGGGGCGCTAGGTCGTGTGTCAGATGTGGCGCAGCCAGGTGTTGATGCCGCGCTCCACGGCGTGGCGCTGCTCGTGGACGTCCCGGTCGACGGACGGCGGCCGTCCACCGGCAGGGGAGCTGCAGGCCTTGTCCGCCGTCGCTTGACGCCGCCGGGCAGCAGCGGTCGCGGCACCGCCCACCGCGCGTCGGTCAGGTCGGACCGCCGCGCCGCGGCCACCGGCACGCCGCTCCCCTCACCGGGGAAGCACGCGCTAGGCGCCCGGCCCTGGAAACGCCCCGTCCCCGTCCGGCCCGGCGCGCCGGGTCAAACGGGGACGGGGGAAGGGCTCTGAGCGCTCCGGTCAGGCCTGCCGGGCCTGGGCCCGGACGGCCTCCACGGCCTCGTCCAGGGTGGGCTTGATCAGGAGGCTGTCGGCCATCCCGGTCACCTGGAGCGGACGCAGGACCGCGCGCTGGTCCGCCACCACGGCCAGGGCCAGACCGAGGCGCTGGGCGCGGGCGTACGACTCGGCCAGCAGCGAGATGCCGCTGGAGCCGAAGAAGGCGACCTCGCGCAGGTCGAGGACCAGGGCGCCCGACGCCTGGTCGAGCTGGGCCAGCACCTCGGCCCTGATCGGGTCGGTGCTGGCGGCGTCGACCTCGCCGGTGATCCTGGTGATCAGCACGCCGTCCGCCTCGCGGGTCACCGCGCCGGTCTGTCCGTCCATGAGTTGTGCCTCCACGCGCTGCTGGTCCGTGCGAACGGGCTGGCTGCTCAACCCACGACTCTCCGGCTTCCGGCAGAGTCTACTCACCGTGTCCGAATTACCCGGCCTCTCCCCCGTTCAGGTGGCCGAGCCTGCGGAAGGCCAGCAGGGCGATGTCGTCCTTCTTCTGCTGACCCAGTTCGGCCAGCAGGCGGTCGCACAGCGCGTCCATGTCGCCACCGTGCGACACGGACTCGCGCAACAGGTCGAGGCCGACGTCCATGTCCTCGCCCGCGTGCTCGACCAGGCCGTCGGTGGTGAGCAGGACCAGGGCGCCCTCGGGCAGCACCAGCGGGGTCGCGGGCGGCCTCGGCAGGCCGACGCCCAGCAGGGGGCCGCGGATCTCGTCCAGGTAGCGGGCGCCGGACTCGTCGGCCAGCAGCGGCGGGATGTGGCCCGCGTTCGCCACCAGGGTGGAGCCGTCCGCCGGGTCGACCAGGAACAGGCAGAGCGTGGTGATGCCCCGGAACGGGTGGTAGCGCTGGAGCATCGCGTCCAGCTTGGCCAGGATCGCCGCCGGGTCGCGCTCCTCCACGGCGTAGGCGCGCAGGGCGTGCCGGACCTCGCCCATGATGGTGGCCGCCTCCAGGGAGTGGCCGCAGACGTCGCCGATGGCGATCAGCAGGCGGTCGTCGTCGAGCTCGGTGACCTCGTAGAAGTCGCCGCCGATCTCGGCGTGCGCGGACGCGGGCACGTACCTGGCCGTCATGGGCAGGGTGGGCCTGGTCGGCAGGACCCTGGGCAGCAGGCTGCGCTGCAGGGTCAGGGCCAGGTTGTGCTCCTCGGCGAACGCCCGCAGGCCGTCGGCGGCCAGCGCGGTGGCCTGGGCCAGCTGGCGCAGGAGGTTGCGGTCCTCGTCGGTGGCCGCGCTCGCCGGGTCCACGGCCAGCAGGATCGGGGCGCGGCGCTGGTTGCGGCGGGCCGCCACGACGACGGCGGGGTGACCGGGGCGCCACGGCGGGTCCTCGACCAGGCGGACCTCGCCGTCGCCGAGCTGCCGCTCCAGGACGTCCTCGGGCGCGGTGTCCAGGACCACCTCGCCGTCCTCGGCCTGGCAGGAGCGCACCGCGCCCTGCGGGGTGGGCACCAGGGCGGTGGCCGGGGTGTCCAGGACGGTCGCGGTGCCCCTCGCGGCTGCTTCCGCCAGGTCGTCGAAGGTCTGCGCGGCGTTGACCGCGAGCGTGGCCCCGGTCAGCTTGGCGAGGCGGTCGGCCAGCCGCTCGGCCAGCGCGCGGGCCCGGTAGTAGCGCAGAGCCGCCTCGACCGTGGCCAGCAGCTCGCCGGGGTCGACCGGTTCGGTCAGGTAGGCGTCCGCGCCCCGGTTGAGGCCGGTGATGCGGTCCTCGGCCTCGCGGTGCGCGGCGGAGACGTGCACCACCGGCACGGCGGCCGTGCGCGGGTCGCCCTTGATGCGCTCGGCGATGTCGAAGCCGCTCATGTCGGGCAGGTTGACGTCCAGCACGACGAGGTCGAACTCGACCTCGTCGAGCAGGTCGAGCGCCTGGCCGCCGGTGACCGCCTCGGTGATGCGGTGGCCGCCCCTGCGCAGCCAGCTGGCGGTGATGTACCGGCTGGCCTCCAGGTCGTCCACGACGAGGATGTGCGCCGGGGTGGGCTGGGGAAGGTTCATCGCGGGGTCCCCGGTGGGAGGGTGCGGGCCCCTGGCGGCAGCGAGCGCGCGCCGAGGGGCGGGAGGGTGGCGCGGGCGGTCGAGTCCGACGCGACCAGGGCGCGCACGGCCGCGCGCGCGTCGCGCACCGCCCGCCGCACGGTCTCGCCGGTCAGGCCCGCCAGCGGCAGCACGACCGCGCCGAGGCGCGAGACCGTGCGCTCGACGGCGCTGTCCGCGTCCGGGCAGGTCACCACGACCGGGACGCCGCGCAGCACGGCGTCCTGCCGCAGCACCGACAGCACCTCGCTGCCGCTGACCAGCGGCGTGTCGCAGGACAGCAGCACCAGTCCGGGCACCTCGGCGCGGGCGGAGGCGAGGGCGTCGCGGCCGTCGGCCGACACCGCGACCCGGTTGGCGATCCCGTCCAGCGCGGCGGTGAGCAGCGCCCGGTTGTCGCCGTCGGCGTCCACGACCAGCGCGGTGCCCACGGGCTGCGCGTCGTCGGCGCCCAGCGGCAGCCGCAGCTCCACCTTCGTGCCCACGCCGGGCGCGCTGGTCAGCACCAGGTCGCCGCCCAGGATGCGGGCGAGCTTGCGGGCGTACGGCAGGCCGAGGCCCGTGCCGCTCACGCCCGCCTGGAGCTTGTTCGCGACCTGGTAGAACTCCTCGAACACCCTGGGCTGCTCCTCGGCGGGGATGCCGATGCCGGTGTCGGCCACGGTGAACCGCAGCCCCGCCTCGGGGCCCGTGCTGTCCGGCCGGACGGTCAGCCGCACCTCGCCGCGCTCGGTGAACTTCAGCCCGTTGGACAGCAGGTTCCGCAGGATGCGCACCAGCATCGTCTCGTCGGTGACCAGCACCGGAAGGTCGGCGGGCGCGTCGACGACCAGCGCCACGTCCGGGGTGCGCGCGGTGGTCTGCAGGGCGCCGCGCAGCTGCGCGACCACCAGCGGCAGGTCCACCGGGGCGGGCCGGGGCCGCAGGCTGCCCGACTCGGCCTTGGCGGTGTCCAGCAGCTCGTTGACCAGCGCCAGCAGGGTCTCCCCCGCCTGGTTGACCAGGGTGACCTGGCGGCGCTGCTCCTCGGTGAGCGGGTCGGAGCCGGGCGCGGCCAGCAGCCGGGTCAGCCCGACCACCGAGTTCACCGGGGAGCGCAGCTCGTGGCTGATGGTGGACCAGAAGCGGGTGCGGGCCTCGGCGGCCTCGCGCAGCTGGGTGGTCTTCTCCTCCAGCTCCGCGTACAGGGCCACCACGCCCTGGTTGGTCTGCTCCAGCTCGTCGGACAGCTCCTTGTACAGGGCCATGACGCCCCGGTTGGTGTCCTCCAGCTCGGAGTTGAGCCGCTCCAGCTCGCGCCCCTTGGCCTCGGCGTCCTCCATGGCCGCCAGGAGCTCCTGGTTCTGGGTCCGCAGCTCGTCGAGCGCGTCTCCGCCTGCGGCGGCGGACAGTTCGCGGCGCAGCCGATCCACCTCCTGGGCCGTGGGTGGGCGCCTGCCGTGGGACAGGTCCTTGACCAGCGTCACCCGCGTTCCGCCCGCGTCGGCCTCGACCGAGTCCATGAACCGCCGCACCGTGTCCCAGCCGGGACCGGTGGCCTGGCCGCCGGTCCAGCCGAACTCGATGACCAGCGCGGGCGCGGGCTCGGCGCGCAGCCCGAACAGCACGGTGGCCGGTTCGGAGCGGCGGACCAGCTCGCGGCCCAGGTCGCTGAGCGCGGAGGCGACCCGGATCTGGTCCTGGCCGTCCATGCCGATGCCCGCGGCGACCTCCCGGCCGCGCTGGCGCAGCAGGAACACGTCCGGATCGGCCGACACGGACAGGCGCAGCAGCCCCTCGACGCCGTCGGGAGCCCGGTGCGGGCTCACGTCCTGGCCACGAGGACGCCCGCGTCGTCGCGGCGCACGCCCGCGTCGCGCAGCAGCGAGGCGGCGGCGAGCAGCGGCGGCCCCGCCAGCAGGTCCGGCTCGGGTCCCCACCGCTCGGTGAGGCCGTCGGAGTGCAGCACGACCACGGCCCCCTCCGGCAGCGGGTAGTCGAACGTTCGGATGACGCGCGCCTGGTACCCCGCGACGCCGGGTGCCGAAACCATTCCCTGCTTGCGGTCGGCGGTGAGCACGGACGCGGCGATGTTCCCGAGGCCGCAGAACCGGGCCGTGCGGGCGGCCAGGTCGAGCTCGGCGACCGCGACGGCGCCGCCCCTGGTGCCGCGCAGGGAGGCGTGCAGGTGGGTGACGAGGTCCTGCGGGGAGGTGCTCGGGTGGTTGCGGAAGACCCGCACGGCCTCGCGGGAGGCGGACGCGGCCAGCGGGCCGTGCCCGGAGCCGTCGCACATCATCAGGACGAGCCGGTCGCCGTCGCGGCGCACGGCCCACGCGTCGCCGCACTCCTCCTCGCCCCCGATGGCCCTGGTGAGGCCGGACGCGGTGTCCTCGGGGATGTCGGACAGGGGGCCGCGCCGCGGGTGGAAGCGGGCGACCAGCGCGGTGCCGCGCGGGCTGGAGGACACCGCGCAGGTGTCGGCGGCGCGCGCCACCGCGCCCATGCCCAGGCCCAGGGTGCCGGTGCTGGACTGGCCGTCGAGCAGCGCGAGGTCGACGTCGGGGATGCCGGGGCCGGAGTCGAGCGCGAGCACCTCCACGGCGGCCTGGTCGACGGCGCGCAGCGAGCGCACCAGGACCTGGCCCTCGCGGGCGTGCTTGAGCAGGTTGGTGCCGATCTCGGTGACGGCGAGGCCGATCTCGGCGACCCTGGCGCCGGGGAAGCCGAGCTGCTCGGCCAGCGCGGTGGCGGCCCTGCGGGCCCTGCCGACCTGGGCGGTCTCCTCGACGCGCACCCAGGCCACGTCCTCCGTGACCGGGAGGAACTGGTTCACCTGCGCCACGTCACCGCTTCCACTTGACCACGGTCACGCTGGTGCCCCGGCCGACCTCGGTGTCGAGGTCGAACTGGTCGACGAGCCTGCGCGCGCCGGACAGGCCGAGGCCCATGCCCTTGCCGCTGCTCCAGCCGTCGGCCAGGGCGAGCGTGAGGTCGGGGATGCCGGGGCCCTCGTCGGTGAAGGCGGCGCGCACGCCCTGGCGGCGGCCGTCGGTGACGACCTCCACGCTGGCGCGCCCACCGCCGCCGTAGACCAGGGTGTTGCGGGCGAGCTCGCTCGCGGCGGTGACCAGCTTGGTCTGGTCGACCAGGGAGAGCTTGACCTTCTGGGCGTAGTTGCGCACGAGCTGGCGCACCCGCACCACGTCGTCGTCACCCGAGATGGGCTGGAGGTCGGGGGACCCCACGGGTGTGGTCACCGCACGCCTCGGCGCTGTTCGCCGAGCACTCTGAGGATCTTCATGCCGCGCTCCAGGTCCAGGGCCGTGCGCACGCCGCCGAGGGTGAGCCCGAGCTCCACCAGGGTGATGGCGACCGCGGGGCGCATCCCGACGACGACGGTGTCGGCGTCGAACAGCTTGGAGATCGAGGCGATGGTGGCGAACATGCGGCCGATGAACGAGTCGACGATCTCCACGGCGGAGATGTCGATGACCACGCCGTGCGCGCCGGTCGCGCTGATCTTCTCCGCGAGGTCCTCCTGGAGGGCGAGGACGCTCTGGTCCTGCAGGTCGATCTGGATCGACACCAGCAGGACGTCGCCGATCTTGAGGATCGGAACGCGCTCGACCATCACCGGGCGCTCCGATCGTGGGTGACCTCGACGCCCTCGCGGCGCAGCGCGTGCCGCAGCGCGTCGGACAGGGAGGCCTTGGTGGTGATGTCGCCGAACTCGATGCCCAGCGCCACGATCGTCTGGGCGATCTGCGGGCGGATGCCGGAGATGGTGCACTCCGCGCCCATCAGGCGGGCGGCGACGACGGTCTTGAGCAGGTGCTGGGCGACCTGGGTGTCCACGGCCAGCACGCCGGTGATGTCGATGATGGCGTGCTCGGAGCCGGTCTCGACCAGCGCCTCGAGGAGCTTCTCCATCACGACCTGGGTGCGCGCGGAGTCGAGGGTGCCGACCAGCGGCACGGCCAGGATGCCCTCCCAGATCTTCACCACGGGGGTGGTGAGCTCCAGAAGCTGCTCGGACTGCTCCTGGATGATCTCCTCGCGGGCGCGGGCGTAGGTCTCGAAGGTGACCAGGCCCAGCGCGTCCAGCAGCTGGGAGAAGCCCATCAGCTCGCGGAACAGGTCCGTGTCGGTCTCGGGCAGCTCGTCGGCCAGCTCGAACACCACGCGCTTGAGGGCGAAGATGCTCGACGCGGTCTCCGACGGGGTGTACCCCTGCCGGGCGCGGGTGCGCGACATGTCCTCCAGCAGCGCCTTGACCTCGGCGTTGCGCTCGCCGCCCAGGTCGTGGCCCTGGTTGTCGGCGACCTGGAGCAGGGCGGTGAACAGCTCGCCGAAGTCCCGCTCCAGCTCGGCCTTGGTCACCCGGCCCCGGATCTGCCCGAGCACCGAGTCGACCCACCTGGCGATGATCGTGCCCGCGTTGTCCCTCAACAACCCGGTCAGGCGGTGTCCGTTCCCCTGCCCAGCGTCCGCAACCACTCTGCTGCCTCCTCCTGCGACTCCTGGAAGCAGAGAGTAGTGGGCGAACGGGGTGGGGTGGTGACGGCGGGCGGTGTGGCGGGGTGGAGACCGCAGTGGTGCGCTGGATCGTGACGTGCCGGGCACAGGGCGTGCCCACTCCCGCGCCCGTTCGGCCCAGCGCGCGCCCGACTCGTGGCCGGACCGGCGCGCGCCCCGCGCCCGGTTCGGCGGGGCGGGCGCCGGTCCGGCGGCTCAGCCCCGGCCGCCCGCGCGGTCGCTGCCGAAGCGCATCCGGAACTCCGGGATCACCGCGCCGAGCAGCGGGCGGTGCGGCAGGAGCCAGCCGAGGGGGCCCTTGGCGGCGAACCGCCACTCCAGCCGGGTGGGCGCGGCCCGGCCGCCCGCCCGGAACGGGGTGCGGGTGGTGCGCCCGCCCAGGCTCTGCCACAGCGGCAGGGCGGCCTTGACCGGGAGCGTGGCGCCCTTGGGCACCAGGCGGGCCGCGGCGATGCCCTCGGCGTCGCCGGAGAGGCGGGTGACGTCCAGGTCGGCCAGCTCCTTGGGGATGCCCCACATGGCGCGGGCGCCCGCCTTGGACGGCTCGCTGTCCACCCAGATGTGCGTGATGGTCAGGCCGAGCCGCCAGCCCCTGCGGACCAGGACGGCGGCGAGCAGCTCGTTGTAGGGCAGCAGGCTGCCGGGCAGGTAGGCGACGAACCCGGTGACGACCAGCGACCGGCCGAGCACGCGCACCGGGCGCACGCCGTCGGGCAGCGGCGGGGTGGACCTGACCGCCCAGAGCGAGGCGCAGCCGTGCCCGTGCAGGTCCCAGGGTTCCGGTGGGTAGTCCATCGGGTGATCCTCTCGCAGGGCGGTCGGGGGCGTTGGTCAGGACCGACGACTCGGCGAGGACGACGGCGGGCCGGGCGGGCGCCTCGACGGGCCGCCGGTCGCGGAGGGTTGTCGCCCCTGGGCCGGGGTGCGGCACGAGCCGGTGGTCGTGTGACGACCCCGCGGGGTCGTCACACGGGAGTGATGGGCAGCAGAGCGGCGGGCGCGGTGGGCGGCACCACGGGGTGGCGGGGCGCGATCGGGCGCACCGGCCGGTAGACCTCCCCCAGCGGCGGCCGCGGGTCCGGTTCGCCCTTGTTCGGCCACAGCGACATCGCCCGCTCCGCCATGGCCGTGATGGTCAGCGACGGGTTGACGCCCAGGTTCGCCGGGATGGTCGAGCCGTCGACCACGTGCAGGCCCTCGTGCCCGAACACCCGGTGGTAGGCGTCGACCACGCCGCTCTCGGGCGACGCGCCGATGCCGCAGCCGCCGATGAAGTGGCCGGTCAGGGGCACGTCGAAGAAGTCCGTCCAGGCCCCGCCGGGGATGCCGCCGATCTTCTCCGCCACCCGCCGGGTGAGCTCGTGCCCGACCGGGTTCCACACCTCGTTCCGCTCCCCCTCCCCCGGCCCCGAGGTCAGGCCCCGCCCGAACGGGCCGCGCCTGCCCCTGGTGGTGAGGGAGGTGTCGGTGTTCTGCATGAACAGCAGCGCCACGGACCGCTCCGACCAGCGCCTGGGGTTGAGCAGCCGGGGCAGGTCGCGGCGCTGCTCGACGAGCCGGTCGACCCCGCTGCGCCAGCGCGCCCTGCCGGGCTCGGGGTCGGCGAGCACGGTCATGAGCAGGCCCATGATGTTGCTGCCGCGCCCGTAGCGGACCGGTTCCACGTGCGTTCGCGGATCGGGGTGCACCGAGGAGGTGATCGCGACCCCGCGCGAGTAGTCGACGTCGTCGGTGCGGGCCTTGACCGCGAGCACGGCCTCGGCGTTGGTGCGGGAGAGCACGCCCAGGCGCGCGGAGATCCCCGGCAGCACGCCCCGGTCGCGCAGCGAGTGCAGCAGCCGCTGGGTGCCCATCGCGGCGGCGGAGAACACCACCTGGCCCGCGGTGAGCACCTCGGTGCGCCACGGCCTGCCGGTGCGGTGGGCGCGCACCTCGTAGCCGCCCGCGACCGGGCGCACGTCGGTGACCGTGGTCAGCGGGCGCACGGTCGCGCCCGCGCGCTCGGCCAGGTGCAGGTAGTTCTTGGTCAGCGTGTTCTTGGCGTTGTGCCTGCACCCGGTCATGCACTCGCCGCAGTGCGCGCACCCGGCGCGCTCGGGCCCGACGCCGCCGAAGAACGGGTCGGCCACCCGCTGGCCGGGGCGCTCGGCGAAGAACACGCCGACGCGGGAGCGGTGGTAGGTCGAGCCGACGCCGAGGTCGTCGGCGACCGCGCGCAGCACCCGGTCCGCCGGGGTGGTCAGCGGGTTCTCCACCACGCCCAGCATCCGCTCCGCCTGGTCGTACCAGCGGGCCAGCTCGGCCTTCCAGTCGGCGGTGCCGCTCCAGGCGGGCGCGGTGAAGAAGTGCTCGCCGGGCCGGTAGAGGGTGTTGGCGTAGACGAGCGAGCCGCCGCCGACGCCCGCGCCGCTGAGCACGAGCACGTCGCGCAGCAGGTCGATCCGCTGGATGCCGTAGCAGCCGACGGCCGGGGCGAACAGGTAGTCGCGCAGCCGCCAGGAGGTGCGGGCGAACTCGTGGTCGGCGAACCGGCGGCCCGCCTCCAGGACGCCGACGCGGTAGCCCTTCTCGGTCAGGCGCAGCGCGCTGACCGCGCCGCCGAACCCGGAGCCGATCACCAGGACGTCGTAGTCGGGCACGGTGCTCCTCCAGCGTGGTCGGGGGTCCGGGGCGGGGACTGGGGTCCAGGTCGGGGTTCAGGGGCGGGTGAAGCGGAAGTGCCTCGGGTCGGGGCGCGCCGTCCTGCGCCGGTACTCCCAGACCTGGCCGGGCCAGTTGCTCACGATCCGCCCGCCCTCGACCCGGTACCAGCTGCGGCAGCGCGCCCAGGCGGTGCGGCCGAGCCGGTCCTGCACCTCGCGGTCGAACGCGTCCGCGACCTCGGGGCGCACCTCGGCGCCGGTCAGGCCGTGCGCGCGCATCCGCTCCAGCAGCGCGGTGACGTACCCGACCTGCGGCTCGATCATCTGCAGGATCGAGTTGCCGCCGAGGTTGGTGTTGGGGCCGTAGAGCACGAACAGGTTCGGGAAGCCGGGAACGGTCAGGCCCAGGTGGGCGCGGGCCCCGTCGCGCCAGCGGTCGGCCAGCTCCGCGCCCTCGCGGCCCCTGATCCGCATCGGGGCGAGGAACTCGGTGGCGGCGAACCCGGTGCCGTGCACGACCACGTCGACCGGGTGCTCGACGCCGTCGGCCGAGCGCAGCCCGCGCGGGGTGAAGGCGGCGGCGGGCGAGGTGACGAGGTCGACGTTGTCGCTGGTCAGCGCCGGGTACCAGGTGTTGGAGAACAGCACGCGCCGGCAGCCCACCGGGTGGTCGGGGACGAGCGCGGCGCGCAGCGCGGGGTCGGGGACCTGGCGGCGCAGGTGCAGGTGGAACGCGGCCTCGACCGCCTTGCCGAACGCGGGCACGGCGGTGATCGCGGCGGTGAGGAACTCCCCCGCCACCCACGTGGTGGCCCGGCCCACGGCCTGGGCGGGCGGGAACGCGCGGTGGAGGGCGGTGCGGCGGCGGGTGTAGGCGCGGTCGGGCTTGGGGATGACGTGCGGCGGGGTGCGCTGGAAGACGGTCACCCTGGCGGCGACCTCGCGGATCTCCGGCACGAACTGGATCGCGCTCGCCCCGGTGCCGACGACGGCCACGCGCAGCCCGGTCAGGTCCAGGCCGTGGTCCCAGCGGGAGCTGTGGAAGACCCGGCCGGGGAAGTCGGCGGCGCCGGGCAGGTCGGGGACGGCCGGTCGGGACAGCTGGCCGACGGCGGTGACCAGGAACCGCGCGACGTGCTCGCGCCCGTCGGCCAGGGTGACCCGCCAGCGGGCGGCGGGCTCGTCGTAGTCGGCGGAGACAACCTCCGCGCCGAACCGCACGCGCGGCAGCACGCCGGTCTCGGCGGCGACCCGCCGCAGGTAGGCGTGGATGTCGGCCTGGCCGGAGTAGCGGCGCGGCCAACCCGGTTCGGGGGCGAAGGAGAACGAGTAGAGCGAGGAGGGCACGTCGCAGGCCGCGCCGGGGTAGGTGTTGTCCCGCCACACCCCGCCCACGTCCCGCGCCTTCTCCAGCACCAGCGCGCTGAACCCGGCGCGCAGCGCGGAGGCTGCCATGCCGATCCCGGCGAAGCCCGCGCCGATCACCACCACGTCGACCCCGTTGTCCACGTGCCGAGGCTAGGCCGGGAGCACCCCATCGGCCCAAGACAATCGGGGCCGCGGAATCCACAATTCCGGCCATGCCCCCTCTCGCCGACCCGGCCGTGCGGCACTGGGACTTCCCGCGCGGCGTCGCGGGCGTGGCGCTGCTGGTGCGGTTCGGGGTCGAGCGCGGGCTCGCCGAGACCGACCTGCTGGCGGGCACCGGGCTGGTGGCGGCGGACCTGGTCGACCCGGACGGGGAGGTCAGCGCGCACCAGGAGCTGCGGGTGGTGCGGGCGCTCGCGGAGGCGCTGCCCGACGCGGGCGTCGAGCTGGGCGGGCGGTACCACGCGACCACGTTCGGGGTGCTCGGGTTCGCGTTCCTGAGCAGCCGGAGCGTGCGGGACGCGGTGGACGTGGCGCTGCGGTTCCTGGACCTGAGCTTCGCGTTCTGCATCCCGAGCGCGTCGGTGTCGGACGGGCTGGTGCGGGTGCTGCTGGACACCACCGGGCTGCCGGACCCGGTGGGGCGGTTCCTGGCCGAGCGGGACCTGGCGGCGGTGCACTCGGTGATCGGCGAGCTGCTGCCGGGCGGGTTGCCGCTGCGGTCGGTGGTGTTCGGGTTCCCGGAGCCGGGCGGGGTGGCCGTCCACGAGCGGGCGTTCGGGCTGCGGCCGGTGTTCGGGGCGCCGGTGACGGCGGCGGTGTACGACGCGGGCCTGCTGGACCGGCCGCTGCCGCAGGCCGACCCGCACACCGTGGCGGCGTGCGAGGCGCAGTGCCGCAGGCTGGTGGCGCGGCGGCGCGAGCGGGGCGGGATCGCGCACGAGGTGCGGGAGCGGCTGGCCGGGCCGGGCGCGCTGGACGGCGGCATGGACCGGGTGGCGCGGGAGCTGTCGGTGAGCACCCGGACGCTGCGGCGCAGGCTCGCCGGGGCGGGCACGAGCTACCGGGAGCTGCTGGACGAGGTGCGGGAGGCGCTGGCCGAGCGGTTGCTGCGGGGCGGTGCGCTGTCGGTGGAGGAGGCGGCGCGGCGGCTCGGGTACGCGGAGGCGTCGAGCTTCATCCACGCGTTCAAGCGGTGGAAGGGCGTGACGCCCGCGACGTGGCGCGGGGGCGGCGATCAGCCGAGCAGCAGCAGGCCCGCCGAGTAGATCCCGCCGCCGCCGAGCACGCCCAGCACCGCGCCGCCGCACACCTGGCCGGTGGTGTGGTCGCCCAGCTCGACCCGCGACCAGGCCACCAGCGCGGACGCCGACCACAGCAGCGCCCACCACGGGCCGCTCTGGATGGCCAGGATCGCGATCGCGCCGAACGCGACGCCCGAGTGCACCGAGATCTTCCAGCCGCGCCCGCCGGGGGCGAGGGTGATCGCGGTGGTGACGACCAGCGTGCTGAACATGGCCGCCGCGAGCGCGATCATCTCGTGCGGCGCGCCCGCGAGCGCGAGGGCCGCGATGCCGACGCCCACCGACCCGACGCAGGTCAGCAGCGGCACGAGGCGGTCCTCGCGGCGGGTGACGTGGTGGTTGTCCCAGCGGCCCCTGCGCGCGCCGTGCACGATCACCGCCATCGGGATCACCGCGCCGAACACGGCGACGACCGCGCCCCACACCAGCGCGCCGAACGCGGTGCCGGTGGCGCTCCAGCCGATCGCGGCGGGCAGCCACACCACCCACACCCAGGGCGCGAGCACCTCGGTGACGAGCTTGGCGAACCGCCGCGGCGGGGTCGGGGAAGCGGGCTGCACGGGGGTCCTTCCGGTGGGCGCGCGGACCACCCCCGAGGGGGAGGATCACCGGGGGCGCCGGGGAATTTCACCACCCTGAACCGTCCTTGTCGGCGCCGCCCCCGCCTCGCTACGGTCGGCGGACCAGTCGTGCCTCCCGGAACACGCCTGTCCGCCGCCGCCGACCCCTCCACCACCGTGGATCGAGGAGAACCGTGGCAAGAGCGACGAAGCGCGCGCTGGTGCTGCTCGCGGCACTGGCGCTGGTCCTGCCGGGAGCGGGCCAGGCGATGGCCTACCCGTACCCCGGCGTGGTCACCGGCGACATCGGCGTGCACGACCCGACGTTCGTGAAGAAGCCCGACGGGACCTACCTGGTCGCGCACACCGGGGACAACATCGCGCTGAAGACCTCCACCGACCGCACCGCGTTCCGCAACGCGGGCGCGGTCTTCCCGAACGGCGCGTCCTGGACCACCGCGTACACCGGCGGCAGCCGGAACCTGTGGGCGCCGGACCTGTCCTACCAGAACGGCCGGTACCACCTGTACTACTCGGCGTCGACGTTCGGCTCGAACAAGTCGGCGATCTTCCTGGCCACCAGCACGACCGGCGCGTCCGGGTCCTGGACCAACCAGGGGCTGGTGATCGAGTCCAGCGGCTCGAACGACTACAACGCGATCGACCCGAACCTGGTGGTGGACGACCAGGGCCGGTGGTGGCTGAGCTTCGGCTCGTTCTGGTCGGGCATCAAGCTCGTGCAGCTCAACCCGTCGACCGGGAAGCGCTCGGACAGCACGATCCGGTCCGTCGCGGGCCGGGGTGGCGGCGCGATCGAGGCGCCGACGATCGTCAAGCACGGGTCGTACTACTACCTGTTCGTGTCGTTCGACCGCTGCTGCGCGGGCGCGGCGAGCACGTACCGGGTGATGGTGGGCCGGTCGACGAGCGTGACCGGGCCGTACGTGGCGCGCAACGGGACGGCGATGACGTCCGGGGGCGGCACGGAGATCCTGGCCGGGCAGGGCAGCATCCACGGGCCCGGTCACCAGGACGTGTTCAGCGACTCCGACAGCGACATCATCACGTACCACTACTACACCGACAGCGGGGCCTCGCAGCTCGGGATCAACTGGCTGGCCTGGGACTCCGCGGGGTGGCCCTACCTGCACTGATCGTCCCTCGGCGGGTTGTCCGGCGGGTTGTCCGGCGCGTCCCGGCCGGTTGGTCGGGGCGCGCCCTCGCGGGAAAACCGGGAGACACGACCGGGTGAGCGCCTTATGGTCTGCTGTGGACGGAGCCGCGAGGCTCCGACCAGCGTGGAGTAGCTCAGGTGGTAGAGCTCCCGGCTCTGGACCGGGAGGGCGCGGGTTCGAGTCCCGCCTCCATGTCGAGCCCGGACCGCCGTGGTCCGGGGAGCGCGGGACCACCACGGGGTAGATCAGGTGGCGGATCGCCCGGCTGGTAACCGGGAGGGCGTCGGTTCGAGTCCGGCCCCCGTGTCCACCCACCCCGCGCTCGCCTCTCATCGTGCGGCCCCGGCCAGGTGCCGGGGCCGCGCGTTCCGCACGCGGAGCGACGTCCCCACCGGAGCACAGCCATGTCCGAGCACACCGCCTTCTCCCCCTACGCGCTCGCGCGGTTCCTGCGCGCGCTGGAGTCCGCGCCCGCCTCGTCGGAGAAGGTCGCGCAGTGGGCGGGTGTGCTCCGGGGGATGGCGGACGGGTCGCTGACCGTGGGCAGCCGCACCCCGGTGTCGGGCGTTCCGCCGTGGGTGACCCTGGAGGTCGTGCACGGCGGGTTCGCCACCGGGAGGCTGGTCGCCGAGGTCGAGCCGGACGAGGAGGAGCGCGCGCTGCTGGCCGCGCTGCCCGCCGGGGTCCCCGGCGGCACCGACCGCGAGCGGCTGAACTGGTGGCACCTGGGCGACGAGGGCCGGGCCGCGCTGCTGGAGGTGCTGGCGTCCGGCGAGTACCGGGTCGACGCGCCGGAGGAGGCGGCGATCCCGGCGGTGGCGGTGCTGCTGGCGTCCGGGCGCGCGGACGCGGCCCTGCGGGTGCTGGACGCGATCGGCCCGTGGCTGCCCAGGCTGCGGTTCACGCCCAGGCGCGCGGCGCGGTCCACGATGAGCGGGTCGGTGGTGCGGCGGACCCCGGTGGCGGAGCTGGGCTCCGCCCTGCGGCGGACCGCGGTGCCCCCGCAGGTCGGGGCGATGCGGGAGACGCTGGGGGTGTGGAACCCGCTGCACGACGAGCTGGTCGACCTGTGGGCGTCCACCGTCGAGGGCGAGGCGCCCCGGCTGGACGAGGCGGGCGCGGTGCGGGGCGGCTGGCCCTGCCGGGTGTGGCCCGAGGACTGGGCGCGGCGGCGGGAGGAGTGGTTGGCGAAGCTGGCGGCGGCGGGCGCGCCGAGCGGGCGGCACGCGCACCCCCGGAGCAACTTCAGCAGGCTGCGCGAAGCGCTGCTGCGGTGCTCGGGGGATGGGGGCGGGGGTGGCGTGGGGGTTTCCGGCGCGGTTGGCGCGGCCGGTGCTCCCGGCGCGGTTGTCGGGTTCAGCGGGGCTGCCGACGCGCCCGGTGTTGCTGGCGTGCCCGGTGTTGCCGACACGCCCGCTGTTGCCAGCGTCTCCGGTGTTGCCGACACGCCCGGTATTGCTGATGCGCCCGCTGTTGCTGGCGTGCCCGGTAGCGCCAGTGCGCCCGGTACTGTCCGCGTGCCCGGCGCTCCCGACGCGGCCGGTGTTCCCGGCGCGGTCAGCCCGGCTGCCGCCCCCACCGCTGGTTTCAGCGCGGCGTTGTCCGCGCGGGAGGTCGGCTGGGTGCGCCGCGCGCTGGCGAACGCGCTGACCCGCCGGGGCGAGCACCACGCCGAGCTGCGCGCCGCGCAGGCCGAGGTGGTGGCCACCCCCACGCACGCGGCGTTCGCGGCGGTGCTGGCCGACCGCCTGGGCCGCTACCCCGCCGACGGCGGCCTCCCCTCCCTGGAGCCGGTGTCCGCCCCCGCGGTCCCCGGTGAGGGCCTGCCCGAGGGCAGCGAGTTCCCCGCGCACCTGCTGGCGAAGCTCGACCGCGCGCTGGAGGCCCCGCTGGCCGAGCTGGTGCGGCGCGGCGTCGTGCCGTCCGGGGAGGTGCTGGCCGAGGTGCTGCCGCAGGTGACGGCGCGGCTGCTCGCGGCCGGGCTGTCCGACCCGGTGGCGGGCGCGCTGCGCGAGCAGGCGTACGCGGCGTTCCGGCGGCGCAGGACGTTGCTGCTGCTGGACCTGGAGTCGCAGGTGCGGTTCGAGGAGCTGCCGTGGGTGACCGCGCTGGACGTGTTCCGCTCGGTCGGGCAGGACGCGGGGCGGGCGGCGCGCGAGGCCCTGGAGCAGACCGCGCTGCTGGCGCTGACGTCGTTCCCGCACACGGTCACCCCGAACCCGCTGGTGTCCGAGTTCGGCGCGCTGGCGAAGCAGGCGGGTGTTCCCGTGCCGCTGGTGGAGGAGATCGCGGCGGACATCTTCACGGGCAGCTTCACGCCGAAGTGGCACCACGCGGCGGTGGTGGCGCACCGGGTCACGCTCGGCACGCCGTACGCGGCGTACTACGACCTGGTCGAGCCGCCCGAGCTGGTGGGCGGGAAGCGCTGGTTCGGGCGCCCGGAGGCGGCGCGGTGGTTCGGGGAGGAGTGCGGGCGGCGGGCCGGGGCGTCCGCGCACCGGAGCTGGGTGGTCGGCAACGGGATGGTGCTGGAGCAGAGCCAGGTGCTGACCACGCAGAACCTCGCGGCACTGGTGGAGGGCCTCGACCTGACCGACCGGCTGCGCCAGGTCGCGGCGGGGCTGGTGACCGGGGTGTTCGACTGGATCACGGGCGGGCTGGCGCGGCTGGCGAAGCCGGAGCGGACGTGGCACGAGGGGCTGCTGCTGGTGAAGAACGTGGCCTACGCGTGGCGGCAGGCGGTGTTCCTGCTCGGGTACTGCGACGAGCGGGAGCGCCGAGAGCTGGTCGCGCACCTGCGCCGGTCGACGGGCTCGCTGAACCTGCTCCGCACCTTCGAGCCAGCGGTGCTCGGCCTGGAGCACGTGCTGTCCGGAGGCCGCTTCGACGCCGAGGGCGCCACCCCTGGCGGCGGCCGGAGGCTGCTCGGGTGGACGGACGGGACGCACTGGCTGATGAACGACCGCGCGCGCTGGCGGGGGTGAGCCACCACCGGAGCAGTCCCAAGTTCACCCGATCGAGCCGCCCCAACACAACCGGGGAAATGCAACCCTGGCCAGAGGACGAGCACGTCGGGAACCCTGATCCCTGGCCAGATGGGGCCGAGCGCGGGGCAGGCGGTGCGTGGCCTCCCACCTCGCGCGAACGCGGAGATGTCGGTTGATCATGCGGGGTGCGCGGTGAGAGGGGACGCGAATCCACAGCGCAACCCCAGGCCCGTCCCGACATCTCCGCCACCCCCACCGGCACCCCAAGCCCCCCGATTACCCCTCCCCTCCTCACCCTCCCCACCCCTCCCAGCCCTCCCTGCCCCTGCCACTCCCGCCGCTCCACCTGCGCCCGCAGCTCTGGCGGCCCCCGCAGCTCCACCTGCTCCTGCGACTCTTGCGGCCCCCGCCTCCGCCGCTCCACCGGCGCCCGCCGCTCTGGCGGCCCCCGCCACTCCACCCGCTCCTGCGGCTCCAGCGGCTCCCACCACCCCCGTCTGTCCGCCTGCTCCGGCGGCGCTTGCGCCCCCCGCCTGCCCCGCCGCTCCACCCTCTCCAGCGGCCCTCGTCGCCCCGACTGCTCCCGCCGCCTCCGCAGCTCCCACCTCAGCAGCTCCCCCTGCTCCCGCCGCCCCATCAGCCCTCGCTGCCCCATCAGCCTTCGCTGCTCCCGTTGCACCCTCTTGGTCGAGCACCGCGAGCCCTCAGGGGAAAGCGCTTTCCGAGCCCCACTTCACGGCAGTCCTCGCCCCACTCCCCACTCCCGCCACAGGGTCACCCGACCCTGGTGCCGCCACGACCGGCTCGCTCCCCCTCGCTCCCACTGGCGCCCCCACTGGCACCGCCACCGCCCCCACTCCCCCGGTCGACGATCCCGCCCTGCTCACCGAGTCCCAAGCCTGGGACCTGTGCCTGCGCAGGCGTTCCCGCCTGCACGGCGCGGCGGTCCGGTTGGGCTTGGCCGACGAGGCCGACGACGTGGTGCACGACGTGCTGGTCACCGTCATGTCCCTCCCCCGCCTCTACCGCGAGGGTTTCGACGGTCTGCTGGACACGGTGCTGTGGCGCCGCTGCACCGCCCTGCTGCACAGGCGGCACGCGCACGCCCGAGCCTGCCGCAACGCCACCCTCCTGCCCGCCCCGCAGCCGGATCACGCGCAGGACGTGGTGGACCGGTTGCACGCGGCGTGGGCGTTGGCGGACGCGGCCGGGTTGGAGGTGGGCCACCTGCGGGTGCTGGCGCTGCTCGCGCACGGGACCACCCGGACCTCGATCGCCAGGCTGACCGGTTCCACCGTGCCCGACGTTGACCGCGCGCTGCGCGTCGCCCGCAACCACGCCCGCAGGCACCTGCGCAGACGCGGGACCACACCGTGACCCGCGCCGCGTCCCGCGAGCACGCAGCACCACACGATCACGCGGCACCACGCGCACCGGCGCGCGCGGTGACCCGCGAGCCGGAGGAGGTTCCCCGTTGACGACCATGCGCTGCCACCTGTCCCACGTAGCGGGCGCCGCGCTGATGCGCCCGGTGGGCAGACTGGACCTGTCCACGGCCACGCCGCTCCGACAGGCGCTGCTGCGGGTCGCGGCCGATCACCCGGTGGCGCTGGTGGTCGACCTGACCAGGACCGAGATCCCCGCACCGGCGCTGCTGGGACTGCTGTGCCAGGTGGCGGACCGGGTGGACAGGTGGCCGGGCATCCCACTGGCCCTGGTGAGCCCGCGCCCGGTGGCGGACTGGATCCGCGAGCGCCTGCCCGTGAGCCCGGACCTGGCGGGAGCCCTGCGCGCCACCGCACCGGTCCCCCGCCCCCGCCACCGCCGCATCCACCTGCCCCCGACCCCGGTGAGCCCGGTGCGCGCGAGGCTGTTCGCGACCGACACCTGCCTGGCCTGGGGCCTGACCGGTCTGCTGGACGCGGCGGCGCTGGTCGCGGCGGCGCTGACCGACAACGCCGTCGCACACGCGAGAACCGACCTGTGGCTGCGCCTGACCACCGCAGACGACCACACCACCCCCGACCGCCCGGCACACCACCACCTGACTCGCGGCCACCTCAGGATCTCGGTCCAGGACCGCTGCCCCACCCTGCCGAACCGCCGCCGAGACCGCAGCGGCGGTCTGGACGCGGTCGCGTACGCGGCAAGCCAGTGGGGCACCGCCCCCGCGGTGGGCGGCAAGGCGGTGTGGGCCCTCCTGGACCCGATCTGACCCCGAACCCCCGATCCGAACTACCCCCCACTTGGGGTGCCCGCCAGCCCACGCCCGCCAGCCCACGCCCGCCAGCCCACGCCCGCCAGCCCACGCCCGCCAGCCCACGCCCGCCAGCCCACGCCCGCCAGCCCACGCCCGCCACAGGCGGCGGTGCTTGGCGCACCGCCGCTGTGGTCAGCGGCTGGGCTGTGCGGGTTCGGCCCGCTCAGCTCTTCTCGTCGTTTTCCCCCGCTTCCGCGAACTGGGCCGAGTACAGCCGGTGGTAGGCGCCCTCCTTCGTGATCAGCTCCTCGTGCGTGCCCTGCTCCACGATCCGGCCCGCTTCCATCACCAGGATCAGGTCGGCGTCGCGGATGGTCGACAGGCGGTGGGCGATCACGAAGCTGGTCCTGGAGGAGCGGAGCGCCGCCATCGCGTGCTGGACCAGCGACTCGGTCCGGGTGTCGACCGAGCTGGTGGCCTCGTCCAGGATCAGCAGGGACGGGTTGGCCAGGAACGCCCGCGCGATCGTCAGCAGCTGCTTCTCGCCCGCGCTGACGTTGCCGCCCTCCTCGTCGATCAGGGTGTCGTAACCGTCGGGCAGGGTGCGCACGAAGCGGTCCACGTAGGTCGCCCTGGCGGCGGCCAGGATCTCCTCCTCGGTCGCGTCCGGCCTGCCGTAGGCGATGTTCTGCCTGATCGTGCCGCCGAACAGCCACGTCTCCTGGAGCACCATGCCGATCTGCGAGCGCAGGTCCTCGCGCTTGAGCGCGGTGATGTCCACGCCGTCGAGGGTGATGCGGCCCTCGTCCAGCTCGTAGAAGCGCATCACGAGGTTGACCAGCGTGGTCTTGCCCGCGCCGGTCGGGCCGACGATCGCCACCGTGCTGCCCGGCTCCGCGACCAGCGACAGGTGCTTGATCAGCGGCTGCTCGGGCAGGTAGGAGAAGCTGACGTCGTGGAACTCCACCCGGCCCCTGCGGGTCGCGGGCAGCTGCTCCTCGACCGGGTCGGGGACCTGCTCCTCGGCGTCGAGCAGCTCGAACACCCGCTCGGCCGAGGCGACGCCGGACTGGAGCAGGTTCGCCATCGCGGCCACCTGGGTCAGCGGCTGGGTGAACTGGCGGGAGTACTGGATGAACGCCTGCACCTCGCCGAGCGTCATCGCGCCCGACGTCACCCGCAGGCCGCCGACCACGGCGATCGCGACGTAGCCGACGTTCGACAGGAACATCATCAGCGGCATGATCAGGCCGGAGATGAACTGCGCGCCCAGCGCCGAGCCGAGCAGGTCGTCGTTGCGGCGGCGGAACTCCTCCTCGGACTCGCGCTGGCGGCCGAACACCTTGACGAGCTGGTGACCGCTGAACGCCTCCTCGATGTGCGCGTTCAGGTCGCCGGTGTGCTTCCACTGCGCCACGAACAGCGCCTGCGACCGCTTGCGGATGCGCGCGGTGATGATGATCGACAGCGGGATCAGGGCCAGTGCGATCAGCGCCAGCAGCGGGGAGATCGACACCATCATCGCCAGCACGCCGATCAGCGTCAGACCGGAGACCAGCAGCTGGCTCATGGTCTGCTGGAGGGTGGTGGCGATGTTGTCGATGTCGTTGGTGACGCGGGAGAGCAGCTCACCGCGCGGTTGGCTGTCGAAGTAGCGCAGCGGCAGGCGGTGCAGCTTGTCCTCGACGTCGGCGCGCAGCCGGTAGACCACGCGCTGCACGACGCCGTTGAGCAGGAGCCCCTGGACGTAGCCGAACACCGACGACGCGACGTACAGGCCGAGCACCCAGGAGAGGACTGAACCGAGCGCGGCGAAGTCGATGCCCGCGCCGGGAACGCCGCGCATCCGGGCGAGGACGCCGTTGAAGATGATGTCGGTGGCGTGCCCGAGGACCTTGGGCCCGGCGACGGACAGCGCGACGCTGGCCACGCCGAGCACGACGACCCCGATGAACGGCACGCGCTCCGGGCTCACCCTGCCGACCAGCCGCTTGGCGGACGGCTTGAAGTCGTGGGCCTTGCCCATCGGCGGCATCCCGCCCCCGAAGGGCCCGCCGCCTCCCATCGGTCCACGCGGCTGCGGCCTGGCCGCCTGGGACTGGGTGGTGGTCACTGGTGAGCCTTTCTGGGCGCGGACGACGGCGTGAGCGACAACGCGGGCGACCGGGAGCCGAGCAGCGGGGACCTGGGTGGGGTGAAAGCGGCGTGATCGCGGATGCGGATGCGGACGCGGGTGCAGGCGCGGGTGCGGGCGCGAGCCAAGGGGAGAGCGGGGAGGAGGAACAGTTCGGCAGTGGGTGCGGGGAGGAGGGTGCGAGCGGTGGCCAGGTGTGAGTTGTGGTCGGGCTTCGCCGGTGTGCGGGGAAGGGCAGCTCGGGGTGAACGTCGGAGGGCGACGCACGGCAGGCTGGAGGTAGCGGGTGTGGGGAAGCACGCCGAGGTGGCCGCGGGGTGGTGTGCGCGGCTGCGGTTGAGCCGGGTGGGCTGGTTGCGCCGGGGAGCACTGGGGGCAGTTGACGCACGGGAAGTGCGGTGATGGCCCGAAGTGCGGTGACGGCCGGGAGTGCGATGGAGAGTGGCGACCAGCGGGAGGGCGATCAGTGGTGTGGACGCTTCCCTGCGAGGAGTGAGTGGTTTGGCGGGGCGGACCGTTGGCTTTGGTGGAGCGGAGAGCAGCGCTGGCACCGGGCGAGGCATTGGCATGGGGAACAGCGCCAGTGCGGAGGATCGCGCTGACGCGGAGGGTGGTGCCGATGCGGGGATTAGCGCGAGCGCGGAAGGTGACGTCAGTGAGGGGACCCGAGTTGGGGCCGAGGATGGCACCAGCGTAGGAGCCCAGGTCGACGCGGAAGGTGATGCTGGCGCGGGAATTAGTGTCAGCGCGGAAGGCGGCGCTGGCACGGGAACCTGGGCCAGCGCGGGAGCACAGGCTAAGACGGAACGGGACACCAGTGCGGGAGCGCGGGTTGATGGGGAAGGCGGCGCTGGCACGGGAGCCTGAGCCAGCGCGGGAACCCAGGTCAGGGTCGAAGGTGACACCCAGGCGGGAAACCAGGGCGGTGTCGAAGGTGGCGTTGGCGTGGGGAACCCGGGTGGCGTGGCCAGTGGGGTTGGGGTGGGGCGGGATGGGGTGGTCACGCCGCCGCCTCCGGGGTTAGTTGGGACTCGACGATCTCGACGTAGGTTGGGCAGGTTTGCAGGAGGTCGGCGTGGGTGCCCACGCCTACCACGGCTCCGTTCTCCAGGACCACGATGCGGTCCGCGTCGACGACCGTCGACACGCGTTGGGCCACCACGATCACGACCGCCTCCCTCGTCCTGGGACGCAGGGCGGCCCGGAGGCGGGCGTCGGTGGCCAGGTCCAGGGCCGAGAAGGCGTCGTCGAAGAGGTAGACGGCGGGCTTGCGGACCAGGGCCCGCGCGATCGACAGGCGTTGGCGCTGGCCGCCGGACACGTTCGTGCCGCCCTGGGCGATCGGGGCCTCCAGGCCGCCCTCCATCGCCTCCACGAACCCCCGCGCCTGCGCGACCTCCAGGGCCTCCCACAGCTCCTCGTCGGTGGCCTCGGGGTTGCCGTAGCGCAGGTTGCTGGCGACCGTGCCCGAGAACAGGTACGCCCGCTGCGGCACCAGGCCGATCACGCCGCCGAGCGCCTCCGCGCCCGCCTTGCGCACGTCGACGCCGCCCACCAGCACCTCGCCACCGGTGACGTCGATCAGCCTGGGCACCAGCGACAGCAGCGTCGTCTTGCCCGCGCCGGTGCTGCCGATGATCGCCGTGGTCTGACCGGCCTCGGCGTGGAACGAGATGTCGCGCAGCACCGGGTCGGTCGCGCCGGGGTAGCGGAACTCGGCCGAGCGGAACTCCACCGACGCCGGACCGGGCAGCGCGGTCACCGGGTCGGCGGCCGGGACCACGGAGCTGTTGGTGCCGAGCACCTCCATGATGCGCTCGGCGCACACCGCCGCGCGCGGGATCATCATCGCCATGAAGGTCGCCATCATGACCGACATCAGGATCTGCATCAGGTAGCTCAGGAACGCGGTCAGCGCGCCGATCTGGATCTCGCCGGTGTCGATCCGGGCCGCGCCGAACCACAGCACGGCCGCGCCGGACCCGTTCAGCACCAGCATCACGATCGGGAACACCAGCGCCATCAGCGCGCCCGCCCGCAGCGCGGTGCGGCTCAGGTCGGCGTTGGCCTTGGCGAAGCGCCGGGTCTCGTGCCGCTCGCGCACGAACGCGCGCACCACGCGGATGCCCGACAGCTGCTCGCGCAGCACCCGGTTGACCTCGTCGACGCCCTCCTGCATGAGCCGGAACTGCGGCACCATGCGGCGGCCGATCAGGATCAGCGAGACCGCCAGCGCGGGCACGCACACCACCAGCAGCCAGGACAGCCCCGCGTCCTCCCGCAGCGCCATGACGATGCCCGCCACGCACGTGATCGGCGCGGACACCAGCAGGGTGCACACCATCACGACCAGCACCTGGACCTGCTGCACGTCGTTGGTGTTGCGGGTGATCAGCGAGGACGGGCCGAACTGGGCGACCTCGCGCGCCGAGAACGAGCCGACCCGGTGGAACACCTCCGAGCGGACGTCCCGGCCGAAGCTCATGGCGGTGCGCGCGCCGAAGTACACGGCGCCCACCGAACAGGCGATCTGGACCAGCGAGACCAGCAGCATCCAGCCGCCGGTCGTCATGATGTAGCCGTTGTCCCCCTTGGCGATCCCGAAGTCGATGATGTCGGCGTTGAGGCTGGGCAGGTACAGCGAGGCGATCGTGCCGATGAGCTGGAGCACCAGCACGGCGGTCAGTTCTCGCCGGTACGGCCTCAGGTGGCCGCGGAGCAAGCGGATGAGCACGGACTCCCCCATAGGAAACTCTTCGTGTCTAATTGGAAGGTAGACCCGGTGGTTAAGAAACGCAACGTATCTAAAGGGGTAATGTGACCGAGGCGAAGACGCGCCGCCGCGGCGAGGAGCTTGAGCGGGCCATCCTCGACGCGGTCTGGGACGAGCTGGACGAGGTCGGCTACGACCGGCTCACCATCGACGGCGTGGCCGCTCGCGCCAGGACCAGTAAACCGGTGATCTACCGGCGGTGGCCGAGCCGGGCCGAGATGGTGCTCGCGGCGTGGCTCAAGCGCGCCCCGAGCTGGCCGGGGCCGGAGGACCAGGGCGACCTGCGGACGGACCTGCTGGCGCTGTTCAGCGGGATCGCCGGGCAGTCCGGGCTCGGCGCGGCGTGCGCGGGCGACCGGACCGGCATGGCCTGGGAGGCGTTCCACAACCCGGAGGTGGTCGTGCTGGTCAGCGACAAGCTGCTGTGCCCGTCGCCGCTGCGGCACGCGCTGGACGGGGTGGTCGAGCGCGCGGTCGGCCGGGGTGAGCTGCCGCCCGTCGAGCTGCCCGAACGGGTGAAGCGGGTGCCGCTGGACCTGATCCGCTCCGAGTCGCTGACCCGCTGCGGACCGCTGTCGCGGCGGGTGCTGGAGGAGCTGGTGGACGACGTGTTCCTGCCGCTGCTGCACGGGTTGGCCCGCCGGGACGGGGCACACCCCCGACAGGAGGCGTGAACACGGTCAGAGGCCCAGCGCCTCGGCGCTGACCTCCACGATCCGGTCCTGCGCGTTCGCACGACCAGTCGAAGGCTCCCCGTCCCCCGGTTGCGGGCCGTAGTCGCCGAAGAAGGCGTGGACCGCGCCCGGCACCACCTCGTAGCGGGTGTCGGCGGGCAGCAGGGGGCGCTTGTCCAGGACGTCCTGCGGGGTGGTGAAGCCGTCGCGGTCGCCGCTGATCGAGGTGACGTCCAGGTCGCGGCCGGACAGGTCCTGCGACGGGTAGGACGCCCACAGCAGCAGGCCCCGCACCCGGTCGTCGTCCGCCGCGAAGCTGGACGCCGCGACGCCGCCGAGCGAGTGCCCCGCCGAGGTCCAGCGGGTGATCCAGGGGTGCTCGTCGAGCAGGCCGCTCGTCGGGGCCAGCACGGCGAAGTCCAGCGGGGCCTTGACCACGACCACCAGCGCGCCCCGCTCGGCCACCCGCGAGAGCAGCGGCAGGTAGGCGCGGGCGTCCACGCGGGCGCCCTGGAAGAACACCAGCCCCTCGGTCGGGGTCCCCCGCTCGGGGCGCAGCTCGATCGAGTCCCAGCGGTCCACGACCTGGACGCCTGCCGCCAGCGGCGTGCCGTCGGCGGGGAAGGGACGCAGCCACGCCAACGGGACCACCAGGACGAGCGGCAGCACGAGCCAGCGGAACCGGACCGGCCTGATCAGCCCCAGCAGCCCCGCCGCCCCCACCGCGAGCAGCAGCACCAGGTACGCGGGGTGCGCGGACAGCACGCTGCCCCACCTCGTCGCGAGCACCCACACCGCCACCGCCGCGCACGCGCCGGGGACGACCCAGCGGGCAACCTTCTTGAGCACGCCGCAACTACACCATCCGGGTGAAGATCCCGCACGACCAGGGTGCCGCGCGGTCCGGGGGCCCGACCGCTCCGGCGCGCCCCCGGACCGCGGGCGCTCAGGACACGACGCCGTACGGCCCCGAGCGCAGGTGCGGCAGCAGGTCGGGCGGGCGGCGGGCCAGCAGCGCGGCCTCGTAGACGGTCTCGCGGGCGAGCGCGACCGGGCGCCCGCAGCTGAGCAGCGTGGCCTGGCAGCGCAGCGCGGGCACGTCGTCGACCAGGTCGGGCAGCGGGTCCTCCAGGTCGGGGTCGGGGTCGTCGGTCGGCCCGGTGGCGGAGCAGGCGTAGTGGGTGACCCGCCGCACGTCGCTGAGCAGCGTCCCCAGCGGCGCGTGCCCGTTCGCCAGCTCGGCGCGGCGGGGCGGGTCCAGGTGCAGGGCGGGCTGGTGCAGCAGCGCGGTCACCGCGGCCAGCCTCGGCCCGGACGGCCCGAGGCGGGGCACCAGGTAGCCCTCGCGCCGGGTGACCGGCGTGCCCTCGGGGAGCCCGCCGAGCAGCCTGCCCTGGCGCGCGGTGAGGTGGTGGACGCGGTCGGCGAGCCGGGGCTCGCGGCGCACCCCGTAGCCGACCCACAGCGACAGCACCCTGGTGAACGGCAGCGGAACCTCGCGCAGGAACCGGGCCATGGTCTCGGCCCGGTCACCGACCTCGTCGGGACGGGGGATGGGAGCGGGATGGATCATCGGGGCCCCTTCCGATCGGGCCGCGCAGGTCGTTGCGCGGTCCCGGTGGGCGACGGGGGCAGGCGTCGACCCCTAGCTCGCCCACTACCAAGGTGCACCGGAGGTCACCGAAAATCCCCACCTGTGCCACGGATGCCACGCGGTTGGGTCGGACCGGCGCAACGGTGGTCCCCCGGCGGCGCGCGGCGCGTGGGCCGATCGAGTGGCGGTCGGGCGGCGCGCTCACCCGACCCGCGCGGGCCATCCCCCCGGCAGGTGGTCGACGTGCGGCCGGACGGGTCCGGCCGCACGTCGGGACCAGCGGTCATCATGCCGCACCCGCTCCACGCGCGGGGGCGGTTCGACCGGCTCAGCCCGCCGCGCTGAGCGCGAGCACCTTCACGTTCGGGTTCGCGCCCAGGACCACCGACGTGGTGCGGACGTCCGGGTCCAGGGGGACGGTCACCACCACAGGCGAGCGGTCCGGCCGTCCGCCGTGCCGTCGACGCGGTGGCGGGTGCTCGCGGTGGCGGGCACCCGTCCGGCGAACCTCGGGCCGGGCAGGTTCGGCACCGGGGTGGCGGCGGGCGTCACGTGGTCCACGGGCAGGTCGCCGGCGCCCCAGGTGGGGTTCGGGGTGGGGGCCACGTCGATGGTGACGGCTCCCCCGTGGCGGACCACGGATTCCGGGAGCCAGGAGCGGTCGTGCGCGCGGCCGTCGAGCTTCGCGCCGCGCACGTAGACGTTCTCCGCCGAGGCGTTCGGCGCGGTGATCGTGATGTCCGGGGCGCCGTCGCGGTGCAGGACGGCTTTGGGGAACAGCGGGCTGGACAGCAGCAGTTCGGCGCGGCTCGGGGTCTGCGGGTAGATGCCGAGCGCGGCGAACGCGTACCAGGCGGACATCGTGCCCAGGTCGTCGTTGCCGGGCAGGCCGCCGGGACCGGTGCCGTAGACCAGGGACGCCATGGCGCGCACGGTCTCCTGGGTCTTCCACGGCGCGCCCAGCGCGTTGTACAGCCACGGGGTGTGGATGCCGGGCTCGTTGGTCGGGTCGTAGCGCAGGCCGTCGCCTCCGGTGGCCCACGAGCCGTCGGGGCGGCGGAAGAAGGCGTCCAGCCTGGTGATCGCGCGGTCCCTGCCGCCCATCGCGGCGGCCAGGCCGGAGACGTCCTGCGGGACCATCCAGGTGTAGGTGGAGCTGGTGCCCTGGGCGAAGCCGAGGTCGGAGGACGGGCTGAACGGCCACGTCCAAGCGCCGTCGGCGGCGCGCGCCTGCTGGTAGCCGGTGTCCCCGGCGGAGGGGTTGAAGGTGTTGCGCCACCAGCTCGCCCTGGGCAGCAGGGCGGCGCGCACGTCGGCGCGGCCGAGCTTCCCGGCCCAGTCGGCGAGCGCGGCGTCGGCGACGGCGGCCTCCAGGGTCTCGGCGGCGCCTCCCCAGCAGTGGCAGGTGTCCTGCGGGGCGTAGCCCAGGCGCAGGTGCTCGGCCAGGTTCGGGCGCTGGCCCTCGCACTGGCCGGGGCAGCCCCTGTCGGACAGGCCGTCGGGGTGCGGGGTGGTGGCTTGCCGCACCAGGGAGTCGAACGCGCCGCGCACGTCGAAGTCCTCGGCCCCCATGGCGTGCATCCCGGCGAGGGCGGGGGCGGACGGGTCGCCGGTCATCACGTGGGTGGGGCCGTTGACGTGGACCCAGCGGTCCCAGACGCCGCCGTTCTGCTCGGCGAGGTTGAGCAGGGACTGGGCGTAGTCGGAGGCGACCTCCGGCTCCAGCAGGGCGAGGAGCTGGGTGTGGGCGCGGTACTGGTCCCAGCCGGAGAAGTTGCCGTACTGGGCGCGTTGTCCGCGTTCGAGGCGGTGGATCTCCCGGTCCGAGCCGAGGTAGGTGCCCGCGACGTCGCTGGTGACGTTCGGTTGCAGGAAGGCGTGGTACAGCGCGGTGTAGAACGTGGTGCGCAGGTCGTCGGTCCCGCCGGAGACCTCGACCGCGCGCAGTTGGCGGTTCCACTCGCGGCGGGCGTCGGCGGCCACGCGGTCGGTGGTGGCGGCGCGGCCGATCTCGTGGTCGAGGTTGCGGCGGGCGGCTTCCGCGCTGGTGTAGGAGATCCCGACGCGCACCCGCACGTCGGTGTCGGTGGTGGTGTCGAACGTGACGTAGCCGCCGGAGCCCCGGCCCTGGCGGGCGGCGCCGGTCTCGTAGCCCTCGCCGCCGGACGCGGTGGTGGCGCCGGGGTTCAGGGCCCCGTCGCGCCAGGTCCCGGTTCCGGCGAACGGGCGGTCGAACGCGGCGGTGAAGTGCAGGCGGTAGTAGGTCTTCTTGTTGTTGGCGCCGCCGTTCGCGCGGCGACCGCAGAACGCGCCGGTGAGGACCGAGCCGGAGACGGTGCGGGCGGCCGGGTCGATGGTGATCTCGGCGTCCTCGCTGCCGTTGAGCGAGTTCGAGGTGCGGAACAGGAGCGCGGCGGGTTTCCCTCGGGGGAACGCGAAGTCGCCGATGCCGGCGCGGGTGGTGACGGCCAGGTCGGCGGACGCGCCGGAGGCGAGGGCGACGGTGTAGCGGCCGGGGGTGGCGGTCTCGTCCTCGTGCCGGAAGTCGCTGGCGTAGACCTGGTCGCGCACGTCGGCGGTGGGTGAGGAGGTGACCTCGCCGACGAACGGCATGATCGGCACGTCGCCCGCCGCGCCGGGGTGGCAGCCCGCACCGTTGACGTGGGTGAGGCTGAAGCCGCGCACGCGGGTGGTGTTGTGCGAGTAGCCGTTGGCGGCGGCGGTGTTGGTCTGGTCGCCTGCGGTGCTGGTGGGGCTCCAGGAGATCATCCCGAACGGGCGGACCGCGCCGGGGTAGGTGTTGCCGCCGTTCGCCGAGCCGATCAGCGGGTCGACGTGGGAAACCGGGTCGGGGACCGGTTGTGGTCGCGCCGCGAGGGCTTGGGGTGTGGCCACCAGTCCTGAGGCGAGCACGAGACCCGCCAGTCCCACCGCGAACGCGCGCACGCGACACCGCCCTCTCCGACTGAACCCGGACACGCCTCGGGTCTACCGGCCGTCCCTGGGCGCGGGGAAGCGCGCGACGGGGTTTCCGTCCACCGGACAGGGACTTGTGGGAGCGATTCCACGTCCGTGCCACCGGGTGTTCACCCCGCTTGTCTCCGAAAGCCCGCTGGGGCTAGTCTCACGCCCGTGACTGCCGGGTCGGCCGCTTCTGGCCACTACCGAGACGGGCTCCCGGCCCAGGCTTGATCGTCGGGCGGGCCCGTGGTCCGCCGCATCCGGGTTCTCCTCCCCCTGACGACCGTGCACGGGTTCCGCGCGCCCTTTTTTGGCTTCAGCGCGCCGTTTTCCGCTGCCGGGTCGGGTTTTCGCGACGCCTGAGCGCCGCGCCACTCGCGTCCTCGCCACCGGTCCGCGCCGACCGGTCGTCCCGACGCGCCCTCTGAACCACCTCCCACCGAGGCACGCCCGACGCCGCCGGTGTCCTCGGCCTGCCCGGAAAACCTTTGGAGAGAACGAATGAGCGATGCCTTCAAGCAGTTCAACCAGCAGGTGATCGACGAGTTCCGGGCCAACGCCGGGCGCGTCGGCGGCATGTTCGAGGGCGGCAGGCTGCTGCTGCTCACCACCACCGGCGCGCGCACCGGCGCCAAGCACACCAATCCCGTGGGCTACCTTCCGGACGTGGAGCGGGTGCTGGTGATCGCGTCGGCGGGCGGGGCGCCCAAGCACCCCGACTGGTACCTGAACCTGGTGGCCAACCCCAGGGTGACCGTGGAGGACGGGACCTTCACCTACGAGGCGGACGCGGAGGTGCTGCGCGGCGAGGAGCGGGAGCGGATGTTCGCGCGGGCCGTGGAGGCCGATCCGGGGTGGGGCGCGTACCAGGAGAAGACGACGCGGGTGCTGCCGGTGGTGGCGCTCAACCCGGTGCCGGGGCCGCCGACGCCGAACGAGAAGTCGATGGGTGGCGCGCTGCTGGCCGTGCACGACGCGTTCCGGCGCGAGTTGTCGTTGGTGCGCAAGGAGATCCGGGCTTCGGGTGGGACGCTCGGCGCGCAGTTGCGGGTGAACTGCCTGACCGTGTGCGCGGGGTTGCGCAACCACCACACCGGTGAGGACCTGATGCTGTTCCCGCACCTGCGGCACCGGTACCCGGAGCTGGAGCCGGTGCTGGACCGGTTGGCGCGCGAGCACGAGGCGATCGCGGCGCTGCTGGCGCGGTTGCGCGAGGTGCTCGCGGGCGGCGGCAAGGGGGTGGCGGACGAGGTGGACCGGCTCGCGGAGGAGCTGGAGGCGCACCTGCGGTACGAGGAGGAGAACCTGATCCCGTTGCTGGGGTGAGGTTTCCCGCCGTCCCGCCGGGTGCTCCGGCGGGACGGCGGGAGGTGGGTCACTCCTCGTCGAAGCCGCCCGCGAAGTCCTCGCCCTCGTCCTCGAACGAGTCGCCGACCTCGTCGATGACCTCGTTGAGGATCATGCCGCCGACGACGCCCGCCGCGACGCCGCCGACGACCGCGCCCATGCCGGGGCCGCGGCGCTCCTGGTGGTGGTGCTGGTCGTAGCCGTAGGCGGGCTGGCCGCCGTAGCCGGGCTGGCCGTAGGCGCCGGGCTGGCCGTAGCCGGGCTGCCCGTAACCGCCGGGCTGGCCGTACGCGGGCTGCCCGTAGCCGGGCTGGCCGCCGAACGCGGGGTTGCCGCCGAACGCCGGGTTCGCGCCGTAACCGGGCTGACCGCCGAACGCGCCGTGACCACCGCGCTCGACCACCTGGGTGAGCCACTGCCCGATGGCGGACGCCCAGTCGGTGTGCATGGCGTCGTTGTGCGACACGTGGAAGCGCCCGAACGCGTCGCCGCCGGAGCTGAACACGCCGCCGCGCTTGTCGGCCTCCAGGACCACGACGAGCTCGTGCGGGTTGGCGACGAAGGTCAGCTCGACCTCGTTGACCCGGCCCGCGAACTGCTGCGGCGGGAAGAACTCCAGCTCCTGGTAGAAGCCGAGCTCCTGGTTGACGCCGTGGATGCGGCCCGCCTCGACGTCCGCCTTGCGGAACTGGAAGCCGAGCTGCCCGAACGCCTGGAGCACGCGGTCCTGCGAGGGCAGCGGGGAGATCAGCACCGGGTCGAGGTCGCCCTTGTCGGGGGCGCCCGCGATGACCAGTTCGGTGCGCACGCCCACGGACACGCCGGGCAGCGGCGCGCCGCCGACGGCGGTGATCGGGGTCTCCCACGGCACCGGGATCTGGAACGGCACGGAGAGCGGCTGGTTCGCGGCGACGCGCACGTTGTGGGCGACCGCGACCCGCAGGAACTCGGCGACGCCCGAGTACTCGTCGTCGTGCCGCTCGACCTCGACGCGGGTCACCAGGGACAGCACGACCTGGTCGATGACCGCCTCGGAGCTGCCGCCCTGGATGCGCACCTGGCCGCTGATCAGCTGGCCGGGCGCGGCGTGCGGGGAGTCCAGCACGGTGTCGACCGACGGGCCGCCGACGCCGAAGGCGCTCAGCATCCGCTTGAACATCAGGTTTTCCTCCGTTGGGAAGGATGAGGTGGGGGTCGTGCCGGTGGTGCGGTCGTGCCGGGATCGTGCTGCGGTGACCACGCAAATCGGTCGAGACGGGCACTGAACGTGACAGTAGCACGTGGCACTGTATGGTTTGCGTGTTGATTGTCGTGGGCACGGGCGCGGGCACGGGCGGAAGGTGGTGTGGCGCGGTGACCGAGGCGTTGATCAGGATCGGCGAGCTGGCGGCGAAGGCCGGCGTGAGTCCCCGGACCGTCGACCACTACACGAACCTGGGGCTGCTGGCGCCCGCCGGGCGGTCCGGGGGGAACTACCGGCTGTACCGGGAGCAGGACGCGGACGTGATCGCGCTGGTGAGGGAGCTGGAGGCGGGCGGGCTGCCGCTGGAGGAGATCGCGAAGGCGATGACCTCCGGGGAGGCGGACGTGACGGGGGCGCTGGAGCGGATCGGGGCGGACCTGGACCTGCTGAAGGGGGCGGCGGACGCTGCGGCGCCGGAGTTGCAGGGATTGCTGGCGGTGATCGCGGGGCGGGTGCAGTCGCTGATCACGATCGCGCTCCAGATCCCGCCGGATCTGCTGTTGCCGTGAGCTCTCGACCGCTCTTGCTGTAACAACGCGCGTGCTGGCCACGAACTCCCCAGCGGGAGGAATCGATGGTTTCAGCTTCCGACTTGACCAAGCGCCACAGAACTATGTTCTGGGTGTTGTCAGGGGCGCTCGCAGCCAGCCTGGCGGTGATTGCGCTCTACGGCGCTTCGCACGTCTGGAGCGCATTAAGACCGGCGGCCCTGTGCCTGCTCGTCGGATGGGCGGCGATGCTGCTCAGCGCCTTGGCAGGATTCCTCTTCGGAATTCCAAGGAGGGTGGAAGACTCGGCGAACTCCAAAGCGGGGTACGCGGTGAACACCAACCTGGAACAGGTGTCCGACTGGTTGACGAAGATGCTCATCGGCGTGGGCCTGATCGAGCTGGGCAGCCTGGGAACGTGGTTCGGCGGCTTGAGCAGGACCGTGGGCGAAGCCATGGGGGGCGGGCCGGGGAGCGCGGTGGCGGCAGGCGGCGTGGTGGCCTTCTTCACCCCTCTGGGATTCCTGACCGGGTACCTGTGGACCAGGATGATCCTGCCACCCGCGCTGCGTGCCGCCGACGCGCTCGAAGAGACCCAGGTCGCCGACCAGATGACGGCGGTCGTGGACGGGACGCGGGGGTCCGCGAGCAAGTTCGTGACCGATTCGCCGGAGAGCGACGAGGTCGTCGGCAAACCCGACAACCGGGAGGAGATCACCCCCATACCGGCCATTCCGCTCCCCCGCCCCGACGACCTGTTCACGCTGTGGCACCAGGTGCACATCGTGCTCAGATCACTGGCCGGGATGAGCACGAGAAGAACCAGGCAGACGACCGAGCATTTGATCTCCGTGCTGGAGCGGCGCGGCGTCCTCGAACAAGATGTGGCACGAGCCCTGCGCGCGCTGTCGGATTCCGTCGCCAGGGTCGGTGCGGGAGCGACCCTCTCGAATTCGGACAGCAAAGCGGTGCAGAGCAGGGGGAAGATCCTGCTGTCGGCTTTGGAAATGCTCCGCCCGGTCGCTGCCGTCGCCTTCGAAGGACACACCCTGGAGACGCTGAAAAAATTGGCGAAGCAGCACGGCTGGCAGGTTTCCCTGGACGCGCGCTTGGCGAGCGGGGAGCGCGTCGACGCACTCGTCGAGAAGAACGACCGGCAGATCCTGGTGGAGGTGCTCGCGCGGAGGAACAAAGAAAGCCTCTCCCGCGCGCTGGACAGGATCCCCGGCGCAGCTCCGCTCCTGCTGGTCCTGCCGGGCGACCAGGCTGAAGCCCCGCCGAGGCGACTGCTGGTGGGCAAGCGGACCGGACCGGTCGAGGTGCTCATGTGGGACGACGGCGCCGACCGGTTCCCGGACGTGGTCAGGGGCCTGCTCGAACCGGAGGGCTGACCCTCAGAACTCCACCCGGTACCACTCGAACCCCGCCGCCCACCCGTCCTCCCCCGCCGCGAACGCCTCGAACGCGCGCGTCACCCGCGCCAGGTCCGGCAGCTCGCAGCGGTAGTGCCGGTCCGCCGACCCCTCCCTGCGCTCCAGCGCGTAGCTCACCGCCCCGAAGCCCCCCGCGCACCCCACCTGCACGTAGTCCTGCTCCGCGCGCTCCAGGATCGCGTAGTACCTGCTCCGCGACAAACTCCCCAGCGCCGCCGCGATGCGCTCCGCGTCCGGGTTCTCGATGCGGGTCCCGTCCGACAGCGACAGCGTCACCCACGGGTGCAGCACCTGCCGCTCCTGGGGGTCGAAGCACACCAGCCCGTGCCGCCGCGCCAGCTCCCGCACCACCGCGTGCACCCGAGCACTCTGCGACCACCGGGCCGTCATCACGACCACGCCGCCGCGCGCGCTCGGCTCCTGCGCCCACGGCGCCACGGCCCCGGCGAACGCGCTCCCCAGCTCCTCCAGGAACCCCTTGAGCTCCGGTTCCACCGCATCGGCCGGGGACCGCGCCGCGAGGTCCCGGTACCTCTCCAGCGCGGCCTCGGCGGTGATCGGCGCGGTCTCCCGCCACGCCGCCAGGTCGAAGCCCACGGTCACCGATGCTAGTGACGCCCGACCCGGCGCGGGGTGGCGAAACGCCGGGTCGGGGGCAGCGCACCGTGACCGCTACGACTGGCCGTCGATCAGCCACTGCCCGTTCGACTGGACCAGGGTGAAGGTGTTCGTCTCGCGCGAACCGCCGTTGTAGACCACGGTCGCGCGCACCTGGTTCGGGCCGACGACCTGCACGTCGCTCAGCGACACCGAGCTGATCGTCTGCCAGAACCCGGCGTACCCCTGGTAGGTGCCCGCGCGGCCCGCCTTGAAGTTGTCCGTCAGCCTCGCGTACCCGGCCTCGGTGTTGCCCGGCAGCAGCGAGTAGTAGTCCCGCAGCCCCTGCTCCACCGGCACGCTCTGCGGCGGGGGCGGTTGCTCCTGGGTGCTCGTCTGCGTCGACGGCGCGGGCGAACTCGGGGCGGACGAGGGGGTCGGGGTGTCGCTGGTCGGCTTCTGCCCGCCCGCGCCGGTGTCCTGGCCGCCGGGCTGCTCGCCGCCGGTCACCTCGGTGGTGACCGTGGTCTGCGGGGGCGGGGTGACCGCCTGGTCGTCCTGGCCGGACTGGTTCACCAGGTAGGTGACCAGGGTGGCGATGACCAGCGTGGCCAGCGCGAGCGCCACGATCGGCAGCACCTTGCGCCCGCCGCCCTCCTCCTCCGGCTGGTCCGGCTGGGTCCGGTACTGGGGGCGCGGCGGCACGTACGGGGTGGGCGGCGCCGGGGTGAGCGCCGTCGCGGGCTCGTCCACGACGGTCGGGGGGTGGCGCTGCTCCGGCTCCGCCGCCCGCTCCGGCTCCGCGGGGGCCGCCGCCGCCAGGTCGTCGACCTTGGTCGGCTGCGGGGTGGACTGGGCGATGTCGGCGGCGGCTGCGACCGCGGCCGCCCCCGCCGCCGCGCCCGCGGCGGCCTCGGCGGGCAGCGCCTCCGCGGCGGGCTCGGCGATCACCGTCGTCCCGGCGGGCGCGGCGACGACCGCCGTCGGCGAGGAGTCCGGCCGCACCTCGCGCAGCAGCCGCACCGCCTCGGTCATCGTCGGCCGGGTCGCCGGGTCCACGTCCAGCAGCCGGTTCAGCACCGGCGCGAGCGGCCCGGCGTGCTCGGGCTGCGCGTACTTGCCCTCAGCGACCCGGTGCAGCATCGCGATCGTGTTGGCGTCCGTGCCGAACGGCGGCCCGCCCTCGACGGCCGCGTACAGCGTCGCCCCCAGCCCGTACACGTCCGCCGGGAACTCGGCCCGCCCGCCGCGCGCCACCTCGGGCGAGAGGTACGCGGGCGTGCCGATCAGCAGTCCGGACGCGGTCATCGTGACCTCGTCGGCGGCGCGCGAGGTGCCGAAGTCGGTGATCTTGACCGTGCCGAACTCGGTCACCAGCACGTTGCCCGGCTTCACGTCCCGGTGCACCACGCCCGCGTGGTGGGCGGCGACGAGCCCGGACGCGAGCTGGATGCCCAGCCGCACGGTCTCGTCGGCGGGCAGCCTGCCGCGCTCGGACAGCAGCGCCGCCAGGCTCTTGGACGGCAGGTACTCCATGATCAGCCACGGCCGGTCGTCGTGCTCGACCACGTCGTAGAGGGCGATCACGTTCGGGTGCTGGAGCCGTGCGGCGATCCGGCCCTCGCGGATCGCCCGCTCGGTGTAGGCCTCGTCGAACGCGATTCCGGGGCGCAGTTCCTTGACGGCGACTACGCGGTGCAACCGCTGGTCCTGGGCGCGCCAGACCACGCCCATGCCACCTGCGCCGATCCGCTCCGTCAACCGGTAGCGATCTGCGATCGTGCGGTCCTCCACGGTGCTCCTCACGTCTGCGCACACGTTCAACAAAGGGTGTACCCCACCAGGAGGTACGGCGAACGCGCTTGATATCACCGATAGTGATTTCATCTCTCGGCGGGGTGTGCGCGCAACTCCCCTGGTGAACGCTCGTCCACTGTGGACGCCGGGGCGCGCGCGACACCTCGAGGTCATCGTGCGCCGCCCCCGAGGGGATCGCGTAACGTCGCTACCGATCAGTTGTCAGCGCAACAAGCAGGGAGGGGCGGTACATGCCGCACCGCGTCCGTGGCGTCGTCGCCAAGGCCAAGGGCCAGCCGGTGACCGTGGAGACGATCATCATCCCCGACCCCGGTCCGGGTGAGGCCGTCGTCAGGGTGCAGACCTGCGGGGTCTGCCACACCGACCTGCACTACCGCGAGGGCGGCATCAACGACGAGTTCCCGTTCCTGCTCGGCCACGAGGCCGCGGGGATCGTGGAGGAGGTCGGCGAGGGCGTCACCGACCTCGCGCCCGGCGACTTCGTCGTCCTCAACTGGCGCGCGGTGTGCGGCTCGTGCCGCGCGTGCGCCAAGGGCAAGCCGCAGTACTGCTTCAACACGCACAACGCCGCCCAGCCGATGACGCTGGAGGACGGCACCCCGCTGACCAACGCGCTGGGCATCGGCGCGTTCGCCGAGAAGACCCTGGTGCACAGCGGCCAGTGCACGAAGGTCGACCCGTCGGCCTCCCCCGCCGCCGTGGGCCTGCTCGGCTGCGGCGTCATGGCGGGCATCGGCGCGGCGATCAACACCGGCAACGTCAGCCGGGGCGACACGGTCGCGGTCATCGGCTGCGGCGGCGTCGGCAACGCGGCCGTCATGGGCGCGAAGCTCGCGGGCGCGTCGAAGGTCATCGCCGTCGACGTGGACGCGGCCAAGCTGGAGTGGGCGCGCGGGTTCGGCGCGACGGACGTGGTGAACAGCCGCGAGACCGACGCCGTCGAGGCCATCCAGGCGCTGACCGGCGGGTTCGGCGCGGACGTGGTGATCGACGCGGTGGGCCGCCCGGAGACCTGGAAGCAGGCGTTCTACGCCCGCGACCTGGCCGGGACCGTGGTCCTGGTGGGCGTGCCGACGCCGGAGATGACGCTGGAGCTGCCGTTCATCGACGTGTTCTCGCGCGGCGGGGCGCTCAAGTCGTCCTGGTACGGCGACTGCCTGCCCTCGCGCGACTTCCCGATGCTGGTCGACCTGTACCAGCAGGGCAGGCTCGACCTGGACGCGTTCGTCACCGAGACGATCGCGCTGGACGGCGTCGAGGCCGCGTTCGACAAGATGCACGGCGGCCAGGTGCTGCGCTCGGTGGTCCAGCTGTGACCGCGCGCGTCGACCACGCCACCTCGTCCGGCACGTTCTCGCTGGACGGGCAGACCTTCGACGTCGAGAACAACATCTGGGTCGTCGGCGACGACAGCGAGTGCGTGGTGATCGACGCGCCGCACGCGGTGGAGCCGATCCTGGAGCTGATCGCCGGGCGGCGGGTGGTCGCGATCCTGGCCACGCACGCGCACGACGACCACGTCCGGGTGGCGCCCGCGCTGTCCGAGGCGACCGGGGCCCCGGTGTGGCTGCACCCGGCGGACCTGCCGGTGTGGGAGCTGACGCACGGTGAGCGGGAGCCCGACGGGCAGCTCTCGGACGGGCAGCGGATCACGGTCGGGGGCACCGAGCTGGTGGTGCTGCACACGCCCGGTCACGCGCCGGGGGCGGTGTGCTTCCACGCGCCGGAGCTGGGCGTGGTGTTCACCGGGGACACGCTGTTCCGGGGCGGGCCCGGCGCGACGGGGCGGTCGTTCAGCGACTTCCCGACGATCGTGCGCTCGATCGAGGAGCGGCTGCTGTCGCTGCCGGAGGACACGGTGGTGCACACCGGGCACGGGGACAGCACGAAGATCGGCGACGAGAGCCCGCACCTGGGCGACTGGATCACCAGGGGGCACTAGCCCCCGGTTGTCCGGGGGGAACGAGCCGGGGCGGACCAGGAGATCCTGGGCCGCCCCGGTTTTTCGCGTCCTGACGGGTCAGGACACCAGCCACCTCTGGTTCGCCCCGCCGTTGCACGGGTACGCGCCGACCTTGGTCGTGGCGCCGCCGCTCGGGTACTCCTGGTCCAGGCAGTGCCCCGTCGCCACGTTGACCAGCGTCGCGGCCTCGTCGACCCGCTCGTCGTGCACGACCCGCCAGAACTCCTCGTTCCCGCCGCCGCACGGGTGGGCGACAACGGCGTTGGGGTGCTCCTGGTCGACGCAGTGCCCGGTGCGCTCGTTGGCCAGCTTGACCACGTCCGGACCCGCCCACTCGAACACCCAGCGCTGGTTCGCACCGCTGTTGCAGTGGTGCGCGCCGACGACCTCGGTCGCCGTTCCGGTCGGGTGCTCCTGGTCCAGGCACCAGCCGCTGGCCGCGTTGGTCAGCACGGGGTTGGTCTCGCCCTGGCCCTCGGTCACGCCGAAGCCGGGGGTCCACACGCCGTCGTCACCGGTGAAGACGTGCGGCAGGGTGGTCGGGCCGTAGTAGGACTGCACGAAGTCGGAGTCCTGGTCCACCGGGTCCGCGTTGGTGCGGGCGTTCGGCTTCGTCAGCCTGGTCCCGGCGGGCGGGGTGTGGGAGTAGACCGTGTAGACCCCGGCGGGGAGGCCCTCGATGACGTTGGCGGGGCCGAGGGTCACGGTGTCGCCGTAGGACGGCTTGCCCTCGACGTCGCGGCCCCTGACGTAGAAGGTCTGGTCGAGCTCGCCGCGCTCATCGGTCAGGATCCCGTCGCCGTTGGAGTCGACCACGGCGTTGACCACGATGTTGTTGCCCAGCTGCGGGAACATCAGCGGGGCCGCGGCGGGGGCGGTCGCGCTCAGCTCGACCTGCCGGGTGACCGGGCCGAGGGACCGCATCCCGACCGCGTCCGCCGACACGTCGAACACGCCCTGCGGCAGACCGGAGAAGTGGAACTCCCCGTACGGGTTGGTCTGCGCCGTCCAGCGATGACCGGTCTCGCGCGCCACGACCTCGACCTCGGTGTACGACCTGAGCCGCTCCGTCGCGTAGCGCGGCCCCTCGCCGACCCGGTTGACCTGCCCGTCCCCGTCCCGGTCGATCCAGACCGTGCCGGTGATCTCGCCGGTGGCCTCCTGCGCCCGCGCGGGCGCCGCCGCGACACCCGTGCAGACCAGGGCGGCCGCGAGGACCGCGCCTGTCTTCAGCGCTGCTGACACGTTCTTCCCCCAGTGGTGGTCGGCGGGGTCGCCCCGCCGGTGCGCGGAGAGCGTACGCAGCGAAGATCAATTCCAGAAGCCGATTACCGCGCGGAACCCCGCAGTCGTGACGGCGGCCGGGCCCCTCACCCGTGCGAGGATCACCCGCACGATGCAGCCGACCACGACGCGCGTGCGCGCGGGCTACGCGTTGGGTTCCCTCGTCACCGGGGCGTTCGGCACCGTCCCCGGTCTGCTCCTGCTGCCCTACCTCACCGACTCGCTCGCCGTCCCCGCCGCCGTCGCGGGCGCGCTGGTGCTCGTCCCCAAGGCCTGGGACGTGCTGTTCAACCCGGTGGCCGGGCGGATCAGCGACCGGGTGGGGGCGCGGCGGCCGTTCCTGCTGGGCGGGGGCGCGGCCACGGCCGCGCTGTTCGCGGCGCTGTTCGCCGGGGTCGGCGACGGGTGGGGCGCGGCGGCGTACGTGGCCGTCGTGTTCCTGCTGTGCGCCACCGCGTACGCGTTCTTCCAGGTGCCCTACGTGGCGATGGCGGCGGAGCTGACCGACGACTACCACGAGCGCACCCGGCTGCTGGCGTGGCGGGTCGCCGTGCTCGCGCTGGCGATCCTGGTCAGCGGGGCGGGCGCGCCCGCCGTGCGGGACCTGGTCGGGGGCGCGGACGGGTACCGGGTGATGGGCCTCGCGGTGGGGGCGCTGATCCTGGCGGGGACCGTGGCCTCGGTGGTGGGCACGCGCGGGGCGCCCGTGCGGCGGGACCCGGCCGCTCCCTCGGCCCGCGACCTCCTGGCGGCGCTGCGGGTCCGGGCGTTCCGGCGGTTGCTGGCGGTGTTCTCGGTCCAGGCGGTGGGGCTGGGCGCGATGCTCGCCGGGGTGGACTACTTCGCGCGGCTGGTGCTGGGCGAGCGGTCGGCGCAGACGGCGCTGTTCGCCGCGTTCGTGGGGCCCGCGCTGCTGGTGATGCCGCTGTGGCAGCGGGTGGGGCGGCGGGTCGGCAAGCGGACCGGGCTGGTGGTGGCCTCGGTGGTGTTCGCGGTCGCGGCGGCCGGGCTGGGGGCGTCCGGGGTGCTGCCGGTCGGGGCCGTGGTGGCGGTGATGGCGGTGGCGGGCGTCGGGTACGCGGGGATGCAGGTGTTCCCGATGGCGATGCTGCCGGACGTGATCAGCTCGGTCGACGGGCGGCGCGCCGGGGTGTTCTCCGGGGTGTGGACGGCGGGCGAGACGCTCGGGCTGGCGCTGGGGCCGGGCGCGTACGGGGTGGTGCTGGCCGTGGGCGGGTACGCGGCAGGCACGAGCGGGGACGTCACCCAGACGAGCGGCGCGGTGCTGGCCGCGCTGGTCGGGTTCACCGCGCTGCCCGCGCTGCTGGCCGTGCTGCCCCTTCCGCTGCTGCCCCGTGAGGAGACTCCCCGGTGACCGATCCCCTGGCCGAGCTGGCCGCGCTGCGCGCCGCCGACCTGCCGACGCACGGCGGGCGCACCCTGGCCTACGTGTACGACAGCGCGCTGCCGGGGCTGGACGCCCTCGCGGCCGCCGCGCACGCGCTGGCCGCGCCCGCGAACGGGCTGGACCCGACCGCGTTCCCGTCGCTGCTGCGGTTGGAGCGGGAGGTGGTGGCGACGGCGGCGCGGCTGCTGGGCGGCGGGGTCGGGACGGTGACGTCGGGCGGGACCGAGTCGTGCCTGCTGGCGGTGCTGGCGGCGCGCGACTCGCGGCCGGACGTGGCGCGGCCGTCGGTGGTGGTGCCGGAGACGGCGCACGCGGCGTTCCACAAGGCTGGGCACTACTTCGGGGTGCGGGTGGTGGCCGTCCCGGTGGACCCGGTGACGTTCCGGGCCGACCCGGCGGCGGTGGCGGCGGCGGTCGACGCGACGACGGTGCTGGTGGTGGCGAGCGCGCCGTCGTACGCGCACGGGGTGGTGGACCCGGTGGCGGAGATCGCGGCGGTCGCGGCGGAGCGCGGGGTGCGGTGCCACGTGGACGCGTGCATCGGCGGGTGGGTGCTGCCGCACGCGGACGTGGCGCCGTTCGACTTCCGGGTGGCGGGGGTGACGAGCGTGTCGGTGGACCTGCACAAGTACGCGTACTGCCCGAAGGGGGTGTCGGTGCTGCTGCACGCCGACGCCGGGTTGCGGCGGGCGCAGTTCTTCGCGAGCGCGGACTGGCCCGGTTACACGATGCTGAACACGACCATGCAGTCCACACGTTCGGGTGGACCTGTGGCGGCGGCGTGGGCGGTGCTGCGGCGGATCGGTGACGACGGGTACCGGGAGCTGGCGGGGCGGGCGCTGGGGAGCGCCCGGCTGGTGCGGGAGGGGATCGGCGGGATCGCGGGGCTGCGGGTGCTGGGCGAGCCGGAGGCGACGCTGCTGGCGGTGGCCGGGGACGGGGTGGACGTGTTCGTGGTGGCGGACGAGCTGAAGGCGCGCGGGTGGTACGCGCAGCCGCAGTTCGCGCACGGGGCGTCGCCCGCGAACCTGCACCTGACGCTGACGGCGGCGAACGCGGGGCACGAGGCGGAGCTGCTGGCGGACCTGCGCGCGTCGGTGGCGGCGGCTCGGGAGCTGGGGGCGCCGGAGGTGCCGGAGGGTGTGCTGGCGGCCGTGCGCGGGCTGACGCCTGACCAGGTGACGGCGGAGGGGGTCGCCGGGTTGCTGGCGGCGACCGGGCCGGGCGGTGGGGACGGGGTGCTGCCGGAGCGGATGGCGGGGGTGAACACGCTGCTCGCCGCGGCGGGGGCTCGGGTGCGGGAGCGGTTGCTGGTGGAGTTCCTGGGGGTGCTGCACTCGTAGTGGTCCGACCCGCGCGGGGCCGGAACCCCCGGCCCCGCGCGGAAAACCCTCACCCCGCGGGCGCCTCCTGCTCCGCGTCGCGCAACCGGGGCAGCACGAGCACCGCCGTCAGCACCAGCAGCGCCCCCGCCACCACGAACACCGGGCGCAGGCCCAGCAGTTCGCCGAGCACCCCGCCCAGCGCCGCGCCCAGCGGGACCGCGCCCCAGGACACCACGCGGTGCGCGGCGGTCACGCGGCCGAGGAGGGCGTCCGGGACGGCGCGGTGGCGCAGGCCCACCACGACCACGCTCCACACCACCGCGCTCGCGTTCTGCGCGGCCAGCAGCACCACCAGCGCCAGCGCGCCCACCGGGACGCCGTCGACCACCGCCGGGAACGCCGTGTCGACCAGCAGCGCGCCGAACAGGGTCAGCGGGATCACCAGCAGGCCCGCGCCGAGCGCGACCCGCACGCCCACGCGCGCCACCAGCCTCGGCGCGAGCGCCGCGCCCACCAGGCCGCCCACGGCGGTGCCCGCGAGCAGCAGGCCGTACCCGCGCTCGGTCAGGTGCAGCACCGACCGCTCCCCCACCGCGAACAGCGGCAGCACGCCCCACACCGCCTGCAGCGCCAGGTTCACCGCGCCCGCCGACAGCACCATCGTGAGCATCAACCGGTTCCCCGCCAGGAACCTCGCGCCCACCAGCAGGTCGCCGCGTACCGACGTCGGCTCGGCGCGCTCGGCGCGGAACACCCCGCGCAGGCCCCACAGCGCGACCACCGCGACCAGCCACAGCGCGGCGGGCGCGGTGAACGCGGCGACGGCGCCCGCCGCCACCAGCAGACCGCTCAGCGCGGGCCCGACGAACTGGTTGGCCGCCAGCTCCAGCCCCTGCAGCGCGCTGTTCGCGCGGTCGAGGCCGGAGCGGTCCAGGCCCGCGCGGTCGACCACCGCGGGCACCACGGACTGCGCCGAGGTGTCGTGGACGACCTCGGCGGTCCCCACGCACAGCGCCACCGCGTACAGCGCCCAGATCGGCGCGAACCCGCCCAGCGCCGCCCCTCCCAGCACCACGAGCAGCGCGGCGCGGACGGCGTTCGCCACCAGCATGGCGCGGCGGCGGTCCACCCGGTCCACGAGCACGCCCGCGGGCAGCGCGCACACCAGCCACGGCAGGTTCACCGCCACCGCGACCCCCGCGACCAGCACGGGCGACCGGGTGAGCTGCAGGGCCAGCAGCGGTAACGCGGTCTTGTACATCCCGTCCGCCAGGTTCGACACCCCGGACGACGTCAGCAGCCTGCCGAGGCCGCCTCTCCCAGTGCTCACCCGGTGGAGGTTCCCAGATCGGCGCGATCACCCTGCGGAGGGGGCCGCCGCGCCGGGCGGGCGCTCAGGCGCGCGCCGCGATGTTGACCATCCAGCGGACGCCGTAGCGGTCCTCGCAGGTGCCGAACTCGTCGCCCCACATCTGCTTCTCCAGCGGCACCAGGGTCGTGCCGCCCTCGGTGAGCGCGGCCCAGTACTCGCGCAGTTCGTGGTCGCCCACGTCGCCGCTGAGGGTGACGGTGACGCGGCTGCCCCCGGTGTAGTCCATGCCGGGCGGGGTGTCGGAGCCCATCAGGGTGAAGCCCCGGTCGGTCTGGAGCATCGAGTGCATGACCTTGTCGGCGAACTCGGGGTCGGGCATCCCGAACTCGCCGAACGTGGAGACGACGAGGGTCCCGCCGAAGACCCGCTGGTAGAACTCCATGGCCTCGCGGGCCTCGGTGCGGAAGCTGATGTACGGGCTGAGTCGGGAGACCACGGCGAACCTCCTGGCGGGCGGGCCGCGGGCGTGCGGCGGGCACATCCTGCCAACGGCGGGCGGGGTTCGCAGCGCGAGCGGCGGGCGCGTGGCGGGCGGGGCTGGGGCGGGGCGCGGATCACGTTGTGCGGCTGGGGGAAGCGCGCGTGCGGGTGCGGCGCCGGCGGGTGACCCCGGCGAACCTGAACTCCTGCTGCCACGCGCACGCCCACGACGCCTCGGCGACCGTCGCCCCGCACGACGAGCGACAGGACACCTCGCTGCCCGCGTGGGCCGAGGTGGTGGCCCGCGCGGAGCTGCCTGCCTCGATCGGGCGACTGACCGAGGTGGAGGTGCTCACGCTGCGCGGCACGGGCCTGGCGCGGTTGCCGCGCGAGGTCGGGCGGGTGCGGTCGCCGCGGGAGCCGGACGTCCGCGCCTCGCGCAAGCTGCACTGGCTGCCGTGCGAGATCACCCGGCCGGAGGAGCTGCGCGGGTGCCGGGCGGGGACCGACGCGCTGCCGCTGCTGGTGAACGCGTGCTCGCGGGCGTGCGTGGACCGGCGGCGGCGGAGGAGGCGGGAGCGGCGCGCACGGCGGACGGCGTGCCGCTGCCGGCGTGCCGCTGCTCGGCGCGTTCACGGAGCGCCCGGCCACCGCACCGTCCCGGTAGCGGGGCCGAGGACGAGCCCGGCCCCCGAGGTGGATCGCACCTCGGGGGCCGGGGGTTCAGCGGCGCAGGTCGTCGAACAGGCCCGCGCGGCGGATCAGAACAGGCGCCACAGCACTGGACGCGAGCGGTGCCAGGGCGGACTTCACCCACAGCAGGCCGGTCGCGTCGCCGAGCTGGACGCCCACCACACCGATGAGCAGTGGCAGGACGACCAGCCACGCGAGCACGACCGCCGGTCCCGGCTCGGAAGCGGCGGGAGCCGCGCTCACTCCTCGTCGGGTTCGACGACCTCGTCCGGGGCGCGCACCGCGCCCGCCGTGGAGCCGCCCGCCTCGTCGGCGGCCTGGCCCCTGCGCTCGGCCTCGCTCAGCGGGACGGCCAGCAGGTCCGGGTCTCCGGGCGAGTCCGGGTCGGTCTCGGCGTCCGGGTCGGCCTCGGGGCGCGGGCGGTCGTCGAGCTCCGGCTGCTCCTCGGCGAGGCGGTCGTCCAGCGGTCGGGGGTGGGCCTGCTCGTACGGGGTGGTGCCGTACTTGTCGGCGGCGGTCCAGTGCTCGGGCGGGTCCATGCCCGCCTCCAGGGGGTCGAGGCGCAGCCGGTCCTCGTCCAGCTCCTCGGCGACCTCGTCGGGACCGGTCTGCGGGGCGTACCCGACCAGCTCCTCCGCCTGCTCGTCTCGGCTCATGGGACGCGTGTACCCGCTGCCGCCCGGAGCAATCCCGGCGTGACGAGCGCCACTTGGCCGAACCGGGAACAACCGGCGGGCCCCCGCCGTTGTACGGATCGGTCGGCGCGGTCGTGTCCCCGGGCCTCACCTAGCGCCGTCGCGGAATACCGTCAGGCTGGAGCCGCCACGTGCCACTCGCCGAGAGGCGACCACCGCGCCGACCCCGAGCACGCGGAAGGGCCCGCCCCCACGTGGGGGCGGGCCCTTCCGCACTGCGGTGGCCGCGTGTGCGGCGCCCCGTCGCACCGGCTCCGCGCTGAGCCGGTGCTCCGGGTGGCCGGCGCTACCGAGCGCTCACGCGATGCGCGACTGGGGGACCTCCACGTCCTCCAGCAGACCGTCCACCCAGTTCGCCACGTCGTCGGGCGCGGGACGCACCTCCGCGCCGAACCTGGCGACCACGACCGGGTCCTGGCCATCGGCCTCGACGGCGGCGGCCCAGCCCCGGTTCTCGTCCCAGAGCAGTGCGACGTCCCGGTCCGGGAAGTCGGGCAGCGCGCCGTCCAGCGCCAGGTAGACCGAGGCGGGCTGCTCGCCCTGCAGGCAGGAGCTGTCGCCGCTCAGACCCAGCGCCCTGGTCACCCTCCGCGCGTAGAGCTCGAGCTCCCGCACCACAGTGTCATCGAAATCGAGGTCCATCAACTCACCCCGTGAAGTAGTCATGCCCCTCTCACCGAGCTGTTCGGTGTACAGCCCCTGTACCCGGACGAACATCCGATAATCACTCATGTGTCCCACGACACGGGATTTCCCCGTAGTGGCGTAGCCGGGTGTGCACGGTTTGTGACCACCGGGGGCGGGTAGCCGGTCCCCGTGGGTGACTTTCCGCTGCCGGACTACGACCTGCTCGGGCTCAAGGAGCTCCGCGAGCGGGTGCGGGCGCTGGGGTGCGACGAGGTGTCCGCGGTGCTGGCCCACGAGCGCGCGAACGCGGGCCGGACGCCGGTGCTGCGGGTGCTGATCGGGTGGCTGGACCTGCTGGAGGCGGGGGCCTCGCCGGTCCCGAGACCGGAACCCGCGTAACACGGCTGTAACCACCCGAGCGCAGGCGGTCACGGTGGGTGACGCGCCGCGGGCCGGTCAGCCGGAGGGTCGAACCCCGTGCGCGCGCAGGAACACCTCGGCCGCGTCCTCCCCCGCCGCGCGCGCCTCGGCGATCGGCAGGGCGCGGCTGCCCCACGCCGAGCGGGTGTCCAGCGCGCCGTCCACCAGGGACAGCAGGTGCCCGGCGGCGCGGTCGGGCTCGCAGCGGCTCAGCGCGCCGGACAGGACCAGCCTGGCCAGGCGGTCGGCGAGCGCGGCGGCGGTCGCGGCGGACGTGCGGCGGTGCACCTCGCCGACCAGCTCGGGGAAGAGCGCGGCGTTGCCGAGCGCGAGCAGCCGCAGCGACCGCACCTCGTCGGACGCGAGCACCGAGGCCAGCTCGCCGACCGCGCCCGCCAGAACGGGACCGACCGCGTCGGCGGCCGGGAGGGCGGGCGCGCGCAGGCCGTCGAGCGCGGCGTCGAGCCGGTCGCGCGCCCGGTCGGCCGCGGCGAGCAGGGACTCGCGGAACAGCGACTCCTTGTCCGCGAGGTGGTTGTAGACGGTCGGCTTCGCCACGCCCGCCTCGTCGGCGATGTCGCGCACGCACGCCTGGGCGTAGCCGCGCCCGGCGAACACCCGGAAGGCGGCGGCCAGGATCGCCGTCCGCTTGTCCGCGCGCCCGCGACGCGCTCCCCCGTCGATCACGGGTTGAGCCTATCGACCCCTTGCGAATGAACCAGTGGGTTCAATAGTTTGAACCCACTGGTTCACTTCTGGGGAGGTCGAGACGGTGATCGTCAACGTGCTGAGGTTCGCGTTCCGGCAGGAGACCACCGAGCGGGAGCGCGCGGAGGTGCTGGCGGTGATGCGGGAACTGACCGCGCTGGAACCGGTGGCGTTCTCCTCGGTCGGCCCGGACATCGGCGACGACGCGCGGTTCACCCACGCCTACTGCGTGGCGCTGGCCGACCTGGACGCGCTGCGCCGGTACGTGCACGACCCCGCGCACCTGGCCGCCGACTCGGTGATCGTGCCCAGGCTGGCCAGGCTCTCGGCGACGCGCTTCGCCGACGAGGGCTCGCCCGAGCTGGCCGAGGCGGTCAACGCGGTGCACCGGGAGAAGGCCGCCGCGCACCCGGAGTGGGCCCGGCTGCTGGAGAGCGTGCCCGAGCTGGACCTCGCCGCCGGGTGAGGCCGTGGCCCGACCGGGTGGTTGGGCCGGACGGGCGAGCGCGGGGTGGAGCGCCGCCGCGCGGGGGGCGCGGCTGCCAGGATGTGGGCCGTGGCCGACGACGCGCAGGCGCTGATCTCCGAGCTGGACACCAGGATGCGGCGGGACTGCGACCGCATGGCGCTGTGGCGGGTGGTGCACCGCACGACCGGCATGGCCTACAGCGTGGTGCTGATCGCGGTGCCCGCCGTGCTCGCCGCCGGGTTCGCCTCGTCCGAGACGGCGCTGGGCAAGGCGCTGCTGCTGCTCGCCGCCGTGGTGGGCGGGTTGAACGTGACGTTCAAGCCCTACCTGCACAGCCGCAAGCGCCGCTCGGACGTGAACACCATGCGCAGGCTGCGCGACGAGTTCCGGGCCGAGGCGGTGCGGGAGGCGGACGGGCTCGCGGTGTACGAGAAGTACTCGGCGGCCTACGCCGCGGTGTTCGAGGCGCGCGGGCGGGAGCTGCTCGACGGCTCGCTCGGCGTCGACGAGGGCGCTCCCCCGGAGGGCGCGCCGCAGGCGAACGGCAGGCAGGAGAGCGGCGGCAAGCGGGAGGAAGGCGCCCCGGCCTGAGCGCGGGTCACCCCAGCGGCGCGCGGACCGCGATGAACTTCGTCTCCCGGCGCACCGCGAACCCGAGCTTCTCGTAGACCCGGATCGCCCCGGTGTTCGCGGACGCGGCGTGCATCATCGCCGCCTCGCCGCGCTCCGCGATGCCGACCGCGACCGCGAGCACCAGCCGCGCCGCCAGGCCCTGCCCCCGGTGGGCGGGATCGGTGCACACCGCGCTGATCTCGGTGTGGCCGTCCGGGCGCATCCGCTCCCCGGCCATCGCGACCAGCGCCCCTCCGCGCCGCACGCCCAGGTAGTTGCCCAGCTCCACGGTGCGCGGCAGGAACGGCCCCGGCTGGGTGCGGGCGACCAGGTCGAGCATCTCCGGCACGTCGGGCGCGCCGAGCCGCACCGCCTCGGCGTCCGGCGCGGGCGTGATGCCGTCGTCGACCAGCTGCACGGCGGGCGTGTGGTGCACCAGCTCCCAGTCGGCCGGGAGGTCGGCGTTGGTGTTGAGGACGACCTGCGCGCCGGGGCCGGTCAACCGGGCCAGGTCGCGCCAGTCGGCGGCGTCCGGGTCGGTGGGCACGGAGTGGAAGGGCGCGACGTCCCGGTGGTAGCGCCGCGCGCCGCCGGAGCCCTCGGCGAACCGGGTCTGCGCGCCGTTCAGCGCCGACCAGGACGGGTTGTCCAGCGGTGACATGCGCCCTCCTCCTGGCCGGAAACCGGGAGGGATCATCCGTCCGGCGCGGGCGCGCTGTCCAACCGGGACCACATCGTGGACCGGGACGCGGGCGAACGGGTGGGGTTGAACGGGTGTGGTTGTGGAGAACCGTGGGGCATGGGTGAACAGGAGATGCGGCGGTTCGTGCTGGAGGGCCTGGCCGAGGACGAGCGGCGGGCCGAGCAGGGCAAGGTCCCGCTGCTGGTGGAGGCCGAGCAGCAGGGGCGGCTGAGCCTGCTGCGCACGGACGACGGACGCGGGTTGCTGCTGACCGGCGGCGGGGTGGCGGCGACGGAGGACGAGGCGCTGGTGCCGTTCCAGCGGAAGGCGGAGCTGCTGCGCGAGGAGGTGGAGCGGCTGGCGGACGAGGCGACGCTGCGGCTGCTGGCCACCGTGTACCAGGCGCGGGTGGGGTGGCAGGAGGAGTGGCGCACGAGGGTCTGACCGGTGGGGCGCGGCGGTCCGGGGACCGCCGCGCCCCCCGGTGTCAGGCCGCCGCTCCCGCGCGGGTCAGGCCACCGCCGAGGCTGGACAAGGCGCCCCAGGTGCTGTTGGGCGAGGTCTGCCAGATGTGCCACAGCGCGTTGTCGCCGCCGCGCGCGAACGCCTCCAGGCGGCCGTCCGCGTTGCCTGCCACGGTCGGTTCCGAGGTGAGGTAGCCGCCGAGGCTCGACCAGGCGCCCCACGTGCTGTTCGGCGCGGTCTGCCAGATGTGCCACAGCGCGCTCTCGCCACCGAGGGCGAACACCTCCAAGCGCCCGTCGGCGTTGCTGCCCACGCTGGGCGGCGAGGTCAGGTAACCACCCAGGCTCGACCAGCCGCCCCACGTGCTGTTCGGCGACGTCTGCCAGATGTGCCACAACGCGCTCTCGCCGCCCAGGGCGAACACCTCCAGGCGACCGTCCTCGTTGCTGCCCACGCTGGGCGGCGAGGTCAGATAACCACCCAGGCTCGACCAAGCACCCCAGGTGCTGTTCGGCGACGTCTGCCAGATGTGCCACAGCGCGCCCTCGCCACCGCGCGCGAACACCTCCAAGCGCCCATCGGCGTTGTTGCCCACGGCGGGCGGCGAGGTCAGGTAGCCGCCGAGGCTGGACCAGGCGCCCCACCCGCTGTTGGGCGCGGTCTGCCAGATGTGCCACAGGGCGCTCTCCCCGCCGAGCGCGAAGACCTCCAGCCGACCGTCCTCGTTGCTGCCCACCACCGGGTCCGAGGTCAGGTAGCCGCCCAGGCTCGACCACGCGCTCCAGCCGCCGTTCGGGACCGTCTGCCAGGTGTGCCACAGGGCGTTGTCACCGCCGCGGACGAACACCTCGAGCCGCCCGTCGGCGTTGCTGCCCACGGCGGGCGTCCCGGTGAACCAGCCGCCGAGGCTGGCCCAGTTCCCCCACGCGCCGTTCGGCGTGGTCTGCCAGATGTGCCACAGCGCCCCGTCCGCGCCTCGGGCGAACACCTCGAGCCGCCCGTCCTCGTTGTTGCCCACGCCCTGCGCGGACGACAGGGCGACGGCTTCCACGACCGGTGAGGTGTCGGCGGGCTCGGCCACCGCGCCCGGTGCGGCGGGCAGCAGGGTGGCGACGGCGAGCGCGGTTCCGGTGAGCAGGCGTCTGGCGAATCGCTCTTTCATGGTCGGAATTCCCCTCCGAGATCGAACGTCCTCGGCTCGGCCCGTGTTCGGGCGGCCGTCCGGACGGGGATTCACGTTGCCGGCACCGGGCGTCGCCCCACAGTGCCCGAGCGGGGGCGGGGCGACACCGGAGGGGATATCTGCGGGTAATCGGAGAAAGCGCTCCGCAGAGTCATCAGCGCAGCTCAAGACCCCAAAAAGGGGAACAGCGCGTGGTGCGTGCGGGAATTCACCTCACCCCGTCGCGACCTGGTTCAGGTGAAATCCGCGAACTCCGTTGACAGCCCTTTCCCGGCGGCCGAGGATTGTTCGCCCGCCGGGAAGCGGGTCAGGGTTCGACGCGGGCGAGGGCCCCGGATTCCAGGGCCGTCCACAGCGCGCCGTCCGGGCCGAGCGCGATGCCGTGCGGCTCGCTGCCGGGCGGCAGGGCGGCGGTCCCGGTCAGCTCGCCGTCCACGCTCATGCGGGTGACGGCGGCGGTGGCCCACTCGGTGAACCACAGCGCCCCGTCCGGGCCCTCGGTGATGGCGTGCGGGCGGGCCTCGGGGTCGGGCAGCGCGAACTCGGTGACCTCGCCGTCCGGGGTGATCCGGCCGATCCGCCCGGCGAGCACCTCGGTGAACCACAGCGCGTCGGCGGTGGCGGTGATGCCGACCGGGCCCGCGCCGGGGGTGGGCAGCGGGTGGACGCGCAGGTCGCCGTCCACGCCCAGCCTGGCGATCGCGCCCGCCTGGTTGAGGGTGCACCACAGCGCCCCGTCCGGGCCGGTGGTGATCATGGCGGGGAAGCTGCCCGCGGGCAGGTCGAACCAGGTGGCGCGGCCACCCTCGATCCGGCCGATCTGGCCGGTGGTGGCGGCGGTGCACCACACCGCGCCGTCCGGGCCGCCGGTCACCCCGTACGGGCCCGCGCCGGGCAGGTCGACGGTGGTGGTGCGCCCGGCGGGGGTGGTGCGGCCGAGGCGGTGGTGGCGGAAGTCGGTGAACCAGAGGGCGTCGTCGGTGGCGGTGAGCACGGTCGGCGCGCACGGGGAGAGCTTGAGCGGCACGGGCGTGTGCTCGCCGTCGGTGGTCATCCGGCCGAGCCTGCCCGCGCCGACCTCGGTGAACCAGATCGCGCCGTCCGGGCCGACCGCGACGCCGTAGGGGCCGTCCGCGCCGGGCACCGGGAAGGCGGTGACGCGCATCAGCCCTCCCGCGCGGCGGGCGCGGGGGGCGAGGACCACCGGCCACAGCTGGCCCGAGCGCAGCTCCTCGACGACGTCGTCGGCGGTGGTCCCCTCCGAGACGGCGACGACGACGGTGGCCTCGGGCAGCTCGGTCGCGTCGACCCGGCCGGTGACGCGCAGCAGCCGGACCGCGTCGGCGTCCCCGGCGGCGGGCTCGGTGAACAGGCCGAGGTCCAGGTCGTAGCCGCCGAGGACGAGCGGGTAGGCGACCAGGTCGACGACGAGGGAGCCCGCGTCGAGCGCGCGCTCCGCCCAGCCGTCGGTCGGGACCAGGTAGAGCGCGTTGTCCCGCTCGTAGCCGTGGTTGCCGAGCAGGCAGACGGCGCGCTCGCCCGGTGACCGCTCGGGATCGATGATCACGAGGAGCACCGGGGAGTCCGGGTCTTCGGGGTTGATCCCGTTGCGCAACAACAGTTCCGGCACTCGCGCCTCCATTCGCAGGAGGCGCAAGTAGATCATGAGCGGCGCTCAGCGCCTAGGCCGGGACGACCGGCTCTGCAACCCGCGCGCGGGCAGCCGGACGGGCTTGGGGCGGGGCGTGACCGCGCAGGTGCTCATCGGTCGGGTCGGGGTCAGCGGCTTCACCGGGTTCTTCTCCTGGGCTCGTGCGGCGGGACGAGGACTCGTGCGGCGGCAGGGGCGCGCAGTCGGCAGGGCTGGTGCAGTCGTGGGCAGGGCGGGGACAGGCAGGGCTGGACAGGCAGGGCGGGACAGGACGGGCAGGGCGGTGCGGTGCTCGCGCGGCGGGGTAGGACGCCGCGCGTCGGGCGGCGCCGCGGCGGGTAGGACGCCGTGGCGGGTGGTGCGCGGGCGACGGGTAGGGACGTCGCCCCGACCAGGACTCTGGCAATCGGCCGGAGGGCCGCTCCGGGCAGGGGTGGGTGGGGTCGCGGTTCGGGTGATCACCGCTCTGGACGGTTGTCTCCGCACCCGGCCCGGACGTTAGCCGTGATCGGCACAGATCACTCCGTTGCCACAAGAGTCGTCACCCCTATGAACGCCCACTTCGCCCAGAAGGGTTGCACGACTGGTTTGAGTTCCTTAGACTCAAACTATGTTCACCAGGGACGAAGCCCTCAGGCTGGTCGAGGGCGCCAACTCTTCGACTGGGCTGTTCGGGGACTTCTCCCCCGATCGAGCGCAGACAGCTCACCGGCTGTGGCGGGACCTGCTGGTCGCGCTGCACCCCGACCGCACCGGCCCGGACGACCACCGGGCGCACGCCGCGGCGGCCGAGGTCACCCGGCTGCACGACCGGTGGGCGGGTTCGGGGTCCGCTTCGGTCGAGCTGCGCACGGCCCGCCGCGCCTACCGCACCGGCGCGCTGCACCGCGTCGGCAGCGTCGCGAACGTGCACCTGACCGACGGCCCCGAGGTGGTCAAGGTCGTGCGCAACCCGGCGCTGAGCCCGCTGCTGCTGGCCGAGCGGGACGCGCTCACCGCGCTGGCCCGCCTCACCGACGAGCACCGCTGGCTCGCCCCGTACTTCCCGAGGCTGGTCGACGCCTCCGGCGAGGTCGGGCGCGGCGAGCGCGCGTTCACCGTGCTGGCCCCGCTCACCGACGGCTTCCACACCCTCGCCGAGGTCAAGAGGGCCTACCCCGGCGGCCTGGACGGGCGCGACTGGGCGTGGATGCACCGCAGGCTGCTGCGGGCGGTCGCGGGCGCCCACCTCGCGGGCCTGGTGCACGGCGCGATCACCGCCGACAACGTGCTGGTCCACCCCGAGCGGCACGGGGTGGTGCTCGCCGGCTGGTCGTTCGCCGTCGAGCTCGGCCAGCGCCCGCTCGCCAAGGACAGGACCACCGCCTACCCGCCGGAGGTCGCGGCGGGCCAGGCGCTCACCGGCGCCACCGACGTGTGGATGGCGCACGCGCTGATGCTCGACCTGCTCGCCCCCGGCGAGCGCCGCCAGCGCCTGTTCGCCGAGGGCTGCACCCAGGACAGCCCCTCGGCCCGGCCCGAGGCGGCCGACCTGCTCGACGAGTACGACGACCTGCTCGACGACCTCTACGGACCACGGGTGTTCCGCCCGTTCTCGATGACCGACGAAGGAGCCTGACATGGGACACGGCCACTGGGACGACAACGCCTACGCCGCGGCGAGGACCTTCCGCGCCGCCAAGGGCCTGTCGGACTTCGGCTACACCAGCTCCACCCACGGCAAGCCCGCCGCCGAGTGGAAGGCGCACCCCTCGCTCGACCCGCACGGCGTCGTGGCCCGCGAGTGCCGCGACTCGGACGAGCACGCCGACTCGACGCCCATCGCGGTGCTGTTCGACGTGACCGGCTCGATGGGCCAGGTGCCCCGGATCATGCAGCGCAAGCTCGGCAAGCTGCACGGGCTGATCAAGCGCAAGGGCTACCTGAGCGACCCGCAGGTGCTGTTCGGCGGCATCGGCGACGCCGACAGCGACCGGGTCCCGCTGCAGGTCGGGCAGTTCGAGTCGGACAACCGCATGGACGAGCAGCTGCGGAACATCTTCCTGGAGGGCAACGGCGGCGGGCAGAAGAGCGAGTCGTACGAGCTGGCCGCCTACTTCATGGCCAGGCACGTGGAGACCGACGCCTGGAGCAGGCGCGGGCGCAAGGGCTACCTGTTCCTGATCGGCGACGAGCTGAACAAGCCCCGGCTGAAGGCCAAGCACATCAAGCGGATCATCGGCGACGACCTCGGCCAGGACGTCGACCCGGCGTCGGTGTACCGGGAGCTGGCGCGGCGCTGGCACGTGTACTTCGTGCTGCCCAAGCAGTCGCACTACTTCGACGACCCGGAGATCGGCGACCACTGGCGGGGGCTGCTGGGGCAGAACTTCCTGAAGCTGGACGACCCCGGCGCGGTGTGCGAGCTGATCGCGGCGACCATCGGGCTGGAGGAGCGGGTCGTGGACCTGGACCAGGCGATGGTGGACCTGGCCGAGGTCGGGTCGGGCGACGAGAGCAGGTCGGTGGGCAAGGCGCTGCAGAAGGTCGGCTCGCGGGCCGTGGCCACCTCGGCCGCTCCCCCGGTGCTGGACGGGCCGGACGATGTCAGCCTCGTCTGATCCCGCCGGTGGGCCCGTCCCGGACGGGCCCACCCCCGCCGAGGAGCACGTCGTCGTCGTCGGACTGGGCTTCGGCGACGAGGGCAAGGGCGCCGTGGTGGACGCGCTGTGCCGGGCCGGGGAGACCGCGGCGGTGGTGCGGTTCAACGGGGGCGCGCAGGCCGCGCACAACGTGGTCGACGGGGACCGGCACCACACGTTCAGCCAGTTCGGGTCGGGCACGCTCGCGGGCGTGCCGACCTGGCTGTCCCCGCACGTGCTGGTCGAGCCGATGGCGCTGGCCGCCGAGGCCCGCGAGCTGGCCGCGATCGGGGTGCCCGACCCGCTGTCGCTGCTGTCGGTGGCGGGCGGGGCGCTGCTGACCACCCCGTTCCACGTGCTGGCGAACCGGGCGCGGGAGGACGCCAGGGGCGCGGGCAGGCACGGGTCGTGCGGCAAGGGCGTCGGCGAGACGGTCTGGTACTCGCTGCTGTCCGAGCGCGGGGCGCGGGTCGGGGACGTGGTGGAGGGGCAGGAGGTGCTCGGGGCGTTCGGGGAGGCGCCCGTGGTCGCCGACTGCCTGCGGCCGGACGTGCTGCGGCGCAAGCTCGACGCGCTGGCCCGGTTCTACGCGCCGCTCGCCACCTCCCGGTGGTCGGTGGACGAGCTGGTGGGCATGTGCCGGGACTTCGCCGACGCGGTGCGGATCACCGGCGACGACGAGGTGGCGCGGCTGGCCGGGCGGGGGCGGCTGGTGTTCGAGGGGGCGCAGGGGGTGCTGCTGGACCAGTGGCGCGGCTTCCACCCGCACACCACCTGGTCGACGGTCACCCCGGACAACGCGCGGCAGCTGCTCGGGGGGCTCCCGGCGCGGGTGGTCGGGGTGACCCGGACCTACCAGACCCGGCACGGCGCGGGTCCGATGCCGACCGAGGACCCGGCCGTGGCGGCGCGGTTCCCGGAGCGGCACAACGGGACCGGGCGGTACCAGGGGGCGTGGCGGGCCGGGCACCTGGACGGGGTGCTGCTGCGGCACGCGGTGGCGGCGTGCGGCGGGGTCGACGCCCTGGCGGTGACGCACCTGGACGCGGCGGGGGCCGGGCTGCGGGTGGCCGGGGCGTACGAGGTCGACGGGCGGCGGGTGGCCCGGCTGGCCGAGGTCCCTGGGCTGGAGGGGCTGGCCGGGGCCGCGCGCCCGGCGCCCGACCCTCGGGTCGCGGGGCTGCTGGGGCGGGTCGAGCCGGTGCTGGAGGAGCTGGCCGACCCGGTGGGGTGGCTGGAGCGGGAGCTGGGGGCGCCGGTCCTGGTGACCGGCGGCGGGCCGGACCGGTCGCACTACCGGGTGCTGGAGCCCGTGCCGCGCTGAGGGGTCGCGGCACGGGCCGGGGGGATCGCCGGGTGATCAGGTCAGGGGGTGTCGTGGGGCGCGAGTGCTGGACAATGCTTTCCGTGGAAGCAGAACCCGTGGACGCCCGGCCGGGGCACGCCGAGTCCGGGCACGCCGAGTCCGGGCACCCCGAGTCGGGGCACATCGAGTCGTCGCTGGTGTCGGTGGACGTGCTGGCGCTGCGGTTCGACGCGGAGTCGGGCGAGGTGCTGCTCGGGGTGTCGCGGCGCGGGCTGGAGCCGTTCCTCGGGCGGGACGCGCTGCCGGGCGTGCTGCTGGGCCGGGGCGAGCGGCTGCGCGAGGCGGCGGTGCGGGCGGTCGCGGGCAAGCTCGGGGTGCCGGAGGGCGCGGTGCGGGCGACCGGGCAGCTGGCCACGTTCGACGAGCCCTCCCGCGACCCGCGCGGGCCGACGCTGTCGATCGCGCTGTGGGCGACCCTCGACCCGGCGCGCTCGGACGGTCCGCGCTGGGCCCCGCTGTCCGCCGTGCCGCCGCTGGCGTTCGACCATGACCGGATCGTCGCCGACTGCCGGGCGCTGCTGGGCGAGCGGCTGTGGCGCGACCCGGTGTTCACCGCCGGGCTGCTCGGGCCGGAGTTCACCACCGCGCAGGCCCTGGACGCGACCGAGGCGCTGACCGGCGACCGCCCGTACCCGGCGAACCTGGGCAGGCTGATGGACCGCGTCCCCGGCCTGCGCCGCACCGAGCAGCACGCGGCGGCCCGCGCGAAGGGCGGACGGCCGCCGCTGGTGTGGCGCTGGGAGGGGTGACCGGTTCGCGGACCGGGGCGCGTCCGTTGGTGTGGCACCGGCGGTTGCGGCTCTCCGGCGTCTCGCCGAGGGGCCCTCGCCGCCGGTAGCGTCCGCGACACGGGCGCGGGGCGGTCCCGCCCGAGCCCGTGGGCACGGCGGAACCACCAACACCGAACGCGGGCGAGGTGCTGGTCCCCTCCCCGCGAGAGGAGGGCAACGATGCCTCGGTCCACCCCCTGCGGAATCGGCGCGCGACGCTCCCCACTGGCGGGCAGACCACCCGGCAGGCTCGCCGCGCTGATCGCGGCGGCGCTGATCGCGGTGGGGCTCGTTCCCGCCCAAGCGGCGGCCGGTCCAGCCGCGCCGGTCCCGGCGGGCACCGGTCCCGCGCCGGCCGCCCCCGCCCCTTCCGACGTGCGCCCGGCGGCCCCCGGCAGCCCGGCGACCACCCCGCCGATGGGCTGGAACTCCTGGAACACCTTCGGCTGCGACATCAGCGAGAGCACCATCCGCGACGGCGCCGACGCGCTGGTCTCCTCCGGGATGCGCGACGCCGGCTACCAGTACGTCGTCGTGGACGACTGCTGGTTCGACGTCCAGCGCCTGCCCGACGGCAGCCTGCGCGGCGACCCCACCCGGTTCCCCAGCGGCATGAAGGCGCTCGGCGACTACATCCACGCGCGCGGCCTGAAGTTCGGCATCTACCAGGTGCCCACCGACCGCACCTGCGCCCAGCGCGGCGGCGCCTACCCCGGTTCCACCGGCAGCGCCGGGCACGAGGAGCTGGACGCCCGCACGTTCGCCTCCTGGGGCGTGGACTACCTCAAGTACGACTGGTGCTCCCCCGAGGGAACCCGCGACGAGCAGGTCGCCCGGTTCGCGCTGATGCGCGACGCGCTGCGCGCCACCGGCCGCCCGATCGTGTACAGCATCAACCCGAACAGCTACCACGCGATCACCGGCTCCACGCACGACTGGGGCGAGGTGGCCGACCTGTGGCGCACCACCGAGGACCTGCTGGACATCTGGCGCAACGAGAACACCAACAGCTACCCGATGGGCGTGGTGAACGTCGTCGACGTGAACGCCCCGCTCGCCGCGCAGGCCGGTCCCGGCCGGTGGAACGACCCGGACATGCTGGTGGTGGGCAGGCCGGGCCTGACCACGCAGCAGTCGCGGGCGCACTTCGCGCTGTGGGCGCTGATGGCCGCGCCGCTCATGGCGGGCAACGACGTGCGCGCCATGCCCGCCGAGATCTCGTCGGTCCTGCGCACGCCCGGTCTGATCGCGGTGAACCAGGACCCGCTGGGCGAGGGGGGCCGCCGGGTGCGCGACGACGGCGACACCGAGGTGTTCGCCAAGCCCCTGGCCGACGGGTCGGTCGCGGTGGGCCTGTTCAACCGGGGCGCGCAGCCCGCGCGGATCAGCGCGGGACCGGCCGAGGTCGGGCTGGCCGGGACGGCGCTGGCGCTGACCGACCTGTGGACCGGGGCGACCTCGACCGGCGCGCGGATCACCGCGGACGTGCCCTCGCAGGGGGTCGCCGCGTTCCGCGTCACCGGGGCCGGTCAGCTGGCGCGGCAGACCGGGGCGCTGCTGGGCGTGGCGGCGCGGCGCTGCCTGGACGTGCCGGGCGCGGTGACGCTGCCGGGCGCGCGGCCCGCGCTGTGGGCGTGCCACGGCGCGGCGAACCAGCTGTGGACGCTGTGGCAGGGCGGCGAGGTGCGGATCTACGGGTCGCAGTGCCTGGACCTGCTGGAGGCGGGTGGCGCGCCGGGCACCCCGGTGGTGACGGCGGTGTGCGACGGGCGGGCCTCGCAGCGGTGGACGCGCGACGGTCAGCGGCTGGTGTCCACCTCCGAGGGCGCCTGCCTGGACGCGCGCGGCGTCGCGGCGGGCACGGCGGCGGCGATCCAGCCGTGCGACGGGCGGGCCTCGCAGCGGTGGGTGCTGTCCTGAGCGCGGCGGGCGGCTCTCCGCTTCCCGCGCCCGTTGTTCCGTTCCCGGACAGGTGATCAGGGGTACCCGACGGGTGACAGCCGGTCGTGCCGAGGAGGTCATCTTGCAACCGTTCCCCTTCGCCCCGTGGATCTGGCGCGACGCCATCACCGCGCTGCACGAGCAGGAGCACCCCCTGGAGCCGGACGTGTCGCTCGCGGACCGCCCGGACACCGGGTTGCTGGGCTTCGAGGTGCGCGCCACCGACGGGCGGGTGGGGGTGGTGGACTCGGAGAACGCGCTGCTGCCCGCCGACTGCCTGGTGGTGGACGTGTCCGGCGGCAACCGGGTGGCGCTGCCGGTGGGCGTGGTGTCGGGCGTGGACCGGGAGGCTCGGGTGGTGCAGGTGGACCGCACCACCGAGCAGGTCGCGGGCGCGCCCGAGTTCGACCCGGACGAGGTGGACCCGCCCGCCTACCGCGAGCGGCTGGGCGAGTACTACTCGGACAGCTACCGGGTGGCGCCGCCCTGGTAGGGGCGTGACGCGCCCCGGTGGGGGTGTGCGAACGGAGGGCGGTCCCCGGTTCGGGGGCCGCCCTCCGTCGTTCGACCGGGTGGCGCGCCCGGTCCGGTGAGCGCCTGTTCCGGCGCGAGGCGGGCCAGTGCGCGCTGTCCCGCGGACGCCCCGGTCAGGCGCTCACCGAGCTTCAGGGGTGCGGCGCCGTCGCGCGGCGCGCGCGGGGGTCAGTCGAGCGCGTACCCGAGGACGCCCTCGACGGTCTGCCCCTCGCAGTTCGGGTCGCGGCTGTCCATGTGGTCGCCGCTCTCCCGGATCAGGCAGCGGTGCACCGGGTGGGCGCCCGCGACGCGCTCGGCGTGGGCGTAGCCGAGCAGGCCGACCCGCTCCAGGCCCTCGCAGTCGGCGCGCAGCGAGGTCATGTGGTCCCAGCCGCCGACCTTGCACTGGTAGAGCGGCCGGGTGCCGGGCGCGCGGGCGGTGACGAGCCTGCCGAGGCTGCCCTCCGCGCCGTACCCGGACGGCAGGCCCGCGCTCGCGCTGACGTGGTCGGGCTGCCGCCAGGCCCGGACCAGGTCGACCTCCTGCGGGGCGCCGGTGGTGGAGGCCGTGGACAGCAGCCGGTTGGGCGTGCCGTTGAGCGCGCCGCCGACCTTGCCGTTCTGGGCCGTCGCGGCGAGCGCGGCCAGCACCGCCTGCGGCGTGGCCCCTGGGTTCGCGGCCAGGTGCAGCGCGGCGGCCCCGGCGACGTGCGGGGCGGCCATGGAGGTGCCGGTCTCCTCGCGGGAGGAGGTGTCGTCGGCGGCGGACGCCGAGCGGATCGCGGTGCCGGGGGCGAACAGGTCGGCGCAGCCGCCGAAGTTCGAGTAGTCGGCGCGCCGGTCGGCCCCGTCGGTGGCGGCGACCGCGATCACCTCGGGCAGCAGGGCGGGCGTGGCCGAGCAGGCGTTGCGGTTGTCGTTGCCCGCCGACACCACGTAGGTGATGCCGGAGGCTGCGGAGTTGCGGATCGCCTGCTCCAGCGGGGCGCTCTGCGCGGACGTGGCTCCGCCGAAGCTCAGGTTCGCCACGGCCGGGCGGACCGCGTTGGCGGTGACCCACTCGACGCCGTTGAGCGCGGTCTCGTAGGTGGTGCCGTTGGCGCAGTCCAGGACCCGCACGGCGATGAGCTGGACGCCCTTGGCGACGCCGTGCCTGGCGCCCCCGACGGTGCCCGCGACGTGCGTGCCGTGGCCCGCGCAGTCCCGGCCGCTGCCGTCGACCAGGTCGGCGCCCCAGCTGGCCCGGCCGCCGAAGTCGGCGTGCGTGGTGCGGATGCCGCTGTCGACGACGTAGACGCGCACGCCCGCGCCGTCCGCGCGGTGGTTGTAGGCCTCGTCGAGCGGCAGGTCGGGCTGGTCGACGCGGTCCAGGCCCCACGAGGGCGGCTCGAACTGGACGTCGTGCGCCGTGAGCCTGCCGTTGGCGGTGACGGAGGCGACGGCGGGGTCGGCGGCCAGGCGCCGGGCCTGCTCGGCGTCCGCCTTGACCGCGAACCCGCGCAGCGACCTGCTCCAGGTGGAGGTGACGTCCCCGCCGTGCGCGGCGGCCAGCGACGCGGCGAGCGCGGCGGTGGACGCGTGGCCCGCGGAGCCCCCCTGGTCCTTCAGCACGACGAGGTAGCTGTCCGGCACGACCTCGTCCCCGGCGGGCGGGGGCTCCCCGTTCCGGGTCTGGGCGGCGGCGGGGGTGAATGCCCCCAGCACCAGCGCAACTCCGCCCAGCGCGGCTGCGAAACCGGTCGACGCGCGTCTCACACGCTGTTCCTCTCCCCTTGGCGATCTCGGGCGGGGACAGGGTTTCAGCAGGTGCGCGGGTTGCGAGCGGGGTGGCGGTGGGCAATGCGGGAATCCGCAGCGGAAAGGGGCGGGAACCGGGTGAAAAAATTGTTCGGAGGCGCACTGGTGCGGATTTCCTCACCGCATTTTCGCGCATTTCCGGGTGGGGTGCGGCCGGTGGAGCGGGGACGCACAGGGAGCGCTGACCGCGGGCACAGACCCGGCACAGGGGCGGCTCGCAGAGTGGTCGGCGTCGGACGAGCAGAGCCACTTGGAGGAGCCGATGACGGAGCCGATGACGGAGCCGATGACCACGACCGGGGCGGTGGGCCCGGACGGGCGCGTGCGGGGAGCGGCCGGGCAGGGCGCCGGGACGCCGCCGCCGCGCGTGCGGCGGGGGCTGGTCGCGGGGGTGATCGCGCTGGCGGTCGCGGTGGGCGGCGGGGTGGTCCACGCGACCTCGGGGTCGTCGGAAGCCTCGTCGGCGATCGGGCAGGCGCCGGACGGGGGCGGGTTCGGCGGTTCGGGTGGCGGGATGGGCGGCGGGGCCGCGGTGGACGCGCTGCACGGGGAGTACGTGGTGTCGGACGGGGACGGCGGGTACGCGACGCGGGTGGTGCAGACGGGGACGATCACCGCGATCAGCGGGACGTCGGTGACGGCGGCCAGCCCGGACGGGTACGCGCGCACGTACGTGATCGACGCGGAGACGGTGTTCGGCGCGATGACCGGTCCCGGCGGGGCGGGTGGCCAGGGCGGTCCCGGCGACTCGGGCGGCACGGCGGGCTCGGGCGCCGCCGCGGACGCCTCGTCCACCGGTTCGGCGGCGGACCTGGCGGCCGGGGACGAGATCACGGTCGTGGCCACCGCCTCGGGCGACACCGCCACCGCCACCCGCGTCTCGGAGCGGGCCGCGCGGTAGCCGGGGGCCGTTTCCGGGGCCGTTCGATGATCTTCACCTGCTAGGTTGGCCGTTCGGACCGAGCGCGCAGGGAGCCGCCCCATGAGCAGCCGGGAGTGTTCGATCGCCAACGCGCTCGGGGTGGTCGGCGAGCGGTGGACGCTGCTGGCGCTGCGCGAGGTGATGATCGGCTTCCGCCGGTTCGACCAGATCGTGCGCAACACCGGGGTGAGCCGCGACGTGCTCGCCGCGCGGCTGCGCAAGCTCGTGGCGGCGGGCGTGCTGGAGCGCAGGCGCTACGAGGACCACCCGCCGCGCTACGAGTACGCGCTGACCGACTCGGGCCGGGCGCTGCAACCGGTGCTCCAGGCCCTGATGGAGTGGGGCGACCGCTTCGTGACCCCCGGCCCGCCGCCCGCGGTCTGGCAGCACCGCTGCGGCCACGACCTGGAGGTGCGCCCGGTGTGCTCGCACTGCGGCGAGGAGGTGGCGTTCACCGGGGTCCGGCCGCGCCGGGTGGGCGCGGTGCGCTGAGCCGCCACAACGGAACCGGCACCGGCCAGGGGGGTGAACGGTCCGTTCGCCCCTGACGTGCGGACGCCCCGCCGCTGCGCCTCACCCCGTTCCGCTCCGCCCACCCCTCCCCCACTCGCGTGCCACCACTCCGGGTGGTCCCCGCCCCACTGCCGCCTGACCGGCGAACACCCCCGGTTGCCGCCCCGCATCGGGTGAGGCACGTTCGACTCAACCTCTCCCCCTCCCCACGGGCCAGCGGGTACCCCGCCCGCGTCGTCACCGACCCGTTGAGGAGTGGCCGCATGTCCGACACCACGACCAGGCCGCCCCAACCCGCGCCGGGCGGCTCCTTCGACCTGCGCGCCCTCCCGCCCGACGAGCTGCCCGGACTGGCCCACCGCCTGCGGGCGCTGCTGGTGCACTCGGTCAGCCGCACCGGCGGGCACCTCGGCCCGAACCTGGGCGTGGTGGAGCTGACGCTCGCGCTGCACCGGGTCTTCCGCTCCCCCACCGACCGGCTGGTGTTCGACACCGGCCACCAGACCTACGTGCACAAGATGCTCACCGGCCGCGCCGACCTGTTCGGCGGGCTGCGCCGCGCGGGCGGGCTGTCCGGGTACCCGAGCCGCGCCGAGTCGCCGCACGACCTGGTCGAGAACTCGCACACCTCCACCGCCCTGTCCTACGCCGACGGCCTGGCCCGCGCGGCCCGCTCGCGCGGGGAGGAGCGGCACGTGGTGGCCGTGGTCGGGGACGGGGCGCTGACCGGCGGCATGGCCTGGGAGGCGCTCAACAGCATCGCGGTGAGCGACCTGCCGGTCGTGGTGGTGCTCAACGACAACGGCCGCTCGTACGGGCCAACGGCGGGCGCGGTCGGGCGGCACCTGGCGGCGCTGCGCCGGGGCACGGCCGTGTCGTCGGTGTTCGCGGACCTGGGCGTGCGCTACCTGGGCCCGGTCGACGGCCACGACATCGCCGAGCTGGAGGCCGCGCTCGCCTCGGCCCGCGACTACCGGGGCCCGGTGGTGGTGCACTGCCTGACGCGGAAGGGCTTCGGGCACCCGCCCGCCGAGCAGGACGAGGCCGACCACATGCACGCGATCGCCCCGCCGTCGCTGCCGGGCGGTCCGGAGTGGACGGCCGTGCTCGGCGAGCACCTGGTGGCGCTGGGCGGGACGCGCCCCGACCTGTTCTGCCTGACCGCGGCGATGCTGGAGCAGACGGGCCTGGGCCCGTTCGCCCGCCGCTTCCCCGACCGGGTGCTCGACACCGGCATCGCCGAGCAGCACGCGGTGACCTGCGCGGCCGGGCTGGCGATGGGCGGGCTGCGGCCGGTGGTGGCGCTGTCGTCGACGTTCCTGCCGCGCGCGCTCGACCAGGTGCTGATGGACGTGGCGCTGCACCGGCTTCCGGTGGCGCTGGTGCTGGGCCGGGCCGGGATCACCGGCGAGGACGGGCCGAGCCAGCACGGGGCGTGGGACCTGGCGCTGCTGCGCGGCGTGCCGGGGCTGCGGGTGGCCGCGCCGCGCGACGCGACCAGGTTGCGGGAGCTGCTGGAGCAGGCCGTGGACCGGGACGGGCCGACCGCGCTGCGCTTCCCGCAGGGGCCGGTGGGGGTGGACCTGGACGCGGTGTCGCGGGTGGGCGGGGTGGAGGTGCTGCACAGCGCCTCGCGGCGGGACGCGCTGCTGGTGACCGTGGGGAGCCTGGCGGCGCAGGGCGTGGCGGCGGCGGTCGGGCTGGGCGGGCAGGGCATCGGGGTGACGGTGTGCGATCCGGGGTGGGTGCTGCCGGTGGACCCGTCGCTGATCGCGCTGGCCGCCGAGCACCGGGTGGTGGTGTGCGCGGAGGACGGGGTGCGCGCGGGCGGGGTCGGGGAGGCGGTGGCGGCGGCGCTGCGCGAGGCGGGGCTGAGCCGCCGGGTGCGGGTGCTCGGGCTGCCGCCGGAGTTCCTGGCGCACGGGTCCCGGTCGGACATCCTGCGACTGCACGGCCTGGACGCGGCGGGCATCGCCGAGGGCGTGGAGCGCTTCCTGGACAGGAGTGCGGCATGAGCGGCTTCTACTGCCCCGTCGAGCCTGCGATCAACCCGCACGTGGGGGTGACCGAGGCGCGGGCCGTCGAGTGGCTGGACCGGGTGGGGCTGGGCGCGGACCCGAGGCTGCGGGAGGAGGTGGTGCGGCTCAACGTCGCCGAGTTCTTCGCCCGCGCCGCCCCGGAGGCCGACGACGAGCCGATGCAGGTGGCGGTGCGGTGGGCGTGCTGGGCGCACCTGTTCCTGCGCGAGCGGGGCGGCGACGAGGACTTCATGACCGCGGCGGGCGAGGTGCAGCGGGCGCTGGAGGTGCCGTGGCACGCGGTCGCCGAGGACCGGTTCGCGCTGGCGCTGCAGGACATCGCGCTGGCCATGCACGGCTGCGCGACCGGCCAGCAGGCGCGGCGGTTCGCGGACGCGCACCGGGCGTGGCTGTTCACGGCGGCGTGGCAGGCGTCGCTGGACTCGATGGGGCTCGCGCCGAGCCTGGACGACCACGTGATGATGCGGCTCAACGCGGCGTCGGGCGCGCCGACGGCGGCGCTGCTGGAGATCGCGGTCGGCGAGGAGGTGCCCGCGCACGAGGCCGACTCGCCGCCGGTGCGGGCGCTGAGCGAGATGGCGGTCCTGGTGACCGGGTGGGACACGGACCTGCACACCGGGTGCGGGGTGGTGGAGGTGCTGGCCGAGCAGGGGCGCACGACGGTGGAGCGGGCGACCGAGCAGGCGCGGGCGATGCGGGACCGGGTGCTGATGCGGTTCCTGGACCTGCGGGAGCAGGTGCTGATCGGGCCGGTGAGCGAGGCGCTGCGCGGGTACCTGGCCAGCCTGGGGCACGCGATCCGGGGCAACATCGACTGGGCGCTGGGCTCGCCGAGGTTCGTGGGGTTCACGGAGGCCCCGGCCGTGCCGGGCCAGCGCGGCCGGGAGTGGGCGGACAGCCCGACGGACGCCGACCCGTCGCCGCTGCCGATCGCGGCGATCGCGTGGTGGTGGGACGACATGTGAGCGGGGTGGGGTTGGCGCCCGACCGGGGGATGCCCGGTCGGGCGGGGCGCGCCAGCGGGGTCTGCGTCAAGGCAGCAGGTCGTCGTCGTTGACGGGGGGACCTTCCGGGGTGATCTGGCGCAGCTCGCCGTCCTGGAACATCCACAGCCGGAAGTAGAAGCGGTCCTGCTCCATGATCATGAGCTGGACGACCCCCGGACCGCGCCAGGGCGTGGCGGCGAAGCGGTCGAGCAGCGCCCGCGTGACGGCGTGGTTGAGCGCGCCCGCCCAGACCACGCACTCCGGCTCCTTGGGGCCGCCCCAGTGGTTGTCCCCCAGAACGGTGATCTCGGCCAGCGACCCGCAGCCGCCCCCGTGCGTGGCGCCGTTGGTCTCCAGCCACTCGGAGAAGTCCTCGACGGACTCGCGGTCCCCGTGATCCGCCGACACCATCACGTTGGTGACTACGCTCATGGCGCGACCCTAGGCGCGCGCGGAACCCGTCCACCAGCGGTTTTCCCCACCCGCAGCGGGATCGGGTGACCCGTGCGGCCGTCACCGCACGTCCGATGGCCGGAACCGCGTGGGCGTGGCAGCTTGAGGGGCATGACGCTGGAGCACGCGGGGAGTCACTACGGGGTGCAGTACGTCTACAACGTGGACGCCGAGCTGTGGCAGGTCGAGCTGTGCGAGGCGATGCCGGTGCCCAAGGCCGACCGGCACCTGCTGGGGGCGGCGTTCGCGACCGCGGTCGTCTCCGACGCCGATCCTCGGCACGAGGCCGTGGTGCGGTTCGAGGCCGGGGTTCGGGAGGCGATCCCGTTCCCGGTGCTGAGCTGGTACCTGGAGGCGGTCGCCGCCGAGGTGGAGCGGTGTCGGGCGGTGCTGGCCGAGCAGGGGGTTCGGCGGGGCATCCCCCGGCAGGACCACGCCGGCGGGCGGCGGGCGGGCAGCGGGAGGAGCGGGACCGCCAAGGGCGGCGCGGGCAAGGCGGGCGGTGGGCAGGGCGGTGCGGCGAAGTCGGACGCGCCTGCCGGGGGCAGCGCGAAGACGGGTGACGGCGCGCCCGCCGGGCAGATGACCGGCGTCGAGCTGGTCAGCGCCGCCAAGGCGGGCGTCGACGCGGCCAAGGACGGCAGCGGGGCGTCCGGCGGGGCCGACACCGGACGCCCCGGCGCTCAAGTGCGGTAGGCCCGCACCACCGCCGCCATGTCCACCGACCCGTCCCCCTCGGCGGCGTCGGCGAACAACCCGTGCAGCGCCGCCATCAGCCGCCCGTCGGTGCCCCCGGCCTCCAGCGCCTCCAGGATCAGCGCGCTGTCCTTGACCGCCCCGTCGATCCCGAACGACGGCGTGAAGTCGCCCGTGATCATCGCCTTGCCCTTGAGGTGCGCGTAGGGCGTGTCGACCGCGCTGCCCGCCACGCTGTCCAGGAACAGCTGCGGCTCCACGCCGAGCCCGCGCGCCAGCGCCACCGCCTGCGCGGTCGCCCCGGTCACCGACAGCACCCACGAGTTGGCCACCAGCTTGAGCCGCTGCCCGTCGTCGGCCCGCTCGCCCGCCCACACCACGCGCGACCCGACCGCCGCGAACACCGGCTCCACCGCCGCGCGCGCCGACACCGGTCCGGCGGCCAGCACGGTGAGCGTCCCGTCCTCGGCGGGCTTGCGGGTGCCGAGCACCGGCGCGTCGAGCAGCACCGCCCCGTGCTCCGCCGCCAGCGCCGCCAACCGGGCCGCGCCGTCGACGCCGACCGTGGCGCACTGCGCCCACACCACCCCGGCGCGCGCCGACGGCAGCGCGGCCGACATGACCTCGAAGGTGGCGTCGGCGTCGAACAGCATCGTCAGCACCACGTCCGCGCCCGCGACGGCCTCGGCGGCGCTGTCCGCGACCACCGCCCCGTCGTCGGCCAGCGGCCGGGACTTGGCCGGGTCCCGGTTCCAGACCCGCACCTCCAGCCCCGCCCGCAGCAGGTTGCGGGCCATGCCCGCCCCCATCAGCCCCATCCCCAGCACAGCGACCGACTTGGACACGTCCGCTCCTCCCGGCTGAACCGCTCTGGCGCCGCACCGTACGCCCGGCGCCCGACCGCCACCGGAGGACCTGTCCGAAGTGCCTGCCCGTGAGCCAGGCCATAAAAGAGGTATGCCAGATACCTCTTATAGATAGGCTATGGATCATGCACCTCAGCAAGGCCACCGACATCGCCCTGCGCGTGCTGATGCTCGCCGCGGCCAAGGACGCCCAGCTCACCGTGGACGACCTCGCGACGACCATGAACGTGCCGCGCAACCACGTGGCCAAGGTGGTCCAGCGCCTGCAGAAGGAAGGCCTGGTCACCACGGCGCGCGGGCGCAACGGCGGGGTCTCGGTCCCGCCGGAGGCGAAGGCGGTGTCGGCCGGTCACGTGGTGCGCCGGTTCGAGGGCGAGGACGAGGTCGTGGACTGCGAGCGGGGACCCTGCCCGCTGCACCGCGCGTGCCTGCTGCGCGGCGCGCTGCGCACGGCCCGCGAGGCGTTCTTCGCCTCGCTGGACACCGTGCTGCTGCGCGACCTGATCGCCCCGCCCACGGGCCCGGTCCTGCTGTCGCTGACGAGGGAATGAGGGGAACCACGCCATGTTGTCCGCACAGTCGCGGGAGATCGTCACGGCCACCCTGCCGGTGGTCCGGGAGCACGTGGTCGCGATCGCGACCCGCTTCTACAGCCGGATGCTCGGGGAGAACCCCGAGCTGCTGAACGTGTTCAACCGGGGGAACCAGGCCAGCGGCGAGCAGCGGAAAGCGCTTGCCGGATCGGTGGTGGCGTACGCCGCGCACCTGGTCGGCCAGGGCCAGGAGATCCCGCTCGACGCGGTGATCAGCCGCATCGCGCACAAGCACGTGTCGCTGGGCATCACGCCCGAGCAGTACACGATCGTCGGCCGCTACCTGATGGGCGCGGTGAAGGAGGTGCTGGGCGAGGCGGTCACGCCGGAGGTCGCGGCGGCCTGGGACGAGGTGTACTGGCTGTTCGCGGTCAAGCTGATCGCGATCGAGACCCGCATGTACCACGACCTGCGCGCGGACCCGGCGCGGATCTACGCGCCGTGGGTGGTCACCGGGCGGGTCGAGGAGGCCGAGGACGCGGTGTCGCTGCTGCTGGCCCCGAAGTCCGGGCCGGTGCCGCACCACCTGGCGGGCCAGTACGTCACGGTCGCGCTGGAGATGGCCGACGGCGTGCGGCAGGGCAGGCAGTACACCGTGTCGCGGGCGGCGGGGCACGAGGCGCTGCGGATCACCGTCCGCCGGGTGCGCGGCGCGGGCGGCGCCCCGGACGGCGAGGTGTCCACGCTGCTGACCACCACGACGAAGGTCGGCGACGAGGTCTGGGTGACCCCGCCGGTCGGCGACATCGCGCTCGCCGAGGGCTCGGGGCCGGTCGTGCTGGCCAGCGCGGGCATCGGCGTCACGCCCATGGTGGCGATGCTGGACCACCTGGCCGGGCACTCCCCGGACCGCCCGGTCGCGTTCGTGCACGCCGACCGCTCCCCCGCCAGGCACGCGCTGGCCCAGGAGGCGCAGCGGCTCGGCGGCAGGCTGGAGTCGTTCACCAGCACGCTGTTCTACGAGCAGGACGCCCCGGAGGGCGCGCGCGCCGGGCTGGTCGACCCGGAGGCGGTGCCCGCCCACCCGGACGCGGACTTCTACCTGTGCGGCCCGCTGCCGTTCATGCGGGACGTGCGCACCTCGCTGCTGCGGCGCGGGGTCGACACCGCGCGCATCCGCTTCGAGGTGTTCGGCTCGGACCTGTGGACCAGCGGCGCCGACCGGCTGCCCGTTCCCGAGCAGGCCGCGAGCTAGCTCTCCAGCGCCACCGCAGGAGCCGGGAGCGTCCCGCACCAGGGGCGCTCGGACAGCCCGGCTCTACCGGTAGCGGGGGAACTCCCGCCCCGACCGGACACCTGGCGCACCGCACCACCGCACCACCGGCGTCAGCGCACCACCGGCGTCTCCAGCAGCCCCAGCCCGAGCAGGGTCGGGGTGTGCAGCACGTGCTGGCCGTCCCTGCGGGTGTCGACCAGCCCGGCCGAGCGCAGCACCGCCGCGTGCCTGCTGACCGCGGCGGCCGAGGTGGACAGCCGCCGGGCGACCTGCGTGGTGGTCAGCCCGTCGCCCCCGGCGATCTCCAGCAGCACCGCGGCCCTCGTCGGCCCCATCAGCGCGGCCAGCCCGCCGCGCGTCTCGGCCACCAGCCGCTCCCAGCCCGCGGTCTTGTCGACCGGGTGGATGAGCGTGGGCGGCAGGTCGGGGTCGGCCAGCGTGATGGGCTGGCGGTCGCAGAAGAACGACGGCACCAGCACCAGTCCCCGGCCGTTGAGGTGCAGGTCGCGGTCCACGCCGTACTCGACCTCCAGCACCGGCGGGCGCCAGCGCGCCCACGGCAGGGTCTCGAACAGCCCCTCGACGCCGCGCTCGGCCAGCACCCTGGTGCGGCGGGCGGCGTCGGCGGAGACCACGGAGCGCACCGCGCCGTCGTGCGGGGTGATCACGGCGTCCCGGTAGCACCGGAGCACGGCGGCCAGCGAGCCGAGCGCCTCGGGCCTGCCCTCGGCCACCGGCAGGAACCGCGCGGGGACGGGGGACTCCTGCGCGAGCTTGGTCATCTCGGCGCGCAACCGGCGGCGCGGGGTCTCGCGGATCGCCTCCAGCCCGGCCTCGAACCCGCCGCCGGTGCCGGTGGGGGTGAGGAAGTCCGGGAAGTACGGGCCCTTGGGGGCGAGCACGGACAGCAGCCGCGCGCCCGCGCGGGCGGGCGCGGCGCGGTCCGGGTCGGTGAGGACGGTCCGCTTCCAGGCGCCGAAGAGGTGCTCGTTGTCGCGGTAGCGGTAGTTCAGCCGGAAGCCGCTGAGCACGACCTCCCACAGCGGGTCGCTCTCCCCCGCGACCCTCGTCCTCGCCAGGTCGAGCATCGTGAAGTGGATGCGCAGCGACCGCACAGCTCGAACCTCCCCCGGTCCCGGACTCCGCGACCATGCTTACCGAGATGCGGGAGGGCTGTCCACGTGAGGGGGCGCGCGCAGTCCGCCGCCCTGCGGGAAGACAGGGGTGGTGGGACGTGCCGGACGTCGGACGTGCGGTGGGAGGGGGATCGCGGGTCGGGCCGCCAGCTGCGCTGGCGGCCCGTGCACCGGGACGGGCCGGAACCGCCGCGCCCCGCGGCGGGGGCGCCGTTCCGGCCCTGGTGGAGGGGGTCCCCTCCGGGTCGATCGGGGTCAGTAGGCCTCGGGCGACAGGATGATGTTCATCGCCCGCTTGGCCGCGACCGTGAAGCGGCCGAGGGCCACCCCCGGCGACCCCATCAGGAGCAGCAGGAGCGTCCCGCTGAGGGGCAGGACCGCGATGCAGCCCCGCTCCCCCTCCAGCAGCACGCCCTGGAGGCGGCCGAGCTTGGACACCTCGATGAACCGGAACCCGATTCCCGCCGCCGCCGCGGCCATGGCCGCGGCGTGGGCGGCCATCTGGTCCGCCTCGGGGGTGTCCGCCTCCGTGTCGAGCGCCAGGACGATGCCGTCGCGGCTGGTGGCGATGGCGCTCTCGATGCCTTCGATCTCCCGGCGGACCCGCCCGAGCAGCTCCGCGAGAACCGCGGGGTCGCTCAGGTGGATCTGCATCCGGTTGCCGCCGGGCCGCGTCATACGATCAGGGCCTGGTCGACCCGGCGCAGGTGGTGGCGCGCCAGGGCGAGGTTCGCCCGTGTGCGGTCGAGCACCAGGTAGAGGAACAGTCTGCTGCCCTTGGCCTCCGGCAGGGGCCGGATGATGTGGTACTGCCGCTGCAGCGTGATCAGGATGTCCTCGATGGTGTCATCGAGCTGCAACGAGGCGATCGTCCGGAGCTTCGCCCGGATCACCTCGGTGTTGCCCGCACCCGCAGCCTCAAGGTCGAGCAGCGCGTTGCCGCCCTGCTGACCGAGGGTCATGCCGCTGTCGTAGTCGACCAGCGACACGCCGACGGCGCCTTCCACAGCCATCGCCTCGCGCAACGCCTCGTCGATGTTCACCCTCGGACCTCCACACTTGGATTCATTCCCGATCTGCCACGCAGAGTACCTAGGGTGACGGCCGTTTCGCCTACAGAACAGGGCCATAAAGCCATCGAACAGGTGAGAATCGTTACTAACAGAAAACTTATGATTGCCCCACTCACTCTTACGGACCAAAAATATCACTACAAAGAGTGCTCAGCCCGTTACTGCGGGGCCCGCAGACGGGCCGCAGCCAGCCGACCGGAAATCACCACTGGCGGAATTCCGACACCAGGGGTGGTCCCACTTCCGGCGAGCACCACGTTGCCGCTGCGGCGCGGCAGGTTGCGCTGCCGGAACGGCCCGGTCTGCAGGAACGTGTGCGCCGCCGAGAACGGCGTCCCGGCGGGCTGGCCGTCGCGCGCCCAGTCGTCCGGGGTGCTCAGCGACAGCAGCCGGACGTCCGAGGCGGACCCGACGAGCTTGCGCTTGACGACCTCCTCCACCAGCTCCTCCGCGTACCGGGGGCCGAGCACGTCCCAGCGCAGCGGCGCGCGGTCCAGGTTCGGGCAGGGCGCCAGCAGGTAGTGCAGGTGCTTGCCCTCCGGCGCGAGGCCCGGATCGGTGAGGGTGGGCGTGGTGAGCAGCAGCGACGGGTCGGACATGAGCTTGCCGTCGCGCACGATCTCGTCGAACGTGCCGTTCCAGGCCTGCCCGAACGAGATGGTGTGGTGCGCCAGGTCCTCGGTGACCGCGTCGGCCGCCAGGTGCGCGACCACCGCCGACGGCGACCAGCGCGTGGGCACCGGGCGGCGCGGCGCGTCCGCCAGCAGCTCGGCGCTGAGCGCGGGCCCGGCCGCCAGCACGACCGCGTCGCACGGCACCCGACCGTCCTCGGTGACCACGGCGGTCACCCGCCCGCCCGCGCGCTCCAGGCGCAGCGCGGCCGTGCCGTAGTGGAACCGCACGCCCGCGCCCTCGGCGGCGTCCGCCATGGCCTGCGGCACCGCGCGCATCCCGCCGCGCGGGAACGACACACCCGCGATGGTGTCCATGTAGGCGATGACGCCGTACGCGCCGAGCGCGTGCCGGGGCGCGACGCCCGCGTACAGCGCCTGGAAGGTGAACGCCCTGCGCAGCCGCTCGTCGCCCAGGTGCTTGCCGACGCCGCGCTCCAGCGAGGAGAAGCCGCCGAGCGCGGCCAGCCGCACCAGGTCCGGGCCGACCAGGTCGAGCGGGGAGTCGAAGTTCGCCCCGATGAACCGCTCGCGCTCCACCTCGTAGAGCTTGCCCAGCCAGTCCCGCAGCCGCAGGTAGCCGTCGGCCTCGGCGGGACCGGCGAAGTCGGTGATCGACCGGTGCATGGCCTCGGCCTCGGTGTGCACGTCCAGGCTGGTGCCGTCGGCGAAGCGCGCCCGGTACGCCGGGTGCAGCGGCAGCAGCTCCACCAGCTCGTCGAGCTTGCGGCCGACCGCGCCGAGCGCCTCGTCGATCAGCTCGGGCATGGTCAGCACGGTCGGGCCGGGGTCGATCCGGTAGCCCGACACGTCCAGCCTGCCCGCCAGACCACCGGGGTGCGCCAGGCGCTCCACCACGGTCACCTCGTGCCCGGCGCCCCGCAGGTGCAGCGCCGCGGACAACCCCGCGAGTCCCGCGCCCACCACGACGACCCGATCGGTGCGACCCCTGACCACGGCGACCATCAGACCTCTTCCCGCTCACCCCGGCCGCGCCTTCGGCGACCGGGAACCGCTGTTGACTGGAAAAACCCCGAGCTCGGACCGGTCCCGTCCGGGCGCGCCGGACCGGACCGACCCACCGCGCTAGCTGCGCCGGTCGGTGGCCCGGCCCGCCATGCGCAGCAGCGCCGACCTGGCCTCGGGGCGCACCGGCGCGTCGTCCAGGGCCCGCACCGCGCTCGCCGCCAGCGCGGTGATCTTGCTCTCGACGGTGGCCACCGCGCCGGTCTCCACCAGCACCGCCTCCACCGCCCGGTAGTTCACCGGCCGCCGCTCCAGGCAGTCGCGCAGCAGCTCCGCCGCCGCGTCGTCCCCGGCGCTGCGGGCCAGGCCGAGCGCGATCGACATCAGCGGGGTGCGCTTGCCCTCGCGCAGGTCGTCGCCCACCGGCTTGCCGGTCACGCCGGGGTCGCCGAACACGCCGAGCAGGTCGTCGCGCAGCTGGAACGCCACGCCGATGTCCCGCCCGAACGAGCGCAGCGCCTCGATGAGCTCCGGCTCCGCGCCCGCCATGGCCGCGCCCAGGTGCAGCGGGCGCTCGACGGTGTAGGCGGCGGTCTTGAGCGCCGCGACCCGCAGCGCCTGCTCCAGCGACTCCTCGCGGCGGGCGCCCGCCAGCAGGTCGAGGTGCTGCCCGGCCATCATCTCCACCCGCATCGCCTGCCAGGCCACCCACGCCCGCGACAGCGCGGCGGGTTCGAGGCCCGCGGTGACGATCGCGTCGTCCGACCAGGCCAGCGCCAGGTCCCCGACCAGCACCGCGGCGCAGTCGCCGTAGTGCTTCGGGTCGCCGGACCAGCGCAGCCTGCGGTGCCGCGCGGCGAACGCCACGTGCGCGGCGGCCCGGCCCCGGCGGGTGGTGGAGCGGTCCATCACGTCGTCGTGCACCAGCGCGCACACCTGGAGCAGCTCCAGCGCGACCAGCGCGCGCACCACGGCGTCCGACTCGGGGCCGGTCTCCGCGCCGCCCGCCGCGAGCCAGCCGCACCAGGCGAAGATCGGCCGGACCCGTTTGCCGAGGACGGACAGCTCGCTGATCTCCCCGACCAGCTCGGGGGCGAGACCGGCGTCGGGGCGCGCCGCGAAGAACTCCTCCAGCGCGGCGTCCAGGCGCGGGACGACCGCCTCGGCGGAGACACCCTCCGGTCGGGTGCGATGGGCAAGGGTCATGGCGCGCCTCCTGGGAACGGGGGCCTGTGGTGGGTTGGGATGAGCTAAGCAGCGCCCCCAGCGCCCCGCACAACGAACGCCGCCGTTGTGCGGGGGACACCACAGCGCCCTAGCGTGATGCGCACCATCGCCCGCCAGGCGCTCCACCCCCGCGGAAGGACCCGTCCCCACCATGTCCGTCGACCGAGAACTCGACGCCGCCGACGTGCGAGACCCGCTGCTGCGCGACGCCTACCGGCGCTGCCGGGAGCTGAACGCCGAGCACGGGCGCACCTACTACCTGGCGACCCGGCTGCTCCACCGCGAGCAGCGGCCCGCCGTGCACGCCCTCTACGGCTTCGCCCGCTGGGCCGACGACGTGGTCGACGAGGTGCACGACGGCCGCACCGCGCGCGAGCGGGCGGCGGGACTGTCCGAAGTGGACCGGGCGCTGACGGAGGGGCTCGACGCCGGGCGCAGCGAGCACCCGGTGGTGGCGGCCGTGGTGGACACCGCCCGCCGCTACGACATCGACCGGGCCCACTTCACCGACTTCCTGCACTCGATGCGGATGGACCTGACCGTCGCCGACTACGCCACCTACGACGACCTCGCCGAGTACGTGCACGGCTCGGCCGCCGTGATCGGCCTGCAGGTGCTGCCGGTGCTGGGCACGGTCGTGCCGCGCGCCGAGGCGGAGCCCGCGGCGGCGGCGCTGGGCGTGGCGTTCCAGCTGACCAACTTCCTGCGCGACGTCGGCGAGGACCTGGACCGGGGGCGGGTGTACCTGCCGCTGGACGAGCTGGCCGCGTTCGGCGTTGACCGGGAGCTGCTGGAGTGGGCGCGCCGCCGCGACCGCACCGACCCGAGGGTGCGCAAGGCGCTGGCGCACCAGGTCGCGCGGGCCCGGTCGGTGTACCGGCAGGCCGAGCCGGGCATCGCGATGCTGGCCCCGCGCTCGCGGCCGTGCGTGGCGACCGCGTACCGGCTGTACGGGCGCATCCTGGACCTGATCGAGGACGCGGACTACGACGTGCTGTCCCGGCGGGTCGTGGTGTCCACCGGGCGGCGGCTGGCGATCGCGCTGCCCGCGCTGGCCAAGGCGGCGGTGGCGCGGTCGGCCTGAGGGGGCCGCCGGTCCTGAGAGTCCTGTTCCACCCTGAAGTCAGACCTGACCTGGAGGAGGTGCCGATGCCCTACCGGATGCCGCTGCGCCGCTTCAGCGCGCGCCCGTGGCCCGAGCAGGAGCCGACCTGGCGCGACGCGAAGCCCGCGCTGATCGAGGCCGCGCTCAAGCGGGCCACCGCCCGCCCGTCCGGCAACTGGTACGTGGTGGGCGCGAGCCGCGAGATCACCGCGGACCGCCCGTTCGGCCGGTCGATCGGCGGGACCGAGGTGGTGCTGTGGCGCGGCGAGGACGGCGGGCTGCTGGCGGGGCCGGGGTCCTGCCCGCACCTGGGCGCGCCGCTGTGCGACGGGGCGGTGCACGCGGGCAAGGTGGTGTGCCGCTGGCACGGCCTCGCGCTCGGGAGCGGGAAGTTCGGCGGCTGGAGCCCGTACCCGGCGCACGACGACGGGGTGCTGGTGTGGGTGCGGCTGGACGCGCTCGGCGGCGAGGAGCCGCTGCCCGAGCCGGTGCTGCCGGAGCGCCCGCCCGCGCCGTTCGTGGACGCGGTGGCGACCCTGGTCGGGCGCTGCGAGCCGGACGACGTGATCGCGAACCGGCTGGACCCCTGGCACGGCGCGTGGTTCCACCCGTACTCGTTCGCGAACCTGTCCGTGCTGGAGACGCCGACCGAGGAGCAGGACCGGTTCCTGGTCGAGGTGACGTTCAAGGTCGCGGGCAAGGTCGGGGTGCCGGTGATCGCCGCGTTCAGCTGCCCGGAGCCCAGGACGATCGTGATGCACATCGTGGAGGGCGAGGGCTCGGGCAGCGTCGTGGAGACGCACGCGACGCCGCTGTCGCCCGGCCGCGACGGCGCGGCCCGCACGGCCGTGGTGGAGGCGACGATCGCGCACTCGGACCGGTCCGGCTTCGGGGTGGCCCGCACGGTCGCGCCGGTGATCCGACCGCTGATGCGGATGGCCGCCGCGCGGTTGTGGCGCGACGACCTCGACTACGCGGAGCGGCGCTACGCCTTGCGCAGCAAGGGCTTGTTCCCCGGCTGAACCGGGAGCGGCGGCGGGCGGAAAGGGCTTTCCCCAACGGGAGGAAGCCCTTTCCGCGCACCGGGGCGGGTTGGGCCCGGCCGTGTCGCGCGTCGGCGGGGCCGGGCACCGGCCTGCCGCGCGCTGGCCGTGCCGCGCGTCAGCCCTGCCGGGCGCCGGTCGTGCCGGGCGCCGGTCGCGCCAGGCGTCAGTCCTGCCGGGCACCGGATGTGCCGGATGTCGGCCCTGCCGCGCGCCGGTTGCGCCGGACGTCGGCCCTACCGCGCGCCGGTTGCGCCGGACGTCGGCCCTACCGCGCATCGACCGTGCCAGACGTCGGCCCTACCGTGCGTCAGCCCTGCCGTGCGCCAGCCGTGCAAGGCGTCGGCCCTGCCGCGCCTCGGTCGTGCCGCGCGTCAGCCCTGCCGCACGTCAGCCCTGCCGCGCGTCGCCCGGTCCGCGCTCAGGCCGTGTGCAGCACCGGGCGGACCGCGTCGTCCTCGCCCGGCCCCGGACTGCGCCCCCACCTCCTCGCGACGCGCCGCAGCACCGGTCCGCGCCCGCGCAGCGGCACCGTCCACAGGTCCTGCCCGGCGATCCCCCACCGCTCCAGCAGCAGGTTCGCCGCGGCGAACCCGGTGGTGGCGGCCCGTTCCATCAGCGCCACCGGCAGGTCGATCCGCACCAGGTCCCCGGCCAGCACGAGGAAGTCGTCCGGGGTGCGCACACCCGGCCTGCGCGCGAACCCGCCCGGCGGGAACAGCGGGCAGTCCGCGCGCAGCTCGTGCCGCTCGTCCACCACCCGCGCCTCCCGCGTCTCCGGGTACACCACCCGCAGCTGCTCCAGCAGCCCCCGCCGCGCGCCCTCCTCGTCGACGCCGGGCGGCAGCGAGTAGCCGTGCAGCTCCACGACGGACCCGCCGGTGCGCGCCGCCCACGCCCGCGCCTCGTGCTCGTAGGAGTTGAGCACCGTCACGTTGTCCAGCGCCCCGTACCCGCTGGTGCCCAGGAACCCCGGCCGGTCCGGCCACACCGGCCGGTCCAGCCAGTACCGGGACACCAGGAACGGCGGCGCGCTCTCCAGCGCGGCGACCCGGTCGCGCCACTTCGCGCTGCCGAGCCGGGAGCCGGACACCACCGACTTGAGCCCGCCCACGTCCAGCGCCAGCACCACCGCGTCCGCGTGCAGCTCCTCGCCGCCCGCGCGCACGGCGAACCGGCGCGGCCCGCCCGGTCGCACCGACTCGACCGCGCAGCCGGTGCGGACCTCGCCGCCGCGCGCGGTGATCCGGCGGGCCAGCGGGTCCCACAGCCCGTGCGGGAACGGGTCCGCGGCCACGTCGAACAGCAGGCCCTCGGCCGAGCCGAGGAAGTAGATGTGGAACATCGTGGCCAGCTCCGCCGCCGACATCCTGCTGGGGTGGGCGAAGAAGCTGCGGGAGAACACCTCGAACGCCAGGGCGTGCGCGGCCTCCGGGAAGCGCAGGCGCTCCAGGTAACCCGCCGCGTCCAGGTGGTCGAGCTCGTGGTAGGTGCGCGGCACCGACACGTCCAGCAGCGGCAGCGCGGCCCGCGCGTCCACGCCGGGCAGGTCGCGCCAGCGGAACGTGGGGCTGCGCAGCAGGAAACCGGCGGCGTTCCACGGCGTGCTGCGCGGCAGCCCGGCGAAGCCCTCGCGGTGCCCGCCCGCGTGCCACAGCGGGTAGTCCGGCATCGCCACCAGCGCGGACCCGGTCGGGTCGACCCGGCCCAGCAGCGAGCGCAGGTTGTAGTACTGCCGGAAGAACGCGTGGAACCCGCGCGTCATCGTCACCCGGCTGCCGTCCGCCAGCTCGGTCGGCCAGCCGCCGACCCGGCCGCCCAGGTAGTCCTCACGCTCGCACACCACCACCCGCACGCCGCGCTCGGACAGCACCGTCGCGGCCGACAGCCCGGCGATGCCGCCGCCGACCACCACGACCACGGGCGGCTCGCCGGACGCGACCGCCGTGCCGCGCGGGCCGGGGAGCCTGCGCGCCCTGCGGTCCCGCGTCACGCCCGCACGCCCCGGAAGGTGTGCGCGACCCCCCGCTGCCAGCCACCGGCGGTGGTGCTGGAGACGGCGGTGAACCCGGTGCGGCGCAAGCGGTCCCGGAACCGGCCGGCCCCGTCGAAGCGCAGCGCGCTGCGCCACAGGTAGGTGTAGAGCTTCGGGTCGCGGGTGACCACCGCGCCCGCCGGGATGATCACCGACCAGCACACCGCCGTCCACACCGCCGCGCCCGCCCACGAGTCGCGCACCGAGTAGTCGTGGGCGACGAACGCGGCGCCGGGCTTGAGCAGGTCGAAGACGCTGCGCAGCACCGGATCGGGCTCGGCGAGGTTGCGCACCAGGTAGGCGGCGAGGATCCCGTCGAACGGGCCCTCCTCGGCCAGGTCCTCGGCGCGGGCGTTGACGAACCGCACCGACTCGGGCCAGTCCTTGGCCCGCGCCCGCGCGATCATGCCCGCCGAGGCGTCCACCCCGGTGATCTCCGCCTCGGGCGCGACCGACAGCAGCGCCGCCGTGGACGCGCCCGTGCCGCAGCCCAGGTCGAGCAGCCGCGCTCCCCTGCCGCGATCGGGGATCCGCAACCTCGCGGCGGCCTGCCGCAGGTCCCGGTGGTAGCCGGGGTTCATCCCGACCAGGCCGTCGTAACCGCGCGCCGCCGCGTCGAACGCGACCGGCACCTGATCAACGCGCATCCACGTGCTCCGTTTTCCTCGCGCGGGCCCGCTCCCACAGCAGGAGCGTGACCGTGACCATCGAGAAGCCGAACAGGAAGTCCTCGACCGGGATGTCCCAGGGGAAGCGCAGACCGCTGGCCGCCCAGTCGGCGTAGACCACGATCGGCGCGTCGAGCTTGGTGAGCCAGCCGTCCACCGGGACCTGGAACCCGAGGACGACCGCCATGGTGATCCAGTAGGCGCGCTTGCGGAACAACCCGGTGCGCAGCACCAGCAGCTCCAGCAGCGCGGTCAGCGGCACCGAGGCCGCCGAGGCGATCAGGTACTCCCTCACCGCACCGCCTCCAGCTCGCGCCGCCGCCCGCCGAGGAGGGCGGCCGTGCCCTGCACCGCCTCGTAGGTGAGGACGGAGCAGAGCGGGATGACGACGAAGAACAGCAGCTCCTCCACCGGCACCCCGCCGGGCAGGACGACGCCGGTGGTGAAGCGGGTGTTGAAGTCCCAGTGGCCGCGCGCGATGGCGACCAGGTCCCAGACCCCGAACACCACGACGACCGGGCCGATCGCCCGGACCAGGTCGTCGGCCCTGCGGTACACGCCCCGGCCCAGCGCTTCCAGTGGCGCGGTGACCAGCAGGCAGGTGAGCAGCACGAGCAGGTAGTGCCAGCGGTCCGCCATCGGCCGTCCTCCCGGATCTCGGTGGGAACCCCCACCGTATGGCCGGGCGGCGGGGCCCGCACGGCAACCGGGACCTGATCGTCCTTTGTGGACGATTGAGGTCCGACGGGCCGCGGGGTGGCGCGACCCCCGGCCCGTTCCGACGCCCCGGACGACCGGTCCGCGGCGCCCCGACCTCCCCCCGCAGTGTCGACGAACACGTTCGTCACGTACTTGTTCGCAACGAACATGTTCGTCATACTTCCCCCATGACCACCCGCCCGAGCCGCCGGGAGCGCCCGGCCAAGCCCGCCCTCACCCGTGACGGCATCATCGCCACCGCCGTCGGCGTCCTGCGCGCCGAAGGGCTCGACAAGGTCACCATGCGCAGGCTCGCCGCCGAGCTGGACACCGGGCCCGCCTCGCTCTACGTCTACGTCCGCAACACCGGCGAGCTGCACGCCGCCGTGCTCGACACCCTGCTCGGCGAGGTCGACCGCCCCGCAGGCGCGGGCCCCTGGCTGGACCGGCTCACCGGCCTGCTGTCCTCCTACACCCGCGTCCTGTTCGCCCACCCCGGCCTGGCCAGGTCCGCGCTGGTCAGCCGCCCGCACGGGCCGAACTACGTCGCGCTGGTCGACTCGGTCCTCGGCCTGCTGCACGAGGGCGGCGTCCCCGTGGACCGGGCCGCCTGGGCGGTCGACGTGCTGCTGCAACTGGCCACCGCCACGGCGGCCGAGCACTCCGAGCCCGGCGCCGACGACGCCGAGCAGTGGGCCGCGCTGTCCGAGGTCGTGCGCACCGCCGACCCCGCCACCCACCCGCACATCGCCCGAGCGGGCGACCACCTGCTCTCCGGCGCCGGGCCCGACCGCCTGAACTGGGCGTTCGCCGCGCTGGTCGCCGGAGCCGCCAGCACCCCCAGGGAGAGCACCCCGTGACCGAGCACCCGAAGAACGAGCACCCGAAGAACGAGCACCACGAGATCACCGTCCTCGGCGCGGGCCTCGGCGGCCTGGCGCTGGCCGCCGTGCTGCGCCGCAACGGCGTCAACGCCGCCGTCCACGACCTGGACGCCTCCCCCACCTCGCGGGACCAGGGCGGGGTGCTGGACGTGCACGAGGACTCCGGGCAGGTCGCGCTGCGGGCGGCGGGCGCGTTCGACGCCTTCCGCGCGGCGGTCCACGAGGGCGGCGACGCGACCCGCGTGCTCGACCGGCACGGCGTCACGCGGCTGAGCGACGACGGCGGCAACGGCCGCCCCGAGATCGCGCGCGGCGACCTGCGGCGCGTCCTGCTGGACGCGGCGGGCGGCGACGTGCGGTGGGGGTCGAAGGCCGTGGCGGTCCACCCGCTCGCGGGCGGGCGGCACCGGGTGGTGTTCGCCGACGGCCACGAGCTGACCACCGACCTGCTGGTCGGCGCGGACGGCGCGTGGTCGCGGGTCCGCCCGCTGCTGTCCCCGGCGGTCCCGGAGTACACCGGGGTGTCGTTCGTGGAGCTGACCCTGCCGGACGTCGCGGGGCGCCACCCCGCGATCGCCGAGCTGGCGGGCCCCGGCGGGATGTTCGCGCTGGGCGACGAGCGCGGCTTCCTCGCCCACCGGGACGGCACGGGCGCGCTGCACGCGTACGCGGCGCTGCGGATCGGCCCGGACTGGCTGGGCTCGATCGACTTCACCGACGCCGAGGCGGCCAGGTCCGAGCTGCTGCGGCACTTCGCCGACTGGCACCCGGCCCTGCGCGCGCTGATCACCGAGGCGCCCGCGCCGCTGGTCCCGAGACCGATCCACGCCCTGCCGCGGGGGCACCGCTGGCCGCGCACCCCCGGCGTCACCCTCCTCGGCGACGCGGCGCACCTGATGTCGCCGTTCGCGGGCGAGGGCGCGAACCTGGCGATGCTGGACGGGGCGGAGCTGGGCGCGGCGCTGCTCGCCCACCCCGGCGACGTCGAGGCGGCGCTCGCGGCCTACGAGGCGGCGATGTTCCCGCGCGCCGAGGCCGCGGCGGCGATGTCGGCGGCCGGGCTGGAGGCGTGCTTCGAGCCGTCGGGCCCGGACGCCCTGGTCTCGGTGATGCGGGGCTTCGCCGGGACCCCCGCCTGAGCGCACCCCCGGACCCCGCGCGCCGGCGCGGGGTCCGGGACCGGGCTCAGAGGTGGATGCCCTCGTTGGCCCTGGGCGTGTACGCGGCCTCCAGCGAGGCCACCTCGTCGTCGGTCAGCTCCAGCTCCAGCGACGCCACCGCGTCCACCAGCTGCTCCGAGGTCCGCACCCCCACGATCGGCGCGGTCACCACCGGGTTGCGCGACACCCACGCCAGCGCCACCTGCGCCCTGGACACCCCGCGCGCGGCGGCCACCTCGCCCACCGCCGAGACGATCCGCCGGTCGCTCTCCTCCACCCGGTACAGCGTCGAGCCGAACCGGTCGGTGCTCGAGCGCTCGGTCGTCGCCTCCCAGTCGCGGGTCAGCTTGCCGCGCGCCAGCGGGCTCCACGGGATCACCCCGACCCCGGCGTCCGCGCACAGCGGCAGCATCTCCCGCTCCTCCTCGCGGCTGAGCAGGTTGTAGTGGTTCTGCATCGAGGCGAACCGCGCCCACCCGTTCGCCTTCTGGGTGTACAGCGCCTTGGCGAACTCCCAGGCGTGCATCGACGAGGCGCCCAGGTAGCGGACCTTGCCCGCCCGCACCAGGTCGTGCAGCGCCTCCAGGGTCTCCTCCAGCGGGACCGAGCGGTCCAGCCGGTGGATCTGGTAGAGGTCGACGTGGTCGGTGCCGAGCCGGGTGAGGCTGGCGTCGATCTCGGTCAGGATCGCCTTGCGGGACAGCCCGCCGCCGTTCGGGCCGGGCCGCATCCGGCCGTGCACCTTGGTCGCGACGACGACCTCCTCGCGCGAGGCGAAGTCGCGCAGGGCCCGGCCGAGGATCTCCTCGCTGGAGCCGTCGGAGTAGACGTTCGCGGTGTCGAAGAAGTTGACGCCCGCCTCGAGCGCCTGCTTGATCAGCTCCCGGCTGGGCTCCTCGGGGAGCGTCCAGGTGTGGTTGCCCCGGTCGGGCTCGCCGTAGGTCATGCACCCCAGGGACAGGGGCGAGACGTCCAGTCCGGTGCTGCCGAGCTTCACGTGCCGCACGGGTCGCAGTCCTCCAGTGTGGGTCCGGGACGGGGGTTGCCCCGCCCCGGACCCACCCTAGGGAGGTTCGCGGCGGCCGTCAGGGCCGAGCGGCCCCGGCGGCGCGCGCGATCACTGCGTGGCCAGGCAGAACAGCTGCTGGGGCTCGGTGAACTGGTAGCTGCTGTCGCTCTCCGGGTCGCACTTGGCGGAGTCCGTGCTCCCCTTGACGACGGAGGTCAGCTTCACCCGCTCCGGGACCGAGGTGTCGGTGCAGGACACCGGCGTCGGGTACGCCTCCACCGAGACGTCGGGGTCGGCGTTGTAGCACTTGCCGACGACGAGGTTGGGCACCAGGCAGAAGTTGGTGGTGAACTTGGTGAAGGAGTCGGTCTCCGTCAGCACCTGGTAGTGCGACTGGTCCAGGATGTCGCACTTGATGGTCGACACCTTGCCGACGGTGTAGTTCGCGTCCGGGGCCTCGCAGCCCCGCTCCGTCATCGACAGCTCGCCGCCCGCCTCGGTGGCGTGCACGCACATCCCGGCCTTGATGGTCGCCGCCCACTTCTGCTTGACCGGGGCCACGCTGACCTCGGGGGTCTGGGTCCCGGTCAGCGGCGTCGACGCGGTGGACGTGGAGTCCGAGTCGGAGAACAGGCTCCGCGCGACCAGGCGGACGCCGATGCCCACACCGAGGATCATCAGCACGCTGAGGACGGCCGAGAGCGCCTTCGGCAACCCCTTCTTCTGCGGCGGAACACCACCCGGCGGCATCATCGCGTAATTCGGGTGCGGCGGGGGGCCGAAACCGGGGGCGGGCTGTCCGTACTGGGGTGCGGGCTGACCGTACTGGGGATCGGGCTGCCCGTATTGAGGGGTGGGCTGTCCGTACTGCGGATCGGGCTGCCCGTAGTGAGGGGCGGGCTGACCGTACTGGGCAGCGGGCTGTCCGTAGTGCCCGTTCTCGGGGAACTGCTGCCCGTATTGCCCGTTGCCGGGGGCTCCGCCGGGATGACCGCCCTGGTCGTGCGGGGGCTGGGGTGTGCTCATGGGGACCTTCGTTGTGACCGGTGCTGCCCGTGGAAAGGCTGGACGGGCGCACGCTATAGGCGCGCCCGACCCCGCACTGCGCTTTCGCCGGAAAAAGCCGGGGCGTTTCCCGTGACGTCGACCGCACGCTCCGCGCGGCGACTACGGCTTGACCAGGCAGATGACCAGCTGGGGCTGCGGGAACGTGAAGTACGAGTAGGCGCCCTGGACGTTGCACTTGCTGTGGTCCTGGGTGTCCTTCACGAACTCGGTGACCTTCCGCAGGTTCGCGTCCGCGCCGGTGCACGGCTGCGCGACGGGCACGTCCAGCGGGCCCGCGCCGGTGTCGTAGCACTCGCCGATGACCAGGTTCGGGATCAGGCAGTAGTCGGTGCGCTCGGCGCCCTCGGCGCGCCACACCGTCGTGTAAGCGGCCTCGCAGGTCCCGTCCACGACGACCTTGCCGACCAGGAAGTTCGTCTTGGTCGGGTCGCAGGCGCCCTCGGTCAGCTCCATCTGCCCGGCGACCGTGGTGGCCTTGACGCACGCCCCGGCCTTGATGCTGCTCCAGTCGCCCCTCGGCGTGGCGCTGGTGCTGGACCTGCGGGTGGTCGGGCTCGCGCTGGAGCTGTCGGGCGCGGCGCTCGACGAGGTCGTGGCGCTGGCCGCCGCCGGGGACGCGGTGTCCGGGGAGTCGTCGCCGGTGAGCGCGAAGACGCCCCAGCCGAGCCCGCCGAGCAGCAGCACGGCCACGACGATCCCGACCGCGAGGGCCGCGCCGTTGCGCTTCTTCGGCGGCACTCCCCCGCCGCCGGGGTAGCCGCCGTACTGCCCCTGGTAGCCGCCCGCCGGAAAGGCCTGGGGAAATCCGCCCGGCTGCGCGCCGGGGAATCCGCCCTGGGGGAATCCGCCCTGCGCGCCCGGATATCCGGGTTGGCCGCCCGGATAAGCGCCTTGCGCTCCGGGATGGCCCTGGCCGCCAGGGTGTCCGCCCTGATTACCGGGGTGTCCGCCCTGGGCTCCCGGATAGCCGTTCTGGTTCTGGTCCACGGTGCTGCTCCCGCCCTGCAGTGGGTGGCACGGGGTTCGACGCCCTCGCGTCCCCTCGTTCCCCCCTGTGACGGCGGAACGGCCTTCGGCGTTCCCGCGCAATTCGCGCACCGCCGGTGACGACCCCCACACCCTGGGTCGGTTTTCCCGCTCGGGGACGATTCCCGCAAAGGTCGGGACGGCATTACCGGGACAGCCGGGGAAAGGGACGGCGGAGGGCGGGGCCGCCCGCGACGCCACCGCGGGCGCCCGCCCTTCCGCTCCCTCACGGGAGGGTGCCCGCCACCGCGTTCGGGCCCTGCCCCCGAACCCGGCGCGCACCGCTCCGACCGGCCCCGTCGCCGAGAGGGCCGGGCGCCTGGCGGACCCCGTCCGCCCCGCCCCTCTCCGGTGCCGCACGGCCAATGCTGCCCCTCGGGGGCGCGCGGCGTGAGGGGACGACGGTCCCGATCGACCGGGACCCAGGTCCCTTGCGCTCGGGACGGCGGGGCGGGCTCAGGCGCGGCGGCGGGCGCGCAGCGCCAGCACCAGGCCCGCGAGCAGCGCGGACGCGCTCAGCGCGAGCAGCGGGAGCACCCCGCGCGCCCCGGTCCCGGCCAGCGCCTGCCCCGGTCCCCGACCGGGCTCCTGCCCCTGGGCGGGCGGCGGCGCGTCGACAGCGGGCCCAGCCTCGCCCACCAGCGGCCCCTGGGCGGGCGGCGCGACCGGTTCCGCCGGACCGGGGGACGTCGGCGGGTCCACCGGCGGCTGCGGGTCAACCGGCGGGTCGACGGGCTGCTCCACCGGCACGAGCGCGGCGTCCAGGTCGGCGCGCTGGGTGATGTCCGCCCCGACCACCTGGACCACCAGGTCCCCGCTGGTCAGCGTCACCGGGTCGAACGCGGACCCGACCCGCACGCGCGTCCCCGCGGGCGGGGTGATGCGCACCCGGTAGGAACCGGGGGCCAGGTCCCGGAAGTCGTAGCGCCCGTCCGGCCCGGTCGCCCCGGTCGACGTCGCGGCGCCCTCCAGCGCCACCGCCACCCCCGGCGCGCCCGGCTCGTCCGCGTCCCGCACCCCGTCGCCGTCGGCGTCCTGCCAGGCGAGGCCGCCGAGCGCGCCCAACTCCTCGCCGAAGTCCACGACCGCGCCGAGCCGCACGGTCAGCGCCACCCGGTCCGGCGTGGACGAGCCGTGGCCCGCGGGCTGCTCCTCGGCGAGCACGTAGTCGCCCGGCTGCACCGCCGGGAACAGGTACCGGCCGTCCGCGCCGGTGACGGCGGTGCGCACCCGGCGGCCCAGCCCGTCGTCCAGGGTCACCACCACGTCCGCGAGCCGCCCGGTCTCCTCCGGATCGAGCACGCCGTCGCCGTCGTCGTCCAGGAACACCACGCCCGTCACGTCGCTGACCAGCGCCGCGAACAGGTAGCCGACGGCCTGCGCCCCGGCGGGCAGCGCGATCCCGGAGATCGCGTCCGGGGCGACCGGCGTGCCCCCGGCGCTCCCCGCGGTGTCCGCGCCGTCCGCGTAGCCGAACCACGGGCCGCGCAGCACGGTGTAGGCGCCCGCCAGCAGGTCGGGGAACGCGTAGCCGCCGTCCGCGCCGGTGGTGGCGGTGCGGGTCACGCCCTGCCCGGCGGCGTCGACGCCGAGGAGGGTGACCTGCGCCCCCGGCACCCCGCTCTCCCCCGGCTGGCGCGCCCCGTCGCCGTCCGCGTCCACGTACAGCTCGCCCGCCAGCGATCCGGGCAGCTCGGCGAAGTCGTAGCCGGTGGCGGTGGTCGCGGCGCCCAGCACGATCCCGGTGACCCCGTCGCCCGCGACCGCGCCGCCCGCGCTGCCCGCCACGACCGCGCCGCGCGCGTACCCGACCGGCCTGCGCTCGACCACCTCGTAGGTGCCTGCGGCCAGCGCGGTGAACGCGTACCGGCCACCGGCCGAGGTGGTCGTGGTGCGCGTGCCGCCCGGCCCGACCAGGTCGACCAGCACCCCGTCCAGGCCCAGCTCGGTCGGGTCGACCAGGCCGTTGCGGTTCCGGTCGGCGAACACCGTCCCGGACACCGACGCGGCGCTCTCGGCGAAGACGTAGCCGATGGCCTGCTGGTTCTCCACCAGGGTGATCGCGGAGATCACGTCGGCTCCCACGACGCCGCCCGCGTCACCGACGGTCGCCCCGCCCTGCCCGTACCCGGCGGGCTGGGTCTCGGTGACGGTGTAGCTGCCCGGCGGCAGCGGGCTGAAGGAGAACCCGCCGTCCACCGCCGTGGTCGTGGTCAGGTCCACCGGGCCGGTCAGGTCGAGCCGCACGTCCGGGATGCCGTTGCCCGCCTGGTCGGTGACCCGGCCGGTGATCGAGGCGGCCCTGGCGAGCAGGAAGTCGTAGTCGGTCCCGACCTGGTCCGCGGCGAGCGCGATGCCCGTGACGGCGTTGCGGCCGGTGACCGCTCCCCCCGCCGTGCCCGCGCTGGCCGACACGTCCGCGTAGCCGCCGGGGTGGGTGCTCACCAGGGTGTAGTCGCCCGCCGGGAGCCGGGGGAAGGAGTAGGCCCCGGTGCCCTTGGTGGTGAAGTCGAGGGACAGGCCGTTGTCGCCGGTCAGCCGCACCAGCGCGTTCGGCACGCCCGCGCCGCCCGCCCGCACGGTCCCGGACAGCTCGCCGCCCGCGAGCTCGGCGAACAGGTTGTCGGTGGAGGCGTCCAGGTCGGACAGGAACCCGATCCGGAACCGGTCGTCGCCCTGGGGGACGGCGTTGAAGCCCGGCGTGTCGGTCCCGTCAGCGTAGTCGGCGGGCTGGAACTCGGTGAGCGTGTAGGAGCCCTCGGACAGGCCGTCGAACAGGTAGGTGCCGTCGGCGGCGGTGAACCGCTCGGGGACGGCGGCGGGCGCGGTCGGCGAGTCCAGCTCCAGGGTGAGGCGGACGTTCCCGATGCCGGTGTCCCCGTCGGACGGCTCGTAGGCGCCGTTGTTGTTGCGGTCGTTGAACACCCGCCCGGACACCACACCGGTGCCCACCGGGGTGGAGAGGGCCAGGTCGGTGAGGACGTAGTCGTCGGTCCCCGGCTCGAAGCGGAACAGGAGGTCACGGGTCCCGCCCGGTGGGGCGGTGAGCACGTCGCCGCTCACGAACGAGTGGACGTCCGCGCCCATGGTGTTCGCGTCGGTGGGCGCGGTCGCCCCGTCCACGCCGCCGCTGAAGTAGTTGCCCTGGTCGCCCAGTCCCGGCTGCGCGGCGGAGTCGACGAGCACCCGGTCGCCCGCCCGGTCGTGGTCGCCGCCGAACGCGCTGATCCCCAGCAGGGTCCGCTGCGCCGAGGTGCGCAGGCCCGGCGCGGTGACCTCGTAAGGGCCCGCGCCCGGCGAGACCCGCACGTGCCCGCTGCGCAGCTGCACACGGGTCTTGTACGGGGCGTTGGTGTCGGGCACGTCGTAGGAGTAGGCCACGGTCAGCGACCAGCCGCCGAAGCAGCCGAAGCCCTCAGGGGTCCACACGTTGCCCACCCCGATCGCCAGCGGCACACCGGTCGGGGCCGCCGCCAGCACCGAGGTGACCTCGGCGCCCGCCGAGTACAGCTGGGCCTGCCCCGGGGCCAGCGAGCCCAGGTCGTCCTCGGTGTAGTCCTCGGCGTACACGTTCGCGGCGGGCACGCCCTGCACGCGCAGGAACGCGGGCGTCACGTCCGGGCCGGACACCGGGATGTCCGCCTCCGGCGGCAGCTCCGGCAGCACGACGCCCGCGCCCTGCTGGCGGGCGTCGCAGCCGCTGGTGGCCGAGGAGTCGGCCTGGAGCACCGTGCCGGTGTTGCCCGACCAGGTCAGCCGGGCGTAGTCGACGAACGCGCCGTCCGGGATCGTCAGCTCGGCGGAGGAGGAGTCGAACGTGGAGGTGTCACCGTCGACGTCGGCCCACCGGGTGAAGTAGGCGCCCCTGGTGCGGGCCGGGTCGACGCCGCCCCCGGCCCGCGCGTCGGGGCAGGTCGCGATCGGGACACCGCCCAGCGGGTCCACCGGGTCGCCGGGGTCGGGGCAGCGGGTGTTCCCGTTGCCCACGACCAGGAGGTCGCCGTAGGACTCGGCGGAGTACAGCAGCTCCAGGTCGCGGGCGGGCGCGGACGCGGCCTGCTGCGGCAGGGCGACCAGCAGCGCGGAGAGCAGCCCGAGGCAGGCCGCCGAGGAGGAGAACCTGCTGGCGCGCATGTGACCACTCCGGGGTGTGACGGCGGCGGGACCCGGAGTGCACTATCCGACACCGGCCCCGCTCGCACCGGCCGGGAACCCCGAACGGGTGACCTGGGTGGACGGTCGCGTGATCGTGCGCACCACCCGGCCGGGCACCGGCTCGCCTGAGCCGTCCCGGCCGCCCCCTCTGGCAGGATCGGCCCGAGGAGCGGCGCGGTGGTCGCGCCGCGATCCGGAGGGAGAGCCGTGTCCGCCACTGACCGCCGTTGGACCGACCGGGGGCAGGCCATCGGCCACGGTGTCACCTGGCTGGCCAGGTGGAGCACCCGGCTCGCGCTGGTCGCGATCGGCGCGTACCTGCTGGGGCTGCTGATCGGCAAGCTCTGGGTCGTGGTCATGCCGGTGCTGCTCGGACTGCTGATCACCACGGTGCTGTGGCCGCCCGCCCGCTGGCTGCGCGCCAAGGGCCTCCCGCCCGCGCTGGCCGCCTCGATCGTGCTGCTGCTCGGGCTCGGCGTGCTCGGCGGGATGATCGCGCTGATCAGCTCCTCCATCGCGTCCGGGGCCGACGACATCGCCGACAGCGCCACCGAGGCGCTCGGCCAGGCCAGGCAGTGGGTGAGCGGGCCGCCGCTGAACCTGGGCGACGGGCAGTTCGACGGGCTGATCCAGAAGGGCGTGCAGCAGCTCCAGGCGAGCATCGGGTCGATCGCGAACAGCCTGCTCACCGGGGTCGGCACGGTCACCTCCGGCGTGGTCACCGGGCTGGTGGCGCTGCTGCTGGCGTTCTTCTTCGTCAAGGACGGTCCCCGGTTCATCCCGTGGCTGCGCGCGCTGGTCGGCGAGCGCGCGGGCGGCCACCTGGCGGTCGTGCTGGACCGGGTGTGGGGCACGCTCGGCGACTTCATCCGCACCCAGGCCATCGTGAGCCTGTTCGACGCGGTGCTCATCGGGCTCGGCCTGGTGTTCCTCGGGGTGCCGCTGGCCATCCCGCTGGCGGCGCTGACGTTCCTGGGCGGGTTCATCCCGATCGTGGGCGCGTTCATCGCGGGGGCGATGGCGGTGCTGGTGGCGCTGGTGAGCAACGGGTTCACCGCCGCGGTGATCATGCTGGTGGTCGTGGTGGCGGTGCAGCAGATCGAGGGCAACGTGCTCCAGCCGATCCTGCAGTCGCGGAGCCTGAAGCTGCACGCGGCCGTGGTGCTGCTGGCGGTCACGGCGGGCAGCAGCCTGTACGGGATCGCGGGCGCGTTCCTGGCGGTGCCGGTGGTGGCGACCGCGGCGGTGGTGACCAGGTACCTGGGCGAGGTGGTCGACGCCCGGCTCGCGCCCGCCGCCGAGGCCGCGCCGGAGGCCGTCGACCACGAGGTGCCGGTGACGCCGGCGAGGACCGGGGAGGAACCGGCCTCGGGGAAGTGACGCGGGGGCCGGGTGCGCGGGGCGCGCCCGGCCCTCTCGCTTGCGGCGGTTCCGGGTCTCGGGCGGCGGTTCCGGTGGGGCTCAGAAGTCGCGGACGGCCTCGAACCAGCCCAGCGCGGTGTCCCGGTCGACGCCGCCGATCTCGCCCAGCAGCACGGCGGCCTCCGCGGCGTCCTCGCGCTCCCCGGTCTCCACGCCCGGCAGCTCGCCCACCCGGCGCACGAACCCGGTGACCGCCTCCCGCACGTCGCCGCCCCGTCCGATCGCCTTGGACGCCACCTTGAACGCCTTCGTCGCCGCCGCGCCCGTCCTGGGCGCCCAGCCCGCGAACGGCAGCCCGTACTCCTCCACGAACCACGGCCGCTCCCGCAGCTGCGACACGCCGCTGTGCCCGGTCAGCCGCTGCGCGATCGGGCCGCGCAGCTCGGTGCGCAGCCTGCGGCCCACGGCCGCGTCCACGTTCCACGCCAGGAACGAGGTCAGCTCGGGGAACGAGCGCAGCGGCGGAAGCCCGGACAGGTCCGGGCAGAAGCGGATCTGGAGCTGCCGCAGCGGCAGCGCCTCCAGCGCGCCGAGGTTCGCCAGCGAGCCGGACAGGGCGAGCGAGCGCAGGCGCGGGAACTGGAGCAGGCTGCGGCAGTCGAACGGCTCGTCCAGCGGGCCGGTGGACACCATCAGGTGGGTCAGGTCGGCCAGCACCGGCAGCCGGGGCAGCGCGCGGGCGGACGTGGCGGGCAGCGCCAGCGCCAGCTCCGGCAGCGCGCCACCGGCGGCGAGCACGAAGTCGGTGGGCGCGCCCTGCAGCGCGACGCGCGGGCACAGCTCGGCGGGCGCGAGCCGCAGGCGGACGCAGTGCCCGCCGGAGTTGACGGTGAGCGAGCCGAACCGGGAGCCGCTCGCGTCGATCACGACGTCCGAGGCGGCCTCGAAGTGCAGCCCCTCCACCCGGCGCGCGCGGGCCCACTCGAACACCGACAGGTCGTTGCCGCGGTAGTCCACCCAGCGCGGCCACAACCCGCCCGCCGGGGTCTCCAGCCCGTCGAGCGCGGTCCAGTCGACCCGGTCGTCGGGCCCGACCACCAGGTCGACCTTGTCCGAGCCGGGCGGCCCCACCGACAGGCTCCCGACACCGGGCCGCCGCACCAGCACGTGGCTGCCCGGCCCGGTCAGCGACACGGACACCCTGCCGTCACCACTCCCAGCGGAAGTCAACCGCGGTCCCCTCGACGTGTGCGATCCCCTCCTCGGACCCGGCGCGAGCACGGGGCCACCCGGCACGCGCACCGGGCGGCGGGTGCGGTCCCTGCGAACGAGCGCGCCCCCCGACGACCCATGCGCTCGATTATCACCCTCGGATGCCCCCTTTTGGGGCAGAACGGGATCATATGCAGAAGGAGTTTTCCCCGCAGCCGTGCGGAGAACGCGGTGACCTGGGGTTTTCGCCGTGGATGGGAAAGCGCTTGCCGGGAGGGCTGGGCCGATCGGGGGCGGGTGGGGGTGGGATGGCGACCGGGGGGCGGGTGAAGGCGGGGACGAGACGCCGCCCCGGTGCCTGACTCGGCCCGGAGTTCCGGGCGGTGGGAACCCCGCCGGCCAGTGTGACCACGCGCCTGTCCAGCGGCGCAGGCGAGGCCGGGGGTTCCGGACGGCGGGGACGCTGGTGGGGCGTGGAGTTCCGGGCGGCGGGAACCCCGCCGGCCAGTGTGACCACGCATCTGCCCGGCGGCACCGGCGAGGCCGGGGGTTCCCGACGGCGGGAACCTCGCTGGCCAGCGTGACCACGCATCTGCCCGGCGGCGCAGGCGAGACCGGGGGTTCTGGACGGCGGGGACGCTGGTGGGGCGTGGAGTTCCGGGCGGCGATGGGGTCCCCGGCGGGGAGTTCCGGGCGGCGGCGGGGGGTGCCCGGCGGGGCGTTGCGCGGCGGGCGTGGGCGGGGCTCGCCGGACGATCGCGTGGGTGGTTCGGCGCGCGGGCTTCGCCGGGCGGCGCGGCGGAACCCGCGCCAGGGCCGACGAGTCGCCTGCGCTGCGGACACCATCGGCTTGCGGCGTCGGCCGGTCGGTCCGCGGTGGGGCGGGGTGGGGCGGGGTGCCGCGGCGCCCCGCCCCGTGCCGCGGCCTCGCAGCCCTGTGCCGCGCCCCGACGCCTCGTGCGTGCCGCGGCCTCGCTGCCCTGCGCCGCGTCCACGGCGACCCGCCCCGTGCCGCGCCCAACTGCCCGTGCTGCGCCCCCGGCCGGTCAGAGGTCGCCGACGACCTGCTTGCGGTAGCTGTCCTTGTCCAGTTCGGCGATCTCCACCGTCGCCTGCACCCGCTGCCCGGCGACCCCCGCGAGGTGCCCGGTGAGCACGGCGAGCGCGGCGTCGGACACCGCAGCCTTGGTCGCGGCGTCGCGGCCGGAGAGGAGGGCGACGCGGACGTGCACCATGGCCTCACCGGAGCCGTCGCCGACCACGGCCTCGTCGAGGCGGTAGGCGCGGGTCTTGAACGCCCCCAGGTCGCTGCCCGCGACCTCGGCGAGCACGGGGTGCAGCGCGAGGGCGAACGCGCGCCGGTCGAAGGCGTCGGTCAGGGACGCGGAGTACTCGATGGTGATCTGCGGCATCCCCCGAGCCTAGCCGGCACTGGGCCGTTCGCGTGACGCGGCACGGCGACGCGCCGACCAGCCCACCGCCGCCGACACCACGACCACCGCCCGCGCGCCAGCCACAGCTCACCGGACTCGACCGCCACAACCGAGGTCACGTCAGGAACTCCCACGGCGGACCCGGCAGCGCGCACCCGTCGAACTCCACCGCCCGCGCGAACGCCGGGTCGCGCGCCAGCGCCGCGAGGTCCTCGCACACCGGCACGGACGGCGCGCCGCCCGACAGCCCGGACACCGCGTTGAGCCGCGAGGCCGCCGACCGCAGCGACGACGCCACGACCTGCCCGCTGCCCGACCGCACCCGCCGCAGCAGCCCGTCCAGCACGGCGCGGGCGCACACCACACCCCCGAAGACGTCCACCAGCGTCATCGGGGAACGCGGCACACCGGCGTGCGCCCGCACCGCGCAGCCCGTGCCCAGCGGCGGGGTCGGCCCCAGCTCGTCGCCCCACCCGGAGACGTGGGCGTGCACGATCCCCGGCCGCGCCGCCGCGAACTCCCGCGCGCCCAACCGCCAGCGCTCCCGCCTGCCCGGCCCCCAGTCGTTCAGGAGCACGTCCGCGCCGCGCGCCAGCTCCAGCGCCCGCTCCCGACCGTCCGGAGTGGACAGATCGGCGAACGCGATCCCCTTGCCCCGGTTGAGGGCGTGGAACCGCGCGGACACGGCGGGCATCCCGGAGCCGGGCGGCACGGAGCCGGGCGGCACGGAGCCCGGCGGCACGGAGCCCGGCGGCGCCGCAACCGGAGCGCCGGAGACCGGCGGCGCGGAGACCGTGGCTCCCGAGACCGGCGACAGCGCGACCGCCGACAGCGCTACCGGCCCGCCGACCACCGGCGGCGCGAAGCGCAGCGGGTCGCCGCCCGGCGGTTCCAGCCGCACCACGGACGCCCCGAGCATCCGCAGCAGGCCCCCGGCCAGCGAGCCCTGCACGCGGCGGCAGGACTCCAGCACCACCAGCCCGTCCAGCGGGAGCCCGCCCGAGGCCGGGGCCAGCGGGCCCGGCGCCGCGCCGCCCGGCGCCGCGACCCGGTGCGCGGGCAGGTCGGCCGGCCCGCGCCCCGCCACCCGCACCAGGGTCATGCCGGTGTCCTCGGCGAGCGCGCGCAGCACCGGCAGCGGGTGCCCGGCGGCGACCGCGTGCAGCTCGGCGGGCAGCGGGCACGACGCGGTGGCGGACCGGTGCAGGAACGACCGCCAGCCGGAGGCGACCGCGCTGGGCGAGGCCCCCGCGCTGGTCCAGAACCGCAGCCACACCCCGGCGTCCAGCGCCTCCAGCTCGAACTCGACGCCCTCCGCCGAGGTGAACGGCGGCCCACCCGGCGCGTGGACCTCCGGCGGCGCGCCGCCGTCGGACGCGGTGGCCGCCGCGAGGTGCTGGGACACCGCGAGCAGCCCGGCCTGCGCCACCGACGTGGTGAACCCGCGCACCGGCCCGCCGCGCGCCACCGACAGCTCGACGGCCAACCGGGCGAGCCCGGCCAGCTCGCCCGCCAGCGCCGAGGCGTAGTCCAGCCCCAACCGGGCAGGACCGCCCAGCGCGCGCCCGTGCACGTGCATGAGCCCGCACGCGGCCTGCACGTCCGCCTCGCACTCCAGCGGCAGGTCGACCGGCCCCGCCCAGGACAGCGCGTCCAGCAGCGCGGTCACGCGGGCCGCCTGCCCTGCACCGAGTACACCGCGCACGAGGTCGCCCGGAACGCCGGGTCGGCCACGGCCTCGCGGACCTCGGCCAGCTCCCCGTCCGTCAGGCCCGCCGCGACGAGCCGGTCGCGCAGGCGCCGGGTGCGGTGCGCGATCAACCGCGCCCCCGGCGAGCCCGCCCGCCACGGGAACAGCGCGGGCGCCGGGTCCACGTCGACCAGCCCGGCCTCGGCCATCGCGGAGGCCGCACGCCGCCCCCAGGCCGGGTCCGCGCCCGCCCGCGCGAACACCTCCTCCTCGGCCGCCAGGAACTTCTCGCACACGGCGGCGGCGCGCGGGCTCGGCGCGAGCAGCACCGGGCCGTAGGTGAGGTCGAGCTCGTCCAGCTGCAACCACCCGCCGGGCTTGAGCGAGCGCACCAGCTTGCGCAGCACCGCCTCGCGCTCGGGCAGGTGCAGCAGCACCAGCCGCGCGTGCACCAGGTCGAACTCGCCCTCCGGCAGCGGGTCGGTGACCACGTCGTGCCTGACCACGGTCAGGCCCGGCGCGCTCGGCACGTGGCCTGGCCTGAGGTCGGTGGCCAGCACCGACCCGGTGGGCGCGACCCGGTTGGCCAGCCAGTGCGCGACGCTGCCGCCGCCCGCCCCGACCTCCAGGCACCGCCAGCCCTTGCGCACGCCGGTCAGCGCCAGCCGGGTGAAGGTCATCGGGTCGTAGGCGGCGGCCAGGCAGCGGTGCTGCTCACCGGCGTGGTCGCTGTGGTTGTCGAACACCTGTCCCGCGTCGATCGCGGTCACGGCCGCTCCCCTCGTGGTGTCGCGGCGCTCCTGCGGCGCCTCACGTCCAGCGCCCGCGCGCGTCGGGCTCGACCCGGCCGTCCAGCCTGGCCAGCAGTTCCAGCCTGCGCACCTTCCCGGTCCCGGTGCGCGGCACCTCGTCCCAGCCGAGCACGACCGGGGCCGCCAGCACCGGCAGGTCGGCCACGGCGGTGCGCCAGCGGCGCTCGCCGATGCGGCCGTCCGAGGTGACCAGCACCGGCAGCGGCGGGCGGCCGGCCGGGGTCAGCAGCACGCACTCGACCACCTCCGGCAGCCGGTTCTCCACCAGGTCCTCGACGTTCAGGCAGCTCACGCCCGGCGCCGAGTCGACCTCCCGGTCGAGCAGGCGCACCGCCCCGGTGCGGCTGACCGAGCCGAGGTCGCCGGTGCTCCACCAGCCGTCGACCTCCTTGGCGCGCCAGCGCTCCTCCTCGCCGAGGTAACCGGAGCCGAGCGAGGGGGTGCGGGCCAGCAGCAGCCCGACCCGGCCGCGCGGCAGCGGCTCGAACGTCGCGGGGTCGACCACCCGCAGCTTCGCGCCGCCGGGCAGCGGCCTGCCGAGGTGGCGGGTGCTGGGCCGGGGGCCGGTGACGGCGCGGCGGGTGAGGAGCCGGAGGGTCAGCGGGCCGGTCTCGGCCTGGCCCCACCCCTGCGCCCACACCGGGTGGTCGCGCCGGGAGGCGTTGAGCATCCGGCGCACCGTGGGCGGGTGCACCGCGTCGTGGGTGCTGACGTACAGCCGGACCCGCCGGAACGGGTTGTCCGGCACGCTCACGACGGTCTGCCAGCGCGCGTACGCCGAGGGCAGCGCCTCCACCACGGTCGGCGGGTGCGCGGACAGCACCCTGGGCGCGGACGACGGGTCGCTGAGCACGGTGATCTGCGCGGGCTCGGGCGCGAGGGCGCTGGCGGTCCAGCAGAACGTGCGGACGTGCGCGTAGGAGGAGGCGTTGGCGAGCACGTCGTCGCGCCGCACGCCGATCACCGGCCAGCGCACGGCCTCCCGGCGCGCCAGCCGCAGCACCGCGCTCCGGGTGCTGTGCGCGACCAGCTTCGGCACGCCCGTGGTGCCGGAGGTGTGGTTGACCACCAGCGGCTCGTCGTCGTGGCGGCGGTGCGGCGCGGGCCGGGCCCCGCCGCGCACGTCGTCCAGGGTGAGCGCGCCGTCGACGTCGTCGGCCAGCGCGAGCACGGTCCGCGCGCCGCTGCCCGGCAGGGCCCGATCGGTGACCAGCACCGCCGGGTCGAGCCGCTTGAGCAGGATCTCCAGCACCTCGTCGGACAGGCTCCCGGACAGCTGGGCCGGGACCGCGCCGATCCGGACGGCGGCGCAGGCGAGCAGGTCGTAGTCCCAGTGGTTGCGCTTGACGATCGCGACCCGGTCCCCCGGCCGCGCGCCCGCCTCGGCCAGCCACCCGGACGCCTCGGCGACCAGGTCGGCGAGCACCGGGACGGTCAGGTGCGCGCCCAGCTCGGGCGCGATGTCCAGCGGCCGGTCCAGCACCACGGCGGTGCGGTGGCCGCGCTGCGCGCACTCCTCGAACAGCAGTCCCATGTCGTGCGGTCTCACACCAGCTCACCCCTCCTGGCGACGGCGCGGGCCCCGGCGCGCAGGCCGGTGCGGACGGCGGCCTCGCTGCACGGGCTGAGCAGCACCCAGTCGCCCGCGTAGTCCACGGTGGACGAACCGAGCGCGGCGGCGAACCCGGCGCGCAGGCCCAGCGCCCTCGGCGTGGCCTCGGGCAGCCCGTGCCGGAACCGGTGCACCAGCGCGCCGGTGACCGCCTCGCCGAGGCCCGGCGCGAACTTCCCGGTGGCGCGGGTGAGCATGTCGGCGACGTCCGCGTCGGGCAGCCTGGCCAGCCGGGGCGCGAGCACCGGGTTGGCGACCACGGTCAGCAGGCCCCTGCCCTCGGGCGCGCGGCCGGGGTGCCTGAGGTGGTCGAAGGCGATGGCGGAGACGACGTCGCTCTCCGCGCGCGGCACGACCACCAGGTGGGCGGCGGACGGCAGCGGCCGGTCCAGCAGCAGGTGGACCTTCACCACCGGCGTGAACGTGCAGGCCCGCAGGAACTCCGCCTCCCGCTCGGGCGGGTTGGCGTGCAGGTCCAGCGCGACCGGGGCGGGCACGGCCAGCACGACCCGGCGGGCCGCGACCTCCCGGCCGCCCACCACCAGCCGCGCCCCGTCCCGGTCGGCCACGACCTCGGTGACCCGCGCGGAGGTCCGCACGTCGAGCCGGTCGGCGAGCGCGCGGGCGAGGCGGTCCATGCCGTCGGGGTGGACCCGCCAGGTGGACGCGGCCCCGGCCGAGCCGAGCAGCGCCAGCGCGGGCGCGGCGGCCGAGCGCTCGGGCCGCCAGCCGAAGAACCCGGACACCACGGGCTGGAGCAGGTACTCCAGCACGTCCCGGTGGTAGCGGGCCAGGTGCTCGACGACGGTGGCCGTGCCGGAGTCCTCGGGCCGGTCCAGGTCGTGGCCGGAGCCGAGCGCGCGCCGCGCGTCCAGCCGCGCCCGCAGGCCCAGCCCGGCGCCGGTGAGCAGCCCGAGCGCGTCGGCGACGCCGGGCCGGACCCGGCCGTCGCGCCACATCCCGACCCGCCGCCCGATCAGCGGCACGTCGGCGCGGTCGATCCCGAGTTCGGCCAGCAGCGACCAGGTGGCGTCGTAGCCGCGCTCGGGCAGCCGCTCGGCCCCGGTGTCGGCGAGGAAGCCGTCCACGCGCAGCGTCGACGTGCGCCCGCCCACGTGGTCGGCGGCCTCGAACACCCGCACCCGGCCGCCCGAGGCGCGCGCGGCGTGCGCGGCGGCGAGCCCGGCGACGCCCCCGCCGACGACGGCCACGTCGAGGTCGTCCCGGTCGGGGTCGCGGTCGGGGTCCCGGTGGGGGGCCATCACCGCACCACCAGGTTGACCACGAGCAGCACGGCGGTGGTGACCCGGTGGGTGCGCGCGCCGAGCGTCCGGGCGCGCGGGACGTCGCCCCGGCCGAACCCGGTCCGCAGCTGCGCCACGCGCAGGCAGAACGTGGGCGTCATCGCCGCCAGGAACCACCAGGGCGCGCCGACGACCGGCGCGACGACCATCAGCGCCATCTCGGCGGTGGTCAGGCCCATGACGAACAGGGCGTTGCCGCTCGGGGTGGTCAGCGCGGCCACGGTCGGGCGGCCCACCGCGCGGTCGCCCGCGACGTCGTCGGTGTTGGAGTAGACGGCGACCAGCAGCGGCCCCATGCCGAACAGCAGGGCCTGCACGAGCGCGAACCCGTCGACCTCGCCTGCCGCGAGCCCGTGGGGGGCGAGCACGAGGGCCCAGCCGACCCCGGCGACGAGGAGCTCCTGGAACCCGCGGTAGCCGAGCCTGACGCCCCAGGAGCACTGGAGCGAGCCGAGGCAGGTGACCGCGATCAGGAGGACCACCCACGGCGGGCTGTGCGGGGCCATCAGGACCGCGGCGGTCCACAGCGCGACCCCGGCCGCGCCGGTGACCTGGGCGAAGCCGATCACCTGGCGCTCGGTGAGCGCGCCCGTGACGAGCGGCTTGCGGGCGCGCTTGCGCTGGGCGCGGTCCGGGCCGCAGTTGGTGGCGTCGCTGCCGTCGCGGAACCCGGCGAGGTCGTCCAGGGCGACCGAGGCGGCGATGACGAGCACCCCGCCGAGCAGGAACGCGGTGGTGGTGGCCAGCACGCGGCCGTCCAGGCGCAGCGCGGGCGCGAGCAGCGTCCAGGCCAGCAGGACGCCGAGGTGGTGGTCGACGGCGTCGGGCTTGGCGAGCCGGGCGTAGGCGGCGAGCGGGACGCGGCCGGTGACGGCGGGCATCCGCTGCGCGGAGCCGATCCGGCGCCCGACGGGCTGCGTCACGTCGAGCGCGGGTCGGCCGTGCGCGGGCCAGCCGGGCGCGGGGTGGTGGTGCGCGGGGTGGTGCGCGGGCGGGTCCACCACGGCGGGGGTGACGGCGGTGATCTCGGACAGGTCGACGGGCTGGGTCGCCGTGCCGAGCGGCTGGGTGGCGCCCAGCGCGTCCTCGGCGCGGGTGCGCGCGCCGCTCACGCCCGCTCCCCCGGCTCGGACCGCTCCACCAGCCGCGCGGCGGGCGGCTCCGGGTGGCCCGCGAGGCGGCGGGGCCGGGAGCGGCGGCCGACGGGGACGCGCGCCCGCTCGCGCTCGACCGGCGCCGGGTGGTGGGCGGGGGCGGCGATCCGGCGGCACGCCTCGGCGGGCCCGTCCTCGTCCGGCCCGTGCGTGAGCGCCCACGCGCGCACCGCGACGCCGGACTTCCGCAGCGGCACCTGCCGGACCGACGCGCGAGGGAAGTCCGCTGTGGACATCCCGGCGCACGCGGTGCGAGCCCGGTGCAGCGCAGGCACGCGCGCGGCGGTGGTCGGGGTCGGACCGCCCGCGCCGCAACCGATCTCCAGCGCGGAGCCGACCGGGGCGGGCCGGTCCAGGCGCCCGGCGACGGGCTCGGGGGTGCGCGCGGCGGCGGTCCCGGCGAGCGCGGCGGGCCGGGAGGCGCGCGCCGTGCGGGCCAGCCCGTCGCGGGCGGTCCCGCGCTCCCGCTCGGCGGCGGCCTCCCCTGCCGTGAGCGGGTGTGTTGCCTGCTGCATCTCTCTCCTTCAGCGGGGCCGCTCGGCGAACCGGCAGACCTGGTCGGCGACGTGCTCGACCTGGGCGTCGGTGAGCCGGGGGTTGATCGGGATGGCGAGCGAGCGCTCGCAGCCGCGGCGGGCGTTCGGCCAGTCGCGGCGCCGGTCGGCGTGCGGGGCGAACGCGGGCTGGTGGGGCAGCGGGGCCGGGTGGTGGGCGTGGCAGCCGACCCCGTTGGCGAGCAGGTGGTCGCGCAGCTCGTCGCGGCGCTCGGCGAGCAGCGAGTAGGCGGAGGGGCAGCGCCCGTCGCGGCCGGGCGGCGGCGGGGTGATCCCGAGCGGGGGCAGGTGCGCGAACCGCTCGGCGTAGTAGTCGCCGATGCGGGCCGCGCGGTCGAGGCGCTCCGGGAGTCCGGGCAGCCGGTGCAGCTGGAAGGCGGCCATGACCTCGTCGAACCGGCTGTTCCAGCCCACGGTTCGGTGCACGGACCGGCGAACGCCGTCCTGCCCGTGGTCGCGCAGCACCCGGACCGCGCGGCCCAGCGCCGGGTCGCCGGTGACGACCACGCCGCCCTCGCCGGGCATCCCGAACGCCTCGGCTTGCGCGAAGGAGTAGACGCCCGCGTCGCCCCAGGCGCCCGCGGCGCGCCCGCCGAGCACGCCGCCCTGGGCGGCGGCGGAGTCCTCCAGCAGCCGAACGCCCGCGGTGGTGGCGATCCGCCGCAGCGCGGGCATGTCGGCCATGGTGGAGAGCGCGTGCGCGGGCACCACGGCCCTGGTGCGCCCGGTGATCAGCGACTCGACCTCGGCCGGGTCGACCACGAGCGAGCGCGGGTCCACGTCGGCGAACACCGGGGTCGCGCCGAGCAGCACGGGCGCGGCGGCCAGCGGCGCGCCCCCGTAGGCGGGGACCACGACCTCGTCGCCGGGGCCGACGCCGAACGCCTTGAGCGCCAGCACGAGCGCGGACGTGCCGCTGCCGCAGGCCACCGCGTCGGCGGCGCCCACCGAGTCGCGGATCGCGCGCTCCAGCGCCGCGGTGCGCCAGCCGAGGACGAACTTCTGCTCGGGGTCGGTGGCGACCTCGTGCAGCAGCCCCAGGAGCACCTCGCGGTCGTCGTCGAACAGGTCGGTCGGGAGGAGCGGGACGGTGGCGGTCACCGGCGGCTCCCCCGGTTCGCGGCGGGCGCGGGCAGGTGCGGGGAGGTCAGGTGCGGGGAGGTCAGGTGCGGGAAGGACAGGCGCGGGGCGGACAGGTGCAGGTCCGACGCGGCGTAGAAGTCGCGGATCTCGGCGCAGACCCGGTCGACCTGCTCCTCGGTGAGGTCCGGGTACAGCGGCAGCGCCAGGGCGTGCCCGCACGCGGCCTCGGCGTTGGGGAAGTCTCCGGGCGCGTGCCCGAGGTGCGCGAAGCACGGCTGCAGGTGGGGCGGCAGCGGGTAGCGGGTCTCGGTCCCGACGCCGCGCGCGGCCAGGTGCTCGGCCAGCTCGTCGCGGCGGGCGAACTCGGCGACGTAGGCGCGGGCGACCCCGCGCACGGCCTCGGCCCTGGGCCGCACCTCGGGGAGCTTGCGCACGCCGGGGACGCCGGTGAGCCGGGCGGTGTAGCGCGCGGCCAGCTCGGCGCGGCGGCGGATGTCCTGCTCCAGGCGGCCGAGCTTGGCCAGCAGCACGGCGGCCTGGACGTCGTCCATCCTGCTGCTGAGCCCCGGCAGCGCGGCGGCGGGGTCGACCGCCGGGGGGCTGCCCGCGGTGGCTACGGGGCGGCCGTGGTGGCGCAGCGCGGAGACGACCTCGGCGACGCGGGGGTCGTCGGTGATGACCGCGCCCGCGTCGCCGAGCGCGCCGAGGGTCCCGGTGGGGAAGAAGGAGAGCACGCCGCCGAAGCCGTGCAGGCCCGCGTGCCTGCCGCCGTACCGCATCCCGATCGCCTCGGCGCTGTCCTCGACCACGGCCAGGCCCAGCCGGTCGGCGACCTCGCGCACGCCGGTCAGGTCGGCGGTGTGGTGGAACGGGTGGGCGGGCACGACGAACCGGGTGCGCGGCGTGGCGACGGCGGCGACCGAGGCGGGGCTGATGCCGTAGCCGTCCGGCTCGACGTCGGCGAAGACCGGCGTGCCGCCCGCGAGGACCACGCAGGCCGCGGTGGCGGCGGAGGGGAACGCCGGGACGACCACCTCGTCGCCCGCGCCGAGGCCGCAGGCGCGCAGCAGCAGGACGAGGGCGTCGGTGCCGCTGTTCACGCCGATCACGTGCCGCGCCCCGGTGTGCTCGGCGAGCGCGCGCTCCAATTCGACCACCTTGCGGCCGTGCGAGTACTCGCCGTTCTCCACGACGTCCTCGACGTGGTGCCGCGTCACCGGCCACAATCGTGAAAAAGTCGCGGATTGTGTGAAGAATGGGACCGGCAGGGGTGTCCACCTCCGCTGTCGAAGCACGCGGCGCAGCGTAGGGCAGTCGCGGAGAAGAACTCCCCGAGTTCGGTGCGTTCACTCTTCCTGGTCAATTAATGGGCGCTAAGTTGACAATTGAGCCCCGTTGTCGAGAACGTCTGCGCCCGAATGGCCCGGCTCTTCGCCGGGTCGCGGGGACTGCGGCAGACGGGGCGGACGTGCGGACACTGGTGATCGGGTTGGGCAGGGCGGGCGCCGAGCTGCACCTGCCGGTGCTGGCGAGGGCTCGGGCCGCGGCGCCCGGCCTGTTCTCCGCCGAGCCGGTGGTGGCCTGCGACCCGCGCCGCGTGCTCGCCGACCGGCCGGGTCTGGTGACCACCGCGACCGCCGCCGAGGCCGCGAAGCTGCTCGACCCGGCGCGCACCGCGGTGCACGTGTGCACCCCGCCGACCACCCGGCCCGAGGTCATCGGCGAGATCGCCGAGCTGGGCTTCCGGAACCTGGTGGTGGAGAAGCCGCTGGCCTCGGGCACCGACGACCTGGCGCGCATCGCCCGGCTGCGGCGCAGGCACGGTCTGCGCATCGCCGTGGTCGAGCCGTGGCAGATGAGCTCGCTGACCGCCCGGCTCACCGAGCTGGTGCGCGGCGGGGAGCTGGGCGAGGCGCGCTCGGTGTCGATCGTGCAGAACAAGCCGCGCTTCCGCCGCTCGCTCACCGCCCCGAGCCACCCGACCGCGTTCGACGTGGAGCTGCCGCACGGGGTCGGCCTGGCGCTGCGGCTGGCGGGCAGCGCGCGGGTCACCCACGCGGCGGGCTCGGACCTGGCGTTCGGCGACGTGGTGGTGCCCAGGATGGGCGGGGCGCGACTGGGGCTGCGGCACAACAGCGGGGTGCGCGCGGAGATCAGCTCCGACCTGACCTCGCCGGTGCGCGAGCGGCGGGTGACGGTGGAGTTCGAGCGCGGGCGGGCCGTGGGGCACTACGCGGTGAGCGGCGACGACGACCACTCGCAGCTGACCGTGACCGGGAACGGGCGGCGCGAGCACACCGTGCTGCGGGACGACTCGCTGACCGAGTGGGTGCTGCGCGCCTACCGGCTGTTCCGGGGCACCGGCGACCCGCACTCGCAGGGCTTCGCGTTCGCGGGGGACGTGGTGCGGCTGCTGTCGGTGGCGAAGAACATCAGCGCCGAGCCGGTCGTCCCGGCGGCGCGCGCCGAGAGCAGGACGCCGACCGGTGCGCGCTGACGGCGCGGGGGCGGCGCCGGGCCTGGCGGCCGGGGTCGGCGCGGGGACGCTCGCCGGGATCACCGACCGGGCCGCGTCCGACCTGCCCGGCCAGCTCGCCGCGCTGGCGGAGCTGGGCTGGTCGGCGATCGAGCTGCGCGCGGTGGGCGGCGTCGCGGTGGCGGACCTGGGCGACGAGGCGTTCGCGGGGGTGGTCGCCGCGCTGGGTGAGGCCGGGGTGCGGGCGGTGTGCCTCGACTCGCGGATCGGCGACCGGACGAGGCCGGTCACCGGGCCGTTCGAGCAGGACCTGGCGGAGCTGGAGGTGCTGCTGCGGCGGTGCGCCGAGCTGGGCACCCGGTACGTGCGGATCGCGTCCTACCCCAACGACGGTCTCGCCGAGCCGCTGTGGCGGGCGCGGGTGCTGTCGCGGGTGCGGGAGCTGGCGGTGCGCGCGGAGGTCGCGGGAGTGGTGCTGCTGCACGAGAACTGCTCCGGCTGGGCGGGCACGAGCGCGGAGCGGGCGCTCGAACTGCTGTCCGAGGTGGGCAGTCCGGCGCTGGGGCTGCTGTTCGACACCGGGAACCCCGTCGTGCACGGGTACGACGGGCTCGCGGCGCTGGAGCTGCTCGCCCCGCACGTCGAGCACGTGCACGTGAAGGACGTGGTGGGAGGGCGGTTCGTGGAGCCGGGGACCGGGGACGCGCGCGTCGCCGAGTGCGTGGAGCTGTTGCGCGCCAGGGGTTATCGGGGCGCGTGGTCGCTGGAGCCGCACGTGGCGGCGCGCCCGCACGGGTCGGTCGAGCTGCCGGAGGGCGCGTCGGCCGCGTTCGTCTCGGCGGGCCGGGCGATGTCCCGGCTGCTGCGATGACCGCCGGGGAGCGGGACCTGGGCGGGAACAGGTCCAGCGGGAACAGGTTCAGCGGGCACGGGGTCGGTGGCGGCGCGGGGTGGCAGTCCCCCGGTTCCGGGGTCGGCGCGGGCCCGGACTCCCCCGGTTCCACGTTCGGCGCGACCGGCCCGGTCGGTTCGGGTGGGTGTGGTGGGGAAGGACGCCGGTGGAGGTCGGACTGGACCGGTCCCTCCCCGGCGAGCGCGGGTGCGGACCGGGCCGACGGGGGCCTGGCCGCGCTCGCCATCGTGGACGAGGTCCAGGCGCCGGAGGCGGTGCGCATGGTCTGAGCCTGCACACGGGGAACTTCGACCCGCTCCCGCGCGGCAACGCGGGGGCGGGTTTTTCCTTGCCCTGACAAGGGTTTTCCTTGCCCGGCCCAGGCCGCCGCCGAGCGCCGCAGGGCGGTGAACCCCGCGGCGCAGCGGTTTTCCCGAGACGGCGCGGGCTAGTCGACGTCCAGCACGGCCTTGCCGCGCAGCCGCCCGTCCAGCAGGGCCGCCACCGCCTCGTCGGCCCGCGCCCACGAGCCGCGCCAGGCCACGCCCGCGTCCAGCTCGCCCGACGCGACCCGCGCGGCCAGCCAGCCCAGGTCCTCGTCGAGTCCGGGGCCGCTGGCGGGCAGGAAGAAGGTCGCGATGACCCGGTCCGGCTGGAAGGTCCCCTCGAGGGCCGCGCTGTCGAACACCGACTCGCCGCCGGAGGCCCTGCCGACCGAGACGAGCGTGCCGCCGGGCCGGAGCAGGGCGTGCGCGGCCACCAGGACGGGTCCGCCGACCAGCTCCACGACGCCGTGCACCGGCCCGGTGGCCAGGTCCGGGCCGACCACCTCGTGGGCGCCGAGCGCGCGCAGCCCCTCGGCGTGCGCGACCGGGTCCGAGGTCACCGCGACGACGTGCGCGCCCGCGCGGCGGGCGAGCTGGAGGGCGTAGCGGCCGACGCCGCCGGTCGCGCCGGTGACCAGCACCCGGCGGGCCAGCAGCGGGCCGAGGCGGTGCAGCGCGCGCAGTGCGCTGCCCGCCGCGACCGGGACGGTGGCGGCGGGGCCGAGGTCCGCGCCCTCGGGGACGGGGCCGAGGTGGGCGGTGTCGACGGCGCGCAGCTCGGCCCAGGCCCCGGCGAGCCCGAGGGTGACCACGGGCGTGCCCTCGGCGGGCCCGGAGCCGTCCTCGGCGGCGCGGACGACGACGCCCGCCGCGTCCCAGCCCGGCACGGCGCCGTCGGGCAGGTCGGCGAGACCGGCGAGCTCGCCGGGGTTGAGGGAGGTCGCGGCGACCCGCACGAGCGCCTGGCCGGGCGTGGGCGCGGGGTCGGGGGCCTGCCCTGGGCGCAGGTGGCGCGGGGCGGAGTGGTCGACGAGCAGTGCGCGCACTTCGGGGTCCTCCTCGGGAGGGAGCGGGGTCCCGGCCGACCCTATCCCATGAATGCCACCCAGTGGCACAAGCCACCGAGGGGCTTGTCGAACGCGCCCGATCCCCGCCTTAGACTCGCCCCGTGGAGACGCTGCGCGAGCGCAAGAAGCACCGCACCCGCGAGGCGCTGATCGCGACCGCGCTGGAGGTGTTCACCGACCGGGGCTTCGCGGCGACGACCCTGGACGAGCTGTGCGCGCGCGTCGAGGTGTCCAAGCGGACCTTCTTCCGGTACTTCGCGGGCAAGGAGGACGTGGCCATGGCGCCCGTCCACGACATGTGGCGCGCGTTCCTGGCCCGCCTGGCGCGGGACGAGGGGCGCGGGAAGGTCGTGGACCTGCTGCAGGAGGCCCTGGTCGCCACCCTGGCGGACATGCCGGACGACGGCTGGGCCGACCGGCTCCTGCTGAGCAGGCAGCTGGCCGCCCGCACCCCGTCGATGGACGCGCACGGCCTGTACTTCTGCGACCGCACCAGCCTGGCCGCGCTGGAAGTCCTGCACGGCCGCACCGGCCTGGCGCCGGACGACCTGCGGCTGCGGCTGGCGGTGGACGTGCTGGTGGCGGCGTTCCAGCGGGCGCAGGAGCGCTGGGCGGGGCTGCCGGGATCGCCGGGCAAGGCGGAGCTGGTCGGGTGCGCGCGCGAGGCGTTCGCCGCGGTGCCCGGCATCTTCGCGATCGCCGTGGGCGAACCGCCGGACTAGCCCGCCCGAAGCCGCCCTCCCCGCGCCCGCGCCGTGGTAGACCCGGTGGTGTGGGTTCCGACCGGTGGGCGTCGCGGGCGCTGGCCCTGCTCGACGCCGAGCGCCTGGCCGCCGCGCCGACCCCGGTGCTGCGCTTCGACCTGCCCGCCGAGTGGGGCGTCGAGCTGCTGCTCAAGGACGAGTCCGCACACCCCACCGGCACCCTGAAGCACCGCTCGGCCCGCGCGCTGTTCCGGCACGCCATCGCCTCGGGGCAGCTCACCGAGTCCGGGGTGGCGGTCGAGGCCACCGGTGGCACCGGGGCGGTCGCGCAGGCGCACTTCGCCCGGCTGCTCGGTGTGCGGCACGTCGTGGTCGTGCCGGGCCGCCACCGGCGCGTCACCGGCTTCACCCCGCGCTTCTTCACCCCGCCCGCCGGGGTGCACGAGGAGGCGCGCAGGCTCGCCGCCGAGCTGGGCGGGCACCACCTGGACCAGCAGTCGAACGCGGCGCGGGTCGTCGACTGGCGCGGGGACGACCTGGCGGCCGAGCTGTTCGCGCAGGTGGGCGAGCCGGACTGGGTGGTGGTCGGCGCGGGGACGGGGGCGACGTCGGCGTCGCTGGGCAGGCACGTGCGGGCGCGCGGGCTGCGCACCGGGCTGGCGGTGGTGGACCCGGAGCACTCGGCGCACTTCCCCGGCTGGGTCACCGGGGCGCCCGACTACGCGACCGGGATGCCGTCGCGGATCGAGGGCATCGGGCGGCCCGCGATGGGGCCGGGGTTCCTGCCGGGTGTGGTGGACCTGGTGATCCCGGTGCCGGACGCGGCGTCGGTGGCCGGGGCGCGGCTGGTCAGGGCGCGGACGGGGCTGGCGGTGGGCGGGTCGACCGGGGCGAACCTGTGGGGCGCGCTGCACCTGGTGGCGCGGTTGCGCGAGCGCGGGGGCGGGCGGGTGGTGACGCTGGTGTGCGACGCGGCCGAGCGGCACCTGGCGACGTACCACGACGACGGCTGGGCGCGGGACAAGTCGCTGCTGCCCGGCGCGCACGCGGCGGTGCTGGAGGAGTTCCTGGCGGGCGGGCCGTGGCGGTGGGGCGGCGGGACCGGGTAGTCCCGCCGCCCCCTCGGCCTGCCGGGATCAGCCCGCCGGGGTGGCGCTCGGCGCGGGCTGCGCCTGCGTGGAGCTCGGCTGCGCCGGGGTGGCGCTCGGCGGCTGCGAGGCCGTGCCGGTCGGCTCCGGCTGCGCCGGGGTGGAGCCGGGAGGCGTCGGGATCGGGCTGGACGAGGCGGTCGGGACCGGGGTTCCGCGCGTCGGCGCCGGGGTGGCGCTGGTCGGCCACACCTGGATCGGCCCGCAGGTCAGGTCGGCGGGCAGGTTGCCGCGCTCGTCGCCGCTGAGGTAGACGGCGCTGACGTAGTGGCGCCTGCCGGAGGCGCCGAAGCCGACCGCGACCCAGATGTCGTTGGTGATGCCGTAGTCGGTGATCGTCTGGCCGTGCGTCCAGCAGTAGGCGGGCAGCTCCTGGTTGGCGGTGGTCCGGCCCACCACGTCGCAGGACGTGCCCTGGCACTCGCGGATGTTCGAGGACACCCACGGCGTGACGGTGTAGCCCGTCGGCGCGGGCGTCGAGGGCGGGGTGGCCGCCGGGGTGGAGGGCGGGGTGGCCGCCGGGGTGGAGGACGGGGTGACCGCCGGGGCCGTCGACGACGGCTCCGCGAGCGCGACGCCGCCCGCCAGCCCGGCGCCGAGCAGCACGGCCAGCCCGGTGGCGGCGGAGAGCTTGAGGGTTCTCATGATCTTCAGATAGCGGCCCTCCCCCGCGCCGGGTTGCACGGGGGGCGCAAAAATCGTCGCTCCCGCCCGCAGCGCCACCTGTCCGGTTGACGACAGAACCCGCTCACGCTCTGGGTACAACCGCGCACTCTCAGTAGGTTCGGGGACCATGCACCCACGAGGAGCACTGGTCACCGCGCTCGCGGCGGTCCTCACCGCCACGATGGCGACCCCGGTCGCCGCCCAGCCCGCACCCCTGGTCGTCCCCGATCCCGCAGCCCACGTCGACCCGCTGATCGGCACCACCAACCTGGGCAACACCTTCCCCGGCGCGGTGCTGCCGTTCGGCATGTTCTCCTTCAGCCCCGAGGGCACGCGCGGCAACACCCTGCGCGCCGCCGCGCCCGGCGGCTACCGGCACGACGCGACCCGGCTGCGCGGGTTCAGCCTGACCCACATGTCCGGCACCGGCTGCGCGGGCGGCTCGGGGGACGTGCCGCTCTTCCCGCACGTCGGCGAGGTCACCACCAGCCCGGCCTCGGACGCCACCGACGCGCTCTACGCCAGCGACTTCGCGCACGCCGACGAGACCGCGAGACCCGGCCGCTACGACGTGCGGCTCAAGTCCGGCGCGCGGGTGGAGCTGACCGCGACCGCCCGCACCGGCGCGGGCCGCTTCACCTTCCCGGCGGGCGAACCGGCCACGGTGCTGGTGAACACGGCCAAGTCGCAGGTGGGCAGCAGCGACGCGAGCACGACCGTGGACGTGGCCAAGCGCACCGTGACCGGGTCGGTGACCAGCGGCAACTTCTGCGGGTACCTCAACCAGGCGGGCAGGCGCAGCTACTACACCCTGCACTTCGCGCTGGAGTTCGACCGGCCGTTCACCAGCGTCGGCACCTGGACCGACGCGGCCGTGACCCCCGGTTCGACCTCGGCGCGCGGCGGCGCCACGTACGGCACGAACGGCTGGCCGGTGCTGGGCAGGGGATCGGGCGCGTACCTGGGGTTCGAGCCCGGCTCGACGGTGGGCGTGCGGGTGGGGATCTCGTACGTCAGCCAGGACGGGGCGGTGCGCAACCTGCGCGCGGAGAACACCGGCAGGCCGTTCGAGGACCTGCGCGACGACGCCTACCGGGCCTGGCAGGACCAGCTGCGCAAGATCGAGGTGGGCGGCGGCTCGGACGCCGACCGGACCAAGTTCTACACCGCGCTCTACCACTCCCTGCTGCACCCCAACGTGTTCAGCGACGTCGACGGCCGGTACGCGGGCTTCGACGGCAAGGCGCACGAGGTGTCCGGGCGGCAGGAGGCCCAGTACGCCACGTTCTCCGGCTGGGACGTCTACCGCTCGCAGGTCCAGCTCCTCACCCTCCTGGAACCGGACGTGGGCTCGGACATCGCGCAGTCGCTGCTCAACCAGGCCGAGCAGAACGGCGGCGTCTGGGACCGCTGGACGCACGCCTCCGGCGGCACGCACGTGATGAGCGGCGACCCGTCCGCCCAGGCCCTCGCGGGCATCCTGGCGTTCGGCGGTGAGCGGTTCGACGTGCGGGCCGCGACGAGGTCGCTCGTCGAGGCCGCCACCACGCCCACCGCGCTGGACCTGAGCAAGGAGGGCTGGGCGGTCATGTCGGTCGGGCAGCGGCCCTCGCTCGACAAGTACCTGCGGCTGGGCTACGTGCCGTCGGTGTCGAACGCCTGGGGCGGGGCGGCCGAGACCCTGGAGGTGTCGGGGGCGGACTTCGCGCTGAGCCAGCTCGCCGAGCGCACCGGCGACCGGGCGACGGCGCGGCGGTTCGCCGAGCGCGCCCAGTGGTGGCAGAACAACTACGACCCGGTGGCGCACAGCAGCGGCGGGTACATCCGCAACCGGGACGAGAGCGGCGAGTGGGCGCCCGGCTTCACGCCGGACACCGGCAACGGGTTCGTGGAGGGCAGCAGCGCCCAGTACACCTGGATGGTGCCGCACAACGTGGCCGGGCTGGTGGAGTCGCTGGGCGGCGCGGAGCGGGTGAACCGGCGGCTGGACGACTTCTTCCACGACGCGGACGGGGGCTGGGCGCTGTCGGGGCGCGGCGGGGCGAAGTCGGAGCTGGACAACGAGCCGTCGCTGAACGTGCCGTGGCTGTACAACTACACCGGCCAGCCCGCGAAGACCCAGGAGACCGTGCGGGAGGTCCTGAACACGCTGTGGACGACCGGTCCGGGCGGGATTCCGGGCAACGACGACCTGGGCGCGATGTCGTCGTGGTTCGTGTTCGCCGCGCTGGGCCTGTACCCGCAGGTGCCGTCGCGGGCGGAGCTGGTGCTGTCCGCGCCGCTGTTCACGTCGGTGGTGGTGCACCGGGGCGGCGGGCGGGACATCAGGATCACCGCGCCGGGGGCGTCGGCGCAGACCAAGTACGTGCGGGCGTTGAAGGTCGACGGTCGGGCCAGCGCCAAGCCGTGGGTGGACGACTCGCTGGTGCGGCGCGGCGGGAAGCTGGACTTCGCCCTGTCCACGACGCCGACCGCGTGGGGCACGGGCGCCGGTGACGCGCCGCCGTCGTTCCGGCGGGGCGAGCGGCCGATCCGGCACGACCAGCCGTTCCACTTCGCGGTGGAGCCGGGCAGCCCGGTGGTGCAGCCCGGCGGGACGCTGGCGGTGGGGATCGTGAAGACCCGGTTGTACGACGGCGATCCCGAGGTGCGCTACGAGGTGTCCGGGCCGCCGGGGCTGGAGTTCGGGCCGGTGGTGGGGTCCGGGTTCACCGTGACGGCCGCGCCGGACGCCGCGCAGGGCTTCTACCCGGCTTCGGTGCGGGTGCTGGTGGTGGGCGCGGAGCCGGTGGAGCTGCCGCTGGTGGTGAAGGTCGCGCCGGAGGACTCGATGCTGGCGGCGGTGGACAACGCCGGGATCTCCGACGACGCGACCGGCGCGGCGGACTTCGACGGCGGCGGGTACAGCTACTCGCGGCAGGCGCTCGCGGCGGCCGGGCTGGTCGCGGGCGGGACGGGGTCGGTCGACGGGCTGGCGTTCGCGTGGCCGGACTCCCCCGCCGGGCTGCCGGACAACGCGGTGGCGAACGGGCAGCGGATCACCGTTGACGGCGCGCGGCTGGCGTTCGTGGGGTCGGCGACGAACGGGCAGCGGGCCAAGGACGCGGTGGTGGAGTTCACCGACGGGACCACGGCGAGGACGCAGCTGGGCTTCAGCGACTGGACGCTCGGCGGCGGCGGTTCGGCGCCCGCGTACGGGAACGCGGTCGTGGCGACGACGCCGTACCGGAACCAGTCGGGCGGCGGGAAGGAGGCGGTGGCGACGCACATCTTCGCGACGAAGCCGTACGCGGCGCCGGAGGGGAAGCGGATCGCGGCGGTGGTGCTGCCGGTGGACGACGGGCTGCACGTGTTCGCGGTGGCGTCGGGCTGACCGGCGCGCGGGGGCGGTCCCACCACCGGGTGGGGCCGCGCCGTCCGCCGTGCGAGGCGCTCCGCCGTCGCGCGGGGCGCCCGGTCACCGGGAGCCCGCTCGCCCCTTCCGGTCCACGCGCGCCGCGAAGACCTCCAGCAGCGGCGCCAGGAGCACGCCCAGCAGCAGACGCTCAGCATGGCGAACCACGCGCCCCGACCACGTCGGGAGCACCACCCGTTCGGGCGAACACCCCTCTTTCCCCACCGCACTACCCCCACCCGCACGGGGGATGCCCCACCTATCTGCAATTCCCCATGACCAAGAAACGCCCAAGCCCCTCAAGGATCTACCCGTTCGTGCCGATATTAGGACGATCGAGTGATGTCGTCCCAAGCGAACGGCGCAATGAGATACTTCCCGCTCATGAACATCCGCAGCAGGAACAACGTGCTGGTCACCGGCTCGCCGACCGGTCGGCCAGTGGTCTTCTCCCACGGCTTCGGCTGCGACCAGAACATGTGGCGCCTGGTCACCCCCGCGTTCGAGGACGAGCACCCCGTGGTGCTGTTCGACCACGTCGGCGCGGGCAAGTCGGACCTGACCGCGTACCGGCGCGACAAGTACGACTCGTTAGAGGGGTACGCCTCCGACGTGCTGGAGGTCCTGGCGGACCTGGACCTGCGCGACGCGGTGTTCGTCGGCCACTCGGTCAGCGCCATGATCGGCGTGCTGGCCGCCAACCGCGACCCGTCCCGCTTCGGCGCGCTGGTGCTGGTGTGCCCGTCGCCTCGCTACGTGGACGACGGCGACTACCGGGGCGGGTTCAGCCCGGCGGACATCGAGGAGCTCCTGGAGTCCCTCGACAGCAACTACCTCGGCTGGTCCGCCGCCATGGCCCCGGCGATCATGGGCGTCCCGGACCGGCCCGAGCTGGGCGAGGAGCTGACCGAGAGCTTCTGCCGCACCGACCCCGCGATCGCCCGGCACTTCGCCCGCGTCACCTTCACCTCCGACAACCGGGCGGACCTGCCCGCCGTGTCGGTGCCCACCCTGGTCCTGCAGTCCCGCAACGACGTGATCGCCGGGCAGCGGATCGGCGCGTACGTGCGCGACTCGATCCCCGGCGCGCGCATGGTGCTGCTCGACGCCACCGGGCACTGCCCGAACCTCAGCGCCCCCGAGGCGACCACCGACGCCATCCGCGGATTCCTGGCCGAGCAGCCGGGGAGGAGCCAGCCGTGACCAGACCCTCCGACCAGCGCGTGGCGCCGGACGTGGACGACGACACCGCCGCCGTCGCGTTCTCCGCGCTGCTGGAGGACAGCGTGGAGGACCTGTACGACCACGCGCCGTGCGGGTACCTGTCCACGCTGCTGGACGGCGAGATCGCCAAGGTCAACTCGACGCTGCTGGACTGGCTCGGCTACCGGCGCGAGGAGCTGGTGGGCCGCCGGTACCTGGTGGACCTGCTGACCGTGGGCGGCAAGCTGTACCACGAGACGCACTACGCGCCGATGCTGCGGATGCACGGCGAGGCGCGGGAGATCGCGCTGGACCTGGTCGCCGCCGACGGGCAGCGGTTGCCGGTGCTGGTGACCGCGAAGGCCAAGAACGGCTCGGACGGGCAGCAGCAGCTGGTCCGGCTGACCGTGTTCGACGCGCGGGAGCGGCGCTCGTACGAGCGGGAGCTGGTGCGGGCCAGGCAGGAGGCCGAGCGGGACCGGGAGCACCACCGCAGGCTCACCGAGGCGCTGCGCCGCACCCTGCTGCCGCCGACCCTGCCGTCGCTGCCGGGGCTGGAGGTCGCCTCGCACTACCGGGCGGCGAACTCCGACGAGGTCGGCGGCGACTTCTACGACGTGTACCCGCTGTGCGGCGGGGACCGGCTGGGGTTCTTCGTCGGCGACGTCAGCGGGCGCGGGCCCGCGGCGGCCGAGCTGACCTCGGTGGCCCGGTACGCGCTGCGCGGGGCCGCGATCACCGAGTCCGGGCCGTCGGCGGCGCTGGGGAAGCTGAACGAGGTGCTGCGCGGGCAGCGCGACGGGGTGCCGGAGTTCTGCACGGCCGTGGTCGGCGTGCTGCGGCCCGCGGACGACGGGTTCGCGCTGGCGCTGGCCAGCGGTGGGCACCCGCCCGCGCTGGTGGTGCGCGCGGACGGCGCCGTGGAGGTGCTGCACACGCCCGGCGCGCAGCTGGTGGGGCTGCTGGCCGCGCCGAGGTTCACCCGCCGCACCGCGCGGCTCGCGGCGGGCGACGTGCTCGTGCTGCACACCGACGGGCTCGGCGACGACCTGCTCGACGGGGTGCGGCCGGGGTCGGCGCGGGACGTGGTGGACGAGCTGGCCGAGCGGTTGGCGGGCGGCGGAGGCAAGGACGACGCCGCGGTGCTCGCGTTCGGGGTGGGACCGGCGTGAGCGACCTGAAGATCACCAGCACGACCACCGCGACCAGGCACGTGGTGACCGCGACCGGGGAGCTGGACCACCGCAGCGCGTCACGGCTGCGGGAGGCGATCGCCGGGGTGCCGCTGGGCAGCGGGCACCACCTGGTGCTGGACCTGAGCTCGCTGGCGTTCTGCGACTCCAGCGGGTTGACCGTGTTCATCGGGGCGCACGAGCGGGCGGAGGCGGAGCAGGCGGCGTTCAGCCTGGTCGGGCCGCCGCCGCCGGTGCACAAGATGCTGCGGCTGACCGGGCTGGACACGGTGCTGACCGTGCTGAGCAAACCGGCGGGGCTGCTGCACCCGTGAGGCGGGCCGCGCGGCGGGGACCTGCCGCCGCGCGGCCGTCACGGGCGGATTTTTCCTCCCGGACCGGTGCGGATTGCAGAACTTCCCGGTCGGGTTGTCGTGTTGACGATTGGCTCACCCGAGCGGCGCAGCCCGCCGATCCACTTCCCCGGCCCGGCCGGGAATCATTCGGGCACAGGTGTGGAACCGCTCCCCGACAGTGCGACGGCAATTGCTGCGCGGGGTTCCCGAAGGCTGAAGTTATCGGCATGAGAACTCGCTTCCTCGCGGCTTTCGCCGCCGCCCTCGCGTCCCTGCTGCTGCTCTCGCCGCCCGCCCAGGCCGCCGCCGGTGACGCCACCTGCGCCCTCGGCACCGGCGTCACCACCTACACCCCGCCCATCACCGCCACCGCCACCCCGACGACCATCGGCGAGACCTTGAACCTGGGTCCCTGCACGTCGCTGGCCGACCCGCTGGTCACCAGCGCGCAGATCGCCAACAGCGAGGCGGCGACGCTGTCCTGCCTGGTCACCGTGCCCGGCTCGCTGTCCGGCACGGTCACCATCACGTGGAACACCGGCGAGAGCAGCTTCTTCGAGTACACCCGGACGACGGTCTCGGTCGCGGGTCAGCAGGTGACGACGTTCACCGGCCTGATCACGGCGGGCAAGTTCAGCGGCTCGACCGGGACGCTGGTGGTCACGGCGCTGTCGCTGAACGTGCTCAGCTGCCTGCTCGGCACGGGGATCTCGTCCGCCACGAGCACCGCCACGCTCCTGGTCGTCTGAATCCCGCCGAGCGACCCCGGTAAACGGGTGCGACCCGATCCGCACGGGGATCGGGTCGCACTCGCGCGCGCCCGGAATTCTTTTCCCCCGTTTTCCGCGAATCCACCGGGGCATTCCGCTACCGGCCCACTTGTAACCGCTGCTACAGTCACCACCGTGACGGATCAACGCACGTCCTGGCTGGTGCTCGTCGTCCAGGTGCCCGCGACGCCGAGCAGGCACCGCGTCGCGGTGTGGCGGGAGCTGCGGCGGATCGGGGCGCTCTCGCTCGGGCAGGGCGCGTGGGTCGTGCCCGACGCGCCGGTGTTCGCGGACGGGGTCGCCCGCGTGGTCGAGCTGGCCGGGCGCGGCGAGGGCGAGGTGCTCGTGCTGGACGCGACCGGGCGCGCCGAGACCGACTCCGCGCGGCTGGAGGCGATGTTCACCGCCGAGCGGGCCGAGGAGTGGGCGGAGTTCCTGGCCGACTGCGGCAAGTTCGACGCCGAGATCGACAAGGAGATCCGCAACGGCAAGTTCACCATGGCGGAGCTGGAGGAGGAGGAGCAGAGCCTGGAGCGGCTGCGGCGCTGGCACCGGGACGTGCGGGTGCGCGACCTGTTCGGCTCGCCCGACGCCGCCGAGGCGGACCGGAGGCTGGCGCGCTGCGCCGAGCGGCTGGCCGACTACACGGACCGCGTCTTCCAGGCGCTGCACCAGATGTGAGCGCCGACGTGACCGACTCCCCCGACTCCCCGCGCTCCCGCCTGCTCCCCCTCTGCGCGGCGGGTTTCGTCACCGCCTTCGGCGCGCACAGCATCGCCGCCGGGCTGGGCGACTACACCGGTGGCGCCGCGTCGCTGCTCGCGCTCGGCCTGCTGCTCGCCGTCTACGACGGGGCCGAGGTGGTGCTCAAACCGGTGTTCGGCGCGCTCACCGACCGCATCGGCCCGCGCCCGGTGCTGCTGGGCGGCCTGCTGGCGTTCGCCGCGGCCTCGGCCGCGTTCGTGCTGGCGGGCAACCCGGCGCTGGTCGGCCTGGCCCGCCTCGGCCAGGGCGCGGCGGCGGCGGCGTTCTCCCCGGCCGCGAGCGCGCTGGTGGCCAGGCTGTCCCCGCGGGCCGGGCACGGCCGGGTGTTCGGCGGGTACGGGGCGTGGAAGGGCCTGGGCTACGCGCTCGGCCCGGTGCTGGGCGGCGTGCTGATCCACCTGGGCGGCCACCCGCTGCTGTTCGGCGTGCTGGCCGGGCTGGCGCTGGCGGTGGCGGCGTGGGCGCTGGTGGCCGTGCCGACCGCGCCGCCGCTGCCCAGGACCAGGCAGACCGTGCTGGACCTGGCCAGGCGGCTCGGCTCCGGGTCGTTCCTGCGGCCCACCGCGACCCTGGCGGGCGCGACGGCGGTGCTCGCGGTGGGCGTCGGCTTCCTGCCCGTGGCGGGCGCCGACCTCGGCCCGCTGGCGACCGGCGCGGTGGTGTCCCTGCTGGCGGCCACGGCGGCGCTGGTGCAGCCGTGGGCCGGGCGGTGGCGCGACGCGGGCCGGGTCGGGGACGTGGCGGGCATGGCGGGCGGCCTGGTGGTGGCCGCGGCGGGCGCGGTGGCGGCGGCGACGCTGCCCGGCGTGGCGGGCCTGGTGGTGGCCGCGCTGGCGATCGGCGCGGGCACCGGCCTGGCGACGCCGATCGGGTTCGCCCACCTGGCCTCGCACACCCCGCAGGAACGGGTCGGGCAGACCATGGGCGCGGCCGAGGTCGGGCGCGAGCTGGGCGACGCGGGCGGCCCGCTGCTGGTCGGGGCGATCGCGACGGTGAGCACCCTGGGCTTCGGCCTGCTCGGGCTGGCGGCGGTGCTGGTGGTGATCGCGCTGCTGGTGGCACGCGGCACGGCGACCCGATAGCCCGGTGACCCCGGCCCGCCGGGGGGAACCTCGGCGGGCCGGACATGGGGAGCCAGGCTTGGCGGAGCCCGGCTTGGCGGAGCCCGGCTTGGCGGAGCCCGGCTTGGCGGAGCCCGGCTTGGCGGAGCCGGACATGGTGGGGCCGGACATGGTGGGGCCAGGGCCCGGTGGGGGGTAAGCCCCAGCGCTGTCCGGCCCCAGCGCTGTCCGGCCCCGGCGGAGTCCGGGCTTGGCGGAGGCGAGGCCCGGTGGGGACAGGCCCTGGCACCGGTCCAGCCCAGCGCTGTCCAGCCCGGCGCTGTCCAAGCGGGCTGTACTGTCGCGCCCAGTACCCCGACCGGTGGGAGGCCCCGGTGCGGCTCGACGCGAAGACCACCCGCCCCACCGGCCGCGCGGCGCTGTTCACGATCGCGGCGGTGGGCGCGGTCGCGGACCTGGCGGCCAAGGTCCTGGCCGAGCGGAACCTGGTCCACGGCCCGGTCGACCTCGGCCCGCTCCAGCTGCGCCTGCTCCACAACGAGGGCGTGGCGTTCAGCCTCGGCTCCTCGCTGCCCGCGGGGGTCGTGACGGCGGTGACGGCGCTGATCACCCTAGCGGTGGCCCTGCACGCCCACCGCACCGCACCGAGCACCCCGCGCTGGGGCCGGGTCGCCCTGGCGCTGGTGCTGGGCGGCGCGGTCGGGAACCTGGTGGACCGGGCGTTCGACGGTGCGGTCACCGACTACTTCCACACCGGCTGGTTCGCGACGTTCAACGTGGCCGACGTGCTGATCAGCGCGGGCGCGGTCCTGCTGGTCCTGGTCACGCTGCTCACCCCGGAGCCGGAGCCCGCACCGGTCCCGCAGGAGCCCGCCGGGCGCTAGCCCCCCCCCCGCTCAGACCACGCAGAACTCGTTCCCCTCCGGGTCCTGGAGCACCACGCCGTAGTGCCCCGCGCCCGGCTCGTCCACGACCCGCAGCACCCCGGCCCCCGCCTCGACCAGCCGCTCCACCTTCGCCCTCACCCGCTCGACCCGCACCTCCAGCGGCACCCCGCGCCCACCCCCCACCTTCAAGTCCAGGTGCACCCGGTTCTTCCCCGCCTTGCCCTCGGGCACCTGCTGGAACCACACCCGAGGCCCCACCCCGGCCGGGTCGACGACGGACTCCGGCGTCTCCCCCGCCCCGTCCGCGAACTCCTCCTCCGGCACCCCCGTCGCCACCCAGTGCTCGCGCCAGGTGGCGTGCCCGCCGGGCGGCGGCTCGGGCACGTACCCGAGGGCCTCGGCCCAGAACGCCACCAGCCGCCGCGGGTCGGCGCAGTCGATCGTCACCTGCAAGGTCGTCTCCACCCCGACAGCCTGCCGCAGGGGTCCGACACCCGCGCCCGCGTCACACCCGCCCCAGCACCGCCCCGACCACCGCGCGCGCCTCCGGCCCCGGCCCGATCCCCAGCTCGGCGTCGAGCACCCGCTCCAGCCGCCGGTACACCTCCACCGCCCCCGCCCGGTCCCCCAGCAGCGCCCGCACCCGCATCAGCGCGACGTGCGCCGACTCGCGCGCCGGGTTCGCCGCCGCCTGCGCGGCCAGCAGGTCGGCCGCCTCCTCGCGCGCCCCCAGCTCCACCTTCGCCGCCGCCAGGTGCTCCACCACCGCCAGCCTGCGCTCGCGCCACAGCCCCGCCACCGCCACCGAGGGCTCCGAGGGCACCAGCCCCACCAGCCCCTCCACCGGCCACCCCGCCAGCGCCGCACCCAGCTCCGCGTCGGCCGCCTCGGCGTCCCCGCGCCGCAGCGCCGCCACGCCCTCGCGCGCGTGCTCGGCCACGCGCAGCGCGTCCACCGACCCCGGCCGCACGTCCAGCCGGTACCCGTGCCCGACGTGCACCAGCAGCCCGCCCAGCCCCAGGCCCACGTCGTCCAGGCAGCGGCGCAGCCTGCTCGCGTACAGCTGGAGGTTCTTCCCCGCGCTGCGCGGCGGCTCCTGCTCCCACAGGGTGTCGAGCAACCGCCCGGTGGACACGGCCGCGCCCGCGTCCAGCGCCAGCGCGACGAGCAGCGTGCGCGCCTTCACCCCGCGGGGCACCACGCCGCGCGCGTGAGGGCCGCTCAGCTCCTGCCCGCCGAACAGCCGGATCGTCACGCCCTGCTGCGCACGCGCCACCGCACGGACCGCCATCCCCGCTCCTCCACCGCCCCTGGTCCCGCTCTCCCGCCAGCACCCCCAGTTATGTCCTACCCGGAGTCACCGGTCGTTCTCGCCGGAGCCCATAGGGGAGGTCGATCACGGCGCATACCGGACGTATACCGCGACGTGGGAGCGTGCGCCCCGAGCCCCGGTGACCGGACCGGCGCGCGCTGAGCAGCGCCGATCCCGATTCGGGGAACCGCAAGGAGATCCGGAGAGGACTTGACGATGGACCTGACCTTCGACGAATCCGAGCTCGACCTCGGCGACCTGGCCGTGACGGCGATGCGCGACGCGGTGGCCCTGCCGGAGACCGGCGCGTCCACCGCGGCCTGCTCGTGCAGCAGCACCTCGTGCTGCTGCTGCCAGCAGCCGCCGATGCCCGAGTTACCGCAGGTGTGACCGACCGGGGCCGGGGGCGTCCGCGCGGGCGTCCCCGGCCCCACCCGCGACCGACCTCCCAGGAGCACCCGATGACAGGCCACGGCACCAGCACCGAACTCGCGCCGTACGCGCTGGTCCGGGTGGCCGCGCTCGCCCACCCCGGTCCGGCGGGCTCGGACTTCCGCGCCGCGCTCGCCGCGCTGGCCGCGGTGGAGGCCGACCTCGCCGCGCTGGCCGGGGACCTGGCGGACGCGCTGCACGACAGCGCCGCGCACCACGGCGCCGACTTCCACCGCGCGGTCGTGCTCCCGCTGCGCCGCGACGTGCACAACCACCGCCCGCCGCACCCTGGGCGCGACCTCGGCGACCTGCCGGAGCGCGTCCCGCTGCTGGCGAAGTGGCTGGCGGCGCACGGGGCGCGGGCCGAGGCGGAGGCGGCGGCGCTGGCCGCGTGGCCGGACGCGCTGGCCAGGTCCAGGGCGTGGCTGGCGCGGGTGTGCGCGGCCGACGCGCCCCGGCTGGCGAGCGCGCTGACCGGCGCGGACCTGCTGCGGGGCATGGACCGCGCCGCGCGCCTGGGCGGCGTCCCGGACCGCAGGGCGCGCAAGGCCGAGCCGACGCTGCTGCGCTACGCCCTGCGCGCCACCGCGAAGACCAGCCCGCTGTCCTGGCACACCCACGTCGGCTGGTCGACCTGGGACGACCGGGCGGAGGCTGCCCCGCACCCCGGTCCCGCGGTGTCGCGCCCGGCGGCGCACCGGTTGCTGGTGACCAGGTTCGCGACCGCGCTGGGACCGCTGCTGCCGCACCGGGTGGCGGCGGGGCTGCGGGTGCGCGACGGCCGGGTGCTGTTCCGCCGCGACACCCCGGTGGCGGGCGTGGGGCGCGCGGACGTGGTGCGGGAGGAGGAGGTGGACGTCGCCGCCACCGGCCCGCTGCGGTTCGTGCTCGCGCTGGTGCGCGACGCGGGTCCGCCGGGACTGCGGCTGGCGGAGGTGGAGGCGGCGCTGGCGGCCCGGCTCCCGGAGGGGTCGGCGGACGCGGCGCGCGGGTTCGTCGCGCGGGCGCGGGAGCTGGGGCTGCTCGTCCCGATCCCTCCGGTGCACCCGCAGGAGCGGGACCCGCTGACCGCGCTCGCGACCTGGCTGACCGACCAGCCCGCCGGGCCCGCGACCCCCGACCCCGCCGCGCTGGCGGGCAGGCTGACCGCGCTCGCCAGGACCACCGAGGAGTTCGGCGCCACCCCCGCCCCCGCCAGGGCGGCCGTGCTCGCCGAGCTGTCCGAGGGCTGGCGGGAGCTGGGCGAGCGGGTGGGCGCGGACCTGACCGGGGTCGCGCCGGTGGTGGAGGACGTGGTGCTGCCCGAGCCGACGACCACCCCGCTGGGCGCGTTCCCGGAGCTGGCCCTGCTCACCCCGCTGCTGATCGCGTTCGACCAGCACGTCCTGCTGCGCCGCCTGATCACGGCCAGGTTCACCGAGCGGTTCGGGGTCGGCGGCGTCGCCTCGCTGGCCGACGGCGCGGGCCCGATCACGTCGGCCTGGCGGGACAGCACGTCCGGGGCCGTCCCGGCCGATCCCGCCGCGCTCGAACTGCTGGCGGTGCGGGAGGAGCTGGCCGGGCTGGTGCGCGGCGGCGTGATCACCGACGCGGTGCTCGACCGGGCGGCCGGGCTGCTGCCCGCGTGGACCACCCGGCGCCCCGGCTCGTACGGCTTCTTCGCCCAGCCCACCGGCGACGGGCGCCTGGTGGTCAACCGGGTGTACTCGGGGTTCGGCAAGTTCACCAGCCGCTTCCTGGACCTGCTGCCGGGCGCGCGCGAGGCGGTGACCGCGCAGGTGCTGCGGCACACCGACGACCCGGTGCAGTTCCGCCCGGTGCGCGGGTTCAACCCGAACCTGCACCCGCTGGTGGGCGCGCGCGAGGTCGGCGAGGACGCCCGGTGGGCCGACCTGCTCGCGGACGACCTGGACGTGCGGCACGACCCGGACGCCGACGAGGTGCGGGTGACCCGCGACGGCCGCCCGCTGGACGTGCTGTACCTGGGGTTCATGGTCCCGATCGCGCTCCCGGACCGGCAGGCGGCGCTGTACTCGGACCTGTCCTGCGGCTGGGTCGACCTGGACGCCCTGCGGGAGCGCGAGGTCGACGGCGGGGTGACCCGGCTGGGGCCGCTGGCGCACCGGAACGTGGTGCTGGCGCGCCGGTCCTGGGGCTTCCCGGTCCCGCCGGTGGTCGGCGCGGAGGAGCGGGCGGCGCTGGACGTGGCGCTGCTGCGCGCCCGGCACGGGCTGCCCGAGCACGTGTTCGTCGGCCCCGAAGGCGCGCCCGACCCGGCCGAGGCGTACCGGCACGCGCTCACGGCGCGCAAGCCGCAGTACGCCGACCTCGGCGACCCGCTGCACCTGCGGTGCCTGCCGCGCCTGCTGGCCGGTTTCCCGGACGGGGTGCGGGTGACCGAGGCGCTGCCCGTTCCGGGGACCGCCGGGGCGGACGGCCGGGTGGTCGAGCTGGTCGCGGAAACCTACTGGAGGAACTCGTGATCGACGTGGTCTGCCACTACCGCGACCCGGTGAAGGCCCCCCTGCTGCGCGACGCCGTGCTGCCCGCGCTCGCGGCGGCCGTCGACGCGGGCGCGGTGGGGCACGTGGAGCGGCACTGGTTGCGGGGACCGCACCTGGTGGTGCGGCTGGACGGGCCGGACGGGGTCGTGGGGCGGGCCGCCGAGCTGGTCGCCGGGCGGGTGCGGGCGCACCTGGCCGAGCGCCCGTCCACCGCGGACGTGACGGACGAGGAGCTGCTGGAGCGGTCGCGGCAGAGCGGGATCGCCGAGCTGGTGCCGCCGCCGTACGGGCCGATCCAGCCGGACAACACCGTGCTGGTCGAGCAGACCGACCTCGCCCCGGTGCTGCGGCTGGTGGGGTCGGTCGAGCTGGTGGAGCTGCGCACCGGGAACCTGCGGCTGGGCGTCCCGGCGATCGCGGACGCGGTGGCCGTGGACCGCACGGGCCAGGGGCGGGCGCGGCTCGCGCTCGTCGCGATGGCCGCGCACGCGAGCCGCTTCCCCGCCGGGATCGCCAACGGCTACCACTCGTTCCTGTCGCACCTGGAGGGGTTCCTGGGGCACTCCGACCCCGGCGGGGCGCTGCGGGCGCGGTTCGACCGGGTGTGGGAGCGCAACGCGGACGCGGCGGTGGCGACCGTGCGCGCGGTGCTGGACGGTTCGGCCGGGGCGGTGTGGGCGGAGTGGTCGGACGCGGCCCGCGCGCTGGGGGACGCGGCGTTCGACCGGGGCGAGCTGCCGACCGGGCCGACCGGGCTGCTCGGGGAGCGGGCGCTGGAGCTGGGCGAGCCGGAGGCGGTGCGGCGGTGGCACCGCGAGCACAGGGGCGAGCCGGGCGAGTACCACCGGCGGTTGATCGAGGTCGACTTCGACCACCCGGACTACCTGCGGCCGGTGACGGTGTACCGGGCGGGGACGAACGCGCTGTACCGGCTGCTGGCGGTGTGCGACGTGACGCCGGTGGAGCGGTACCTGGCCGCGAGCCTGCTGGTGCGGGCGGTGCAGCGGGTGACCGGGGTGCGCTGGGAGGAGCAGGTGGCGGGGATGGCGAAGGTGGTCCGGTGAGCGGGGTTCTGCTGCGGTTGCGACCTGTGGTGCACGCGACTCCCACCGGGAGCGGGGTGCACGTGCGGGGCTGGCGCTCCAGCTTCACGGTCGACGGCGGGCGCGGGCTGTGGACGATCTGGGAGCGCCTGGCCGCGCCGCTGGCCGAGGGGGTGCCGCCGGAGCGGCTGGTGGCTCCGGAGGGGGCGGCGCCGGTCGTGGCGCGGGCGCTGGAGCTGCTGATCGGGCAGCTGCGCGAGCACGACCTGCTGGTGGAGGTGCCCGCCGGGTGGGGTGGCGGCGGGGACGGCCAGCCGCCGCCGGACATCGCGGCGTGGTTGGAGTCGGTGGCCGCGAGGCCCGCGCAGGCGTGGGGGTTGTTGCGCTCCGCGCGGGTCGAGGTGGTGGGCGGGGGCGTGCTCGCCGCCGCCGCGCGCCGGGCGCTCCTCGCGACCGGGGTGGAGGTCGCGGCGGTGCGGCCGGGGCCGGGGTTGCTGGTCGTGGCGGGGGCGCACGCGGTCGCGGGCGGGTGCGCGGGGGACGTGGGCTTCGTGGTCGCGCCCGGCGCGGTCGACGAGGTGCTGGCCGACGCGGCGGGGGTCGCCGAGCGGCTCGCGGGCGGGGCCGGGGAACCGCCGGAGGTGCTGGCGGCGCTGGTCGCGTCGGCCGCCGCGCACCGGCTGGTGTGCGCGGTGGGCGGGGTGCCCGATCCGTCCGGCGAGGTGGTGGACATGTGGCACGACGTGCCGCCGGGCGGTCCGCCGCACCAGGCGGTGCTGGTGGCGCGGTTGGACCCGTTGCGCGCGGAGTACCACCCGTGGTTGTCGGCGGTCCGGCCGCGCGAGGCGGGCGGGGCGCTGCTGGAGGTGTTGGGGGACGAGGAGCTCGGGCCGGTGGCGACGCCGCTGCCCGGCGCGCTGCCGCAGCTCCCGGTGAAGCTGGCGGCGTCCGGGGAGGTGGTCGGGTTCGGCGTCACCGAGCACGCCGCGCGGCTCGACGCGCTGCTGCGGTCGGCGTCCCGGCTGGCGCCGGGGGGCGTGGTGGTCGGCGCGGACCGGGTGCACGCCGAGGGGTTGGCGCTGCGGGCGGCGGTGCGGGGGTTGCCGGGCGAGGTGGTGGCCGAGCGGGAGTGGTCGGCCGATCCGACCGCGCGGCGGTGGTGGAAGGCCGTGGTGCTGCGGTTCGCGCTGCCCGCCGAGGTGGAGGTGACCCGGTTGGCGCCGGAGGTGGTGCGGGCGGTGGTGCGCTGCGGCGGGGAGGAGCTGTCCTGGGCGGTGGAGGCCGCGGCGGCCGACGCGGTCGCGTTCGCCGCGCTGGCCGCGGCCGGGCGGGCGCAGGTCGAGCGGGCGGGTGGGGGGCGCGGGGATTCCGGGGCGGTGGTGCTGTGCGGGGCGGCGCCGGTCGTGACGCCGGACGCCGCCGCCGCGCCGTGGACGAACCGGGACTGGCACTGGCCCTACGGGTTGCGTGACGTCGAGGAGGCGTTCCAGGAGGGGTTGCGGGCGCTCGCGGGCGGGGTCGAGCCGGTGGATCTGGGGCCGGTGCTGACGGCGGCGGGTCTGGTGGCGTTCCGGTGAGCGACGTGGAGGTCGTGGAGCTGACCGGGTACGCGCTGGGCGAGCTGGAGCGGCTCGGGGTGGACGGGCCGGTGCTGCCGGTGCGGTTCGACGGCGCGCTGGTGCTCGTGGGGCCGGTGCTGGGCCGGGGTGCGGGTGGGGTGTGCCTGCGGTGCGCCGAGGACGCCCGGCTCGCGGCGCTGGGGGCGTCGGCGCCGCGCGCGGACCCGGCGATGCGGGTGGGCGGGCTGGTCGTCCCGGCGCTGCGGCCGGTGCTGGACGCGCTGGTGGGGCGCGTGCTGGCCGATCCCGACGCGCACCGCGACCGCGTGCTGGCCCTGCGGTCGGACCTGGGCGCGGTGGGCGAGCACCGGGTCCGGCCAAGGCCCGAGGGGTGCGCGAGGTGCGGGCCGCTGCCCGAGGACTCGGCGGAGGCCGCGAGCGTGGTGCGCGCGCCCGTGCCGGTGGAGCCGGGGTCGCTGCGGGGCGAGAACCCTGCGACCGCAGGGGATTCGCTGCGCCGCGAGCTGTTCGACCTGCGGCACGGGCCGGTGGGCGGGCTGCACCGGATCGGGGACCTGGCCGTGGCGGCGGTGAGCGCCGAGCTGGTCGGCGGGCAGGCCGGGTTCGGGCGCACGGGCGACTACGAGCACGCCGAGCGGGTTGCGCTGTTCGAGGCGGTGGAGCGGCACGCGGGACTGCGGCCGAGGCGGGTCACCACGGTGCTGGAGGCGTCGTTCGCCGAGCTGGGACCCGACCGGGCGCTCGACCCGGTGCGGCTGGGGCTGCCCGACCTGGGGTCGCCGCACGTGACGCCGTACCGGCCGGACGTGCGGATCCGCTGGGTGCACGGGTGGTCCTACACGCGGGGGCGTGCCGTGGCGGTGCCCGAGCACGTCGCCTACTGGGGGCGGTCGGTCGGGCCGAGGTTCGTGGACGAGACCTCGAACGGGTGCGGCACGGGCAACAGCCTCGTGGAGGCGGTGCTGCACGGGCTGTTCGAGGTCGCCGAGCGGGACGCGTTCCTGACCGCCTGGTACGGGCGGGCGCCGCTGCCGTCGCTGCGCTCGGACGACGAGCTGACGGCGCACGTGGCGGACCGGTTGGAGCAGGTGGGGTACCGGCTGGAGCTGTACGACGCGACGAACGACCTCGGGGTGCCGTCGGTGCTGTCGCTGGCCCGGCGGGCGGAGGGGCGGGGCGGGTTCCCGTGCGCGTTCTACGCGGCGGGCGCGGGGTTGGACGTGGGCGCGGCGGTGCGGGCCGCGGCGGCCGAGGTGGTGATGGACGTGGAGGCGGGAGCGAAGCGGTACCGGAGCGAGCCGGGGGACTACGAGCCGGAGCGGTTGCGGCGGATGCTGCGCGAGCCGGGGCTGGTGCGCACGATGGACGACCACGTGAACGTCAACGCGCTGCCGGAGGCGCTGGGGCGGCACGACTTCCTGGTTCCGGGGCCGGGGCGGGAGCTGGTGGCGCCGGACGTGCCGGGTGGTGACCTGGACGCGGTGCTGGAGCACTACGTGCGGCGGTGGGAGGCGTTGGGGCTGGAGGTGATCGCGGTGGACCAGAGCGATCCGGTGGTGCGGGAGCGGTTGGGGTTGCGCTCGGCGAAGGTGATCGTTCCGGGGACGGCGCCGATGACGTTCGGGGAGGTGAACCGGCGCACGGGTGGCGTGCCCCGGTTGCGCCTGTCCGGTCCCCCGCTGCCGCACCCGTTCCCGTGAGCGGGAGCGGGGCCGGGCCCCTGGACGGGCGGGCGGCGCTGGAGGAGGCGTACGCGCACGGGCCTGGGCGGGTGGTCGAGCCGGGGGTGTCGCCGGGGGTCGCGGCGGCTGCGGGCGCGCGGGTGCCGTTGCGCGGGCTGGCCGGGTGCGGGCGGTTCGGGGCGGCGGTGGCGCACCTGTTGACGGCGGTGGCGACGCCGCTGCGGTGGGAGCCGTGGAACCAGTACAACGACCACCGCGCGTACCCCTCGGCTCGGGCGGCGCACACCGTGGACCTGGTGCTGGTGGCGGGTGGGCGGTGGGTGCTGGACGCGGTGCGGCGCGAGCTGGTCGGCGAGGGGACGCCCGCGCTGGGCGGGGCGGTGGAGATCGAGCTGGTGCGGCGGCGGGACCGGCTGTCGGCGGGGTACCGGGAGTTCGGGGACGTGCTGGCGGAGCTGGAGGTGGGGCACGTCGGGGCGGCGCTGGTCGGGCACGCGCGGCGGTTGGGGTTGCGGGCGGAGGTCGACGGGGTGGTGGTGCGGGTGTCCTCGCACCGGGAGAGCGGGGAGGCCGTCGCGCCGTCGCCCGTCCGCAGCTCCGGGGTGGGGCCGCGCGGCATCGCCGCCGATCCGAGGCCGTTGGCCAGGGCGGTGCTGGACGCGGTGGTGGACGCGGTGGGCCGGTCGCCTGGCGGGTTGCGGCACCGGGTGGCCGTGCGCGGGGTGCGGGACGTCGTCGACGGCTGGCACGCGGTGGACGGCGGGCTGCGGGTGGTGGAGCCGGGGGACGCGGTGCGCTCGCTGGGGGCGGTGTTCGGGCACCCGCCGGGGGTGTTCGACGTGGCGTCGGCGAACCTGGCGCTGGTGACCACGGGTGATCCGGCGGAGGCGGTCGCGGCGGGCGGGCCGGACGGGTACCGGGCGTTGCTGCGGGCGGCGGGGGCCACCGGGCAGCGCGTGTGCGAGGCGGCGGCCGGGGCGGGGGCGTTCTGCCGTCCGGCGCGGAGCGTGGACGACGGGGCGCTGGAGGGGCTGGTCGGCGCGCCCGCCGGGCACTGCCTGCTGTACCTGCTCGTGATCGGGCGTCCGCGTGGTGCGGGGTTCGCCTACGACCTGAGCCCGGTGGAGGCGTGATGACGTGGACCAGTGCGCACGTGCGGCTGGCGTGGGCGGTGGAGCACGTGGACGCGTTCATCGCGGACGTGCTCGCCCCGGCGATGAGCGGCGAGTGGTTCTACGTGCGGTACGGGGAGGGCGGGCCGCACCTGCGGGTGCGGGCGCGGGACGCGGACCTGCCGGGGAGGCTGCGCGCGCTGGTGGCCGGGGTGGAGCACCCGGTGGTGGCGGACGGGGCCGGGGCGGGCGGGGCCGGGATGGACGGGGCCGGGGCGGACGGGCCGGGGTGGCCGCACGGCGAGGTGCGGGAGGTGCGGTACGAGGCGGAGGTCGCCCGGTACGGCGGGGTGGAGCTGATGCCGGTGGCGGAGGGGGTGTTCTGCCGCAGCACCGAGGTGGCGGTGGCGGTGCTGCGGTCGGCGCGCACGGCGGGCGCGCGCTTCACGGCCGCGGTGGAGCTGGTGATGGCGACCGCGAGCGCGGTGGGGTTGGACCGGGCGGGTGCGGCGTCGTGGTTGCGGTCGTTGGCGTCCGGGTGGCGGCGGACCGAGGAGGCGGTCGCCCCTCCGGGGGTGGCCTCGCACGCGGTGGCCAGGTCGTTGCACGCGGCGCGCGGGGCGCAACTGGCCGACCGGTGGGCGCGGTTGGAGGGTGGGGCCACGGGGGCGGTGGCGTACTGGGCGGAGTGCGTGCGGGAGGCCGGGTTGCCGGTGTTCGTGTGGGGCTCGCAGCTGCACATGCTGCTGAACCGGCTGGGGATCACGCCCGAGGAGGAGCGGGTGGTGTGCAGGCTGGTGGCGATGACCGCCGAGTCGCCGGGGGTGGCGGAGCGCGTGCACGGGGGTGAGTCGGACCGGCGGTACCTGGTGGCGAGCAGGTACCACGTGGGCGAGCCGGACCAGGGGCCTCGGGCGGAGCCGGTCGTGGCGTTCGGCGCGCTGCCGTGGCAGCGGGTGGTGGAGCTGCCGGACGCGGAGCCGGTGTCGGCGTCCCTGGTGGAGGCGTTGGCCGCGCGGCGGACGGCGCGCGGTGAGGCGTTGGCGGGCGGGTTGGACGCGGCGGGGCTGGCGACGTTGTTGTGGACGGCGCACGGGGCCTTGCCGGACGGGCGGAGGCCGCACCCGAGCGCGGGCGGGCGGTGGAGCGCTCGGGTCCGGGTGCTGGCCTGGCGGGTGGCGGGGGTGGAGCCCGGCGTGTACGACGTGGACGAGGTGCGGCGGGTGCTGGTGCGGGTGGCCGGGGCGCCGCCGGAGCGGGACGTGCTGGCGAGCTCGATGTGGTTCGGGCGGGGGGACGACCGGGTCGACCCGGCGGGGGTTCCGGCGGTGCTGGCGGTGTACGCGCGGGTGGGGGCGCTGCGGCGGGCTTACGGGACGCGGGCGTTGCGGTTGGCGTTGGTGGAGGGTGGGCACCTGGCGCAGAACCTGGCGCTGGTGGCGGCGGCCCACGGGGTGCGGTTGGGGTTGTTCGGCGGGTTCCACGACGACGTGGCGCACGACGTGCTGTGCCTGGACGGGGTGGACGACGTGCTGGTCTACCTGGCGCCGGTGGCCGGGTGAGGCGGGTGAGGTGGGTGAGGTGGGTGTAGACCTGCCAGATCGCGTGGGCGAGGTCGGTGAAGGTGTTTTGTTCGGTGGTGCTGACCAGGGTTTTGTTGTCGCGGGTGCGTTGGGCGCCGAGGACTGCCGCCAGGACGCCGGGGAGGGAGCCGAAGTGGTAGCGGAGAAGGGCGTGGCTGGTCCCGGTTCGGGTGGCGATCTCGCGGAGCGAGGTCTCCGGGGGTGGGAGGCCGTCGTCGAAGACGTCGAGTGGAAAACTTGTTGTCCCCGTTGAGGCGGGCGCGTTGTGGGGGAAACCCGATGAGCACCGTGCTGCACGGCTGCTTCGCCGACACCGACTACTTCGAGCTGCGCTCCGGACATGGGCGTGACTACGGGGTCTGGGTCACCACGCCGCCGACCTACCGGGTTGGGGTTGGGGTTGGGGTTGACGGCCCCGCTCATCGTGACCCAGCACGACCCCGTGCAGCGGATCAAGCCGTACATCCAGGTCAGCGTGGGGTACGCGGGTGAGGAAGCGGCGGAGTGGGCGAGTCCGCGCAACCGGGACCTCGTGCCGCCCGGCGAGCCGGTCGCGCAGGAGTTCCTCGACGCCGTGGAGCTGGGGGTGCGGACAGCCGGATCTTCGAGCAGATCGAGGAGTTGGGCGAGCGGACGGCCCGGTTGCACCTGACGGTCAACGACCGGGAGCTTCTGGGAGAGGTGCCGATCTACCAGAACCTCGCGAAGAACGCGGCCACGGCAAGCTGAAGAGCCAAGAACAACGCCTCGCCGGCGGGGCAGACCTCCAAAAAAGAGGGGACACGAGCTCTGCCGGCCGGTGACGCTTCCGCTGGTGGTCCCGTTGTCCCCCTGCGGTGGTCCGGGTCCCTCTTCCCCGTGTGGCCTCCTTTCAGGCAAGCACGCTCGTCAAGACGCCGGACGGCTCGGGCGGTCTGCCGTGGCGGTGCGGCGGCATCTTGACGAGCGTGCTCGGGCTGCGCCAGGCCAAACGGAGAAGAGGGACGCGGGATGGGGTGGCTGCGGGCTCGCTGCGCTCGCCCAGCAGCCCGCGAGGCGGTCGACGCGCGAGGCGCTGCTAGTCGTTCTTACTGGTTTGTCTTGTCGGTCATGTTGGTGTTGTTGGTGTGGAAGAGGATGCGGTCCTCAATCAGTGCGGCCGTGGCTGCGTGTCCGCGTGCGTTGGGGTGCACGAGGGCGAAGGTGGGCGGGATGACGGTGCTCAGGATGCCGTCGACCCAGTTCTGGGTGCCCGTGTTGTCGCAGACGCTGTGGCCCTGTCCCACCGCGTAGGGGTCGATGAAGGTGTCGTCGTGTTCAGCGGTCACTTGCCTGAGGGTCTCGTTGAGCGGTTCCAGGACCTGGGTGCGGGCCCAGGTCAGGTCGCCTGGGGTGATGGAGCCGAACTGGAGGAAGTTGTTGAAGAAGCAGGACCAGCCGCTGTCCGGCAGCACGCGCGGGTAGCCGACGGTGAGGACCTCGGCGTTGGGGGATGCGGCGTGGATCGCGTCCAGCATCTCGTCGTAGTCGGCGCGGACTGCGGCGAGGCGGTCGTCCAGGTCCGCGTCGAACTCGGCGGCGCAGGGTGAGGCCCACACCCAGCTGCGCTTGCCCAGTTCTGCGCAGCGGAACAGGATTTCGGCGAAGCCGAGGGTGTTGCCGCCTGCCCCCACGGTGACCAGGTCGGTGTCTTCGGACAGGGCTTGGATCTGCGGGGGCACCGGGGCGAACGGGCCGTCGGGGTCGAGGCCGTCTGGTGGCATGGGCCTGCCCAGGACGAGCTCCTGCTGCTCGCGGTGGACGTTGGCGATGGTCGCGGCGCCGCAACTGGCGTTGCGCAGTTCCACCAGCGGGCCCAGGTGGCGGCGGATCTGCTCGGGGTAGGAGTCGGTGGTGCGGGCGCAGCCGTCCGGTGGGGTCTCGGTCAGGTCGCCCGCGGCCTGGATGACGCCAGCGGTGTAGGAGTCGCCCAGCGCGACCCACTGGACGGCGCGCGGGGGTTCCGGTGGGGTCGCGCTCGCCGCCGGGGTGGTGGCCCCGGCGGCCAGGGCGATGACCGAGCCGAGCACGAGCGTCCTGACGGCGGCTGCCACGATTCCTCCCGCGAGCGCGGGAGCGCGTCCGCTCGAACGCTCGGACTCCCGCCGGGGCGGAAAGTATCGGCGTTCGATGCACCGCGCCGGGTGGTGGGCGGGGAGACCACCCGTCCAGGTGGCGGGACGTGGCCTCCCGGTCAGGCCGGGGTGGTGGCCCCGGCGTCCGGCAGCTCGCGCAGCCGGTAGTGGGCGAGGCGGTGCAGCAGTTCTTCCAGCGACTCGGGCGCGATCTGGCCCTGCAGGTCCCTGCGGGCCTGCAGGACGGTGCCCGTGACGACGGATTCCGGCAGGCGGTCGCCGAACTCGGCGGCCAGGCCGGTGAGCACGCGGGTGATCCCCGCTTCGGACGAGTGCGAAAGGACGTCCATGTCCGCTCCCCTGCGGTCGGGTGCTCCTCCCATGATCCGGCAGAACGGGCGCGGTCAACCTGACAACCGGCTGACGATTAGGTCTCGGTGCGCGCCGGGGGTCAGTCCCCCGCGCTAATCCGGTAGCCGGAGCCGCGCACGGTCAGGACCAGCGCGGGCGCGTCCGGGTCGGGCTCGACCTTGCGGCGGAGCCTGCGGATGTGCACGTCCAGCAGGCGGGTGTCGCCGAAGTAGTCGTAGCCCCACACCCGGTTCAGCAGCTGCTCGCGGGTGACGACCCGGCCCTCGGCGGCGAGCAGCTCGACCAGCAGGCGGAACTCGGTGCGGGTGAGGTGGACCTGCTCGCCGGCGCGGTGCGCGGTGCGGTTGTCCTGCCGGACGACCAGGTCGCCCGCGCGCAGCTCGTCCGCCTGCGCCGCGCCGCCGGAACGGCGCAGCAGGGCGCGGATGCGGGCCGCGAGGACGGCCGCGACGAGCGGTTTGGTGACGTAGTCGTCGGCGCCCGCCTCCAGCCCGGCGATGACGTCCTCGGCGTCGGCGCGGGCGGTGACGACGATGACCGGCAGGTCGCCGCGCGAGCGCAGCACCCGGCACACGTGCAGGCCGTCCACGCCGGGGAGCATGAGGTCGAGCAGCACGACGTCGAACGCGCGCCGGTCGAGCAGCGCGAGGGCCTGCTCGCCGGAGACGGCCTCCGAGACGGCGAAGCCCTCGTCCTCCAGTGCGAGGCCGAGGGCCTGCCGGATGTGCGCGTCGTCCTCCACCATGAGCACCGAGACGTTCATGGTTCCCAGATCCTGGTGGGTGTGCGGGCGAGATGGGGCGCTCGGCGCGGTCGGGGTGGGCGATCGCAAGGTGATCGCAAGGCGGTGGCGCTTTCCGAAGTTCGGCGTTTGACCCGCGCGACCGGGGCTAACCCCGCGCCATGCTGAAGGTCGACCGCGCGTCGCTCGTGCTGGGGTTGGGAATCGGCGGCTTCCTGGACGGGATCGTGATCCACCAGCTGCTGGGGTGGCACCACATGCTGTCCGGCTGGTACCCGGACGACCCGCACGTCAACATGATCGGCGACGGCCTGTTCCACCTGCTGTGCCTGGCCTTGGTGGCACTCGGCGTGGCCCTGCTGAACCACTCGGGCGGCAGGCGGCCGGGACGGGTGCTGTGGGGCGGCGTGGTGGCCGGATGGGGCGTGTTCAACCTGGTGGAGGGCACGCTGAACCACCTGCTCCTCGGCGTCCACCACGTCCGCTCGGGCCCGAGCGAACTGGCCTACGACTTGGGCTTCCTCGTGCTGGGGGCGGCGCTGGTCGCGGCCGGGATCGCGATCGGCCGGGTCAACAAGCCCCACAACACCCCTGTTGGACCTCCTTCCCATTAGCTGCGGACGTCATTGCCCCCGTCCCCCGACCATGCCGCCCAGGACCACACGAGGCGACCGATTTGGTCCGGAGCAAGGCGCTGTAATAAGCTGAGCACGTCCCGATGACCGGGGCGGCGAGGATGATTAGCTCAGCGGGAGAGCACTACCTTGACACGGTAGGGGTCACTGGTTCAATCCCAGTATCGTCCACAGTGGAATAGCGCAGGTCAGGCAGCCGGTAGGTGATCATCACCTACCGGCCGAATTGCGTTCATGGGAGCAATTTGGGAGCAAACGATCATGGAGTGATCGTCGGCACCGTATGTGGTCAACCCCAATGGGTGATCCAACGCCTGCTCCCAGCGTCGCTGCATCCCCCGCAGCATCGCGTCGACCATGACCCGCGTCACGTGCGAATAGCGCGCCGACACCCCAGCCATCCGGTGCCCAAGCCGCTTGCACTGCAACACCTCCGGCACCCCGTCCTCGATCAACCACGTCTTCTGCGTATGCCGCAGATCGTGGAAGTGCAGCCCCGTCAGGATCGGACCCCACTCACGCGCCAGATCCCCCGCGACCGCGGGCAACCACACCCGCCGCCGGAAGTTCGCCCGCCTCAACAACCCGTCGCCGGGCCCGGTGAACACATGCTCGCCCCCTTGCCGCTCCCGCTGCTGGCGCAGCATCCCCACCAGGAACGGCGGCAGGTGCACCGGCCTAACGCCGGCCTTGGTCTTGGGCGGCCCGAGCACCAGCTTCCCGCCGACCTCGTGCAGCGCGCCCTTCTGTGGATCGACCGAGACGACCCCGCCGTCCAGGTCGACCCCCGACCAGCGCAACCCGGCCAGCTCACTCCACCGCAGCCCGGTGTACGCCGCTGTCACCACCAGGACGCCGATGGCGGGTGAACACCGCCTGGCGATCGCCAGCACCTGCTGCGGCGAAGCATGAGGGCGTTCCTCCCAGTCGCCGGTGTTGACCCGGAGCCGCCCGCAGGGGTTGCGGCCGATCAGGTCCTCCTCCACCGCCTCACCGAGGACCATCGACAGCAGCGTCACGATGTCGGCCACCGTCCGCTCAGCCAGCCCGCGCCGCAACTGCTTGACCCACCCCTTGACCGTCATCCGGGAGATCTCCCGCAACGGCGTGTCCCCGAACCGGGGCAGGATGTGGTTGCGCAGGTGCGAGCGGTACTTCGCCCACGTCGTCGCGCCGACATCGTGCGCGTCCACCCACCGCTGCACCCAGTCGGCCAGCAGCAGGTCCTCCTTCGGCACGACAACCGGCGACTTGCCCTTGCGCAAGTCCAGACCGATCTCCAACACCCGGTCAGCCGCCCCGGTCCGGTCGACGAACCGGCCAAGGCACTGCTCGACCTGGCCCACACCCTCGCCGTGGGCGTGGCACTGCACCAGCTCGACGTGCCCCAGGACGTACTCACGCACGCCATCGCCGACGACTCCGCTGCCTGTCTGGGCGGAAGATCCCCGCTCGGACAGGCACCGATCAGCGCTTCCAACCCACCTCGTCGTACCCCCGCCCCGACCGGTCGTTGTCCAGGGCCCGCCCGACGTACCCCAGCACGCCCTGCGGCAGCGCGTGCGGATCCGCCCACACCAACCCGGTGCACTTGCCCGGCTCCCGGATCTGCGGCACCCCCGCCCACCCGCGCGCCGGGACCCGGAAGAACACATCCACCCTCGGCTCCTGCGAACGCCGGAACATCAACCCCCGCCGGAGCAACAACCCCCGCACCAGCCGCAACCCGAGTTTCTCCTCAACCTCGCGCACCACGCACTCCAGCGGCGTCTCCCCCAGATCCACATGCCCCGCCGGGAACGCCAGGCGCCCATCTCCGTAACCGGACCCTGCCCGACGCATCAACAGCACCGCACCCCGCCCATCGGTCACCAGGGTGTGCGCGACCACCGGGTAACGGTCGCCTGGTATCGAACACGCACTCCTGCTGCCGTACCTGGGCGGTCATCGTCACCTCGGGAAAACGCGTGGTCACAGGGCCTTAGGCTGAACGGCGTGCGAACCGTCGACGTAGACCGCAATCCCCTTGCACCCCGCCTCCCACGCCGCCGCGTACGTGTCGCACACCTGAGTGGCGGTGGCGGCGGCGGGCAGGTTCACCGTCTTGGACGCCGCCTCGTCCACGCAGGCCTGCACCACCGCGGCCATCCCCAGATGCCCCGAGGGGGGTGATGACCGTGGCCGTGGCCAGCACCGCACCCAGATAGGGCGAGAGGCCCCGGTCCTCGGGCAGCCTGCCGTGGTCACGCACGTGCTCGAGCACGTCCGGACGTCCGGCCGCGCGCATGGCCCTCCGCGGCCGGGTGCACCAGGCCATCCCGACAGGGGTCGGTGAGCCGGAACAACGGCTCCACACCCGTGGAGGCGCCCACGACGGGGGCGCTGCGCCCGGTGGGCGGGAGCGCGATCGTCGAGGCGTTGCGCAGTATCCCGTCCCCGGCGATCCGCCTGGCCAGCGCGGTCCACCGGGCGGGGGCGACGGTGCGGACGCCCGCGGTCGCGAAACGCCCGAGGAAGGCCGGGTCGGCGTAGCGGGATCGCCCGCCGCGCACAGCAGGGCAGGGACCACGCCGCTCGGCCAACTCCACCGACGCCAGCTTGGAGTGGTAGTTCACCCAGGTCAGAACATCGGCGGCCAGGCGGCGGGCCTCGGGGCTGTCATACGGCAGACCGGCGGCCAGCAGCAGATCCGCCAGCCCGCACACCCTCACCCCGATCTTGCGCTTGAGGCGCATCACCCGCGCCGAAGCCGGATCGGGATAGAGCTCCAGGCTGGCCTCGACCGCGTCGTCGAGCGCCCGCACCAGCAGCGCGGCGCTCTCCGCCAGCGCGTCCAACTCGAACGGCACCTCGCCCACACCGGTGTGGAAAGCCCCCAGGTTGAGGTAGCCGAACTGGCAGGTCTCCCCATGGTCAGACCGACCTCGGCACACGGTGCGGTGGAGACGTAGGCGCCCGCCTCTGGGGTCGGGTTGTCCCGGTCCACCCGGTCGGCGAAGACCAGACCCGGATCGGCGCAGGCGTGCGCGGCCTCGGTGCTCGGGACCGGTTGCGAGATGGAGACCAGAGCTGAACTACGCCGTCGCCGGAGTCATCTCGAAGACGTTCGGCAGGTGCAACCAGGCGGTGGACTCGGCGTCCCAACCAGTCAGGATCGCGGTGCCCTGCGATGTCTCGACCGGGACGTGCTGCGCCGTAAGGAGACCGCGCACGGTCAGATGCACGGCGTCGAGGTCTTCGGCAGCGCGGCTCCAGCACACCTGCGCGCGTCCGTTCGACGAGCACGGGTACCGATCCACCAGCCGCGCGTAATCGGAAGGCGAGTCGATGGTGAACAGCCGGATGCCCTCCGGGTCGAACGTGACCGTGTACGGCGGCCGGTCCGGGCCGAACTCCGCCAGCTCGCCCCACTGCCACATGCTGGTGCCGTCGGGAAGGACGGACGAGGTCCACAACGCCCCGACCGGTTTGTCGGGTGCCGTGGTGCTCTCGGGTCCGTCGGCCACCCGAACCGTCCACAATGTCGCGTCCGTCGCGTACCGCGCCTGCGGCGACCGCAGCGTGGTGTCGCCGAGCGCCCCGGTCGACAGCCGTCGTAGGACGGCGGCGGCAATGTGGTCGAGTTCCGGCGCGGGCCGGGCGGTGAAGTCGCGGCCGGAGTGCTGGAGGGACGCCGCGAAGGTGATGTTCTGGTAGAGGTCGTCGTCGGTCAGACCGTCGAGTTTGACACCCAGGTCGAGATCACCCAGGAAATCGCACAGAAGCAGGCACAGTTCGATGAGAACGGGGCCTTTGAGCTGGTCGACGGTACGATCGGCCACGAGCAGACCTCGTATTCGCGCAGGGTGACTGACCACCTGGACTATAGCGCCGCCCGGTCCGGACACCCCTGGCGCCCGGACCGGGCCGGCCTGCTAGCAGTTGACCTGGATTTCCGGAGTCCTGTGGGTGCGCTCGTGCCGAGCGTCGTTACCCTCCACCATCAGGAATTCCGCCCTGGCGTAATAGCGGGCGGATACACAGCCCAGAGCTGCCGCCGCACCGACGTAGGACCCGTTTCCGGAGTTGTTCACAGCCGAGTTCTGGGCCACCAGCTTGAAGTAGCCGGGATTGGGGCTCTCACGGTACAGGTAGGTCTCCACACCCAGGTACTTCTTCTTGCTGTTGCATTTGATCACACCGTTGCTGGTCACGTTGCCAGCCACATGGCCGGAGTTGTGCGGCCAGTCGAGGTTGAAATTGCAGTCGGAGACACTCTCCATCGGCCGGACTTCCCCGACGGCAAGCAGTTCGGACTCCGGGATCAGGCCGGATGCGGCAGTCGACATGACCGGTTGTGCCGAGTCGAAGCCACCCTCCGCGGTAGCAGCCGCGGCTCCGGCGAGCATCAAGGACGCGATTGCACCCAGGATTGCGACAGAATTGACGAAACGCATTATTCTCCCCATTGCAAGCATGAAAGCGTGGAATAAATCCAGCTCCACGATCAAAGCACCGAATTGATGGGCGCCGTTACCGCCGGGCGACGGTGATCCAACATACCCCAAGTCATTCGGATGCGATGCATCTCACTCTGATTAAGAGAGTCGTTGGTCTCCCCGAGAGTGGCACCATCACGTGCGAGTCGACCTGCGGCAGTCCTTGACTCTGCTCCTGGGCGGGGCCCCGTAGTACTCGGGAAATTTCGGGCGGATATGGCTGGACAGGCTTCTGAGCTGCGAATCTTCGGGTGCTGGCTGGAGGCGTGGGTGGCGGCGCAGGTGTTCGCGGACGAGGAGTTGGAGCGTCTGCGGGGTTTCCCGGAGATCGGTCGGGACGAGTTGTTCCGGTTCTTCACGCTCACTCCGGTGGACGTCGCCTTCGTGGCCCCTGAGCGGGCAGGGGCATTGCGTTGTGGGATAACTGCTGGTCACGACAGTGATCAGGTCGTGTGATCGGCGGTTGGCGCGTCGAAGGGCGCGGACGATGTCGGTGTCGCGTTGGTGCGATGCCAGCCGATCGCGGTGTTACGCAGGGTTGCGATGACGGCGGGGCCGGTGCCCGTCCGAGCCTGGTGTAGATCTTCACGGAATGTGACGTCGCGGACGTGATGGACTTGATTCTCGATGAGCCATTCGCGGCGGATCCGGTCCTGCAGATCGGCCGGCAGGGCGTCGCCAGCGGGCAGGGACACGGTGAAATAGACCGTTTTGCGGCTGGTCTTTGCGTTGGTGGTGCGGCTGCGGGTGATCCGGACGGCCTGCTCGGCGTGGGGAACGGGATGCCGCCGGGGGTGTGCAGGGTGACGGCTTCGACAGTGCGGGTCTCGCTGCGTCCGTGACCGCGGTTGCGGGTGCGGTCCCCGACTGGGATTCGAGGCCAGGGCAGGGATTAGAGTGGGGCGAACAATGTCGGCTGATTGCCCTTGACCGCGGTGATCAGATGGGCCCCGTGGCGGCGACCTGCTGGGCGTGGCCGGTTTGAGTGTGCAGGGCGTCGGCGACGAACACCATGCCCTTCAGACTGCCCACAACCTTGTGGACGACGTCGAGAAGCGGTGTGAACGCGGGGATCTCGTTCGATTTCGCGTCCACGGTGACCTGGGCCAGGACGATGCCGGTACTGGTGTCCAGTACGGAGAGCGGATGGACCTGGCGGCCGTCGTGGACGCGGTATCGTTGTGCCGGCGGGGATGCGATCGAGGCCAAGCCGATCGCGGGCATGGTCGTCGAGATCGTGTATCCAGTCGGTGGTCGCTGCGAATGACGACGCACCGGCCAGGACCGTGCAGACCGCAACCGTGAGCAGCGCGGGTAGTGGGTGACGGATCCCGCGCGGGTCATGCGGATCCGGGATTTTGGTCAAGGCGTCCAGCAGGCCGCCATGCTCACCATCGGTGACCGGCGCTGGTGGGCTGCCGACGGAGGGTGTCGTGACGGTCAGTGCGGTGATGAGAGATGATGGCATCGGCGGGTGGGGTCCTCCTCGGAGTCTTGAAGCGTCGCAACTCCATGATCACCGATGCGATCTCACCCGCCGCCTCGCCTCCACAAAGGCCCCCTGCCACTGCAGACCCCCAGTTCAGCCTCCGCGCACCCGTCGGAAGGCTCATAGCCCACTTCAAAACTGGCGCATCCTCCACACCGGCTACCGGCGCCCATACTCTACCTGCCGTGATTCATTTGACGCTACGCGGGCATTGTTCTTCTTTTCCGCCACTTGGGGTTTTGAATAGGACTCTCGGCAGTTCAGCATGCTTCCCTGTGGCCGTTTTGGTCGAGCGACCGATGCAGAAGATCAGGGTTCTGGCGACACAGAGGTGATCTCAACAAAAAGCGCTGTTCACAGGTCTGATACCGGGGCGGGGAGTCTTCGCGCAGGACTGGATTCACCAAGACCCAGACCGAGGAAGACTCCCCGTGATCACCCACACCCCCAGCCTCGGCGTCCCCCACGACCCGTCCGGCGCCTGGCGGCCGTCCTGTTGTGGTTCGAAGGATTCGCCCGCGTCACCGCACTGACCACCACCTACCGGCCGTTCTGCGTCCGCGGGAGCGGATTGGGGAAAAACGATCACGGAGTGATCGTCGGCACCGCATGTGGCCAACCCGGACCGGTCACCCACCGCCCGCTCCCCCCGCGCAGGCATCTCGTCGACCAGATCAAGCGCCCCCTATCGCCAGCACCGGCAGCGGCGAAGCACGAGGCCGCTCCTCCCGGTGCCCCGCGTTCACCCGCGGCTGGCGCGAGGGCGGCTCGGGCGCGTTGCGCTCGGCGGGGCCGATGTCGGTGGAGCGCCTCTCACCGGCGCGGTGGGAGCGGGTGGTGCGTGAGCTGGCCGAGGGGGCGCATGCGCGCGGTTGGGGCCGAGTTCGCCGCCGCCGACCTCGACCGCACATCCCACCGCCGCGGATCGTCGTGGCGGTTCGAGCGCAACATCATCGTCGAACGGCGCGGTTCCGGGTCGTCGAATGTGCTCGAACAGAGCTAAACCGTTGTTTTAGCAGAGTTCTCCTGCATAAGGTCGAGGAGCACCGGTCGGTTCGAGCGCACTCTGCGTGGAGTTCTCATGGTTCAGAGCCAACTGCCCTCTGCCTCGACTCGCGCGAACCCGCGTGTCCGTTCGTGAGCCCCGTGGTCATCACTCGACACCGGGCGACGAGTGCCCGCCGCGGCGCCTGGCCTCCGCACGCGGTCAGGCCGAAGACCGTGGCAACTCCGCGTCACCGATGCGATCCACCCGCTGTCTTGGGCCTCACAGGTCAGCTCACGCCGACAGTCCGCGAACGGCGGCGCGACGACCGATCGCGCTAGCACCCCGGTCCGGCACCCGACGACGGCCGATCCCGAGCAAGATCAACCCTGTGGAGAGATGATGAAACCACGTCGAAGCCGATCCGGGGACGCGGGTTCGGGCCTGCTGCGGCGGCGGTCGTTGCTGGCGGCGGGTATCGCGCTGCCGGCGCTGGGGGTGGCGAAGCCCGCTTCGGCGCAGGCCGGTGTGCTCGTCGAGCCGTCGGTGGTGCAGCAGACGATCCTCGGGTTCGGCGGCATGAACCACCCCGGCTGGATCGGCGACCTGACCGCCTCCCAGCGCGAGACGGCCTTCGGCAACGGCGCGTCGCAACTGGGCTTCAGCGTGCTGCGCATCCCCGTCCCGGAGGACCGCGCCACCTGGAGCCGCGAGGTCGCCACGGCCAAGCGCGCCGGTGAGCTCGGGGCCAAGGTCTTCGCCTCGCCGTGGAACCCGCCTGCGTCGATGACCGAGTCCTTCTCCGGGGGCAAGCGCCTGCGCTACAACGCCTACGGCGCCTACGCGCAGCACCTGAACGACTTCTCCACGTTCATGAGGGACAACGGGGTGAACCTGTACGGGATCTCCGTGCAGAACGAGCCCGACTACGCGCACGACTGGACGGCGTGGACCCCCGGCGAGATGGTGAGGTTCCTGCGGGAGAACGCGGGTTCGATCAACACAAGGGTCATCGCGCCGGAGTCGTTCCAGTACCTCAAGCAGGCCTCCGACCCCATCCTCAACGACCCCGCCGCCCTGGCCAACGTGGACATCATCGGCGCCCACCTCTACGGGACCAGGTCCGAGGACCTCCCCTACCCGCTCTTCAAGGAGAAGGGCGGCGGCAAGGAGCTGTGGATGACCGAGGTCTACCACCCGAACAGCACCGACTCGGCCGATCGCTGGCCGAACGCGCTGGACGTGGGCGAGCACATGCACCGCGCGCTGGTGTACGGCCGGTTCCAGACCTACGTGTGGTGGTACATCCGCCGCTCGTACGGCCCGATGCGCGAGGACGGGCAGATCAGCAAGCGCGGGGCCAACATGGCCCACTTCTCGAAGTGGGTCCGCCCCGGTTACCAGCGGATCACCGCGACCGCGAACCCGCAGTCGAACGTCTACATCACGGCGTTCAAGAGCGGGAACAGGGTCGTCATCGTCGCCGTCAACAAGAACTCGTCGGCGGTGTACCTGCCGTTCACCGTCCGGGACGTCGCGTCCGCGACGATCCCGACCTGGGTGACGACCTCGACGCGAACCCTCTCCCAGGACACCACCGTCACGATGTCGAACGGCTCCTTCGGCGCCCAGTTGGCGGCTGAGAGCATCAGGACGTTCGTCGTGGGCTGACACGGCTTTGCGGACGTGCTCCGACCTCGACCCGAGTCGCTCCGATCCGGGTGGGCGGCGGCGGGGAGTGGTCCCCGGTTCACCGGGCCGGGGACCACGCCCAACCGCGGATCGCGGCACACCCCGACCGGAGGGATCACCGTGGGGCACAACGTCTACCGCAATCCCGTCATCCCCGGATTCCACCCCGACCCCAGCGCGTGCCGGATCGGCGAGGACCACTACCTGGTGTGCTCCAGCTTCGAGTACTTCCCCGGCGTGCCGATCTTGCACAGCCGCGACCTGGCGAACTGGCGGCAGATCGGCAACGTCCTGGACCGCCCGTCGCAGTTGTCGCTGAGCACCGGCACGCCCGCCTCGCGCGGGATCTACGCGCCCACGATCCGCCACCACGACGACCAATTCTGGGCGATCACGACCAACCACGGCGGTGGCGGCAACTTCCTGGTCACCTCCGAGAACCCGCGCGGGCCGTGGTCGGCCCCCGTGTGGATCGACCTGCCGGGGTCGACCCGGACCTGGCGTGGGACGACGACGGCGACTGCTGGTGCTCGACCTCCGGTGTTCGCCAGGCGCGCATCGACCCGGTCAGCGGAGAGGTGCTGGAAGGACCGTGGCCCACCTGGTCCGGCACCGGCCTGCAGTACCCGGAGTCACCGCACCTGTACCGCATCGGGGACTGGTGGTAACCCGATCCTCACCCACAGCGGCACCGACCTGCCCATCCAGAGCACCGGTCACTCCGACCTCGTCAGCACCCCGGACGGCCGGTGGTGGTTGGTGCTGCTGGGCACCCGCCCGCGCGGGCACTTCCCTGGGTTCCCCGTCCTCGGGCGGGAGACGTTCCTCGCGCCCGTCCGCTGGGAGGACGGCTGGCCGGTCGTGGACCGGGTGACACCGACGGCACCCGCGCCGACGACGTGGCACCCGTTGCCACAGCCACCGGCGCGGGACGACTTCGACGAGCCCGAGCTGGGGGTGCGGTGGATCTCGCCCAGGGGACGGACCGAGGGGTCGTGGTCGTTGACCGAGCGCGCCGGGTGGTTGACGCTGCACGCCACGGGCGACAGCCTCGACCGCCCCGGCTGCACCTTCATCGGCCGCCGGGTGCAGCACCTCGACTCCCGGACCTCCATCCACCTGGACCCCGGCGAGGCCCGAGCGGGGTTGAGCATCCGCCGTGACGAGGCCCACCACTACGACTTCGAGGTCCTGCGCGACCGGGTGGACGTGGTGGCGCGGATCGGGCCCGTGCGCCAGGTCGTGGCCAGCCGCTCGATCCGCCCCGGCCCCGTCACGCTGACCATCACCACCCGCACCACCGACCTGCTGCCACCGTCGTCGGTGCGGTCGACCGACGAGTTCGCCGGAGTCGAGCCCTCCGGGCCGGACGCGATCGCTTTCCACGTCGACGACGACCCCGGTCCCGTGGCGGAACTGGACGGCCGCTACCTGTCGACCGAGGTCGCCACGGGCTTCACCGGCAGGGTCGTCGGGATGTACGTGACGGAGGGCTCCGCCGCGTTCGACTGGTTCGACCACCACCCCTGACGGACCAGCCCGGACGGGTCGGCTGTCGCTTCGGGACCGCTCCTGGGGGGGCGGTGCGACGCCACCGCACGCCGGGGTGGCGGCGTCGCGTCGGCGGAGGTGCTCGACGACCACGCGGTCCTGCAGCCCGTCACGCCCTGGCCGGTTCCCGCCTGTCCTCGACGGCCTCGGGGCGTCGGTACCCGAGCCTGCCCCTGGTCACGACCAGCAGCACCAGCGTCGCCGTGCCACCCGCGAGCAGGACGACGATCCCGGAGCCGCCGTGGCCCGCGACCTGCTCCTCGGGCACCACCGACGGCCACACCAGCGAGAAGTAGCTGTTCACGCCGCTGTGCAGGATCATCGCCAGCGGCAGGCTCTCCCCGGTGCGGTTGAACACCCACGTCATCACGAAGCTGATCGTCGTCGCGCCGGCCACGAACAGCGCGATGGTCCGCGGCGAGGAGTCGCGGGCGCCCCAGTCGGTGAAGAACAGCGGCAGGTGCCAGAGGCCCCAGATCGGGCCGAGCAGCACGTTGCCCAGCAGCGGGCCCAGCTTCGGCTGGAGGTGCGGCAGCGCGTAGTCCCGCCAGCCCGGCTCCTCGGCCAAGCCCGTGGTGAGCACCTGGAGCAGCAGCATCGGCAGGTAGGCGACGAGGACCATCGCGGGCGGCATGGTCAGCGAGCCCCGGTCCTCGGCGACGGCGAACGTGGTGACCGCCAGCGCCAGTGGCACACCGAGGATGACGCCGACGTACCACCGCCAGTTCACGTTCCAGCGGGTGAGCCTGCCCGCCCACCGGCGCAGTCCCGGCCTGCCCTCGCCCGCGGCCGTGCACAGGAACGCCGCGCCCAGCGGGCCCAGGTAGGCGCCCGGCAGCACACCGGCGAGCTGCGAGGTGCCCAGGATCTCGGGGAAGGCGAAGTCCCACACCCCGACACCGTTGCGGGACAGGACGTACGGGGTCCACGCGAGCCAGCTCAGCGCGAACGACAGCACGAAGAACGCGCTGATCGGGTGGCGGGCGAGCACGCCGCGCAGTCCGCTCGGCCGGTCGGGGACGGTGTTCACGGATACTCCTTCTCCGTTGTCCGACAAAGGGAGCGACGCCGTCCGCGATCCACTGAGGACGGTCTGGGGAACCGCGAGGGGCGGGGCGGCGCCGCACGGCCAACGCTAGGGGCGCGGCGGGGCGGGCACGATCCCGCAGGGCGCACCACTCGTGGTACAGCCCGCTACACCCCGCGAGCGCCTGTACCTCCTCGCCTGGCCGAGTTCGTCACTGGACGGCCGAGCGGCACCCCCGCACCCGCAGCCGCGTGGAGCGGGCCGCCAGCGCCCGGCGGGTCGCGGGCGGAATGTCCGTGGCGGTGCTGGAGCTGCTGCTCGTGTTCGGCCGCGCCCACGGACGGGTGCCGAACCGGGTTGCCCGCGTTGGGCGGGTGGGCGCGCTCGGCCCTCCCGCTGGTCCTTCCGCGCGGCGCCACGGCGACCACCGGTGCCGGGCGGCGACGGCACTGGCGGACGCCTCCGGCGCGGACGTGCCGGTGGTCGAGGAGGACCTGACGTGGCAGGACCCGATCTCCCGCGTCGCGGCGGCGGGCAGGCCCTGCCTGATGCGCGACCTGCCCGCCGAGGTGGTGCGCGGCACCCCGCGGGCTGGGCGTCGGGGGGCGAGGCGGTCTCGGTCAGGCGGTCCGGGCCGTCGCTGCCGCACCTGCGCGAGCTGTTCGCGCACCAGGCGGACGGGTCGGTGCAATCCGCCCCGGAGGAGACCTCCCGACCGCGCCCCCTCCCCCGTGGCACGCCGACGGCCCCGGAGGTCTCCGGGGGCCGTCGGCGTGCCACTCGACCAGCTCAGCAGCGGAAGTGCGACACCAGGGTCTGCAAGTCGTGCGCCATGGCGCTGAGGTCGGTCACGGCCTGCTTGGACTGGGCGATGCCCTCGGTGGTCACCCGCGCCGCGTCGGCCAGGCCCGAGACGTTGCCAGCCATGCCGCCCGCGCCCTCGGCCGCAGCGGCGATGCTCAGGTTCATCTCCCCCGTCGTCGCGGCCTGCTTCTCCACCGCCGCCGCGATGACCGCCTGGAAGTCGTTGGTCTTCGCGATGACCGCGCTGATCTCCCCGATGGCGGTGACCGCGCCGGTGGTGTCGGCCTGGATGGCCTCGACCTGGCGGGTGATGTCGTCGGTGGCCCTGGCCGTCTCCTGCGCCAGCTCCTTGACCTCTCCCGCGACCACGGCGAAGCCCTTGCCCGCCTCGCCGGCGCGCGCCGCCTCGATGGTGGTGTTGAGGGCGAGCAGGTTGGTCTGCTCGGCGATCGAGGTGATCACCTTGACCACCGAGGCGATCTGCTCGGAGGACTCCATCAGCTTGCCGACCTGCGTGGTGGTCTGCTCGGCGATGTCCACCGCGCTGTTGGCCACCTGAGCGGCCTCGGAGGCGTTCTGGGCGATGCCGCCCAGCGAGGACACCATGTCCTCCACGCCGCCGGAGACGGTGTTGATGTTCTCAGACACGGTGTCCGCTGCGGCAGACACGCCCTGCGCCTGCTGCGAGGACTCCTCGGCCGAGGTCGCGATCGAGGACGCGGTGACCGCGACCTCCTCCGCGGTGGTGGCCAGGGTCTGCGCCGAGGCGGTCACCGAGCCCACGATCACCCGCATCTCCTCCTGCGCGCCGTCGAGAGCGCGGGCCATCTGGCCCACCTCGTCGCGGGACTCGACCTCGGCGTGCACCGTCAGGTCGCCCTTGGCCATGGCCACCAGCGCGCCGTGCACCCGCAGCAGCGGGCCGGCGATGGACCGCACGACCACGCGGGCCAGCAGGCACATCAGCAGCGCGGCCACGGCCACGGTGGCCCACAGCAGGTAGCGGGCGCTCTCCCGGCTGTCGGTGGCCTGCTGCTGCGCGGCGTCGATGGCCTGGGCGAACAGGGCGCGCTCGTTCTGCAGCACGGTGCGGGTCAGGTAGTTGTCCACGCCGATCTGCTCCCACGACAGGCGCGCCTGCGCTTGGTCGGCGGCGCCGCCGCCAGCGAAGCGGCTGACGACCTGGGTGTAGTCGGTGTAGGCGGTGGTGATGCGCTCCACGGAGGAGGTCAGCGCGGCCGGGAGCGGCACCTCCTTGAGCTGGGCCAGCAGGGTCTCGGCCTCGCTGACCTGCTTCTGCAGGGTGGTGGACTGCGCCGAGGGGGCGCGGCGGGTGATGGCCTCCAGGCCGTTGATGCGCAACTCGCTGGCCAGTCGGTCCAGGCTGAGCACCAGGTCGCCCGCGTGGCGAGCGTCGTCCAGGCGGGCCGAGGTGTCCTCGGTGACGCGGTCGTTGTAGACGGCGACGGCGGCGGCCAGCGCGAGCAGCGTGGTCAGGACCAGCACGGCGAGCTTGCGGCTCACCGGCAGGTCGACCAGCCGCTGCCGGGCGCCCCGGCGGCGAGGGGCGGGCGCTTCGGTGGTGGACATCGGGGTGTTCCTCATCCTCCGCTCGGGGCGTGTCAGCCGGTGACCTGGGCAGCGGTGCAGTAGCCGCCGTCGACGAGGATTCGCTGGTAGTTGGACTTGTCGACGCTGATGGGCTGGAGCAGGAAGGCAGGCACGACCTTGATCCCGTTGTCGTACTGGGTGGTGTCGTTGACCTCGGGCGTGGAGCCGTCGATGAGCGCGCTGGTCATCTGCACGGCGACCTTGGCCAGCTCGCGGGTGTCCTTGTAGACCGTCTGCGACTGCTGGCCCTTGACCACGAGCTTGACCGAGTCCAGCTCGGCGTCCTGGCCGGTGATCACCGGCAGGGCCTGGCCGGTGCCGTAGGCCGCGGCGGTCAGCGCGGCCAGGACGCCGCGGCTGATGCCGTCGTAGGGCGACAGGACCGCGGCGACGTGCCGCGCGGAGTAGTGGGAAGAAGGTGGCGTTGTTGTCGTCGGCGGCTCCGGCGAACAGCTCCAGGTTGAACGGGCCGGGCTTGTGGTCCAGGACCAGGCCCGACACGATCGCCCGCGCCTGCAGGACGCCGACCTTGAAGTTGTCGAAGGAGGCGTAGTAGTTCACGTCCAAGCTGTCGCGGATGAGCCGGTCGTAGGCGATCACCGGGATCTTGGCCGCAGCGGCGCCCGCCAGCACGGTCTTGAGCGCGCTGCCGTCGACGGCGCCGACGAGGATCGCCTTGTCGCCGCAGTCGATCATCTCCTGGATCTGGGCGATCTGGGCCTGCACGTCGTTGTCGGCGTACTCCAGCTCGGTGTCGTAGCCCAGGAGCTGGAACCGCTTGACCATGTTGTCGCCGTCGCCGATCCAGCGCTCGGACTTCCTGGTGGGCACCGCCAGTCCCACCGTGCCGCGCGAGGGCGCGGACACCTCGCTCGGCTGGGTGCCGCTACCGCACGCCACGGCTGTGGCCGCCACAGCGGCGGTGACCGCGGCGGCTCCCAGGACACGCCAACGCCCCACTGGAACGCCTCCATCGCCATCCGGGCCCGCCGGGGGCGCCGGTACCCACATGCGCGGTGGGGATGCCGCTGACCGCCCTGCCAGTGGTCCCGTTGGGACGGGAGCTGAGGAGAACGCGGGGGTCATCCGGGCGGGGGTCCTGGTCGCAGATCCCGGATCGGCGCGACGCGCTTCCTTCGCACCAAGCTGTGCGGCGACCTTGTTGACGTCGATGCGGCGGGCACCGGCGGCAGGTACGAGCGGCGGCTCGCCATCGGCCGAGAAAACCAGGCTGTTCGCAGTGGCAGGAAGACCTCAACACGGCCCACCGCTCGATCCGAGCCCGCGCCGAGCACGCCTTGGCCCGCATGAAGAATCTGCGTCACCCGGAAGAGGACGACCTCTGCCCTCTTCCCGGTGGAGGTGGGACGCAGCGTCCCGGCTCGCCTGAGCGCACCTGTCAGCGCGGCGGTCCGCGGCGAGGTCGACCCGTGCGATCGAGGCGGTCGGCGTCCGCAACGGCCTCTCCCCCACCGAGGTCAAGGTCGGCACCGACGGCCGCCGCACCGCCCTGGAGATCGCCGCCCGTCGGTGGCGATGCGCGGGAGGTGGCCGTGACCAAGCGGGTCGGTGCGGAGGTTCGCGGGCCGTGCAGCGACAAGGGACGCATCGGACACGTCATCGTGGTGGCTCCGTCTCCGAGGACGGGGCAAGCGCCCGAGTCGACGAGCTGCTCAGCAGGGTGACCGCGGAGAGCGGCGGTGCGTGACCGATCGGGTGCGGTTGGCAGGTTGACGGGGCTGACCGGAAAACGGGGAAGTACAGCGGTCGTGGGGTTCGAGGTGATCGAGAGGAAGACCGGCTCGTTCCAGGAGTCGGTCAGGGCCGATCAGGTAGCGGAGCTGGGCCGGCGGGCATTCGGCCAGGGCACCGAGGTGCTGTCGGTGCGGGAGTTGGGCGGTGGGCTGTACAACAACACGTACCTGGTCGACCTGCGGGACACCGGTCCGGTCGTGCTGCGGGTGGCGCCGGAACCCGGCAGGCAGTCCCGATTGGAACGGTTGTTGATGCGCAACGAGTACGCGAGCGCGCCCTTTTACGCCGGAATCGCCGGAATGATGCCGAGCACGCTGTTCGTGGACTGGACGCACGAGGTCAGCGGACGCGACTACACGTGGCAGGAGTTCCTGGGGGTGTACCCGCGCTCGTCGGGCTCAAGGCGTACCCCCGCACGGAGTGGCTGCCGTTCTACCGGCAGTTGGGCGCGGTCACCGCCAGGGTGCACGCCGTCCGGGGTGATCGGTTCGGCCGGGTGGCTGGCCCGTGGTTCACGACGTGGGGCGAGTGCGTGCTGGCGGTCCTGGACGACATCACGGCCGACCTGGTCGACGCTGGGCTCGACGCGACCGACGTCGAGGAGTTGAGCGCGCGGGCGAGGGCCGGGCGCGCGGTGCTGGACCAGGTGCGTGAGCCGAGGCTGCTGCACGGCGACCTGTGGACGGCGAACGTCATGCTGGAGCCGGGGGCGGCGGAGCCGACGATCGTCGGTGTGCTCGACCGCGACCGGTCGTCGTGGGGCGACCCGGCCGCCGATTGGGGCTTCTCGGTGCTGACGGGGAAGTCTTCCGAGGTGCGTGCGGCGTTCCACGAGAGCTACGGGCCGGTTGACGCGGCCCCGGAAGCGGCATGGCGCGCCTCGGTGTACCGGGGCGCACATCGGTGCGATCCGGCTGGAACGGCACCGGTTGGGCGAGCACGACCGGATCCCCGCCAGCTACGACGACATGCGCGTGGTGCTGGACCTGCTGTGAGCACCGCTGCGGTCGAGGGTGCGGGGCCGAACGGGCTTGCCGAGGCGGTGCCCCTGGCACGGGCGGGCGTCGCTGTGCTGGAGGCCGCCGATACGATCGGTGGCGGCACACGGTCGGACGAGGCGATCGTGCCCGGCCTGCTCCACGGCCACTGCTCGGCGTTCCACCCCATGGCGGTCGGCTCGCCGCTCTTCCTGGAAGCGGAACCGGGCCGCTACGGTCTGCGGTGGGCCCGGCCGGAAATCGACCGCGATCAGCCTCGGACGTGACGGCGGCACGTGGCGCGCGCTGTTCGAAGGCCCGGTCACAGGCATCGACGCACTGGCCGGGGACATCACTCGCCCCCTGCGCCCCGTTCTCGTCCGCGGTGGCGATGGGGATCATCACCGCGGGGACACCGGCACCATGGCCGAGTGCCTGACCCCACCTGCGCGGCGTGATCGAGGCCGGGACGCCGGTGCGCGGGATTCGCGACCTGCCACCAGGACGGGTCACGCCCTCCTACCGGCGGTTCCGACACGCTCCCTGGGTGTTCAAGGTGGACTTCGCCGTGGACGGGGGCGTGCCGTGGCGGGACCAGGAAGCACGGCGGGCGGGGACGGCCCACCGGGGTGGCGCGTTCACCGAGATCGCCGAGGCGGAGCCGCCTCACCCGCGCCGGCCACATGCCCGAGCGTCCGTTCGCGCCGGTGGGCCGGCAGTACCTGGCCGATCCCGGCCGTTCGTCGGCGACATCCACACGGTGCGGACGTACGCCCACGTGCCGCACGGCTACCGGGGGGGCGCGACGGAGTCGATCGTGGCCAGGATCGAGCACCTCGCCCCCGGCTTCCACGACCGGGTGATCGGCATGGCCGTCCGCACGACTGCCGAGATCGCCCGGTACGACAAAAACAACGTCGGCGGGGACATCCTGGCGGGCGACAAGGACGTCCGCCAACTCGTCTTCGGCCCGCGCATCGGCGCGCACCCCTACGACGCGGGTGCCCCCGGCATGTGCGGGTTCCACGCGGCCCACCGGCACTGGCTGATCAACGGGAGGCGGGGACGCCGCGCCGAACTTCACCGGGGACCGCCCCGCCTGGGCTGCGCGCTGGATCTGCTGACGGCGACTCTGCTCATACGGTGCGACCGGCACGCGTTCCCCCGGCGGTGGCGCTCGGCGTTGAGTGGGCGGACCAGGCGCCGGGCGAGCGGGGCCGGAGTCGCGGACCGGGACCACTCGATCCCCGCCCCACCGGGGAGCCGGACGCTTGGTCGAAGAGGAAGAACTTGAGCCCCCTCCGGGAGCAAGCGCGGTGCTGCCCCGCTCGCGCGGGCGCCGTCGCTCAGTACCCGGTGTTGTCCGCCCCGGGCTCGACCGGGCCCACGCCCAGGAACGGCCCGTTCCTGGGCGGCTCGCACGCGGTGGACTCGTGCGCCACGAAGACCGACTCGGTGCCACCCGGCGGGTAGACCCGCAGCCCCGGCACCACCACCTGCTCGCAGGCCGGGGTCTTGAGCGGGGCGCTGGACAGGAACAGTCCCGCGGACGCCGTCTCACCGGGGGCCAGCGTCACCTCGGGGCCGTCGGTGTCGCGGGTGGCAGGCTCACCGACCTGCTCGCCGCCCTCGGCGGCGACGTACGAGACACCGGGCGCGCCGTGCAGGGTGCACGGGCCCGTCCCGGTGTTGGTAAACCTCAGCGGGACGTGGGCGCCCTGCATGTCGTGGTTCCCGTTCTGACCGATGTCGACCCGCAGTTCCGCCGTGGCGCACCTGCTGTCGGACGCGGGCATCGAGCGCGACGTGCCGGTGAGCGAGATCGAGGACGGCCGGTCGGACGGGGCCGGAGGGGAACCGGTGCCGGGTTGGCCCAGCCGGTCCGGCGCCATGGTCTGGCACGCGCCGACGAGCGCGACGACCGCCAGGCCCGCGGCCACCCGTCCGGCGCGTGACGCCGTCGGACGCGGTCGGGAAGAGCGCTGGGGGGTGAGTCCACTGGTGTTGGTCATGTCACCGGGGTAGCCCGCCGCACCGGCCCAGAGTCCGCCCGGCGGGCGGTGTCAGGCAACCGCAAGGTCTGGCGTCGGGCGGGACCGGTCGCGGACGCGCTCAGCGGGCCAGGAACTCCTTGATCCGGGTGGCCACCGCAGGCCAGTCGTGGCTGAACCAGATCAGGTGGCCGTCTGCGGCGCTCTCCACGACCTCTCGCGGCGGCGAGCGCCCTGGCGTGCTCGAAGGGCACGGAGGCGTCCCCTCGGCTGGCGACCACCAGCCCCGGTTGGGCGACCACCGCGGCGGACCCGGTCGCCCAGCATGTCGTTGCGGAAGCCCTCGCCGGAGCGCATCCGGGAGAACAGGTCGACCAGCGCCTCCCGCTGCTCGCGGGACAGCGCCGCCACCGACCGCTTGGCCGAACTCGTGGACAGGTTCCCCAGCAGCCGCAGCCCAGCGTCAGGGGCGACGCGCACGAGCAGGCGCACCAGCGACCACGTCACGCGCTCGGTCGCGGGCGAGAACGCCAGCACGCCCGCCCGCCGCGTGCGGGCGTCCGGCCAGTGCGGTGGGCCGACCGCGCTCTGGAGCACGACCCGCTCCACCAGGTCGGGGTGCCGGGCGGCGGTCGCCAGCGCGGGCGGGCCGCCCGCCGAGACCCCGACGGCAGCGGCGACCCGGTCCACGCCCAGGTGCGCGCACAGCGCGCGGGCCACGTCGGCGAACCCGCCGGAGGTGGTGCCGGTGGTCAGCGGGGTGCGGCCGTAGCCGGGGCGGGAGGGCACGAGCACCGAGTGGCCCGCGTCGGCGAACACGTCCTCGCCGAGCGCGATCCCGGCGCGCGCGTGCCCGCCGTGGAAGAGCAGCACGGTCGGGCCGTCGCGCCGGTCGAACCGGTACTCGACCGTCCCCCGGTCGAGCGAGGCGGTGGTCGTCGGGCGGTCCGCGCCGGTCATGGCGGCCGTGGGCCTTCCGCGCGGGCCGGGCGGCAAGGTCCGCGCCCCGGCTCCCCCGACCCGACCGCGAGCGGCCCGGCCAGCGGGCCAGGGCACGGGGGTCCCGACGCCGGGGTGGGCGCGCGAGCGGGCCGCAGGGTAGTGTTCCCGGCGTTGCCCCTGTTCGGGCATGGTGTGCCGGGAAGCCTGGTCGGCGTCGTTCTGCCGTCGACCCTGGAGCCGCCCGTGCCCCGTCCGAACACCGCCAGGATCTTCAGCAGGGGATCGTGGCCAGAGACCAAGCGCATCGCCGACGTCCTCCGCATGGAGACCGTCGGCGGTGTGATCATGCTGGTGGCCGCTGTGCTCGGCCTGGCCTGGGCGAACTCGCCGTGGGCGCCCTCCTACGAGGCGCTGCGCGGCTTCGAGTTCGGCCCGGAGGCGCTGCACCTGCGGCTGAACGTCGGGCAGTGGGCGGCGGACGGGCTGCTGGCCGTCTTCTTCTTCATCGCCGGGCTGGAGCTCAAGCGCGAGTTCGTGGCCGGTGACCTGCGCGACCCCCGGCGCGCGGCGGTGCCGGTGGCCGCCGCGTTCGGCGGGGTCGCCGCCCCCGCCGTGATCTACGCCCTGGTCAACCTCGGCAGCCCCGACGCCGCGGCCGGGTGGGCCATCCCGACCGCCACCGACATCGCGTTCGCGCTCGCGGTGCTCGCGGTCATCGGCCGCTCCCTGCCCACCGCGATGCGGACGTTCCTGCTGACCCTGGCCGTGGTCGACGACCTGATCGCGATCGTGATCATCGCGGTCTTCTACACCGAGCGGGTCTCGTTCGTGCCGCTGCTGCTGGTGCTGCCCCCGCTGGCGCTGTTCGCGGTGCTGGTGCGACGTCGGGTGCGGTCGTGGTGGCTGCTGCTGCCACTGGCCGCGGCGGCGTGGGGTTTCATGCACGCCTCCGGTGTGCACGCGACGGTCGCGGGCGTGCTGCTGGGCTTCGCCGTGCCGGTCGCCCGCCGCGCCCACGGCGACGGGCCGGGGCTGGCCGAGCACTTCGAGCACCGCTGGCGCCCGCTCTCGGCCGGGGTCGCGGTGCCGGTGTTCGCGTTCTTCGCCTCCGGTGTCGCCATCGGCGGCCTGGACGGACTCGCCTCCTCGCTCACCGACACCGTCACCGTCGGTGTGGTCGTCGGCTTGGTGCTGGGCAAGCTCGTCGGCATCACCGCGAGCACCTGGCTGGTGGCCCGCTTCACCAAGGCGGAGCTGGACAGCGACCTGGCCTGGGTGGACGTGGTCGCCCTCGCGGTGCTGAGCGGGATCGGATTCACGGTGTCGCTGCTGGTGGGCGAGCTGGCCTTCGCGGAGGGCACCGCCGAGCACGACCACGCCAAGGTCGCGGTGCTGCTCGGCTCCCTGACTGCGGCGCTGATCGCCACGGCGCTCCTGCGCGCCCGCAACCGGATCTACCGCCGCATCCACGAGGAGGACACCCGCGACGACGACGGCGACGGCATCCCGGACGTGCACCAGGCGCGGGAGGGCTGAGGGCCGCCGACCACGTCAGGATCCGGCGTCACCGCCGCCGGAGGAGCACCGGTGGGCCGAGAGGGAGGACGGCCCGCCCCGGACCGGGGTCGGCGAGGCCCGAGGCGGCCCCGGTCGGCGGTGTCGCGTCGCGGGCGCTTCAGACGGTTCGGTCGAGCAGTTCGGCCAGCAGGGCGCGGACGCGGCGGTCGATCTCGTCGCGGATGGGGCGCACCGCCTCGACGCCCAGGCCCGCAGGGTCGTCCAGGGTCCAGTCGAGGTAGCGCTTGCCGGGGAAGACCGGGCAGGTGTCGCCGCAGCCCATGGTGATCACCACGTCGGACGCCTCCACGGCCTCGGTGGTGAGCTTGCTCGGCACCTCGGTGGTGATGTCCAGGCCAAGTTCGGACATGGCCTCGGCGGCGGCGGGGTTGACCCGGTCGGCCGGGGCGGAGCCTGCGGAGCGGACGGCGACCCGGCCCAGTGCGTAGTGCTGGAACAGCGCGGCGGCCATCTGGGAGCGGCCCGCGTTGTGGACGCAGACGAACAGGACCTCGGGCTTGCGACTCATCGGGACGTCCTTCAGTAGAGGCAGGTCAGGTGGCGGGCAGGACGGCGGGGACGAGGCGGTCGACGCGGTCGGACAGGTCGCGGTAGGCGCGGTCGAAGGCGTCCTCGGTGCCGATCGCGGCGGGGTCCGGGACCGACCAGTGCAGGCGGTCGGCGGAGGTGTCCAGTTCCTCGTGGGCGTTGTCGCACACGGTGACCACCAGGTCGTCGGGGCGCGCAACCTGGTCGAGTTGGTTGGTGCGGGCGTGAGCCAGCGAGAGGCCGTGGGCGTGGGCGGTGGCCACGGCCAACGGGTGCACGCGCTCGGCGGGGTGGGTGCCCGCGCTCGTGGTCGGGACGTGGCTGCGTTTCTCCCAGAGGGCGGCGGCCAGTTGCGAGCGCGCCGAGTTGTGGGTGCACACGAAGATCACGCGCGGCGCCTGTCGGGCGCTGGCGGATGCCAGGTCAGCCAGCGGGGCCGCGCACAGGCGCAGGTAGGAGCGGCGGCGGTCGCCCTCGGAGCGTGAGCGCTCGACCAGTCCGGCCTGCTCCAGCAGTGCGATGTGGTGGGCGAGCAGGTTGCTGGGCACCCCGAGGGCCTTGCCCACCTCGCTCGGGGAGGCGTCGCCGAGCAGCAGGAGGTCCACCACGGCCAAGCGGACGGGTTCGCCCAGGGCTGCGTGCACACGCGCGCGCTCCACCAGCGCCGGAGGCCACTCAGTGTTCATTGACTCAATGATGCTTGAGCTACTCTCCCGCGTCAACCCACCCCAGGGCGAGCCCCACGCACAGGTGACCGCAAGCAGTCCGGGTTGACTCGACCAGCAAAGCTCAGCAAGTATTGAGTCAATAAATGTTGAGACACTCGATCGGAGAGCCCCAGATGACGACGGCACACCGCCGCAGGGACTTGAGCGTCGACCAGCAGCTCGCACTGGGCACCGCCGCCACCCGACTGCGCGAGTCGTTCGACGGCGTGTTCGGCGCCGAGACCATCGAGCGGTTCCTGCACACCAGCTACGAGCAGTTCGTTTCGGGCAGCACCGTGCCGAACTACCTGCCGCTGCTGGCCGAGCGGTTCGCCCGCCAGCGCCTGCACGCGCTGGCCCGCGTCGAAGGCCGTCTGCACGACGGCAGGCCGAGCGTGCTGTTCCTGTGCGTGCACAACGCCGGGCGCAGCCAGATGGCGCTCGGCTTCCTGCAGCACCTGGCCGGGGACGCCGCCGGGGCCTGGTCCGGCGGCTCGGAACCCGGTCACGAGGTCGACCCCGTCGCGATCGCCGCCATGGCCGAGCGCGGCATCGACATCTCCGGCGAGTTCCCCAAGCCGTGGACCGAGGAGATCCTCGGCGCCGCCGACGTCGTGGTCACCATGGGCTGCGGCGACGCCTGCCCCGTCCATCCCGGCAAGCGCTACCTCGACCGGGTGCTCGACGACCCCGTGGAAGCGGGGATCGAGGGCGTCCGGCCGGTGCGCGACGAGATCGAACGCCGTGTCCGCACGCTGCTGGCGGACCTGGAGGTGCCCCTCGCCTGAACACGGCAACCTCGTCCACGACCGACCCGCACCCGACGCGACCACACCCGCCCATACCACCGACCTGCCCCGGAGCCCTTGGTGAACACCCCAGCAGCCCCCGCCCCCGACGTCCTTCGCGGACTGTCCTTCCTCGACCGCTTTCTGCCAGCCTGGATCGGTGTCGCCATGCTCGCCGGCCTCGCCCTGGGCCGATTCGTGCCCGGCCTGCAAGGACTCCTGGACGCGGTCAAGGTCGCCGAGGTCTCACTGCCCATCGCGCTGGGGCTGCTGCTGATGATGTACCCGGTGCTGGCCAAGGTCCGCTACGACCGGCTGGGCGCCGTGACCGGCGACCGCCGCACCCTCGCGCTGTCCCTGCTGCTCAACTGGGTGCTCGGCCCGGCGCTGATGTTCGCCCTGGCCTGGATCTTCCTGTCAGACCTGCCCGAGTACCGCACGGGGCTGGTCATCGTCGGGCTGGCGCGGTGCATCGCGATGGTCATCATCTGGAACGACCTGGCCTGCGGCGACCGCGAGGCCGCCGCCGTGCTGGTCGCGCTCAACTCGGTGTTCCAGGTGGTCATGTTCGGCGTGCTCGGCTGGTTCTACCTCGACCTGCTGCCCGGCTGGCTCGGCCTGGACACCACCGGCCTGGACTTCTCCCCCTGGGAGATCGCCCTGTCCGTGGTGATCTTCCTGGGCGTCCCGCTCGCCGCCGGGTACCTCAGCCGCCGCCTGGGTGAGCGGGCTCGCGGCCGCGACTGGTACGAGTCGCGGTTCTTGCCGAAGGTCGGCCCGGTGGCCCTGTACGGACTGCTGTTCACCATCGTGGTGCTGTTCGCGCTGCAGGGCGACCAGATCACCTCCCGGCCGCTGGACGTGGCCCGCATCGCCCTGCCGCTGCTGGTGTACTTCGCCGTGATGTGGTTCGGCGGCTACGCGCTGGGCAAGGCGTCGGGGCTGTCCTACGAGCGCACCACCACGCTGGCCTTCACCGCCGCGGGCAACAACTTCGAGTTGGCCATCGCGGTGGCGATCGGCGTGTTCGGCGTGACCTCCGGTCAGGCCCTCGCCGGGGTGGTCGGCCCGCTGATCGAGGTGCCCGTCCTGGTGGGGCTGGTCTACGTCAGCCTGTGGCTGCGCAAGCGCTGGAGCACGAACTGACCGCCACCGCCGCGGTGGGCCGGGGACAGCTCGGGCCACTGCCCGTCCGACCACGTCCGACGGTGCGACGCGCCGGGTGGGATCGTTGTGCTGTCAAGTCGACAGGACATGAGGGCGGGGCAGCGCGATGTCGGTCGAGGACAACCAGGTGCCGGTCCGCTCCTCGCCATCCGCACCGGCGGTGTTCGCCGCGGGTGCTGCGGTGGGGCTGCTGGGCGGCATGATCGGACTGGGCGGGGCCGAATTCCGGTTGCCGCTGCTGATCGGCCTGTTCGGGTTCGCCGCCCTGTCGGCGGTCATCCTGAACAAGGCCATGAGCCTGGTCGTGGTTCTGACCGCGCTGCCCGCCAGGCTGACCACCGTGAGCGCCGCCGAGCTGGGCTCGCACTGGGCGGTGGCGGTCAACCTGCTCGCGGGCAGCCTCCTCGGCGCCTGGGCCGGGGCGGCGTGGGCGGTGCGGATGCGCACCGCCACCCTCTACAAGGTCCTCGCCGCCCTGATGGTGCTCATGGCCGCAGCCTTGGTGCTCACGCACACCGCCGACCTCGGCGCGCTCGCCCTCGCACCGGCGCTCCAGCTCGTGCTCCTGGATGTCGTCCCGGACCTGGTCCTGATTCCCGCGCTGGCCGTGGTACTGCTGGTCTCGGCGGTCAAGCTCGCCCGCCACGCCTAGCGCGCACCCCGGATCAGGCGGCGCACGAGGTGGTGGGCGTCGCGCCCCACACCGCGCAGCGTCGCCGAGGCGAGGGAGCGCTGCCACTCCAGGCCGACGAACCCCAGGCTCGGCCGGACGGTGGCCAGGCCGTGGCGCTGACGCGGTCGCCCGCCGCCGTCGAAGACGTCCGGGTCGGTGAGCCAGGACAGGTCGGGGCGGTAGCCGGTGGCCAGGATGACGGTGTCCACGTGTTCACGGGCGCCGTCGGGCCAGATGAGCTCGGAGCCCTCGACCGCCGTGAACACCCGTCGCTGATCCGGGCGGTCCGCGGCCAGCCCCGCGCGGTAGCGGCCGCGGTCGAGCACCGGCTGGTGCGGCGGGGTCCGCAGCAGGTGCCCGATCGGCGCGCTGTCCAGACCGAGCAGCCGGGACCAGAAGTGCACGTCACGGCCGAGCGGGCGTTGCGGGACGAACGTGACCGGAGTGCGGGTGGCCAGGGTGACGCGGGCGTGGGCGGCGAGCTCGACGCCGATCTGCACCGCGGTGTTGCCCGCGCCGACCACCACTACCCGCTGCCCGGTGAACCCGGCGGGTTCGCGGTACTCGGCGGAGTGGAGCACCGCGCCGGTGAACGCCTCCAGGCCGGGCAGGGCGGGCCGGTGGGGGTTGCCGAACGAGCCGGTCGCCGCGATCAGCAACCGGGCGCGCAGCTCGGAGCCGTCGGCCAGCCCCACCCGCCAGCCCGTCCCGTCGTGGTGGGCGGCCCGGACGCGGTGGTGGGTGCGGATGTCGACGGCGCGCTCGTCGACCAGGCGCCGGGCGTAATCGCGCAGGTAGTCCACTACCTCGTCGCGGCGCGGGTAGCGGTTGGGATCGCCGGGGAAGGCCATGCCGGGCAGTCCGCTGTGACAGGCCGGGGAGAACAGGGTGAGGCTGTCGTAGTACGACGGCCAGGCCCCCACAGGTTCCGCCCCGGCCTCCAGCAGCACCGGCGCCAGTCCGGCCCGGCGCAGGGCGTGGGCGGCGGCCAGTCCGGCCTGTCCTCCGCCGACGACGAGGGCGTCCATCCAGGTCAAGGTCCGGTCCTCCGGTGTTCTCGGGTGTGGCGGCAGAGCGGTGACGTGCCGCTTCCGGTCAGCGGGCGGGTGGCGCGGACAGCGGCAGCGCCTCAACCGTCGTCGGGGCGCAGCACCCGCCGCTCTGTTCCTCGACGGGAGCGTCGAACAGCCCGGCCCCACCGCACACACCGGTCTCCGGCAGCACCAGTTCGACCTTCGCCGCGGCCTCGTGGTCGCCCGCGATCTCGGCGACCACGCTGCGCACCTGCTCGTAGCCGGTCAGCGCCAGGAACGTGGGCGCGCGGCCGTAGCTCTTCATCCCCACCAGGTAGACGCCGGGTTCGGGGTGGCGCAGCTCGGCCGCGCCGTGCGGGTAGACCGTGCCGCACGAGTGCGCGTTCGGGTCGATCAGCGACGCCAGCCGCACCGGGGCCTGCAGTACCGGGTCCAGCTCCAGCCGCAACTCCGAGGACCAGGTCAGGTCCGGGCGGAACCCCGTCGCTACCACGACCTCGTCGACGGTGTCCAGACGCCGCCCATCCTGGGAGACCAGCACAAGCCGCTCGCCCTCGCGCTCCACCGCGGCGGTACGGAAGCCGGTCACCACCTCCACGTGGCCCGCCTCCACCGCCTCGCGCGCCCGAAGGCCCAACGCCCCGCGAGCCGGGAGCTGGTCGGCGTCGCCGCCACCGAAGACGTCCCCCACCCCGCCGCGGCGCAGCAGCCACACCACGCGCGTGCCGGGACGCCGCTCGGCGAGATCAGCGAGCGCCACCAGGGAGGTCAGCGCCGAATGGCCGCTCCCCGCCACCGCGACCCGCTTCCCGGCCCAGCGCTCCTCCCCCGCGGCCAGGTCCGGCACCCGGTAGGCGATCCGCTCGGCCGCCGCGTGCTCACCCAGCGCGGGCAGCCCGTCCCCGCCCAGCGGGTTGGGCGAGCCCCACGTGCCGGAGGCGTCGACCACGGCACGCGCGGTGATCCGCTCCTCCCCCTCCGGGGTCCGCACGTGCACGGTCAGCGGCTCGCTGTCGCGGCCAGCGTCCACAACGCGGTCGCGTCCTCGACGCGCCACCCCGACCACGCGCGCCCCGAAGCGGACATGCCCGTCCAGGGCGGCGGCCAGCGGTGCCAGGTAGCGCGACGCCCACTCCGCGCCGGTGGGGTAGTCCTCGCCTGCCGGGGCCGTCCACCCCGCGCTTTCCAGCAGTTCCCGCGCAGCGGGGTCGACCAGTTCCGACCACTGGGAGAACAACCGCACGTGGCCCCACTGGGCCACCGCCGCGCCCGCCTGCCCGCCCGCTTCCAGCACCAACGGCCGAAGCCCGCGTTCCAGCAGTCGAGCCGCCGCCGCCAACCCGACCGGGCCCGCGCCCACCACAACCACCGGAAGCCCGTCCACAAGCCACCCCTTCCATCGTCGAACATCGATCGAACTCGCCGGACTCTATCGACACGAATCGATAGAGTCAACCATCGACACCAGTCGATAGACTGGTGCCATGACGACCACGCAGCCCCCGGCGGGCCTGGCCAGCCAGGACGCGACCACCTACGCCGAGTGGTTCGCCTGCCTTGCCGACCCCACGCGGGTACGCCTGCTGCACACCATCGCCACCCACCCCGGCGAACTGACCGTGGGCGCGCTGACCGAGGCGCTGGGCATCAGCCAGTCCACCTGCTCGCACCACCTGCGCAAGCTCGCCGACGTCGGCTTCGTCCTGCTGCGCAAGGAGAAGACCGCCACCCTGGTCACGGTCAACCCGGCCTGCTGCACCGGCCTGCCGCACGCGGCCGACGCCGTCATGGGCACCATCGTCACCCGCCCCTGCTGCCCGAGCGACCTGCCCGCCGACGTCACCGTGCGCGCGATGACCGACGACGACTGGACCGACGTGCGCCGCGTCTACGCCGAGGGCCTCGCCACCGGTAACGCCACCTTCGAGACCGAGGTCCCCACCCGCCGCGCCCTGGAGGCCAAGTGGCTGGCCGGGCACCGCTGGGTCGCCGAGATCGACGGCCGCCTGGCCGGTTGGGCGGCAGCGACCCCCACCTCCACCCGCGAGTGCTACTCCGGCGTCGCCGAGACCTCCGTCTACGTCGGCGAGGGCTTCCGGGGCCGGGGCGTCGGCAAGTCGCTGCTGCACAAGCAGGTCACCGCCGCCGACGCGAGCGGCCTGTGGACCCTGCAGACCTCGGTCTTCCCCGAGAACCGAGCGAGCATCGCCCTGCACCACAGCGCGGGCTTCCGCACCGTCGGCGTCCGCGAACGCATCGCCCAGCACCACGGCGCGTGGCGCGACACCGTCCTGCTCGAACGCCGCCTCCCCACGAACTCGGCTGCAACTTCTTAACGACAGCGCACCAGCAGGCAACGCAAGCTGGCCAGCACGGCCCCTTGGTCGGGTTATCGCTGACGCCGGAGCACCGTCGTGGGCACGATGACCTGTCGGACCGGATGCGCCATGCCAAGGATCACAGACACCTCATGAAGAGGTCCTCGAGCAGGTCGCGCGAGTTGCTCATGTCGTAAAATACGGAAAAACGTTACACGTCTGATCAGGTGGTAACCACACGCCTGTTCGAGTCAACTCAGGCCACAAGGCCGCCTAGATCGTTTTCTTTTCTGGGCCACCCAGTACGGTTCCACGAAGCAGAGGGCACGGACCGCAGGAGAGGCGCATGGGAGAGCAGCTCGACCTATTCGAGGCGTCGGTCTCCGCTGTGGGCTACCTCTTCCAACTGCGCAAGCGCTGCTGTTCTGCATCGAGCAGTCCCGGTCAGGGTTGGACTGGAGCGTCGCAGTGGAAGCTGGCGACGACATCGAGGTCCGACATGACACCGAGCGCGACCTGTGGCAGCTCAAGCACCGGACCCCTAAAACCCGGATCACGGACGCTTCCGCAGATCTGCGGAAGAGCCTGCGGATCTGGGCAACGGAGTGGAACTCACTCGACGGTGGGGCCAATGCACCGAACTTCTCCCTGCTGACTACTGCGGACGCCCGAACGGACAGCGCTGCCTACCACCTCCGCCCACAGGGCCCGGACGGTGTCAGGGATGAAGCAAAAGCGCTCGCGCTGCTCGATCAAGCACGCGCCGACTCCACGAACAAGAGCAACAAAGCGGCCTACGAGGCTTGGGACAAGCTGGACACCACCCAACGACGCGACCTGCTCGCGCGGGTGCAGGTGTTCGACGCCGGGCCCAACATGGAGCAGGCAACGGCGCAGCTGATCGGACTCGCCAGTCTTGCCGTCGGCCACGAGCACGCGGAGGTGTTCGCGGAGCGGTTGGCCGGGTGGTTCCTCCAGCGGGTGGTGACCCAACTGCGCGACCGGTCGGCCGGAGCGGTGACCGGCTTGGAGTTCGACGCGGTGTTCAGCGAACGTCGGAACGAGTTCCGGCCCGGCAACCTGCCCATCGACGACAAGATCGTCGATCTGGACGAGACCGATGGTGAGCACAGGGACAAGACGTTCGTCCACCAACTGCACTTGGCGGGCATGAGCGGTAGGCGCGTTCACCACGCAGTGCGGGATTACCTGCGCGCGTTCACCCAAAGGTCGCGGTGGTCCAGTGATAACCTGCTGCGTCCGGGAGAACTGGGGAAGTGCGAACGCCGCTTGCTGGAGGAGTGGGGGATCCGCTTCGACGCGATGTGCGACGAGCTCGGCGATCAGGCGGCCGAGGAGACGAAGTTACGCGAGGCAAAGTTGATCTACCGCCGGGTGGAGCAGGACGCCCGGTTCGCGATTCGCCTGATCCCGGCCGCAGCCAGGGCGGGTTTTCAGATGTTCCTCAAGTACCACCTGCGCGGCAGGTGCCCGTCGGTGTCCACCCGCCGTGGACTACGTGGAGTGTCCTTGCCCTGGGCACGTCGTCGGACCCGGTAGCGGGCGCACGCGGCACGGCAGTGCCCGCACCGGCATCCCCGTCCTGAGTACCCGGTCAACGTGCCGTGCCCGTCAGGGATCGCACCGGCCTCGACGGCTTGTGGCGTCCCACCCGGCGCACTGTCCGGGAAGGGGAACAGCAGGTCATCCGTCTTCAGACCTGCCTGCTCCACGTAGGTCAGCACGTTCTCCACGACAACCCGGCGTGACAACAACCGGCGATGCTCGCACTCCTTCGGATACGGTTTGACCAGAAACCGCCCACCGGTCGGGTGAAAGCGCGGCTCGACCTCCTCCACCGCCCTGGCCACCGTCAGCAGGCAGGAGCCCGCGTCCAGATCCCCGCGCTCAACTCGACCAGCTCACCCCACCGCACCCCCGACTCGACAGCCAACTCCACCAGCAACCGCCAGCACTCCCCCGGCAGGACGGCGAGCAGCCGGTCCAACTCCCCCGGCTCCAGGACCCGCACCGGTTTCGACGGCACCACCGGCCCCCGGATACCAGCGCACGGGTGCTGCGCGATGACGTGATCCCACAACGCCGTGGTGAAGATCGCGCTGAGCACCGCCCGAGACCGGTGCACCACGTGCGCCGACACACCCCGAGCGCACAAGCGCTGCACGAGCTCCCGCACGTGCAGGTCTGCCGCGTGGTCGCCTCCACCAGGTGCGAGGGCAACCACACCACGCTCACGTGCCGCCCGAACGACTGCCGAGCACTCCGCGCATCCGCGAACCGCCCCGAACCCACATCCACCTCGGCACGCCGCCACGCGCGATCAGCATCCCGCACACGATCGAACGTCCCCGCCGACGGGACTTCACCCCGGATGTTGGACACGGGGTTATGCGGCTGGGGTCAGCGTAGCCGGTGTTGGTAGCAGGCTGTTCTCGTGGTCGATCGGGGACATCTGGCCGAGGTGTGAGTGGCGTCGTCGGATGTTGTAGCGGTGTGCCCAGCCGAATACCGCAAGCCGCGCTTCCCTTGCGCTGCCCCAATTCTGGGCGCCTTGCAACGTCTCGCGTTTGAAGGAGGCGTTGAGGCTCTCGGCGGCGGCGTTGTCGGCGGAGCTGCCGATCGCGCCCATGGACCGGGTGACCCCGGCGGCCCGGCATGCCTCGGCGAAGGATGTGGCGTCGTATTGGGCTCCGTGGTCGCTGTGGAAGATCGCCCCGGCCAGGCTGCCGCGTGTGCGCTGCGCCGCGCGCAGGGCGTCGAGGACCAGTTCGGTGCGCATGTGGTCGGCCACGGCCCAGCCGACCAGGCGGCGCGAGCACAGGTCCATCACGGTCGCGAGGTGGAGGAAGGTGCCGTCGGCGATCGGCAGATAGGTGATGTCGCCGACGTAGCGGGTGTTGGGCTCCTGGGCGGTGAAGTCGCGTTCGAGCAGGTCGGGGGCCTTGACGGCGGTGGGGTCGGCAAGGGTGGTGCGGTGCCGACGGCGCAGCCGCAGCCCGGCCAGGCCGATCCCTCGCATCACCCGGGCGACGCGCTTGTGGTTGACGCGGTCTCCGGTGTCGTGCAGTTCGGCGGTGATGCGCGGGACGCCGTAGGTGCCGGCCGACTGGCGGTGGATCACCCGGATGCGGGCGGCCAGACGCGCGTCGTCCGCGACGCGGGAGGCCCGGTCCGAGGCGGTGGCCTTCCAGTGGTGGTAGCTGGACCGGGCGATCCCGATGACCTGGCACAACCGCTTCACGCCATGGTGGCGCCGGTGATCGTCGACGAACTGGAAGCGGTTCACCAGCGCGTCTCGCCCGCGAAATACCGGGCCGCCTTGCGCAGGATGTCGCGCTCTTTTTCCAGTTCGCGGATCCGCCTGCGCAGTGCGGCGTTCTCGTCCTCCGGCGAGGCCGGAGCCGGGGCGCTCGCGGCGGTGGGTGCCCCGGTGCGTTGTGCGTCGTCGAGGCGGATCCAGTTGCGCAGCGTCCCGTGGTTGACCCCGAGGTCCTGGGCCACCGATTTGATCGTCGTACCGGGTCGGGACCGGTAGAGCGCGACCGCCTCGGCCCGGAACTCCTGCGGGTAGTGCTTCATCACCATCTGAACGGGACTCCCGTCCACCCGGATCGTCAGGATCCAAGTGTGTCTGGTGTCCAACATCCAGGGGCAAGTCTCGTCGGCGAGGTCACCGGTCACCGTGGACACCACGGGAAGCGCGGGCGGGTGGAACTCGATCCCCTCCAGGGTCGCGCGGAAGCGGTCGAGCATCGGGTCCATCAGCGGGGAGTGGAAGGCGTGGTTCACCGCGAGCGCGCGGACCGGCGCCCCGGTGACGTCGGTGATCAGGGCGCCGACCGCGCGGACCGCCTAGGCCGGGCCCGCGATCACCACGGCGTCGGGACCGTTGACCGCGGCGATCACCACGTCGTCGCGCAGCAGTGGGGTGACGTCGCGCGCGGAGGCGCGGACGCGCGCCATCGCGCCGCCTTCCGGCAGCTCAGCCATCAGCGCGCCGCGCGCGGTCACCAGGCGCACGGCGTCCGGCAGGTCGAGCACACCGGCGACGTGCGCGGCGGCGATCTCGCCCACCGAGTGCCCGACCAGCACGTCGGGGCGGAGACCCCAGGACTCCAGCAACCGGTGCAGGGCGACCTCGACGGCGAACAGGGCGGGCTGGGTGGTCCTGGTGCGGTCGAGGTCGGTCCCGTCGCGGACGGCCCCGAGGAGGTCCAGGCAGGCCAGCTCGCACACCTCGTCGAACGCCGCGGCGTACGCGGGGTGCACCTCGCGCAGCCGCAACCCCATTCCGACCCGCTGGGCGCCCTGGCCCGCGAACGCGAAGCCCAGGGTCGAGCCGTCACCACGGCCGCTGATCTCCCGGTCTCCCACGAGGACGGCGCGGTGGTCGAGTTCGGCGCGCGTGGTAGCGAGCGACCACGCGACGTCGGCCGGGTCGGCGTCCAGTTCGCGCAGCCGGGCGACGGCCGCGGTGCGGGCCTCGGCAGATCGCGCCGACACCGGCCACGCGAGCACGGGCGCGGTGGTCGCGGCGACCTCCGCCTCGCCCCCCGGCGGTTCGGCGACGACGACGTGGCAGTTGGCGCCTCCCATGCCGAAGGAGCTGACCCCGGCGACCAGCGGCAGGTCGGGGCGCGGCCAGGGCTTGGTCTCGGTCACCACCGAAAGCCCGAGCCCCGGCAGGTCGATGGCGGGGTTGGGGGTGGTGAAGTTGAGGCTGGCGGGGAGCGTCCTGTACCGCACGGCGAGCACGACCTTGATCAGGCCCGCGATCCCGGCTGCGCCTTCGAGGTGACCGATGTTGGTCTTGACGGAGCCCACTGGCAGCGGCGCGGCCAGGTCCCCGAGCGCGGCGCCGACGGCGGTGGCCTCCACCGGGTCTCCGACGGGGGTGCCGGTGCCGTGGAGCTCGACGTACTGCACCTGCCCCTCGGTGCCCGCGCGGCGGTGCGCGGCGCGCAGGAGCTCGGTCTGGGTGCCGGGATCAGGAGCGGTCGGGGTGGCCCCGGCCCCGGTGGCCACAGCGCTTCCCCTGATCACGCCGAGCACCCGGTCCCCGTCTGCCAAGGCCCGGTTCAGCGGCTTGAGCAGCACTGCCCCGCCGCCCTCGCCGCGCACGTAGCCGTTGGCGCGCTCGTCGAAGGTGTGACAGCGCCCGTCCGGGGACAGCGCGCCCCACTCGTCGGAGATCGTGCTGCTGGCGCGCAGCAGGGCGAGGCTCACGCCCGCGGCCAGGGCGGTGCCGGACTCCCCGGAGCGCAGGCTCTCGCAGGCCAGGTGCACGGCGACCAGCGAGGACGACTGCCCGGTGTCCACCGTGATGCTGGGGCCGGTGGCGCGCAGGAAGTACGACAGCCGATTGGCGATCATGTTGCGGTGCAGACCGGTCATGGCGTGCCCGGAGCGCAGCGCGGAGGGCGTGCGGTGGACGATGTGCGCGTAGTCGTCCCAGGTGGTGCCGACGAAGACCCCGAGCGCGGAGCCCTCGACCGAGTGAGCGGGCACCCGGCCGTTCTCCAGTACCTCCCAACCGAGTTCCAGCAGGAGCCGCTGGCGGGGGTCCATCAGCGCGGCCTCGCGCTCGCCGATGCCGAAGAACGCCGGGTCGAAACCGTCCACGGAGGACAGCAGCGCGCCCCAGCGGGCCGGGCCTGTCGCGCCCGGCCAGCGGTCGCGCACGTCGCGCACCGCGCTGCGCCCGTTCACGAGCAGATCCCAGAAGGCCTCGGGGCCGTCGGCTCCGGGGAACCGGCAGGCGACGCCGATCACCGCGATGTCGTCGGCGGAATGGACCGGATCAGGGCAGCGCTGGTCAATCATGCATTTCCCCGCATCGAGTCGTGGAAAGACCCCGGAAGTCGGCGCGGAAAACCCCCAGGATTTCCTGGCACCGATCGCCAGCCCCCAGCGGTGGCGATGATTCGAGTGTGAATCTCCGTCCAGGAGCCCTCAACCCCTGCTTAACCCTTACACCCGATCGCAGCAGGTTGTGATCCACGACGTAGCGCATTGGCCAGACGCGGTGCAATAGCCCGTCCGCGTCTTGGCGACAACGCGCCGACCACTCGCGGTCAACCACCTCCTCCACCGTTCAGGGGACAAAAAGGGCGCCACCGAAATGGTGGCGCCCGAGTCTGGACGAACCGGCGGGAGGAGCCGCGCTCGTGGTGGGCGCGGCTCCCGCGCGCGGTGGCGGGCGGACCGCCGCCGACCCGCGGGCCTGCGGCGAGCAGGTCCGACGATCAGTAGGCGACCGCGAAGTGGGCGCCGGGGTGCGCGTTGCGCTCCGCCTCGTCGACCACCGCGATCGCGAAGTCGGCGTAGGAGATGCGACTGACCCCCTCGGCGTCGGCCAGCAGGCCGGTGTCGCCCGAGCGGTAGGAGCCGGTGCGCGGGGCGTCGGGGAGGAACTCCATGGCGGGCACGACCACGGACCAGGTCAGCTCCGAGGGCGCGGCGCGCAGCGCGTCGAGGCCCGCAGCGTGCGCCTTGGCGAAGCCCGCGAACTGGGCCGGGAACTCGGGGGTGTCCATGGCGCGCACGCCGGGCGCGACCTCAAGGTAGGCCGACAGACCGATGCCCACGAGCCGGGCGCCGGACCCGGTGATCGCGCCCGCCAGCGTCGAGGACGCGGAGGAGTAGAAGTCCTCGACCCCGTCGCCCTCGCCGGGCGCGACGGCGTTGACCACCACATCGGCGTTCCCGACCAGGGGCGCGACCTGGCCTCGGTCGGTCACGTCGGCGGAGACGACCTCGACGCCGTCACCGGCCAGATCGGCGTGCTTGTCCACGTCCCGCACGGCGGCCACCACCTCGTGCCCGCGCCGCACCGCCTCGGCCACCACCGCGCGCCCCGCCTTGCCGCCCGCGCCGAACACCACGATCCTGCTCATCGGCAGAACTCCCTCACCAGAGATCACAACAACCGGGCCACCGTAGCCAGAGCGGCGGTTACCACCGGGAAACCTGACTACGCTGCGGACATGCCCGATCGCACCGAGCACTTCGACCCGGTCTGCCCGTCGCAGATCGCGCCCATCAGGGTCGGCGACAAGTGGACGGCCCTGATCCTGACCCTGCTCGCATCGGGCCCGATGCGGTTCAACGACCTGCGCGCCGCCATCAGCCCGGTGACCGGCAAGGTCCTGTCGGTCGCGCTGCGCGGCTTGGAGCGGGACGGCTTCATCACGCGCACGGAGCACCGGGACCCGGTTCGCACCGTCAGCTACGGGATCACCGGACTCGGCCGCACGCTGCTGCCCGCGATCGAGATGGCCAGGGCGTGGGCGGAGGAGCACCTCGCGGCGGTCCTCGACGCCCAGGACTCCTACGACGCGGCGAATCGGTCGACGAAGACCGGGTGAACCACGCTTCGGCCGACATTCCTAACCCCGCACGCGAAAATCCGGAACCACCTCCCACGCGATAACCGATCACCAGCGGTGACCTCGGGCGCGCCGCCCGAGTTTCGGTCAATGTGATCCACGACACGAAGCCCTGGTCAACGGAGAGCTTTACGACTCGAAACCCGTCGGCATCGTGAAAGCGAGTTACGGGCGATGGCGTGCATCGAAGCCCGCTTCCCCGCAACCACCGGTGTGCCTGGGGGCCAGGGTGATCTTAATTCCCTTACCATTTCCACACCTGGGGAAACATGTCCGTTTTGAACCGTAGGCGGTTATTAGCCGGTCTGGGCGGAGTCGCCGCGGCGGGCGCGGGTTCGCTGATGACGGGCACGGCCGTCGCGGCGCCCGAGCAGCCGGTGGGGACGACCGACCTGCACCCGCCCGACCCGGTGACCATCGGTCCCGACGACCGGCGCTAGGCCGACTCGCTGCAGCGCGGGTACAACCGCCGCTTCGTCGGCGCGCCGGAGGCCGTGCGCGTCGTCGGCACGACGGCGCAGGTCGTCACCGCCGCGATGCGCTCGGTCACCTTCGACACCACCCGCCAGGCGTTCTGCGTCGAAGCGGGCATCACCCTCGGGGAGCTGTACCGGGAGCTGGACTGGGGTTGGGGGGTCACGATCCCCGGCGGTTCCTGCCAGTCGGTGGGCATCGGTGGGCACGCAACCGGCGGCGGCTTCGGGATGCTGTCGCGCCAGCACGGCATGGTCGCCGACCACGTGGAGGCCGTCGAGGTGGTGACGGTCGGCTCCAACGGCACCGCCAAGGCCACCATCGCCTCGCGCTCCGCGAACGACCCCAACCGCGAGCTGTGGTGGGCGCACACCGGCGGTGGCGGCGGCAACTTCGGCATCGTCACGCGGTTCTGGCTGCGCAGCCCCAACGCGACCGGCTCGAACCCCACGACCCTGCTGCCCCAACCGCCGCGCGCACTGGCCAACACGATCCTCACCTGGCAGTGGTCCGCACTCGGCAAGGCCGACTTCGTCCGGCTCCTGGGCAACTACGGCGCCTGGCACGAGCAGAACAGCGCGCCGGGCGCCGCCGCGACCAAGCTCTTCTCCTCGCTCGGCGCGTCGCGCAAGGAGTTCGGCGTGGTCTCCGTGGTCGCCCAGGTCGACCCGACGGACAGCACGGCCAGCGGCCTGGTCGCCCCGTACGTCAACGCCCTCCGCTCCGGGGTCTCCGCGACGCCCTCGGTGACCTCCACGGGGCCCCTGCCGTGGCTGACCACCGTGCTGAACATGCCCACCGTGGCAGCGGCCTACGGGATCACCGGTCCACTGCGCTAAGAGCAAGGGCGGCCTGCTCAAGACCCGCTTCTCCGACGCGCAGGCGAGCACCGTCCACGACCACCTCAACTCCAGCGGGCGCCTGGCTGCTCGTGCTCACCGCGCCGACGATCGCGCTGCCGCCGGTGGGAGGTCTGCTGATCCGACGCGTCGGCGTCCAGACCGTGCTGGTAGTCTCGGTCCTGCTGTGCGCGGCGGGCACCGCCGGGCTGGTCCTGCTCGGCCCCGGCAGCACCCTGGCAACCCTGGCATTGCCGCTGCTGGCGATCGGCACCGGCATCGGCCTCCCCTCCGGCCACCTGGACCGGTTGGCGGTCGGAGAGGCGGGTGAGTACCGCCGGGGCGCGGCTGCGGCTCTGTTCAACACGGTTCGCCTCAACAGCGAGAACATCGGCATCGCGGCCGTGGGCGCCGCAGTGGCCGTGCTCAGCCCAGCCGGGCTGGCGGGCGAGGAGTTCACCACCGCGCTGCGGTCGATCGCCCTGGTGCTCGCCGCGATCGCGCTGGCGACGGCGGTGCTGCTGGTCGTGGTCAACCGGAGGTCCTCGCCCCCGGTCGAGCACGGCGCGGAGCCGGTCCGGGCACCGGACGCCGCGGGCAGCGCGGGTTCCGCTGGCTGACGTTCCCAGGGCGGGCCCTGGTGGAGCAAGTGGCCGCGGAACACCTCCGGAGCCCCGTCCTCGATCAACCACGTCTTCTGCGCTCCGACCCCGCAGCCACCTGCCCAGGACTCGACCGCGTCCACTGCGAGTCGGCACGTCCCCGCGACCACAGCACTCCAGCCCGGCACGGCGATGTCGGCGGTCGGGCACGGCGTCGCGGTTCCGGGAGAGCCGAGCCGGCGACCATGGAGAACGGTGACGGCGGACGTGCTGCCCGGCGTGTTCTGCCCAGCGGCCACGGGTATCGCCGCGCAGCAGGACGTGCGGCCGGTAGGTCGGGGGCCGGGTGCGCGAGCGCGAGGTCGCCTGGCGCGTCAGGGGATGCGGCGTTCTCCTCTTGGTGCCTGAAGCGCGAACGAGCAACAGGCCGGCTCCTTGCTATCAACATACGGTCGGACGTATTCTCTGAAAATGGGTACCGCAGCCTCTCCCCTCACCGAAGAGACCGACCCGTTCTGCCTGCGCACCGAGGACGCCGCCACCCTCCTCGCAGGCGCGCCCTGGAAGCGATTCGCCGTCGTCGGCGACAGCCTGTCTGCGGGCACCGGCGACCGGCACCCCGGCTACGGGCCGCTCGGGTGGGCCGACCGGGTCGCCGAGGTGCTGCGGCGGGTGCAGCCCGATCTGGCCTACCTGAACACCGCGGTGGTCGGCGCGACCACGGCCGAGGCGTTGGCCGGGCAGGTGGAGTCGCTGCTCGCGTTCGGGCCGGACCTGGTGCACCTGCCGTGCGGGGCGAACGACCTGGTTCGCCGCGTTCCCGACTACGCCGCGATCGAGCGCGACCTGCGGGAGCTCTACGAGCGGGCCGCCGCCACGGGGGCGCAGTTGACCACCTTCACGCTCGGCCGGGCCTACGTGGTGCCGGTGTTCCCGGACTGGGGTGAGCGGGTGGTGCGGGTCAACGAGATCACGCGGGCGCTGGCCGCCGAGCACGGGGCGCTGGTGATCGACATGTGGGGGCACCCGGTGAACGACCGGGCGGACCTGCTCAGCGCGGACCGGATCCACTTCTCCACCTCGGGTCAGGCCGTCATGGCCGCCGAGGTGGTCAAGGCGTTGGCGGGGCAGGTGGATCGGCGCTGACCGGGCCGGGGTGGGGTGGACCGGCCCGGTCGCGGGCGGTCACCAGGAGCGCACGAGGCAGTACCTGCTCGACGCGGGCTCGAAGCGCGGCTCGTCGTCGTTGACGCCCTCGGCCGCGGCGCGCAGCTCGGGGCCCGGCCCGACGCCCAGCTCCTCGTGCAGCACCCGCGCGGCGCCCCGGTAGGCCTCCACCGCCTCGGCGTAGCGGTCCATCCGCCGCAGCGCCAGGATGTGGCGGGCCCGCAGCGTCTCGTTGAGGGGCTCGTCCGCGATGAACGTCCTGGCGTTGAGCACGACCTTCTGGTTGTGCTCCAAGGCGATCCACGCGTCGATCAGGGTCTCCCTCGCCGCGGCTCGCCACCGGTGCAGCTCGTCGGCCGCGGCGGCCACCAGCGGCCCGTCCAGTGCGTCGAGCAGCGCGTCCCCGCGCCACAGCGCGAGCGCGTCCTCCAGGATGGTCGCCACCACCGACGGCGCGCCGGGCGCCAGGTCCAGCGCGCGCACCACCAGGTCCACGAAGCGGTGACCGTCCACCGCGGTCCGGTCCAGGTCCAGCCGGTAGCCCGCGCCCACCGTCCGCAGCATGTCCGCCTGGCCGCAGTGCCGCGCGAGCCACCGGCGCAACCGGGCCACGTGGGCGTGCAGCGCGTTGGTCGCGTCCCCGGTGGTGCGGAGCAGGTCGAGCTCCTCGATCAGCTCGTCGCGCCGCACCTCGCCGTTGGCGCGCAGCGCGAGGAGCGCGAGGATGCTCCTCAGCTTCGCCCCGCTCAGCGTCGCCTCGACGTTCCCGAACCTGGGCCGCAACGGGCCGAGAATACCGATATCCGCGACAGTCATCCCCGTAGTCCTTCTGATTCGGAACCGCGCTCCCGCCGGTCGGGAGAGCGGTGCGGTGTGGATTCACCGGTACGGAGAACCCCGGCCACCGCGCGGTGGCGCCGTTCGGCCGATCGCCGGGCTGCGAGAAGAGCTGTGGCCTCCCGACTGCGAATTCGACGAAGTTCGGGGGAAGCGTATACGGGCAGATCAGCGACAGGACAGCCACTTGTTCGAGTAGGCGCTGACCGTCCGATCGGGTAGGCCCAAAAGGACAGCGCGCGCCCTTTCCGGTGAAATCTTCCGAAAGTCTTGACAGTCGACTCCGACAACCAGGGGAAAGCGGTTCGGCGCGCCGTTCACGGGTGCGGGACCGACGAAGTCGGGACGCTGTTCCCGAAACGCCTTCCCGCGCGGCGGAGCGGCATTCCAAGCCCTCGGCCGGCCGCGGCCGAGTAGGATGGGCGCCATGGACGGCGCGTCGGGGCAGGACACCGGGACCGGTGGGATCGCCGCGCCCGCGGAGCGGCAGCCGATCACCGACAAGCGGCTGCTGCGGGGCGCCCGCACCCGGCGGGCCGTGCTGCGCCACGCCGTGGACGTCGCCTCCCTGGAGGGCCTGGAGGGCCTGAGCTTCGGCAGGCTCGCCGCCGACACCGGGATGAGCAAGGCCGGGGTGCAGACCCTGTTCCGCAGCAAGGAGATCCTGCAACTGGCGGCGGTCGAGCACGCGCGCGAGATGTTCGTCGACGCGGTGATCAGGCCCGCGCGCTCCGCGCCGAGGGGCGCCGAGCGGCTGCGCGCGCTGATCGAGCACTGGATCGTCTACGCCGAGACGCCGCTGTTCGCGGGCGGCTGCTTCCGGGCGGCGAACCTCGCCGAGTACGACAGCAGGCCGGGGCCGGTGCGCGACGCGCTGTTCCGCGACCAGCGGGTGTGGGTCGGGGTCATCGCGGGCGAGCTGCGGCACGCGGTGGAGTCCGGCGGGATCGCCGAGCTGGACGCGGACCTGGTGGCCTTCCAGATCGACGCGCTGCTGTGCGCGGTGAACACCGCCCTGCGCGTGGGGGACGACAGCGCGACGGACAAGGCGCGCCGCGTGGTCGAGGGGTTCCTGGCGCCACCGCGGTGACCGCGGGCCCCCGGCGGGACCCGCGGCCACCCGTGCGCGCGTGCGGCGCGGTCAGCCGGCCTTGGCGGGCTTGGGCAGCAGGAACACCATCACCGAGGCGGCCAGCGCGATGACGAAGGTGGCGATCGAGGACATCGCGAACGCGTGCCCGCCCGCGGCCACCGGGCCGACCCGCTCGGGGTGGAAGGCGTTGAAGAAGACCGCGCCGACGACCGCCACGCCCAGCGCCCCGCCGACCTGCTGCGCGGTGGACAGCGCGCCGGAGGCCATGCCGACGGTCTCCGGGACGACCCCGGCGAGCACGGTGTTGAGCAGCGGGGTGATCAGCAGGCCGCCGCCCGCGCTCTGGAGCACCAGGGTCGGGATGACCAGCGCGGGGCTCAGCTCGGGCCCGGTCAGCAGCACGACCGCGGTGGCCAGGTAGCCCGTCGCCAGGACGACCGAGCCGACCTCCAGCACGCGGCGGCCGTACCTGGGCACGATCCGGCCGGCGATCATGCTGAAGACGAAGAACGTGGTGGCGGCCGGGGTGTAGACCAGGCCCGCGCCCAGCGCGGACATGCCGAGGCCCTGCTGCATCGCGATGGACAGCGCCAGGTAGTAGGAGCTGAGCAGCGCGTAGACCGACACGACCAGCACGATGCCCAGCGAGAAGGAGCGCTGGGAGAACAGCGAGAGCCTGAGCAGCGGGTCGCCGCCGCACCGGGCGACGCCGCGCTCGACCGCCGTGAACACCGCGAACGCGACCGCGCTGGCGGCAAGGCACGCCCAGGTCCACCACGGCCAGCCCGCCTCGCGCCCCTGGATGAGCGGGAAGGTCAGCAGGAGCAGCGCGGCGCTGAGCGAGGCGACGCCCGCGAAGTCGAGCCTGCGGGCGCCGTCCGCCCGCGACTCGGGGATGAGCCGGTAGGCCAGCAGGATGGTGACCAGGCCGATGGGCACGTTGACCCAGAACACCGAGCGCCAGTCGGAGCCGAGCAGGTCGGCGCTGATGAGCAGGCCGCCGACGAGCTGGCCGCTGACGCTGGCCATGCCGATGACGATGCCCAGCACGCCGAACACCCGGTGCCGCCCCTCGGCGGGCACGACCAGCGCGATGACAGCGAACACCTGCGGCACCATCATGGCCGCGCCCAGGCCCTGCGCGACGCGGGAGCCGATCAGCGTGGCGGGGTCCTGGGCCAGCGCGCAGGCGATCGAGGAGAGGGTGAACAGCGCGGTGCCCAGCACGAAGACGCGCCTGCGGCCGAACAGGTCGGCCAGCCTGCCCCCGGTGATCAGGAAGACCGCGTAGGCGAGCTGGTAGCCCGCCAGGGTCCACTGGAGCTGGCCGTCCGAGGCGCCGAGGTCGCCCTGGATCGCCGGGCCGGCCACGACGACGATGAACGAGTCGAGGATGGCCATGAACATCCCGACCATGACGATCGACACGGCGCCCCACGGGATGGCGGGCGCGGCTCGCGGCGGTAAGCCCGCTGGGGCGACGACTGGTTCCGGCGCTTTCGCCACGGGGGCAGTCCCTTCTCATCCGCTCTGGGTCGGGCGCTCCCCCCTCTCGGGCGGGGGCGCCCCAGCACGCTGGAGAGCATACGACCGACCGTATTTCATCAGCAACCAGGTGCGCGTCAGCGCGTCCCGGTGGGTTCGGGCACCCCCGGCAGGACGTCCCGACCGGACGCGTCGCCGAGCGCGAACGCCGTCGGGTCCGGGCGGCGCGTGGCGCGCCAGTAGCCCGTCCCGGTGCCCGGCCAGGACTGCCGGTTGTGCCCGGTGCTGTCGAGGAACCAGCTGTGGCACCCGCCGGTGTTCCACACCGACTTGGCGAGCTTGGCGTGCAGCCGGTCGTTGAACTCGCGCTGCACGTCCGCGCGCACCTCCAAGCGGGTGGCCCGGCGGCGGCGCATCAGCCGCAGGCACTCCACGACGTAGTGCAGCTGCGCCTCGATGACGAACAGGATCGACTGCGCCCCTCCCCCGGAGTTCGGGCCCATCAGCATGAACAGGTTCGGGAACCCGGCGACGGTCATGCCCAGGTAGGCGGTCATGCCCTCGCGCCACGCCTCCTGGATGGTCAGCCCGCCCGCGCCGACGATGCGCTCGTTCGCGCAGCGGTTCTCGGTGGAGAACCCGGTGCCGAGCACGACCACGTCCGCCTCGTGCTCCCGCCCGTCCTCGGTCCTGATCCCGCGCTCGGTGAACCCCGTGATGCCCTCGGTGACCAGGTCGACGTCCGGGCGCTGGAGCGCCGGGTAGTAGTCGTTGGCCAGCAGGACGCGCTTGCAGCCGATGGTGAAGTCCGGGGTGAGCTTGGCCCGCAGCACGGGGTCGGGCACCTGCTTGCGCAGCATCCGCAGCGAGGCCGCCTGGAGCACCTTGAGCAGGCGCGGGTGCAGGAAGGCCAGCACCGGCAGCTCGTGGGTCCAGTAGGCGAACAGCCGGTACAACCGCTGCGCGGGCGGGAAGAGCGCGAACAGCCGGTGCTCGAACCGGGTCAGCGGCCGGTCGGCCTTGGGCAGCAGCCACTGCGCGTGCCGCTGGAAGACCTCGACGTGCCCGGCGACCCCGGCGATCTCCGGGACGAACTGCACGGCGCTGGACCCGGTGCCGATGACCGCGACCCGCTTGCCCCTCAGGTCCACCGAGTGGTCCCAGCGGGCGGAGTGGAACACCTCGCCCGTGAAGTCGGACAGGCCGGGGAAGTCCGGCACGTTCGGCACGTGCAGCGCGCCGTGGGCCAGCACGACCACGCGCGGGCGGAACTCCTCGCCCGCTGCGGTGCGCACCGTCCAGCGGTCGGCGGCCTCGTCGAACTCGTAGGACACCGCCTCGGTGTTGAAGCGGATGTGCCGGTCCAGCCCGCGGTCCTTCACCACGCGCTTGACGTAGTCCAGGATCTCCGGCTGCCCCGCGTAGGTGCGCGTCCAGCTGCGGTTGGGCGCGAAGGAGTAGGAGTACATCATGCTGGCCACGTCGCAGGCGCACCCCGGATAGGTGTTCTCGCGCCACGTGCCGCCGACGTCGTCGGCCTTCTCCAGGATCACGAAGTCGGTCTGCCCCGCCTCGCGGAGCTTGACCGCCATGCCCAGCCCGGCCAGCCCGGTTCCCACGATCAGCACGTCCGGCGACTGCGCCGCCACCGGTTCCGTCGGCGTCGATCCCACCAGCGCTCTCCTCACCTGCTCGGCCGGGTCCGGGCGGGCCTGCCCGCTACCGCGCCCCGATCATCCGCACCGCGCCTGAAACGGCGCTGTCCACCGGGCGGGGCGCGGGTCAGCGCCCCGTCAGGACCGGCGGGCACCATCGGGTGGCGTCGTTGGGACCGGTGCGACGGGAGCCTGAGCCACGGTGAGCCCTGCAGAACCGCACGAGCCGAAGAGCGCGCCCGAGGGCGCGGTGGGAGAACCCGTCCGCCACACCCGCGTCGCGGTGGTCGGCGGCGGGCTCGCGGGCCTGGCCGCCGCGATCCGGCTGCGCGCCGGGGGCGAGGAGGACTTCCTGGTGCTGGAGCGCGGTGACCGGGTCGGCGGCACCTGGCGCGACAACACCTACCCCGGCGCGGCGTGCGACGTGCCGTCGCACCTGTACTCCTACTCCTTCGCGCCGAACCCGGACTGGACCCGGTCCTTCTCCGGGCAGGCCGAGATCCAGGACTACATCGTCGGCGTCGCGCGGCGGCACCGGGTGGCCGACCGGCACGTCTTCGGCTGCGAGCTGCTGGAGGCGCGCTGGAGCGGCGAGGCGGCGCGGTGGGAGCTGACCACCACGAACGGCCGGTACAGCGCCGAGGTGCTGGTGGGCGCGTGGGGCGCGCTGTGCGAGCCCGCGCTGCCCGACGTGCCCGGCATCGCCTCCTTCGCGGGGCCGGTGTTCCACTCCGCCCGCTGGGACCACGGGACCGACCTCGCGGGCAAGCGGGTCGCCGTGATCGGCACCGGGGCCTCGGCGGTGCAGATCGTCCCGGCGCTGGCCGGGCGGGTCGGGCGGCTGCGGGTGCACCAGCGCACCGCGCCGTGGGTGCTGCCCCGGCTGGAGCGCCGCTACTCGGCGCTGGAGCGCGCCGCCTACCGGCGCGTCCCCGCGCTCCAGCGGCTGGCGCGGCTGGCGATCTACTGGGCGCACGAGGCGCAGGTCGTCGGCCTGGCCAAGTTCCCGCCGCTGCTCAAGGCGGTGGAGCTGCTGGCGGTGGCGCGGCTGCGCGCGCAGGTGCGCGACCCGGCGGTGCGGGCGCGGCTGACCCCGGACTACGCCCTGGGGTGCAAGCGCGTGCTGCTGTCCAACGACTACCACCCGGCGTTCAACCGGGACGACGTGGAGCTGGTGACCGAGGCGATCACCGAGGTGCGGCCGGGGTCGGTGGTCACCGCCGACGGGGTCGAGCGGGAGACCGACGCCATCGTGCTGGCGACCGGGTTCCAGGTCACCGACTCCCCCGTCTACCGCCGGGTCTTCGGCGCGGGCGGCGCGAGCCTGGGGCAGGTGTTCGACGAGGTGGGCCGCCAGTGCTACAAGGGCACGGCCGTCGCGGGCTTCCCCAACCTGTTCCTGCTGGTGGGCCCGAACACCGGGCTGGGCCACAACTCGATGATCTTCATGATCGAGTCGCAGGTGAACTACCTGGTCGACGCGCTCGCGACGATGCGGCGACGGCGGCTGCGGTCGGTGGAGGTGCGGGTGGAGGCGCAGTCCGCGTTCTCCCGGCTGCTGCGGCGCAGGCTGGCGGGGTCGGTGTGGAACTCCGGGGGCTGCTCCAGCTGGTACCTGGACAAGCACGGGGAGAACACCACGCTGTGGCCCGGTTTCACCTTCGGGTTCCGGCGGGTCACCAGGAAGTTCGACGCCGAGGCGTACCACCTGCGCGGGGAGGGGGCCGCGTGAGCGGCGGGACGGGGGACGGGTTCGCGGGCAGGGTCGCGGCCATCACCGGGGCGGGGTCGGGCATCGGCCGGGCGCTGGCGGTGGAGCTGGCGGGCCGGGGCGCCCGGCTGGCCCTGTCCGACGTGGACGGGGCCGGGCTGGAGGCGACGGCGGAGCGCTGCCGGGCGCGCGGCGCCGAGGTGTCGACCCGGCGGCTGGACGTGACCGAGCGGGAGGACGTGCTGGCCTGGGCGGGCGAGGTGGTCGCCCGGTTCGGCGCGGTGGACCAGGTCTACGCCAACGCGGGCGTCGCCTACTACGGCGAGGTGGCCGCGGAGAGCTTCGAGGACGTCGAGCGCGTGCTGGACGTGAACTTCTGGGGGGTGGTGAACACCGCGAAGGCGTTCCTGCCGCACGTGATCGCCTCCGGCGACGGGCGGCTGGTCACGGTGTCCAGCCTGTTCGGGTTGATCGCCATGCCCGCGCAGAGCGCCTACAACGCCTCGAAGTTCGCGGTGCGCGGGTTCACCGAGGCGCTGCGCCAGGAGATGCTGGTGGCGCGCCACCCGGTGCGGGTGACCTGCGTGCACCCCGGTGGGGTGCGGACCGCGGTGGCGCGCAGCGCCAGGGCCGCCGAGGGGCTGGACGCCGGGGCGCTGGCCGCCAACTTCGACCGGCGGTTCGCGCTGACCAGCCCGGAGCGGGCCGCCGGGGTGATCCTCGGCGGGGTGCGGCGCGGCAGGCCGCGGGTGCTGGTCGGGCCGGACGCCAGGGTCCTGGACCTGTTCGGCCGCCTGTCGCCGGTCGCCTACCAGCGGTTCGGCGCGTGGTTCTCCCGGTTTCTCGCCCCGCCGAAGCCGAAGCGGGGGTGAGCGGGATGCCGACGCTCCCCCTGCCGCTGGCTCGGGCGCTGCTGCACGCGGGCTACCGGGTGATGTTGAGCCGCAGGCTGCCGTGGCGGGCGCAGCGCGCGCTGCTCGACGTGGCCGCGCGGGCGCAGCCGCTGCCCGGCGGCACGGCCGTCACCGCGCTGGAGCTGGGCGGGCGCCCCGCCGAGCGGGTCACCGTCGGCCCCACCTCGGGGCGCGGGGCGGTGCTGTACCTGCACGGCGGCGGTTTCACCGTGGGCTCGACCGCGACGCACCGGTCGCTGGCCGCGCACCTGGCGCGCGCCGCGCACCGCCCGGTGCACCTGCTGGACTACCGGCTCGCGCCGGAGCACCCGTGCCCGGCGGCGGTGCGGGACGCGGTGGCCGCGTTCGACGCGCTGGCCGGGCTGGGGCGCGGCCCGGTGGCGCTGGCGGGCGACTCGGCGGGCGGCGGCATCGCGCTGGCCGCCGCGCAGGAGCTGGTGGCGCGCGGGCGGGGCGCGCCCGCCGCGCTGGCGCTGCTCTCGCCGTGGGTGGACCCGGCCCTGCGCGCCGAGCGGCGCAGGGACACCGTGGTCAGCCGCTCGTGGGGCTTCGCCTGCGGCGCGGCGTACCTGGGTGGCGGCGACCCGTCCGATCCGCGGTACGCGCCGCTGCGCGGGCCGATGGCGGGGCTCCCGCCCACGTACCTGTTCACCGCCCCGCGCGAGCTGCTGCACCCGCAGTGCGCGCGGCTGGCGGGCGAGCTGCGCCGGGCGGGGGTGCCGCTGGCCTACGTCGAGCGCGCCGACCTGTGGCACGCCGCGCAGGCCCAGGCGGGCCTGGTGCGCGAGGCGGAGGAGTCGGTCCGGGACGTCGCGGCGTTCCTCGTGGAGCACCTGACCGCTCCCCGCCCGCGCGCCGGGCGCGGGTGATCGGGCGGGGCGGCGCGGTCGTGGACGGCGCGGCCCCGAACAACGCGGCACCGGACAACGCGGCCGTGGACGGCGTGGGCGTCGGGGGCGCTCCCGGGCCACCCGGCCGCCGGGAAGCGCGGGTGGCCCCGCCCTCCCCGTGATCCACCCGCACGCCCCTCCCCCGGCGCGACACCCCGCTCACGACTGCGGGGCACCGCACGGCAGCCCCGCCCCACGCCCCCTGGACGCGGGTCACCCGCATCGGTTTCCCGTACCCCACGCCGGCGGAAAAGCGGCGAATCCCCCGTGCCCGCGGCCCGCGGCCCGCGCGGCGACGCCCGTCCGCCCCGCCGGACCCGCGCCCGCCGCCGCTCCTCACCCGCAGTGACCGAACGGCCCACCGAGCGCCCGCGCGGCGCGTCGCCGTACCGCCACCCGGACGCGGGCGCTGGGCAGGACATCCCCCTGAGGACCAAATTCGGCTCCGAACCAATTCCAGACGGAGCGTAATAGTATCGCGAGGCGCGCTCGGTATCTGCGGCACTTGTCCGAGGAGTCGACATCCGCTCCCGCCATAGCACGTCACGGCGATATCTCGCCAGCGCCAAAAACACCCCATCGGAGTTCACATGACGCCCGCTACCCCCTGTGCTTTACTGACCGGCGAGCATTCACCCCGGTTCACGACCTAGGAGTTCTCGCGTGAAAGGGCCGAATAGAGAAGCGACCCGGTCTGCGGATAGCGAGACCACGTCGAGCGGGTCGATTCCTTCTACGCCTTCCTCGATCAGCGACGTGCTCTACCTGATCGCCGCGAGCCACACCGACATCATCCGCAAGGAAACCGCGCAGCAGCTCAACGAGGCCAACCTCGCGTTCATCCGGGGAGATCTCGAAGCCACCCTGTCCTCCGTCAACGCCGCCCTGGGCGAACTGGACACCACGCAGCGCGCCTACAGCGAGGTGCTGGCCTTCCAATTACTGCTGATCTCGCTGGAAGACCAGAGAGCGGCATCCCGCAGTGCCGCGGCAATCAATCGAGAGCAGCCCGCGCACGGTGCCCTGAAGGTGATCTGCACATCCTTGGAGTCGGCCGACCACTGGCATTCGGGGAGCCTGTTCAAGGGATTGCTGCTGAACCAGTCGGCGGTCCACCAGGCACGCGACGAAGCGCCCGTGTGGCGCCTGTACACGAACATGATGATGGCGAAGAAGTTGACCGACATCCACGTTTCCCAGCAAGCGCGCCGAACCATCTCCGAAATGCGCGACCTGGTCGACAACTACGGACTGCACGCGTTCGAGTCGCTGGTGGAGGGGCTGAGCACGCCGCTGTGCCTGCAATCCGGGCAGTACGAGCGGGCGCTGCGCCGCGCGCGGGAGACGCTGCGGGTGGCCGAGGAGCGCGGGACGCGGGTGGCGGTCAAGCTCGCACTCTCGGTGACCGCCGCCGCGCACCTGGCGCTGGGCGAGCTGGACGCGGCGGCCGGGTCGCTGGCGTCCTTCGACGGGCTGCGCACCCACTACGTGCTGCCCGACTCGGTGGCGCGGGCGGCGTTCGCCGAGATCGCGCTGGTCGCCGCGGGCCAGGGGGCGCGGGCGGCGGCCGAGCTGGCGCACGCCTCGTGGGACCGGCTCGGCACCCGGTCGGCGTGCTTCATCGAGGACCTCACCCGGCCCGCGTGGCTGGTGGCGCTGGCCCGCCGCGCCGGGGACCGGCTGCTCGCCGAGCGCTCGGTGGCGGCGGTGGAGGCGCTGGTGCGCGGCAACCGCGAGATCCCCCCGCTGGAGACGGCCGCGGCCTACGCGCGGGCGGTGTTCGGGGGCGGGCGCCTGGACGTGTCGATGCCGCTGGACGCCGAGCCGGGCACCCGCCGGGCCCCCGCCCGCCCGGCTGCGGGGACTGGGGTTGCGGGGACTGGGGCTGCGACCGCCGGGACCGGCGCCGAGCAGGCGGGGGTGTTCGGCCCGGCCGGGGAGGCGCCGCTCCTCGCGGCGGTCGGGGCGGCGCTCGGGGCGGCGGCCTCGGTGGCCGGGGTTCCCCCGCCCGAGGAGGGCGCCCGGCCAGGGCCGGGACCTCGGCTGCCCGAGCTGAGCGAGCGGGAGGACGAGATAGCGCGCCTGGTCGGCAGGGGCATGACCAACCAGCAGGTCGCGACCGAGCTGGGGCTGTCCCCGCACACCGTGAACTTCCACCTGCGCGGCATCTTCCGCAAGCTGTCGATCTCCACCAGGGGCGCGCTGGGCCGCATCATCGCCCAGCTCGACCGCGGGCACGAGGTCGCCGTCACCGATCGGCCGGGCTGAGCGCCGCGGCCAGCACCCGCGCGCTCTCCCCGGCGTCCAGCAGGTCAAGGCGCTCCAGCCCGGCCAGCGCCTCCGGCGTGCCGCCCGCGTCCAGGAACTTGCGCCCGACGATCGCGCGGTGGTCGCGCCGGGTCGCCGGGCCCGCAGCGCCGATCGCCGACCCGCTCTCCTCGGCCGCCGCGCCGCCGCCCGCCAGCTCCACCTCGACCCTGGCCCCGATGGCCATGGTCGCCTCGGCGAAGGTGGTCTCCGGCGCGCCGAGGCCCGCCAGCAGGCTGGTGGCCGCCTCGCCCCAGGCCAGCAGGTCCGGCCAGGTCCTCGCGCGGTCCCCCGCCTGGCGCAGCGCCTCGCCCAGGGGCGAGGTCGCCCGCGCCATCCGCTCGGAGAGCCGCCAGTCGTGCTCGACGACGACCTTGGCCGCGAGCTCCCACCGCAGGGGGTCGGCCAGCGCGGCCCCGTGCAGGTCGTCGGGGCCGAAACCCCCGGTGAGCAGCATGGTGGCCACCGCGTAGCCGACCGAGAGGGTCGCGGCGGGCATCCCGGTGCGCGGGCCGCGCAGGTGGGGGGCGACCTTGCGCTCCAGCTGCCAGGTCAGCAGCGACCCGTGCACCACGACGCGCTCGACCTCCCGGACGTCGAGCGGGCCGAGCGCCCGGCGCAGGGACTCGGCGCAGTCCACGGCGGCGTGGAGGTAGGCGCTGCCGGGGAAGCGCTTGTAGGTCAGCGTGTCGGTGTGCCAGCGCGTGCCGAGGCCCGCCACGACCGCGTCGGGCAGCGGCACGGCGGACAGGTGCGCGAGCAGCCCCTCGGGGTCCTCCAGGATCGTGGGCGACCCGGCGAGGCCCGCCGAGGCGGCGTCGCACGCGTCGAGCGCGAGCCGGACCGGGGCGGCGGCGGTGAAGGCCTTGACGTCGCTGGTGACCACGCCGTGGTGCAGCGGGACGGCCAGGACGCCCAGCGCCAGCCCGAGCGCGGCCACCCACTCCGGCTGCGAGGCGCCGCGCGCGTGCAGCCGGGCCGAGGCGGCGGCGGCCAGGTGGCAGTGCGTGTTGGTCTGGCCCCGGAAGAACGGGCTGAGGATCGTCGCCGCGGAGATCCGCGCCGCGCACTCGTTGGCCGCGACCTGGGTGGTCAGCAGCGAGCCGCCGTCGAGCCCGAGGGCGATCGCCTCGGCGACGGCCACGTTCACCGCGCCCGCCGACACGTGGCCCGAGTAGGCGACCTCGTCGAAGTCCAGCGCGGTCGCCAGCGCCGAGAGGACGTAGGCCGAGCGGCCGGGGTCGGCCTGCAGCGGCGGCCCGAACGCGGCCACGAGCCCGCGGCCGACCGGGTGGGCCATCGAGGCGCGCACGGCGGCGAGGTTGGACACGAGCTGGCTGCGCGCCGCGGCCAGGGTGGCGGGCGGGATGTCGGCGAGGGTCACCGAGCGCGCCCAGGACGCGAGGGCCGCCGACAGCGGGACGGCCTCGCCGGTCGGGGGGTTGGTCGAGGGGTCGGCCGGGGCGCCGGGGTGGGCCCGCGCTCCGGCGGGGCTGGTGGCGGTCATGGTCGCTGGCTCCCTGCTGGGTGGTGGACGGGCGGTCGCGGGTGGACGCGGTCGCGAGTGGACGGGTGGCGCGAACGGGCGGCGGGACGGCCTGCGGAGGCGCGAGGTGGGGGGTGGTGCGGGTGCGCGGTGTCCCCGGCGGGTGGCCGGGTCGGGCAGCGGCCCCGGTGAGCGGCGGCCCCTGCGGCCTGGGCCGTGAGCGGCCCGCGGCGCGGGACCTGACCCGCGCCCGGTCCCCGCCCGGTCAGCCCGCGTCCGCCGCGGACAGCCCTCCCAGCTCCCGGTAGGCCCGCGCGTGCCACACCAGCGGCTCGCCCCGGCCGACCCGCGACGAGACGACCCGCCCGTAGAGCACGACGTGGTCACCGACCTCCGCGGCCGAGCTCAGGTCGCACCAGGCGACGGCCAGCACCCCGGAGATCACCGGGCTGCCGCCGACCAGCAGCACCTCGCGGCCCAGGCCCGCGAAGCGCGTGCGGTCGCCGGGCGGTCTGCTGAACCGCTCGGCGAGGTCGGCCTGCCCGGCGGCGAGCAGGTGCACCGCGAAGCGCCGGGCGTGCCGCACCGCCTCCAGCGTCCGGGACCCGCGCGCCAGGCAGCACAGCAGGACGGGCGGCTCCAGCGACACGCTGGTGACGGTGCTGACCGTGCTGCCCGACCAGCCCGAGGGGCCGCACGCGGTCACCACCGCCACGCCCGCCGCGAGCTTGCGGTAGTAGTCGCGGCTGCCCGCGACCGGCCCGGCGGGCGCGGTCGGCGGCACGAGACCGGTCACGGCGCTCACCCCCGGCCGAACCACGGCAGGCTCCGGGGGCTGGCCAGCACCGCGAGCGCGGCCGGGACCACCTCGACGTCGCAGGCGGGCGCGTCCTCGGGCATGACCTCGCCGTCGTGCTCGAACAGCAGCGGCTGCCCGTCCAGGCGCTCCACGCGGATCCGGTCGCCCCGCGCGGCGCGCACGCCGGGGACCGCGTGGACGTCGCCGCCCACCGCCGCCTGGGAGAAGACCCGCATGTCGACCTCGGCCGTGACGACGGTGATGTCGAGCTTGCCGTCGTCCAGCACGGAACCGGGCACCAGGTCGAGCAGGCCGCCGCGGTGCCGGAAACCGCCGATGATCGTCTCGACGACCCCGCCCTCGTGGACGACCTCGCCGTCGACGGTGACCCGCCCCGGATAGGGCGCGTACCCGTCCATGGCGGCCACCGCGGCGGCCATGAGCAGCTCCCGCCCCCGCTCGGCGCGACCGCGGATGGCGAGCAGGGTCGCGGCGAACAGCCCGCTGCCGGAGCCCAGGAGCACCAGGTCGCCGTTGTGCGCGATCCTGGCCAGGTCGAGCCTGCGGGTGGCGGCGCCGCCGGTCAGCGCGGTGGCCGCGACCTGCTCCCACGGCTGGTCGTCCCACAGCCCCCGGTAGGCGGAGTTGCCGGTGCCGCCGGGCGCGATGAGCAGCGGCGGCGCCGGGAGGCCCGCCTCGCCCGCGTGGAACAGGCCGGTGGCGACCTGGCAGGCGGTGCCGTCGCCGCCGACCGAGACGACCACGTCCGGCGGGCGGTCGCCGCTCGCGAGCTTGTGGGCGATGTCGGTGGCGTCGCCGGGGGCGGTGGTGCGCACGACCTCGACGTCGGCGGCGCCCACCGCCTCCAGCGCGGCCACCACCCGGTCGCCGTCGCCGCCCGCCGCCGGGTTGACGACGGCCACGACGCGCAGACGCTGTTCCATGCTCACACCTCTCGTGCCGCTGGGGAGTCGGGCTCGCCGAGCCTGCGCGTGACGCGCAGGCGCGCGCCGCGCTTCGGGATCATGGTGATGTTGCGCATCGCGCTGCCCTCGTCCCCGTGGCCGACCGCTTCCAGCTCGACCGAGCGCAGCACGGTCGCCAGCACCGTCTCGACCTCGATCTGCGCGAACATCGCGCCGATGCACCGCCGGACCCCGCCGCCGAAGGGGATCCAGGCGTGCAGGGGCGGGTCGGGCTCCAGCCAGCGCTCGGGCCGGAACTCGTGCGCGTCGTCCCCCCAGTGCCGGGGGTCGGTGTGCACGGCGGCGATCGAGGGCAGCACGGCGACGCCCGCGGGCAGCCGGTAGCCGCCGAGCTCGATCGGCGCGGTCAGCCGCCGGGCCACGTTCTGGATCACCGGCCGCACCCGCAGCGCCTCCTTGAACACGGCGGTGCGGTAGGGGTCCTTGGGCTGGTCCAGGTTCTCCCGGAGCCTGGCGAGCACGCGGGGGTGGCGCAGCAGCCGCTCGAAGATCCAGGAGATGGCCACCGCCGTGGTCTCGTGCCCGGCCATGAGCAGCGACATCATCTCGTCGCGGACCACCTCGTCGTCGGCCTCGCCCGCGAGCATGATCGACAGCGCGTCGGAGCGGTCGGCCAGGTCGGGTGCCCGGCGGCGGCGGGCGATCTCCGCGTAGACGAGCTGGTCGGCCCGCTCCAGGTTGCGCACGACCTTGCGCCACGGCCACACCTCGCCGAGCCCCGGCCGGATCCACACCAGGATGTCGGACAGGCTGATGTCGGCGACCCTGCGCAGCACCGCGCCCAGCTCGGCGGACCGGTGCGGGTCGTCCACGCCGAGCACGGCCTGGACGATCACCTGCAGGGTGAGCGCGTAGGCGCGGTCGAGCAGCCGGAAGGGCCTGCCGACCTCCCAGCGCGCCACCTCGGCCTCGGTGATCCGGGCGACCGCGGTGGACAGCGCGGCGATCTTCTCGTGCTGGAACGCGGGCATCATGCGCTTGCGGGCGGGCTTGTGGCGCGGCGCGTCGAGGGTGAGGATCGAGTTGCGCCCCACGATCGGCACCAGCAGCGAGTTGCCCTCGCCCGCGTGGAAGGTCTCGGGCGCGCCCCGGAACACCTGCTTGATGTGCTCGGGGTCGCGCAGGACGACGAACGGCCCGCCGGGCACGACGCGCAGCGTGGCGATGTCCCCGTAGCGGTCGTGCGTGCGCGGCAGGTAGTCCTGCCTGCCCAGCCGGAAGCGGATGGTCTGCGCCAGCACCGTCTCCGGCGGTCCGGGGGGCAGGTCGTCGAGCGGTTCGCCGATCGAGACCCTGCTGATCGAGGCCGACGATGCCAGGCGCTCGCTCACGCCCGCGCGCTCGCGTCCTTCGGTGCCCATGGTCCCCTCCTGGTCCGTCGTCATGCGCGCACTCCCCCGTCGAGGGGTGCGGTGGGCCGGTCGGCCGCCGAGGACAGGCGCGCCAGGTAGCGGTCGAGCACGCGGCCGGCCAGGCGCCCGCCGGGGATCCACGGCGCGGAGCCGCGCACCCACGGCAGCGCGGTGGACAGGGGGTCCTGGCGCCCGTGGACGATCCAGCGCGCCAGGTGGGCGCCGTTGTGGGCGGACACGGCCAGCCCGTGGCCGTTGCAGCCGCCCGCGCGGTGGATCCGGGGGTCGTCGGGGTGCTGCCCGATCACGGGCACGCCGTCGCGGGTCATCGCCACCGGGCCCGCCCAGGTCGACTCGAGCTCCACCGCGCGCAGGGCGGGCGAGAGGGCGCGCGCGGCGGCGCGCAGCGCCTCGGGGGCGGGCGCGGCCGAGCCGAGCGCGCCGCGCCGCACCGCTCCCCCGCCGACGACGAGCCGCCTGTCGGGGGTGAGCCGGTAGTAGGGGGACAGCTCGCCCGCGCCGATGAGCGGTTCGGCGCGCAACCCGGCCAGCTCCGCCAGCGCCTGCGGCGGCAGCGGGCCGGTCGCCCCGGCCTGCACGAGGACCCCGAGCACGCCGGGCGGCGCCCACGGGGCGACGCCGAAGGCGTTGACGGCGACCACCACGTCGTCGGCGGCGACCTCGCCGCGGTCGGTGGCCACCGTCGCGAGCAGGCCGCCGCGCACCGACCGCACGGGGCTGCGCTCGTGCACGACGACGCCGCGCCGCTCCGCCAGGGCGGCGAGCGCGGTGGTGAGGGCGGCCGGGTCGAGCGTGGCGGCGGGGCCGTAGCGCAGCCCGGAGCGGGCGCCGCGCGCGTGGCGGGGCAGCTCGTCCCGCCCGAGGAGCGTGATCGGCAGGCCGAGCGCCCTGGCGGCGTCGGCCTCCCGGCGCTGCCGCTCGGCGCCCGCCGCGTCGGCGGCGACGACGAGCTGCGTGCCGGGGGTCAGGTCGCAGGGGATGCGGTGGCGCTCGACCAGGTCGGTGACGTGCCGCACCGCCTCGGTGGACCACAGGTGCGCCGCGCGGGCCACGTCGTCGCCGTAGCGGCGGCGCGCGGTGGTCAGGGCGGGGCCGACCCTGGGCCCGAGCAGGCCGGTGCCCCGGCCGCTGGCGCCCGCGGCGACGTGGTCGGCCTCGACGACCACGACCCGGCGGTCGGGGTCCAGCTCGACCAGCTCCAGCGCCGCGGACAGGCCGGTCAGCCCCGCGCCGACGATCGCGACGTCGTAGCGGTGCGAGCCGAGCAGCGGCGGGCGGGGCGGGGCGGGCGCGGGCGTCCACGGGGTGGCGGGGGCGCCCATCAGCTGCGCCGCAGGGCGAGCGCCAGGCGCAGCCGCGACGCGCCGGAGATGGCGCGGGCGATGGCGCGGGCGTCGACGGCCATGTCCGGGACCTGGCCGGGTGGCAGCCGGTAGCCCTGGAAGTACAGGCCGGGCGCGTGGGGCGCGGTGCGGGCGCCGTGCACCAGCGGCCTGCCGCCCCTGGCGGCCAGCACCCCCAGGTGCCCCAGCAGGCCCTCCATGTCGGGGCGCTGGCCGGTGGCGGCGATGACCGCGTCGGGCTTGATGCTCCCGCCCCGGTCGAGCAGGACCTCCTTCTTGTCGAAGCCGACCACGCCGCCGACCGCCTCGACGTCGCCGGAGCGGATGGCCGGGATCAGGCCGCGGTCGATGGAGCCGTAGGAGTGGCCGCTGCGGGCGGTGCCCGCCATGGTCCCCTCGGTGGGCGTGGGCAGGCCGTAGCCGCTCAGGTCGCCCCACCGGGCGCGGTGCATGGCCAGGCTGACCCGGTTGACGAACCAGTGCGGCATGGGGCCGTGCTTGATGGCCTGGCTGAGCAGGGAGGTGACCGGGCTGAGCTTGAACAGCACGGGGAAGTGCCGGATGGACAGCCGCACCCGCGACGCGCCGGAGCGGGCCAGCTCGATGGCGATGTCGATGCCGGTCGGCCCGACCCCGACGACCAGGACGTCCTTGCCCGCGTACGGCCCCGGCACGGTGTAGTCGCGGGCGTGGGTGAACTCGCCCTCGAACTCGGCCAGGCCGGGCCAGTCCGGCACGAACGGCCTGCGGTGCAGCCCGGTGGCCACGACCACGTCGTGCGCGGTCAGGTCGCCCGCCGAGGTGCGCACCACCCAGCGGCCGTCCTCGCGGTCGACGCGGCGCACCTCGGTGCCGAAGCGGATGTCGGCGTCGAGGTCGCGGGCGTAGGCCTTGAGGTAGTTGATGAAGTCGTCGCGCATGGGCCACGGCCCGTACTCGGCGGGGATCGTCCGGCCGGGCAGCGAGCTGAGCCTGCGCCAGGAGTTCATCCGCAGCGACGGGTAGTAGCTGCCCCAGCTGGAGCAGGCGGTCCGCTCGCGGTCCAGGACGACGGGGTCCAGGCCCGCTGCCTTGAGCGCCCACGCCACCGCGAGCCCTCCCGGCCCCGCGCCGATGACGACCGGGCGGTTGCCCGCGTTCGAGGTCGTGCTGTTCACCTGTCCCGCCTCCTCAGATGTGCTCTGGCGCCTGCCTGCCGGGCGCGTCCCGTCCCGCGGCGCGCCGGTCGAACTC